>JAEXRP010000059.1:0-17914 GCA_023440705.1 Bacteroidota bacterium
CCCCCCCCCCCCCCCCCCCCCCCCGCTGGAACTTTTTCATTTAGAGTTTAAAAATTAATCAACTTTGGTTCAGATTAAACTACTTTTTATTATATGAGGCGTCGCTTCGAGTGTAATTCTGAAAGAATTTTATATCGAGAAGTTCTGCGGATAAGAAAATCAATCTCTCGATAAAGCCAAAATACAATCTTCGCGAATTTTCCAGATTTCGTCGATAGAATAGGGGATTTCAGGATGTTGGTCGAGCCAGTCTTCCAAGAAGTTTTGGTGGTATTTAACTTTAAAATCTGTGATTTGCTCAGGCTGAATTTCGATTTCTTTTAAAAGTTGAGATTCAAAATTTTCTTTACGCCAAGTGCGACTCGTAAAGTCAAGAATCTGATGATTCCATTTTAGATAATTATGCGCTTCAGGAATGTAATCGAGTTGATGTTGCTCCAAGATTTCTTTAATTTGTGGTGCATTGTCGGCGTTCATTTTAAAAATTCCTAAAATTAATTGAAAGTCGAATTTTTGATTTTCGTCCGCCAAACGTTTTAACAAAGCATGTTTGGTGCTACAAGTTCCAAAATTATCATTAAGAACTGCAAGCATATTATTTTTGTCAAGATTCCTTTTATAATCCATATTTTGAACAAAATGTGCAGCTTCTAGAAAAGTCGTTTTTCCAGTATTAAGAAAGCTTTCGGAAATTATTTTGTCCGATTGGATGTCAAAATTCATCTTTTAAAATTTGTGGCTAAAATAAGACATTACAAAGAGTCTGTTTAAATTTTATTGCTAAAATTTTCATAGCTATTTTGATATGAATTTTTTGATTCATATTTAAAGATTTAGCGGGCTAAATCAAAAATATGAAATGAAAAATTAGCTTAAAAGAGCATCAAAATTTAGCAAAGACTGTTTAGCAGTAAGACTAAAAAACTTCGTTAAAATTTTTAAACTGACTCTAAAATTATTAAATATTTAAGAAGTCTAAAATTGCTTTTCTAGTCCGTATGCTTTAACTTTGCACAAACCTAATCTAATGAGTAAAAAAGAAACGAAGTACATCTTTGTAACAGGCGGTGTTACTTCTTCACTGGGTAAAGGAATTGTCTCTGCTTCTTTGGGACTTTTGTTGAAATCACGAGGTTTTAGCGTTACTATCCAAAAACTTGATCCTTACATTAATATAGATCCCGGAACACTTAATCCGTATGAGCATGGCGAATGTTATGTAACGGAAGATGGTGCCGAAACCGATCTTGACCTTGGTCACTACGAGCGTTTTCTTGACAGCCAAACAAGTCAAAACAACTCGGTGACAACTGGTAAAATCTACCAAACGGTTATCGAAAAAGAACGTCGTGGCGAGTTTCTTGGCAAAACGGTACAAGTTATTCCGCACATCACTAACGAGATTAAACGTCGCGTTAAGATTTTAGCAAAGAAAAATTACGACATCATCATCACCGAAATTGGTGGAACTGTTGGAGATATCGAGTCTTTGCCATATATCGAAAGTGTAAGACAATTGCAGTGGGAATTGGGCAAAAATAATTCGATGGTGATTCATTTAACATTGTTGCCATATTTGGCTGCAAGTGGTGAGTTAAAAACAAAACCGTCGCAGCATTCTGTTCGTCAATTGATGGAAAGCGGTATCCAAGCGGATGTTTTGGTATGTCGTACAGAGCATAAAATTCCGAAAGACTTGCGTGCAAAGTTGGCGCAATTCTGTAACGTTGCTTTAGAAAACGTGATCGAATGTAAAGATATGGACACGATTTATGAAGTGCCAGTTGATTTACAAAAGCAAAATTTCGATGAGGTTGTTCTTAAAGAATTAAACCTTCCTTATAATGAAGAAGCCGATCTTAAAGATTGGAAAACTTTCCTTAAAAAATATAAAAACCCGAAACGTAGCGTTAATATCGCTTTGGTTGGGAAGTATGTATCGCTTCAGGATTCTTACAAATCGATTGCAGAAGCTTTTATCCACGCAGGTGCTGATTTGGAAACCGATGTTAATGTAAAATGGGTTTACAGTGGCGATTTGACGGAAGATAATTTGCAAGAAACGTTTAAAGATATCGATGGTATGTTGATCGCTCCAGGTTTTGGCGATCGCGGTATCGAAGGAAAAATCTTAGCAGCAGAATACGCACGTGTTAACAATATTCCGACTTTGGGAATTTGTTTGGGAATGCAGATTATGACTGTTGAATTTGCTCGTAACGTTCTTGGACACGCAAAAGCTAACAGTACTGAATTTGATACAGCGACAGTTGATCCAGTTATTTCGATTATGGAAGAACAGAAAAATGTTGTTGACAAAGGCGGAACAATGCGTCTTGGTGCTTGGAAATGTGCTTTGAAACCGAATTCTAAATTAGCGGAAATCTACGGTGCTAAAACAATTTCGGAAAGACATAGACATCGTTATGAATTCAATTCTGATTACAAAAAAGAATTCGAGGATAAAGACATGATGATTTCTGGTCAAAATCCTGAAACGGGACTTGCCGAAACCATCGAGTTAAAAGAGCATCCTTTTTATGTTGGTGTACAATATCATCCAGAATATAAGTCGACGGTCGCAACGCCGCATCCTTTGTTCAAAGCTTTGATAACAGCAGCAAGCAAGAAAAAGAAATAAAATTAATGAATGACCTAAAGTATTTTTTTAGGTCATTCGTCTTATTATCAGGATGATAAAGATTAGTCAGCTAAAAGTAGTTATCTGAAAAATAAATCTTATTTTTGTCCTCTTAAAATTTAATTAAAAGAATTAGAAATTTTCGAATTTCGAATTCAGAATTTTCAAATTATTACGAATGCAACAGAACAACGGACTGGACAAAAATCAGTTAATTAGCTTCGGTGTACTATCTCTACTTTTGATAGGTTTTATGCTCTATTTCCAAAATAGACAAGCCTCGACAGAACAAGAGAATATCGCTAATCAAGCTAAAAAAACTGAGCAAACAACGGCGGCTAAAGCTAATGCTGCAACCGAGCTTAACGCAAATGTTACGCCCAACGCTATACAAAAAGTTAATCTTAAAAATGATGAGCTTAGCTTAGAGTTTTCTAGCCTTGGTGGACAAGTGTCTTCTGTGAGACTTAACCAGTACAACGCTTACGACGGTAAAAATAAAAATAAACCTCTTTACCTTTTCAATAACAAAAATGCTGAATATGGTTTTGAGTTTAAAGATAAAGCAGGCAAAATAGTTAACACAAAAGATTTGGTATTTACACCAAGTGTTGCCGGAAATACGGTGACGTTGACAAGCCAACTTAGTGGTGCGACGATTCAGTTTATCTATACATTAAGTCCAAAATATACTTTAGATTTTAAAGTAAGAACAAAAGGTTTAGCAAATTTAACTTCGGATAAGAATGCGACTTTCAAATGGAATTACAACGTTAGAGAGTCTGAAAAAGGTCGTGCACAAGAGCAAACGCATACAGAATTTACTTATGCTTTTGACAATTATAAAGCTTACGATTACGATGCACGTTCTGAAATGGACGAAACTAAAGAAACGCTTAACTGGATTGGTGTTAAACAACAATTCTTTGCAGCGGTTATCGAAGCGCAACATGGTTTTACACAGTCTAAAGGTTATCAAGACAACATCGAAACTGGAGAATATCTTAAAAAATTCACTTACGATGGACAAGTTGCCTTTACAGGAGGCGAGTTTAATCAAGATTTCGAGTGGTACTTTATGCCATTGGATTTACCATTATTAAAATCTTACAATAAGAACTTTGATGAAATTTTGCCATTAGGTTGGTCATTTATTGGATCACTTAACAGACATGTTTTCATGCCGATGTATAACTTGATTTCATCTTGGGGAATTCCTGCTGGTTGGGCAATTTTCATCATGACGATTATCGTTAAGTTGGTGCTTTCGCCAGTTATGTACAAGCAACATAAGTTGAGTGCGATGATGAAGGTGATTCGTCCAGAGATTGACGAGGTTAATAAAAAATATAAGGATGCGGATCCGATGAAGAAGCAGCAAGAAACGATGGCAGTCTATCGGAAAGCCGGCGTTAACCAATTGGCGGGATGTCTTCCAGCTTTGGTGCAGGTTCCGTTATTCTATGCCTTGTTCCGATTCTTCCCGAACATGATCGATCTTCGTGGTAAAAGTTTCTGGTTCGCTGAGGATTTAACAGCTTATGACGATTTAATTAAGTTGCCATTTAATATTCCTTTCTTAGGAGATCATTTAAGTATTTTCGCATTGGCGTGTACAGTTGTGATTTTGATTTATACAATGATGACAGCAGGTAACATGCAACAACCACAACAAGAAGGTATGCCAAATATGAAGGTGTTAATGTACATCTTCCCAATTACATTCTTATTCTTCTTGAATACGTCTGCATCTGGTCTTTCTTGGTATTATTTTGTATCAAATGCGATTAACATTGTTATTATCTTGGTGATTAAATATTTCATCTTAGATGAAAAGAAAATTCATGCTCAAATCCAAGAGAACAAGCAAAAAGCACCAAAACCTGAAGGACGTTTCCAAAAACGTATGAGAGAGATGATGGAGCAAGCGCAAGAGCAGCAAAAGCAACAACAAAAAAATAAGAAATAGTCTTAACTATCCATATTAAAAGCGAAATCGAAAGGTTTCGCTTTTTTTTTAAACTAAATACAGCTCATGAAATTTAGGCATAAAAAAACCTGCGAGGTTATCGCAGGCTTGGTTTTTCATCATTTGTGTTTAACTTAAAACCAGTTTACCATGAATTTGTGCTTTTGAACAAAAATTTGAAACTTGTTTTTCGTTTCTCTTTTTGTTGATACAAATGTACGCTAGCTTTTAGGAGTTTAATAATAAATGATGTCGATATTAGTCGCTAGTGACGTCGATATTTATCTACAAATTTTAGCCTTAGCTACTTTTGATAATTTCGATAAGTTCCACAATATTGTCAATGTTTAGCTTGTCAAAAATTCTTTTTTTAAGGGTGCTAACAGTGTTTTGTTTGATGTCAAGTTTGTTAGCAATTTCCAGATTACCGAGACCTTTGGCGTAGAGTTTTGCAATTTCTAATTCGCGTTCTGTAAGTTGTTGCAATGGGTTACTAAAACTAGGATTTCGTAAAGACTCTAATAATAAAGCTTGTGTAGTTGGCGAGAGATATTCGCCGTCGCTTATCATTTTAGAAATCGCATTTTCGATAACCTCTTCGTCGCTCATTTTGCTCAGAAAACCGTTAGCGCCAGCATTGATGAATTTAAGAGCATTTGCTTTCTCATCGATCCCAGTTAAGATTAAAATCTTGATATTGGGCTTTATTTTTTTTATTTCGGGGATAATCGACAGACTATTACCATCGGGAAAATGCGCGTCAATTATAGCGATATCGATAGGAGAGGATTCTATTTTCTCTATTACTTGCGATAGATTGATGGCGTATGTAATTTCAGAATTTAATTCTAAATCTTCAATTAAAAATGTAATAGCTTGTCTTATCAAACTATGATCATCGGCCAATAAAAAATTAATTTTTTCCATTATTTTAGATTTAAATAAAGAGAAAATTTAACCTTAGTTCCTTTTGCAATTTTGCTTTCTACGGCAATAGTTCCGTCGTATAATTCGACCAATTCTTTACAAAGACTTAGTCCTAATCCTGCACCAAGATTTTCGACTTCGTTAGACAAAACGCCTTGGTAATAAGGTTCGAAAATGTTTTTAAGATCCGACTCCGAAATTCCTGCACCAGTATCACTGATTTCCGTTGTTAATAGAATGCGATTGCTGTCAACAGTTTGCGTTTTAGAAATTAAAGAAATTTTTCCACTTTCTGTAAACTTGTTGGCGTTCCCGAGGATGTTCATAAAGATTTGATTAATCTTTGTATTATCCGAGAAAACATCAAGTTTTGGGTCAATGTCAATTTGTGTATCAAACTTGTTATTTCGCGTTTCTATATAAGCTTCCATCGACGTTGCGATGTTGCTGATTTCGTTTTTAAGATTGAAAATAACTGGTTGTAGTTTGTTTTCAACGTGTTGATTTTTGGTGTATTCCAAAATTTGATTGGCTTGTAGCAACAGACTATTGTTGGTGAAACTTATAGATTTAAGATAATCTTTAATGCTATCGTCGTTGGTTTTTTTGTTAATTCGGTTAATGAAAATCCCGATAATCTTTAGAGGAGATCGCATTTCGTGACTTAACATACCAAGAATTCTGTTTTTGAAATTCAAGTTTTCATTAATTAAAATATTGGCTGCTTTTAATTTTTTCTCGTAGCCAAATGCAATTCGAGTCATGTACATCAAAAGAATCGAAGCGATAAACATGAGTGACATCGCCGCTATCGCAAAATACATTCTAACTTTATTATTCTCTGAATTTTGTTTAGCAATTTCTTTTTCTAAATCATGTTTAGCATTTTTTATAGAATTGTCATAAAGTCCCATGACATCGTTGCTGTATAACAAAAGTTCACTAAAAAGTTTGTTGTTTTGGTTGACGCTTTGGAGGTTGTTATTTGCGTTTTTGTCTTTGTTGTTTTGCGTTTCGATAATCTTTTTTTCAACACGTCGTACTTCGGTTGTATAATGTTTTGTTGCTGAATTTATAAGACTGTCCATGTCGTTTTTTAATCGATCAGCTTCGCTTTGGCGTTGCTTCATGGTGATAACCGTGCTGTCTTTTCTCACGTTTTCGTTGCCAGATATCGCATCTTTAAGACGTCCAAAAAGTCCTTTTTTCTTGATCGTATCTTTGAAAACTTCGGTGTGAACTTCAAAATTATCAGGGTTGTAATCGAATTTGTATTTTTTGATTTTTATTAAATCACTTTTTGACTTGTTCTGCGTCCAATCTTGATTTGCCGAGTTTGAGATTTGTGATGTTGAGTCAATAAGTACTTTAAATTTTTTAAGATCAAGCGCAGGTTTGGTTTTAAAATCTAAACTTTTGTTAAGCTCAGAATTTTTAAATTTAAAATTATTGACTTTATCAAGCGTAATATTAAGATTGTTGATTGCAACAAAATAATTGTCCAAGTCCTTTTTGTCGTCAGTACTTAGATAATTTTGGAAATGTGTGTTGGCGGCAAAGAGTTCTTTTCGGGATTTGTTAGTTAGGTTTTCTAGATCATCAATTTCCTTGACTTGGTTTTCTATAAAATCTAGATTTTTACGATTTCTAAATTCATTATATATAAAAGTTGCGAGAGCTACTTGTATTAATAATATGCAGATAATTAGTGAGTAGTGCACTTTTTTCCTTAATCGAAAATTATTATCGGACGATGTCATAATTTGATTACAGTATTGTGTTTTTTTCTTTATTCAGTTTAACTAACAAAAATAAAGAAATCTGATGAATTATCACTTCTTTATAAGCCGAATCTGTTTAATGTAATTATTTTATTCTTTTGTATGATCTTGTTTAGATTTTAAGGATATTGTGTATCGTTTTTAAATAAAATCAATACGATGTGTGGTTATTGTGGTTTTGTTTTACTTTATATTGGGTTATGTCTTTTTTTTAATCTTTTTAAACGTAGTTATTGTGATTGAGTATTTTTAACATAATCTATCGTAATATGTGGTATTGTAAAATATTGTAAATAAATCTTGTGTGATATTTATTAAATATATAGTTTTGTTATACTAATGATTAATACTATTTAATATGAAAAAAATTCTATTTACTTGCCTTATGGCAGCAGCGCCAAGCTTTTTCCTTGCACAATCTGTTTATTCAGATAATTTCGAAGCTTTAACAATTGGTAACTTAGGAACTGATATTACGGGAGCAACTCCAGGTCAAGGAGGATGGTATACAATAGCGGCAACAGCAGCAGCTAATTCAGCCGCTAGTAATTTCCAGATTGTTGCTAATAATGCAACGCATGGTAAAGTTTTATCTATTTTGGGTTCTGCGGGAACAACGGGAACAAAACAAGTTAATCAGAACAGCAAATTGGTATCTGTTTGGGGATCAAGAACGGCTGGTAATGATGTTCTTCAATATGAGTTTGATGTTTTCAGTGGTGCAGCGACAGCTTCTCAAAATACTGGTAGAATTTATCTTTGGGATAGTGTGGCTAATAAATGTTTGATTGGTTTTGCATTTAATATGACAACTAAGCAACACACATTAATTGCATACTCCAATCCTGCTGATGTTAATGGAAGTACTGGTGAAGATGGTAACTGGGGCTATACTTTTAACCAAGCTTTAAATGCAAATACTTGGTATAAGATTGGTTTCGCATGGGATTCTGTTTCTGGAGAAATTTCTTACAAAATTATTGATGAATCGACTGGTCAAACAGTATTAGATGAAGTATACCAAGGTAAAGGTATGGGTGCTACACCAGATCTTGCGAACATTCAAGTCTTAGCTGTTCCTAATACGACTGTTACAAGTAATACTGTGGCTGCGACTGTATTGTTTGATAATATTAAACTTAAAGCAACTGATATGGTTGATCTTTTAGCGGTTAATGATGTTACTAATAGCAAGATTAAAGTAAGTATGTATCCTAACCCAACTTCAGATTTTATTAAGTTTGATACAAGTGCTAAAATTGATGCGGTTGAGTTATATGATCTTTCAGGAAAATCTGTTGATGCACAACTGAAAAATAATGAGGTTGATGTTAGAAAACTTCAAAAAGGTGTTTATCTTGTTAAAGTTAAAATGAATGACGGTTCAACAAGTACTAATAAGATAATCAAAGAATAATCTAATTAGTTTCTTAGATATTACAATCCGACTTCGTGAGAAGTCGGATTTTTTTGTTGAATTACGTTATGATTTAAATTCTTGAATTATTTTGTTTTCTAAAATTAACTCTAATATGACTAACAGAATTAATGTTTTATAATTATTTCAAGTAATTTGATTTGTTATAAATGCTTTTAAGTGAAAAATTTATTTAAATAGTTTGCTTAATCTAGATATTTTTTTAGTTTTGCATTAATTAACTAAATGTATCAAAATGAAGAAAATTTTACTAAGTTGTTTCTTGGCTGCTTCTTATTTTTCACAAGCACAAGTAATAGCGCTAGAGAGTTTTGAAGGAACTATTAGTTCGGCTTACAGTTTATCAGGGGGTATTAACCCAAATGTTTATACATTATCGCCAACATCGTGCGATGGGATAAAGGCTGTTGGAGGTTTTTTGGATGGTAGTGCTAATACAGCCTCTAAAACGATGGACCTTGTTTATACAAAACCTGCAAATGTAACATCTAATGGTGATAATATTACCGTATCAATATCGTTGATTACGATTAAAAATCCTGAAGATACTACTGCTGCAATAGGTGGTGTTATTACCTTAGATTATAGTATTGACAATGGTGTAACTTACACTAATTTTACAACTAAAAATCTTAATCCTGCTGGCGACGGTTGTACAGAAGTCGCAGGTACGATTCCTGCTTTGTCTAATGTACAGAATCTTAAAATCAGAGTGAGAACTGTTGCAACATCAGGCGCGAAATATAAATTTGCTAACTTCTTCGACAGTTTTGACATTATCCAAAACACAACAGTACCGCCAACATGTACTAACGTCGATGTACCGGCAAATGGAGCAACCAATGTTTCTCTACGTCCAACTTTATCTTGGCCAGTTTCTCAAGGTGCTTTTGCTTATTTGTTGAGTTTAGGAACAACGCCAGGTGATGACGATATTTTGTCAGAATCTGTTAATACCAAGTATTTCAACGTAGGTAAAAAGAAGACATTACCGGCTAACACTAAGATCTATGCACAGATTATTTCTGTTAATAATGTTGGCGCAACACCAAGTTGTGAGGATGTGTATTTTACAACAGGAGCTAATCAGGCGGCACCATATTGTGGTCCACTAATCGGAGAAGCGACTTACCCTATTACTAATGTTAATTTTGCAGGCATCAATAACTCTTCAAATGCTAGTATTAACGTAGGTGAAGCTCACGAGTTTTTCCTAAATACAAAAGCGCCTGTTAAAAAAGGTACAACTTACCCAATTACTTTAAGTGGAACAGGAGAAGGAAACAACAGATTTGGATATACAGTTTACATAGACTGGAATCAAAATGGATCTTTCTTGGATGCTGGGGAAGCTTATTTTAAAACTTCAGATTTTGCAGGAGGTTCTGGTGCGACAGTTACTGTTAACAAAAATATTGCAGTTCCGGCAACCGCTAAGTTAGGCGATACAAGAATGCGTGTTAAATATAACTTTAATGCTTCTGCAACAGAAACAGGTGATGAGCTAAGTCCTTGCCTAGATATGACATACGGTCAAACTGAGGATTATACAGTAACAGTTATTAATGATCTAGCAACTAACGAAGCTAATAAAACGTTTGCAATTGTATACCCAAATCCTTTCTCTGACGTTCTTAAAATTTCTGATGCTAAAAACGTTGCATCTATCATAATTACAGATATCTCTGGAAGAACAGTTAAGACTTTAGCACCAGCTTCAGAATTGAAATTGGATGATCTTAAAAAAGGAGTTTATCTAGTTACAGTTAAATTAAATAACGGTACGTCAACAACAACGAAAGTTATTAAAGAATAACTCATTTGAGTTTTGTTTATTGTAGTAGGCCGACTTCGAAAGAAGTCGGTTTTTTTTGGTTTAAATTTTAAAAGTAAAATAAGCTCTAAGGCTTACGTGGAAATAAATCTTTTAATTCGATGGAAGTTTCTCCGCGCGATACTTCTCCACGAGTAAAATCGTTTTTATCAATCCTAAACTTAATCGTGATAGGATAAGAACTATTGATTTTATTTAATTTTCGAAAAGCGTCCAAAATTTGCTGTGAGTTTAATTCATATGTAACGGAGTAATTTCTATCATTTTTCCAACTGATATAAAAATCTTTGGGAATAGTACGAAGTTCTATTTTTCTATCTTTTTCGAGATCACTTATGGCATATTCTGCGTGCGAAATGGCATAGAAACTGGTAATGCTATCTTCAGGATCTACTTTTTCTATCTGTGCTCGCCACCAATATTTATTGCTTATAAGTTCTCCAAAGTCAGATACTTTTGTAACACCTTCATAATCGTTATATTGATCTCCAAGAGATTTTTTATTAACCAATTCTTCAATAGTACCAGTTGCTTCTTTGGCATTAAAGGAAGCGACTGTTGTATAATTTAGATTGTCATTCTTAGCTTGATTTAGTTTAAGTAAAACTTTTCCTTTATTTTGAATTTCAATGAAGAAAGCAGGATTCTGCTTATTTCTTAGGACTAATTTTCTAATCTTTTCGTAGGGCAATTTTGTTGCAACTTGATAAAATTTACGTTCATTTCCAGAAAAGAATCTTAGACTAAGCGAGTCGGGTAATAAATCTTCATCATAGGTCGAAAATTTGATTTTGTCTCCATCTACAGTATTAACAATCTCGCCAGCCTCTTTTTTGGAATCGTAATTGAGGCTTTTTTGAGATTTATCAAAACGGTTAAAAAATGAGGCATCAATAATCTTGATCGCGTTGACATCATCTTTTGAAGAGTCGGCATTGCTACTAAGGATTTCAGCTTCCCAGATAAGTTTGTCTTGCTCTTTGTTTATGTAACGAACGATGAGATTTAGTATTAAAATAAAACCTAATGTTATCGCTAAAAATATGTTGAAAAAATCGAGTTTAGAAGTCTTCATATTCCTAATGATTAATGTTGATAGGCGTGACCTAAAGCATTTAAATAACTTAATATGAAAAAAGCGATAACAGCAACAATTATTAAAAATATACTGAATCTTCTAAAGCTTTTTTGGTAGCGATTATTGTCCAATGTTGCTGAAAGTCCAATCGAAATCACAGGAATAGTTAAAATGATTAAAACAAAAGCACCATCTTTTTTTAGAAAAGAAGAATTAATATAATCGAGATAATACAATGCGCCAATCTCTATACAAATGAGCAAAAATATTGTTATAAAAGGATTGTCTTTCATGATGCGTTGGTTGGCGAAAGTTATCTTTGATTGATATTATTGATTCTAATATAGAAAATATTCAAGTTTTGTTTTTAATAATTTTTGTTAAAATTTTTAATATTAAGTATAACTGTTGCTTAAATAAAAAAATCCCACTGTCAAAAGACAATGGGATCTCGGGTTAAAATAATTGATTAATAAAAACTAATCAGTATGTTTTGGCGTAAAGCCGTCTTCACTTAGTTCTTTGTGATCATAGTCTGCAACCATTTCTGCTTCGTAATCGACTTTTTCATCTTTCCCGAATCTTCTCAACATCGAGTCAAATAACGAGTACACAACAGGTACGATAATCAAAGTCAAGAATAAAGATGATGTTAAACCACCAATAATTACCCAAGCAAGACCGTTGTTCATCTCAGCACCTGCACCTTTTGCTAATGCAATCGGGATCATACCGAAGATCATCGCAATTGTCGTCATCAAGATCGGACGAAGACGTGCGTGGTTGGCTTGTATCAAAGCATCGTGCGTATTAGCTCCAGCTGCTTTTCTCATGTTAGCAAAGTCGACAATCATAATCGCGTTTTTCGCAACTAGACCAATCAACATAATCATACCTAACATGGTAAAGATGTTTAATGAATTACCTGTTAATGCAAGAATTACCATTACCCCAATTAATGCCAACGGAATTGAGAATAATACCACAAATGGATATACAAAACTGTCATAAAGGGATACCATTACTAAGTAAACCAAAATAATAGCGGCTAATAAAGCGATACCTAAAGTACCGAAACCTTCTGACTGGTTTTCCATATCTCCACCCCAAATGTAATCTACTCCTGCAGGTTTTGTTTTCTCATTGTTCATGAACATTGCTGCCCATTCGTTTGCAACGTCACCTGAAGGACGACCAACTACTTTAGACTGAACTTTTACAGCAGGTGATTTGTCACGACGTTGTAACAAACTCGGCCCAGAACTCATTTCAACGTTTGCAAACTGGCTTAATCTGATTTGCTCCCCTTTCTGATTAGTGAAAATTAAATTCTTAACATCTTCAGCGGATTTTCTACTGTTATCTGCAAATCTAATGTTGATATCATATTCGTATTCACCCGCACGGAATTTACCATCTGTATTACCGTTGAAAGCTGTTTGCATGGTTTGTCCAACACTAGAAAGGTTCAAACCAAGGGCAGCCATTTTATCGCGATCGATGTTTACACGGATTTCCGGATTACCGGTATCGGTAGATAATTCTGAACCAACAGCACCTGGAACTTTTTTCAGTAAAGCAAGAATTCTTTCGGCTTCTTTGGTTGCTGTTTGTACATCGGGTGCGGTTACCACCATTTCAATAGGTGCATTTTCAGCTCCCATAATACCGATTGGCGCAGTTTTAAATTCTACTCCCGTGAATTTTTCTTCAAGCTTTCTTTTAATTTTAGCTGCAAAAATCTCAGTGCTTTCTGCTCTTTCAGATTTATCGGTGAGGATAACCTGAACTTCAGACTGGTAAGCAGTAGACTGTGATGCACCAAAACCACCAGATTGCTGACCTACTGTGGTGATCATGTTCACCACTTCTGGATACTGTCTTAAAAATTTCTCAACTTCAAGGGTTACCTGATTGGTTTTTTCCACAGAAGCATCTTTAGGTAACTCCATTTGAACCAAGAATTCACCTTTATCTAGTTTCGGGAAGAATTCACCACCGATAAATCCTAAACCTACTAAACTGAATGATGCAATTAATATCAAGAAAGTAACAACAACCGTTGTTATTCTTCTCAAAGTAGTTTTTAAACACCATTCAAGAATATCAGAAATCCAGTGTGTGAAAGTATCCAGCTGTTTTTCGAACCAAAGGATGAATTTCTCGAACCAGTTTTTACCAGTTAAATGCTCTAATTTTCCAAATCTTGATGATAACCAAGGAATGATGGTAAATGAAGCCAATAACGATAACAAAGTTGCAATAACCACCGTGACACAGAACTGAGCCAAGATATTTGCCACCAAACCTGTACTCATCGCAATTGGTAAGAATACTACCACAATTACCAATGTAATAGCTGTTACTGTAAATCCGATTTCGGAAGCACCGTCATACGCTGCTCTAATTTTAGATTTACCCATCTCCATATGACGATAAATATTTTCCAAAACTACAATCGCGTCATCCACCAAGATACCAACAACGAGTGAAAGCCCCAGCAAACTCATCAAGTTTAGGGTATAACCCATTAAATTCATTCCGATAAAAGAAGCAATCAAAGACATTGGGATTGCAACCATTACGATAACGGCGTTACGAATACTGTGCAAGAATAATAACATTACTACTGCTACCAAGATAATTGCCAAGAATAAATCGAAAATTACATGGTCTGCAGCTGCTAGTGTAAATTCTGTTGAATCGTTTACAATATTCAATTTAATACCTTGAGCAGCGTAGTTTTTCTCAACATCTAGCATTGTTTTCTGAATACTCTCTGAAACGGCAACTGCATTAGCATCCGATTGTTTTTTAACCTGTATTAAAATCGTTGGAAGCTGATTGTATCTTGCTAATTTTTCAACATCTTGAGTGGTATCAAAAACCGTTGCAACATCTGACAAACGAACTTGAGCTCCGTTGTTATCTGTAATTACAAGGTTTCTCATATCTTCAATAGATTTGTATTTACCAGCTAATCTGATCGTAGATTTTGAAGTTCTTGTTTTAACGCTACCTGTAGGGAAATCTAAGTTAGATGATAAAATTGCCTGTTGCACCTGTCCTATGGAAAGACCATAACCCTGTAGTTTTTTCTCATCAATATTTACTTGAATTTCTCTTTCTTGTCCACCAACAAGATCAATTTGCGCCACACCGTTTACACGGGAGAAAGTTGGTTCAATTTTCTTATCTAATAAATCATAAAGTTCTTTTGAATTAAGTTTTTCGCTGGAAACACTCATCGTCATGATTGGTAAATCATCCAACGAGAATTTGTTGAGAGAGGGTGCGTCGGCATCATCTGGAAGATCCGAGATAATGGCATTTACCTTTCGTTGAGCATCATTTAATGCAAAATCCACATCGGCACCTGGATTCAATTGGACCATAATAACCGAAAGACTTTCATAAGATGAGGCTTCTACTTTTTTTACGTTTTCTAAGGAACCAACGGCGTCTTCAATTTTACGAGTAACCGATGTCTCCACCTCACTTGGTGAAGCACCTGGATAAACCGTGGAAATGGTTACCATATTGGTTTCAAACTTTGGGATTAGCTCGTATCCCATCATGGAATAACTCAGCAATCCGCCCAACGTTAGCAATGTAAATAGTACAATGACTAAGGTTGGTCTTTTAATCGATATTTCTGCTAACTTCATGTTTTAACTTACTTTACAATATTGACTTTTGAACCATCGGTAAGGTTGATTTGTCCGCTGGTAATCACTTGTTCGCCACCGTTTAATCCAGCTAAAATTTGGACTTTATCACCATAAACTTTTCCTGTTGTTACTTTGATCATTTTCGCAGCTCCGTTGTCCACGATAAATAATTGACCAGAGCTAACACCATTAACAAAAGCGTCTGCAGGTACAGTTAACATATTTTGAGTTTCAGCACCGTGATTCGTTTTAAAGATAGCAGTTGCGTACATACCAGCTTTCAATTGACCGTTGTTGGCAACTTCGATCTCGACTGGGAAGTTAAGAGAAGCATCAGCTTTAGGTGCGATAAAAGTAATTTTACCAGCAAAAGAGTCTTCAGGAAGTACGTTAACATTGATTTTTACAACTTGACCTAATTGGATTCTTCCAACTTGACTTTCGTCTACCAATACCGAAAGTTTAACAGTATTAATGTTTACAATTTCGAACATTGGCGTACCTGGAGATACAACAGCACCGGGCTCGATCAATCTTTTGTTAATCGTTCCGCTGATACCAGCACGTACAGTAGCGTTGTTAACTCTTACACCTTGCGCACGAACTGCTGCTTGTGCATTTTTTAGTTGTAGTCTAGAGTTGTCAACTTGTTGCTTGGTAACACCTCCAGTTTTGAAAGCGTTTTCGTAACGTTGGTTATCGATAATTGCATTTTGAAGGTTATTTTGAGCTTGTGTCAAATCTACTTCAATAGCATCTTTTTTTATTGTTGCAACAACTTGTCCAGCACCAACGCGAGAACCTTCTTTTACAAGAACGTTAATAACACGACCTGCAATTTCTGAAGAAAGATTGGTTTCAGCTTTTGGGATGAAAGTACCGTTAGCAGAATAATCTGTATCGATGTTTGAGCGCGAAGCGGTAACAACATTTACGTTAATCTTGTCAACTTGTTTTGCAACTTCTGCAACGGTTGTCTTTTGTTGCTCTTTGTTACTGGTTATTTTGTAAACAAATAATCCTAAAAGGACTGCCGCAACAATGATATATATTAAAGTTTTTTTCATTTTCTGAATCGTTTATTTATTATGGTTGTGTTAAAGTATTAAGTTCTCCTTTAGCTTTTATTAACTGGATTTCGGCTTGTTTGTAATCTAGCAATGCATTAGCATAGTTTTGTTTTGCTTGTGTTAAGGCATTTTCTGAGTCCAAAAGCTCGGTTAGGTTTGCTAAACCATATTGGTAATTAGACTGTGTATTTTTCTGTACTTTTTCTGCAAGTTCAACATTGTCTTTCATGCTGTTAAGATTAATTAAAGCATTTTCGATATTGGTTACAGAGTTTTTGTAATCTAAGTTTAGGCTTTGTTTTGTATTTTCGATATCTTGTTCTACATCTAGAATATCAATCTCCGCTTGTTGGATTCTTGCTTTTGTAGCACCACCAGTAAAAATTGGGATGTTAACATTTAATCCAATTGATGCAAAGTCACTCCAGTTAACACCGTTGCTAGAGCCATTGGTTAAAGGAAACTTGGTTCCCATCCCGTAAAAACCGTATTGTCCTTGTAGACCAACTGTTGGATAAAAAGCTGCTTCAGTAGCTTTTTTATTAAACTGAAGAAGTTCTTTTTGTTTTTCTAAAACTTTAACCTCAGAACGGTTATTTATATTTGCTAAAGATTCGATTAACTCAGGCTTAGGCTCGATGCTCTTCTCTTCTAGAATAATCTCGGTCTCTACTGGAATTCCCATATAGAATTTTAAAGCATTTTTAGTTAATTCTACAGCATTAATAATACGTTGTTTATTAGATGAGATATTTGTTAGTTGTACATTAGTTCTGTCTAGGTCAATTTGTTTTGCAAGACCATTATCAACAAGACTTTTGATGATATTTCTAACTTTCTCAGTATTACTATAACTAGCTTCTAGTGTTCTAAGATTTTCTTCTTGTACAAAAACATTATAGTAGGCAGTTGCTACATTGGTAATGATTTGTTCGTTAGTTAGTTGAGCATTAAGAATATAAAATTCTCGAGTCGATTTTGCAGCCTTTAGACCGATAAAAACTTTTTGATCAAAAATTGCTTGGTTAACAGTTGCAGCGATGTTGGACGTCCAAGGTTGTCCCATCTTAACAACCATTCTTTCTCCACCGAATTCTAAAACAGATTCTTGAATAACAGGGTTGTAAGTTAGATTACCGCCAACATGTACTTGTGGTAATGCACCAGCACGCGCTTCGTCGATTTTGTACTCTGCTTTTTGCACTTGCAAAGCAGCTTTCTTGGCTTCGGCTTTGTTAGCTAATGCCTTCTGAATTGCTTCTTGTAAAGAAACAGATTCTTGCGCATAAGCTGAGAAAATACCGAACACTAATAGCGCACCTGATAATATGGCTTTCGCTTTGTAATTAGTGTAATGTTTCATATGATTAAATTCTACGTTTTACTAATTTTTAAAAATGGTGCTTAGGATAACATCTTTACGCTCTTTTAGAAGTCGTTCGTATGTTTCGTTGCTCATTTCCATTGTTTTTTGGAAAAGTGGTCGCATACATGTTGGGAAAGAC
>JAEXRP010000064.1:0-12594 GCA_023440705.1 Bacteroidota bacterium
TATTCCAAATTGTAAATCAAGCTAATCACGGGCGTTAACGTGTTGAGAAGCTCGTGCGAAATCACTTTCATCAAATTATTCCACGCTTGTTTTTCCTTTTTGTCGATAATTCGTTGGATGGATTCCAAAGAAATGACACAAAATTCATTGCCATAAGTGGCGATTCTCGACGTACGAATCGAGTAGGACTGCGCCGTACTTTCTTGAATGGAAATGTCGATAAACTCTTGCGAATCCTGAAATTCGGAGCTTTCAATTAATTGAAAAAAATCGGGCGACTTATCTTTGTAAAAACTCCATTCATTATATTTTGGAACTTTCAAAATATTCGAAAAACTAGGATTGGAATAGAAAACTTTCCAATTTTCCTCTTGCTGATTTTTATTCAAAATCAAAAAACCGATTTCCATTTTATTTATAATCGATTCGTACAGATTTTTGTAGGAATAAAGGTCTTTGTGCTCTTCTTTGGCCTGATAATACAACTTAACCACGTTGGCTTTTAAGTCATTTTTGGTGTCCATTTCTGGGAAAAGTGAAAAATCTTTATTTCTGATAGAACTAATGATTTTTTCAGCGTCATTCATTTTTGTCGAAAACTTCATCCAGCAAGCGATTTGCAAAGCAACAGCAACCGCAAAAAAGATAACGGATGTGAAATATTTTTGATGAAAATAAGCATCAAAAGCAGCGAAACAAGCAACCAAACTCAGAATGCTAAAAATCAGCCAAAGAAAATTGAAATTTTTAAACATCATTATAAGCCAAATTTTTCCATTCGACGGTACAAAGCAGCACGCGAAAGTCCCAAAGCATCGGCGGCCGCCGAAATATTACCTTGGTATTTTTTGAGTGCATTTTTGATGAGTTTTTCTTCCATTTCTTCTAAATTTAAAGACGATACTGTTTCGTTTTCTGGTTTTGAAGAATCAAATTTAAGTTGAATTTTCGAAGAATCTGACAAAATTATTTCGCGTTCGATGCTGTGTTCCAACTCGCGAATATTCCCTGGAAATCCGTAATTGACAAGCTCTTCCATGTTTTCGATTTCTAGATTTTCTTTGCTATATTTCTTTTCAAATTTAGTCAAGAAAAACTCCGTTAAAGCAGGAATATCTTCTTTTCGATCGCGAAGTGGCGGTAAATTAACTTCCACCGTATTAATTCTGAAATATAAATCTTCTCTGAATTTCCCTTCAGCAACGAGTTTTCTTAATTCGGCATTGGTTGCAAACAAGAATCGAACATTTGGGAAACGTTCTTTGGTTTCGCCAATTCTCGAAAGCTTTTTGGTTTGAATTAAAGTCAACAATTTTTGTTGCAAAGGCAAAGATAAATTTCCGATTTCGTCCAAGAAAACCGTTCCACCATCGGCATTTTCAATCTTTCCTGCTTTGTCAGTTTTGGCATCGGTAAAAGCGCCCTTAGCGTAACCAAACAATTCGGCTTCAAATAAATTCTCAGAAATAGAACCCAAATCAATGTGTACAAAAGGTTCGTTTTTCCTTTGTGAATGCTGATGAATATAATCTGCCATTACATATTTTCCAGTTCCATTTTCTCCTAAAAGTAGAACGTTAGCGTCGGTTTTTGCAACTTTTTGCAACGTATTCATCACCGAAATCATCGGTGGCGATTGACTTTCCAAACGATAATTCTGAGAACTTTCTTGCAAGTTTTCCCATTGCGATAATTTCTTATTTTTTCGAGAAATATCAACGGCAAGATTTACGGAAGCGTAGAGTTTTTCGTTGTTCCAAGGTTTTAA
This sequence comes from Bacteroidota bacterium, assembly GCA_023440705.1. GTDB lineage: Bacteria > Bacteroidota > Bacteroidia > Flavobacteriales > Weeksellaceae > Soonwooa. Next base: position 1,769 of record JAEXRP010000064.1, read on the forward strand.
AATAAAATCGGTAGCGCCTTTCTTTAAAGCTTCCACAGCCAATTCTACTTCACCATAAGCAGTCATCAAAATCACGGGAATATTGGGGTTGACTTCTTTAATTTCGGAAAGCCAATACAAGCCTTCTTTGCCGTCTTCGAAACCGCGACGGAAATTCATATCGAGCAAAATCGCATCGATTTCGTTCTCATTTAATGTTAATAAAATCTTTTGCGGAGCGCTAATTCCAATCACATTGGTAAAGAATTTTTTAAGCCACACACGAGCCGAAAACAAAATATCTTCGTCATCATCAACAATCAAAATTCCGGCTTCTTTTTTTCTCATAGTTTCTTTCTACGTTATTTAATGTTCGTTTTCGGACAACAAGTGTTCATTTTCGAACAGTTTTAAAAGTACATATTTTCAATCGGATTCTCATTATCAGTGTTTTACAGGTTTATAAATTTCGTGGCATTAACTTCGTGTAATAAACTGTGAATCAATCTGATATCATGGATACGAAAGTAGAAAAAAAACAATCAAAAATCAAAATTATACTTATTGCACTTTTGGCGGTAATTGGAGTTGGGGCTTTTGCGACGTACTTTTTGCAGCAAAAGAAAACCTATAATGTAAAATCGGAAGACCTTCAATTTGGGGATGTAACGGAAGGGAAATTCGAAGATATGCTCATGATTACCGCACAAACGCAATCGCTAAACTCATCGTTGGTGAATGTTTTGGAAGGCGGAATGGTGAAGGAAATTTATACAGAAGATGGACAAATGGTGACGAAAGGCCAGCCTTTGGCGCGAGTGTACAACCCAAATACGGAATTCAATTATTTGAACCAAGAAACGGGAATTATGCAGCAAATTAGTCAAATGCGTAGTTCACTTTTAGAATTGAAAAATCAGGAATTCAATCAAAATAAAGAATTGCTACAAAGTCAGAACGATTACAATACAGCGCAACAAGCTTTTAATCTTCAAAAACGTTTGTATGATGCTGAAATTGGGAAAAAATCGGAATTTGAATTGGCTCAACAAAATTTGAATTATCAAACCAAACGAAAGCAGATTACAGAACAAGGCATCGTGAATGAAAATCGTTCGAGAAATCAACAAATTTCGGCGATTAATACATCAATCAATCAAATGGAAAAAAGCTTGTTGGTTTTGAAATCCAATAAAAATAATTTCCTCATTATGGCGCCTGTTTCTGGGAGATTGTCGTCTTTCATTTTATCTTTGGGACAGAATCTAACGTCGGGTGAAAGTATCGGGAAAATCGATTTGATGGACGGCTACAAACTCATCGCAAAAGTGGATGAATATTACATCAACAAATTACAAATCGGGATTAAAGGAACTTTGGATAGCAACGGAAAAAATTACAATGTAATTGTTACAAAAGTACTTCCAGAAGTGAAAGACGGACAGTTTTCTGTTGAGTTGAACTTTTCGGATAATGAAAAACCTGAAAATTTAAAAATTGGGATGACGTTCGGTGTGAAATTGAAATTGTCGGCGGACACGCAAAGTGTGATGATTCCGAAAGGAAGTTTCTACAAAGACACCAACGGAAAATGGATTTTTGTTGTCACTGGAAATAAAGCGGAGAAACGAACTATCAGTCTAGGACGTGAAAATCCGATGTATTACGAAGTGACTTCAGGCTTGAAAAAAGGCGAAAAAGTCATTGTTTCCGATTACAGCGATTACAAGAAATATGAAATTTTAGAGATTAAGAAATAATTTAGAAACCAAAGTTCGGACATGAAAATTACCGTCAGTTCGAGTAGATTTTGCAGAAATCGTATCGAGAACTTTTATTTATTAGAAATGACGAAACTTCTCGATACAAAATTTTTTAAATTTTTACTCGAAGTGACGACGTTAATTAAATGAAAAAAAATATAACAACAAAAAAATAAAAATATGATCACAACAACTCAACTATCGAAAATATACAAGACGGAGGAAGTACAAACCACGGCGCTTAACAAAGTCGATCTGAAAATCGTAGAAGGTGAATTTGTCGCTATTATGGGACCTTCAGGTTGCGGAAAATCAACATTGTTGAATATCCTTGGACTTTTGGACGATGCTTCACAAGGTTCGTACAAGTTTTTAGAGCACGAAATTGTTGGGACCAACGAGCGTGGTAGAGCGCAACTTCGTAAGAAAAATATTGGATTCATCTTCCAAAACTTCAACTTGATTGATGAATTAACGGTATATGAAAACATCGAACTTCCTTTAATTTATAATGGTGTTTCTTCTGCTGATCGTAAGAAAAGGGTAGAAGAAATCATGGAAAAAATCAACATTAGCCATCGTGCAAAGCATTATCCACAACAACTTTCGGGTGGTCAACAACAAAGAGCAGCCGTTGCAAGAGCTTTGGTAACGAAACCAAAATTAATTCTTGCCGATGAACCTACAGGAAACTTGGATTCATCCAACGGTAACGAAGTTATGAACCTTTTGGCAGAGCTTCACAGAGAAGGATCAACCATTGTAATGGTAACGCACTCGTCGTATGATGCTGGTTTTGCGTCACGAATTGTCAACATGAAAGATGGCGAAATTTTCAGTGAAGAACACGCGACACAACGAAAAGATGTTTTTGAAAAATCAGCGGTTGTAGAAGGATAGTACGAAAAACGAAGAACCAAGAACCAAGAACCAAGAATCAAGAAAAGTCTAGTATCTAGAATCTCGGTTCTAATATCTAAAAAAAGTTATGTTTAAAAATTGGCTTAAAATAGCATTCATCAATTATAGAAAGAATTGGCTTTCGACCTGCATTAATCTTTTAGGTTTGTCCTTGGGATTAACGGCTTTCTTGTTGGTTTTTCTGAATTGGCAAGATGAAAAATCTTATGAAAAGTGGATTCCAGAAGGCGATAATGTTTTTTATATTGAAAGGATTTTAGGTCCAAAAAACTATAATTCGGTTAGCAGTTATCCGTTTTTAGATACATCTAAAAAGTTGTTTCCTGAAATTCAGAATTTTTCGGTGATCAATTATTGGGACTCTAGTAAATCGAGGTTGCTTGCGGATGGGCGCTCCAGTTATGCTACGTATGCGGATGTTTCGGAAGATTTTTTCAAGGTTTTACCTTTTCCGTTAGTTGCTGGAAGTTATGATAATCTTTTTGTGGATGAAAGCTCGATTGCGTTGTCCGAAGATGTTGCAAAACAATTATTTGGAGAAGATTATAAACAAAGCATCGGAAAAACAATTACCAAAGATGATACGGGTAAAAAAGTAGTTGTACAAGCGATTTATAAATTGCCGTCGGAGTCGGAAAATACCATTTTCAGACCTGGTTATGCGATGCGTCATGAAGGTATTAAATATGATAAAAATACTTGGAGCAATCACGGTTTTTTCGGGTTTTATCGATTGAAACCAAACACCAATATAGCAGAATTAGAAAATAAATTATCGGCACTACAAAATAAAGAACTGAATATTGCACTAAAAAAAGAAGGTTGGCCCTTGTTGCAGCAACCGATTAAGATTCGGTTGGTGAATGTAAAAGAAATGCGCTTGGAATCAAAAACAGGCGGTTTACAAGGTGTTGACAAAAAATCAATTGTGATTTTATTATCCTTGGCTGGACTGATTTTGTTGCTTTCAGGAATTAATTTCATCAATTTAAATACAGCACAAGCTTCACAGAGAGCAAAAGAAGTTGGCGTTCGAAAATCATTAGGAGGTTCAAAAAAATCCTTGGTTTTTCAGTTCCTTGTCGAGACTTTCATATTGTACTTTTTGGCGTTCATCATTTCCATCGTTTTATTGGAATATTTACTTCCATTCTACGGAAAATTTTTGGGAAAAACCATCAAGATAGGAAGTCCTATTTTGTACTTGTATACGTTTCTAATTGTCGTTGTATTCGCTTTTATTTCAGGAATTATTCCGTCGGTTTATTTGTCCAATTTTAAACCAATAGAAACTTTAAAAGGGAATTTTTCAAGAAGCAAACACGGTATTTGGTTACGAAATTCAGTATTGACAATACAAATTATCATTTCCTCATTTTTCATTATTTCTTCATTAGTCATCAACAAACAGGTGAATCACATGATGGAAAAAGATCTAGGATTTAATGGAGAACAAGTGTATCAGTTGGATTTTATGAAAGATTCTTGGGCCAACGATTTTAATTATCGAAAATACAATTTATATAAAGAAAAAATCAAACATTTTCCTGGAGTAATCGATGTTACGGGTTCATTTCAAACCATAGGAAACGGCGTACAAGGTTCTACCGCGATTAAATACAAACGAGATTCAACGAAATATGTGGATGCTGGCGTTGGCGCGATTGATTTAAACTTCATAAAATTCTACAAGATAAAATTTGCGGCGGGACGAGATTTTAATCCAAAACTAACCAGCGATACGACACGCGGAATTATCGTTAATGAAGCCTTTGTGAAAGACATTGGTTGGACTAATCAAGAAGCGGTTGGAAAGCAAATGAGCAGCGGAACCGACGCCAAAGCGAAAGATTTGGAAATTATCGGTGTTGTGAAAGATTTCAATTTTGGAGATGTGCAGCGAGAAGTGACTCCAGTGATGTTTTTCAATTACGATCGATTTTGGACAAAAAATGCGTTGATGAATCTTCAGATAAAATTGGCACCGGAAAATATGGACGAAAATTTAGCAAGAATCAAAAAATATTGGGAAACCGAAGTTGAAACTGGCTATCCTTTGCAAGGAGAATTTATCAATAAAACTTTTGCAAAAACTTTTGATAAATATAAAAAGCAGCAAACCTTATTTTCAGTTTTGAATATCATGGTTTTAACGGTTGCCTTATTGGGATTATTCGCGTTGTCATCCTTAATGATTGAACAGAAATTAAAAACCGTTGTCATCCGAAAAACTCTTGGTGCAAGTGATTCGCAGTTGATTATGGTTTTAACGAAACAGTTTTTAGTCATCACGTTGGTGGCGGTTTTAATAAGCGTTCCGATTTCGTATTTCTTTATGAACGAATGGCTAAAAGACTTTGCTTTCCGAATCGATATGCCGTGGTTTCCGTACGTCGTGAGTTTGATTTTATTGCTGATTTTAACCTTTGTTGTGGTCAGCATCAAAGCCTACCAAGCAACCAAAGTAAACCTTGTTAAATACTTGAAATACGAGTAGAATTAATATTTACGAATCTTGATTTTTGATTGATGATTACATTTTTTTCGAAATCTCAAATCTCAAGTCTCAAATCTCAAATCAAATTGTTATGTTTAAAAATTGGCTTAAAGTAGCATTCATCAATTATAAAAAGAATTGGCTTTCCACATGCATTAATTTGTTCGGTTTAACCATTGGTTTGACAGGATTTATTTTAATCTTAATGCATTGGAATGACGAAGAATCCTACGAAAAATGGAATCCAAAGAAGGACGATATTTATTCTTTTCAGGCATATTTCGATGCGCAGAAAGGCTATGGAAGCACGATTTCATACCCGATGGCGGAAGAAGCTTTAAAGCGAATTCCAGAAATCAGTCATTTTGCATTACAAAATGGCGCTGGGTATTCAACAAAAATGATCGCCAATGGAAAATCTGTTTTTCAGGATGGTGGATTTCAAGTTTCGGAAGAGTTTTTTACTTTTTTTCCATTCAAGTTAATTTCTGGTAGCTACACAAACGCATTGAAAAATGAATCCTCAATTGCTCTTTCAGATAAAGCGGCAAAAAATCTTTTTGGACGAACCGATGTCGCTGGCGAATCTTTAACAATTAGTGGTAAAAACTTTGTGGTAACGGCGGTTTATCAGCTTCCAAAAGAAAATACACAGATTAATCCTGATTATGTTGCTTTGGCGTACGACCAAATTAAAAATGATAAAGATCAATGGGGAAATTTCAATTACGGTTGTTTTTTCATGTTGAAAAAAGGTGCGGATCCTCGATTGGTAGAAGAAAAATTTAAAAATGAAGTTTTGAAACTGCGAGCGCAACTTGGCGCTAAAGAAGCTGGGATTTCAATAAAAGAGTACCAAGACAAATACGGTCCGAACGATGTTTTATTAACGCCTTTGGATGAGATGAAATTGCATGCGAAAGCGTCGTGGTTTGGAGCTCCAGATTTTAAAACAATTTTGATTTTGTTTGTATTATCGGTACTTATCGTGGTTTTGTCCGCTATTAATTTTATCAATCTTAAAACCGCTCAAGCGTCTCAACGTGCGAAAGAAGTAGGTGTAAGAAAAGCCATCGGAGGTACAAAATCGAGTTTGATTTTTCAGTTTTTATTAGAGACTTTTTTAATCTGTTTGGCGGCTTTTATTTTGGCTTTAGGACTTACAGAACTCATTTTACCTTCATTTAATAAATATCTAGGAAAAGAATTGAAAATGACCGATCCTATGATTTTCATCTATTCTTTTGGGATGATGGCGTTGGTAAGTTTAATCGCGGGGATTATTCCAGCCCTGTATTTATCGAATTTTAAAGCGATAGAAACCTTAAAAGGAAATTTCGCAAGAAGCAAACACGGTTCTTGGCTGCGCAACGGAATTTTGACTTTACAATTAATCATTTCATCCTTTTTTATCATCGGTGGACTTATCGTTAATTCGCAAGTGAATTACATGATGAATAAAGACTTAGGTTACAACGGAAAGCAAATATTTCTACTTTTTTTCAACGAAAACTCACCTAAACCTTGGCTGAAATACGAACGTCTGAAAACGGAGATGAAAAAAATACATGGTGTTGATGAGATTTCCTATGGCGAGGCGGTTCCTGGGCTTAATAGTTCGTCCACTTCCAACATGGATTATGTGGACAAAAGTATCCAAGGGCAGCATGGTTCTATGGATTTCAATTACTTGCAATTTATTGGCGCCAAATTGAAAAAAGGAAGATGGCTTGATCCCAATTTAGCTTCGGATACGATGACAAATGTTTTGGTGAACGAGGCTTTTGTTAAAAAAATGGGTTGGACGGATGATCAAGCAATGAAAGAGTATATAAAACCGGGTTTCGACTATCAAAAATACCATATTGTAGGAATTGTAAAGGATTTTAATGTTCGAGGTTTACAAGAAAAAATAGATCCAGTTGTGTTTTTTCACTACAAAGAAACGCAATGGAAACGTTTTCAAGTCTTTAATATTCAAGTGAAAGTTGATCCAAATGATATTGATGGAACCGTTTCTCGACTTAAAAAATATTGGGAAACCAATGTTGAACCAGGATATCCTGTTGAATCATTTTTCTTGGATAAAAAATTCGCTGAATCGTATGAAAAATATCAAAAGCAAAAAACCTTGTTTACGGTTCTCAATGCGATGGTTTTAACGGTTGCCTTATTGGGGTTATTCGCTTTGTCATCGTTAATGATTGAGCAAGAATTAAAAGCAATTGTCATCCGAAAAACCCTTGGAGCAAGCGATTCACAGTTGATTGTTGGGTTAACAAAACAGTTCTTAATCATCACTTTGGTGGCGGTTTTGGTGAGCATTCCGATTTCTTATTATTTCATGAATGAATGGTTGAAAGATTTTGCATTCCGAATCGATATGCCGTGGTTTCCGTACGTCGTGAGTTTGATTTTATTACTGATTTTGACATTTGTTGTAGTCAGCATCAAAGCCTATCAAGCAACTAAAGTAAATCTTGTTAAATATTTGAAATACGAGTAATCAATTATCAATTTTACCATTAACCATTAACCATTAACATTTAAGAGTTATGTTTAAAAATTGGCTTAAAATAGCATTCATCAACTATAAAAAGAATTGGCTTTCCACGATAATCAATGTATTTGGGTTGAGCCTTGGTTTGTGTATTTTCTTGTTGGTATTTATCAATTGGCAAGACGAAAAATCCTATGAACAATGGGTTCCGAATAAAGAAAATATCTATTTGGTTGAAAATTCGGGGAAGATGTTTGGTACCATGTCCGTTTCTAGTTTTCCCGAATTGTCTGTAACTACCCAGAAATACGATGAAATTGAAGATTATACCCTTTTAAATGATTGGGGGAAAATTAAAATTTCTTCCGAAGGAAAATCGGTGTATGTAAGATCTGGAATGAGTGTGAGTTCTATTTTTTCCTTTTTGGCGATTGAAAAAATTGCGGGTGATCTTGCTCATGCCTTGGACAATGAAATCCAAATTGCACTTTCCGAACCAATTGCAAAGCAACTTTTTGGTGATGAGTATCTGAATGCTCTGGGAAAATCAGTAAAAAAAGATGATGATGGAAAAGTGTTTACCGTAAGTGCGATTTATAAAATGCCTGCGGAGAAAACGGTTTTTAAACCTGAATTTATGATTAGAATGCCAGGTTTAAAGGAAGCCAATCAGTGGACGAATTATAGTTACACAGGCTTTTTTAGATTGAAACCTGGGACAGATCCTAAAATAGTGGAGGATAAAATAACCAAAGATATGCTTCGCGAAGATGCAATAACAGCCAAAAAATGGGGTTATGAAGCCGATAATAGTTTGAAGGTTATTTTGACACGAATTGATAAAATGAGATTGGACGCAGCTGGATTTGGAGTAGAAAAAGGCGACAAAAAATCCATCATGATTATGCTTGGACTTTCCGTTTTGATTTTGATTTTATCCGCAATTAATCTGGTTAATTTAAAAACAGCACAAGCTGCTCAAAGAGCGAAAGAAGTTGGTGTTAGAAAGGCTTTAGGAACTTCAAAAGGGAAATTGGTTTTTCAATTTTGGTTAGAAACCTTCGTCATTTGTTTGATGGCTTATTTTGTTGCTTTTTGCATGATCGAGTTGCTGTTGCCGAAGTTCAATACATTTTTAAATAAAGAAATTAAGTTAGACGATTTCAGAATTTTTCTGTTGTCTGGATTGTTTTTATTCGTTTTTTCCTTGTTTGCTGGGATTTTGCCAGCCTTGTATTTGTCCAATTTCAAACCTATTAATACCCTTAAAGGAAATTTTGCGAGAAGCAAAAGCGGTGTTTGGTTGCGAAATTCAATTTTGACCGTTCAATTAATTATTTCGTCATTCTTTATCATTTGTTCAATTATTATTCATTCTCAAGTGAAACACATGATGAATAAAGAACTAGGATTTAAAGGCGATCAAGTGCTTTCGGTGCAATTTAAAAAGCAAAATCGTCAAGAAAAAGATTTCAATCTCAAAAAATATCTGCGAACGAAAGACGAACTTAAAAGAATTGCTGGTGTTGTGGATGTTACGGGTTCGATTTCAGAAATTGGGATTGGTGTGAGAAATACGTCGATTACAAAATATGCGGCTGATACAACTAAAATGTTGGAAAATGTAATGGTTGGCGGAATTGATGAAAATTATTTTAAGTTCTATAAAATAAAAATGGCTTCTGGTCGCGATTTAGATTGGAAAAAAGCTTCTGATACCATTAATGGAGCGGTTGTGAACGAAACTTTCGCTAAAAAAATGGGTTGGAATGATCAACAAGCCTTAGGAAAAGAACTGAAAACGGGTTGGGAAGAAAATAAAAATTATAAAATTATAGGCGTTGTCAAGGATTTTTACATTAATGGTGTCAATGAACCAGTTACACCGGCGGTTTTTTTTAATTACAATAGAAATTGGGCGAAAAATCAAATGAATGGTGTTCAAATAAAGCTTTCTAAAAACGATATAGACGGAACGATTACTAGAATTCGTGATTTTTGGACGAAAGAAGTTGATGAAGGTTATCCATTTGATTATTCTTTTGTTGACAAAAATTTCCAAAAAACCTTCCAAAAATTTGAAAACCAAAAAACATTGTTTTCAGTCCTAAATATGGTTGTTTTGGCGGTTGCTTTATTGGGATTATTCTCATTGTCATCTTTATTAATCGAACAAAAATTAAAAGATGTCGCGATCAAGAAAACGCTTGGCGCTGATGAAAAAACAATCGTTTGGGATTTAACAAAAAAATTCTTGATCATTACGATTGTAGCAGTTGTTTTGAGTTTTCCTTTGGGATATTACGCCATGAACGAATGGTTAAAAGATTTCGCGTATCGGATCGATATGCCGTGGTTTCCGTACGTTTTGAGTTTGATTCTTTTGCTCTTATTAACCTTCGCAGTAGTTAGTATCAAAGCCATCAAAGCCACAAAACTAAATCTTGTTAAATTCTTGAAATACGAATAAATAGAATTGTTAATTGTCATTTTTGAGGAAGAATATTTTAAACTCTTTCTTAATGACAAATTCAAATAAATAAAAATGAAAAAATATTCATTCCTACTATTTTTACTTGTTAACCTTTTTTCTGCACAAGAAAATTGGACTTTGCAGCAATGTCTGGATTACGCCCAAAAAACGAATCCAGACGTGCGACAAGGGCTTTTGGAAGTCAACAAGAACATCCTTGAGAAAAACATGGCGACTGGGAAATTACTGCCTTCGGTTAACGCAAATGTTGGTCATAGCTATAGTTTTGGATCGACCATTAATCCTAGCAACAACGCGAGGGAAGCGATGAATGTTCAATACGATCAATTTTCAGCGCAAGCAAATGTTGATTTATTCAATTGGAGAAATTACTTGAATATCGGTTTGTCGAAACTTAATAAAGAAAGCTCAGAATACCGTTCCCAAAGCATTTTGAATAATGTAAAATTGAATATTATCAATCTGTTTTTTCAGTATCAAAAAAGCAAATCTTGGTTGGAAGTTCTAGAACCGCAAGTGGCGGGGATGAAAGAGCAAATCGCAAGAACGGAAAAAGAAGTGGAAATCGGAAGTCGTGCAAAAAGCGATGTTTACGATATTAAAGCCAATTTTGGAACGATTCAGGAGCAATGGATTTCAGCGCAAAATGTTGTCAATATTTCAAAAATAAAT
>JAEXRP010000117.1:0-27511 GCA_023440705.1 Bacteroidota bacterium
ATTCATAATTCATAATTCATAATTCAATACTCGTAATTCCTAATTCAAAAATAAATATCTTTGCAAAATGAATGTACGTGCCAAAAAACACCTAGGTCAACACTTTTTGACTGATCAAAATATTGCAAGAAATATTGTCGATGGACTTTCTTACCAAGGCTATGACCAAGTTTTGGAAGTTGGTCCCGGAATGGGCGTACTAACAAAGTCTCTGTTGGACAAACCAACAGAAACCTTTGTTGCAGAAATCGACACCGAATCTATAGACTATTTAAAGATTCATTATCCGAAGTTACAGGAACAACATTTCGTTGGAGACTTTCTGAAAATTGATATTCCAACAGTTTTTAAAGGACAGCTGGCTGTTATTGGGAATTTCCCGTACAATATTTCGTCACAGATTTTATTTAAAATAGTTGACAATTACGAAGTGGTTCCAGAGATGGTCGGGATGTTCCAAAAAGAAGTTGCGGAACGCACTGCCGCAAAACCGCGCACCAAAGATTACGGAATTTTGTCCGTGATGATCCAAGCTTATTACGATGTAGAATATCTTTTCACTGTTCACGAAAATGTCTTCAATCCACCACCAAAAGTAAAATCTGGCGTTATCAGAATGCTCAGAAATCCAAAAGAAGGTTTGGCTGGCAATGAGGAGCTTTTCAAGAAAATTGTGAAAGCAGGTTTTAACCAAAGACGTAAAAAATTGAGCAATGCTCTAAAAGTTCTCAACATTCCTGAAAGTATGAAAACACATCCTTTCCTTGATATAAGAGCTGAAGAATTGTCTGTAGCAGATTTCATCGACTTCGCTAACGAATGGCAAGATGCGAAGTAAAAAGCATCGATCAAAATATTGAATTCGCCCAGAAAATAAACTTTCTGGGCGAATTTGTTTAGCAAAAAGTTGTATTTTAGAAACATAAAAACAATTATGAAAAAACTTCTTTTACTAACGCTAATCCTTCCATTTGCATTTTCGTGTCAGAAAAAAGAAGAACCAGACATTGATCGTACAAAAGAATTAGCTGAATACCGAAAAAAATTAATAAATCTAGAACCGGAACAAAAATTGAAAGATTTTTCGGCAAAGACTATTTCTGGGAAGACTTTCAACACAAAAGACTACCTCGGAAAAACTTTGGTCGTTATTGTATATCGCAAAGATTATCTTCAAAAATCGGACACCTACGATATGCCAGCAGAAATGAATCGCGTCTATGAAGCGACTAAAGATAAAGCTAACTTCATTGGAATTCTTGAAGATCACGATGATGACCAAAAAGCACTTCATCAAAAGATGCAAAACTCCGGAATCCTATTTGATCAAATTGACAATACACAAAGTACTGAAAAGCAAAAACAAATTTTACTTGGTTCATTTTGTTATCCTTTAAAAACAGTTATTGATAAAGATGGTAAAATTGTGTATAGTAAATGTGGCGGTCACGGCGAAGAAAACCTAATCGAAGCCATCAATAGTTTGGACGAAAAGCAGTAACTGTTTACCACGATTGTCAAAAGAGAATTTCATTTTTTTTAAACATATATTTATAGAAAAACTGATTAAACTTAGGTGACTAATAAACTTACAATCAGCATCAAAAAACAGGATTAACTACTCCAAAATTTAACTTTTATTATGAATTAACAATTCTTTTTTGGCACGTTATTTCCTTTTAGACTACTAGAACAAATAGTTAATAATTAAAACAAATAAATTATGGGATCTAAAAAAAATGGCCTTTTGGCTTTATTAGGATTAGGCGCTTTAGCATATTGGAAATACAAAAAGTCAACGCCAGAAGAGCAACAAGCTGTAAAAGATAAAATCAATACTGCAAAAGACAACTTAACAAAATTCGGTAACGATCTAAAATCCAAAGCGAACGAAGTGGTTGATCAAGCAAAAAATAAAGCTGGCGAATTAAAACAAGATGTTGAAAATTCTGCTCAATAAGAATAATTATAAAAGACTGTCTAGAAAGGCAGTCTTTTAATTTTTATCACAATACTTTTTAATTTTATCCAAAACATCGAAAAGGTCAAAAGGCTTGGCAACAAATTCGTTAGCGCCACTTTCGATAGCGGAATTTGCGAGACCCCGACTTGCAGACATGATAATAACTGGAAGTGATGCGAAATCCTCATTGGCACGAATTAATCGACAAATATCACGCCCGTCTTCACCAGCCAACCACATATCCATCAGGATAAGATTGGGCAAATTATTTTTGTCAAGTTGTTGATACATTTCAGAACCTTTTTCGAAAATCTGAACATTATAACCTTCCAAATCCAACATCATCTGCAACGAATCCAAAATCGCAATATTGTCATCAACGATGATAATTTTTTTATTTAATTCCGACATTTGAGAAAAGATTGTATTAGTTTTTTACAGGAAGTTCAAAACAAAAATTAGACCCTTTTCCCCTTTCAGAATTAACATAAATGTTACCATTACTTCTTTTGATGATTTCGGCAGAAATATACAAACCAAGTCCCAAACCCGGAATTGTATGCTCCTTCTCACCACTCACACGATAATATTGTTTAAAAACGTGTTCAATTTTTTCTTCAGGAATTCCAATGCCATAATCTTGAACACAAAATCTGATTTTATCACCCAGATGTTCGGCAGTTACAACGACTTTATCAGCATCTGGCGAATATTTGATCGCATTACCTATCAAGTTGCTCATGACTTGCGATAGTCGATGACGATCGGCTTCTATCATCCCAACTGGCTTAGCATTAACAAGAATCTGATGTCTACTCGCCATTTGTTGTTCTTCTACAACTTCATTCACCAAGTCATTAAAATCAAATTTACTAGATTTTAATTCTATTCTTCCGTTTTGGATTTTTGTAACGTCAAGAAGTTCAGCAATTAACTCTGTCAATTTATTAATCTGCTCGTCCATTTTCCGAGCAACACTTGCATTAGCTGTATCTCCTAGATTTTGCAGATTTCTTCCGATGTACTGAGAATATAATTTTAGACTGGTTAGCGGGGTTTTTAGTTCATGACTTGCAATCCCCAAAAAGTCATCTTTCTGTTGTTGTAATTGTTTGAAATCGTCGATATCTGTACAAGTTCCGATCCATGAATCGACCATTTTTTCGTCATTATAAATCGGAATTGCTCTCACTAAAAACCAGTGTTTTTTACCCGTTTTTTTATAATTATTAAACAACATTTCTTTTTCATAAACTTTTTTATTAGCGATGCAATTGTACCATTCTGCGGTAAGAACCTTTGCTTCTGAAGACGAAACACCTAATAATTTTTCGAGGTTTCCCCATGGATTTTCGCCATACGGAATGTCAGTTACGGTATACCAATTACTGTTAAAATAATCTGCACTACCTTCATTATCTGCAGTCCAAACCAATTGCGGCATCGATTCTGCCAAGGTTTTGAATTTCTTTTCGTTTTCGCGGAGTTGTTTTTTATATTTTAGTTCTTCCGAAACATCATAACCCAAAGTCATCACATACTTCACATTACCGTCAACATCTCTAATTGGCTGAAAAATATAATTAATATATTGCGTATTCCCTTTCGCATCAACATATTCGTGCTCCTTCTTTTCGTACTGAATACCTTCATTAAAAACTTTTTGTAAATTTTTAAAAATCGGACGTTCTTCAATACCTGGGACAGTATCAATAACGCGAGTGCCTATATCTATTTTGTATCCCCAAACACTCTCCGAAATCTTATTAGAAACACGATAGACAAAATCTTTACCTTCTAAAACATTAATAGCAACTGGTAAATTTTCGATAAAATGTTTGAGCAAAGCTTCTCGATCGTACAACTTTTGCTTTGCAACGACCAAATCTGTAATATTAAGAACGGACAACAAAACTGCCTTTTGATCTCCCTTTTTGTTTGTTATCGGTTTTAAAGCAAATTTTAAAAATAAATGTTTGAGAGCACCATTAATATTGATTTCTATGGAAATACACTTTTCGAAAATCTTTGTTTCTTCTTCCAAACAAAGCTTGTATAACTCAGCAATTTTTTGAGATTTTAATTCAGGGAAAAGATCAAAAATAGAAGAACCTAAAATATTATAGCCTTTACCCAAAGTCAAAATCATACGTTCATTAGCGATCTCGATTTGCGCATCTTCACCAACCAAAATTGCTTTCGAAAACAATGATCCAGCCACCTGATAATCGAACTTTTCTTTTGATTCAGCCATGCGTTTTTCGAAGAACAATCGCTCTCCAATTTGGCGCAGTGTTATCATTAGTCCAAATTTATTTTCAAAACTAACACGAGATATTTCTAAAACAAAAAACTGTACATCATCCGACTTTTCTGCATCATTTTTTAAAAGTTGAATAACATGTTTATGTTTTCCGCCATTACTAATAATGTCAGAAATTATATCTAAATTATCTTTAACAATTAAATCTGGAAAAACGTCTAAACCACTTTTACCAATACAATTTTCATCAAGATCAAAAACATCTAGAAATGCAGGATTTATCGTTTTAATTTTAAAATTCTCTGAATCCATCCACACGATTCCGATGGAAGTATTCATAAAGATGGTTCGAAAAAGCTCTGAAGAAACGCCTGATATTGAGTCTGCCATAGTCAATGGATTTTGTTTTTGTGTTAAATTAAAAAACTAAGCAGAATTACGACTTGCATTAATATTACCAAACAAAGATCGAATCACTAACTTCTCATAAACGGCTTTGTTATCAGAATTTTTCTGTATTTGCATTAATGCATATTGTTGAATACTCAGAAGCGGAAGCACTATCTTTTCCCTTATTAAAACCGATTTTCTGTTAAGCGGTTCTTCTTGCATCAAAACTTTGAAACCTGTTAACTCTAACATCAATTCTTTCGACAAATTGAATTCATCAAAAAGAACATTCCAAAACTCACCAAACTTTTTATTTTTTTTCATATAATAAGTTAATGGAAAATAAGTTTTGTTCATCGACATCATCGAATTAAGCACTAAAGTTTTGAAAAAATCCGAATGTTGATACAAGAATTTAACTTCATCAAATCGACCTTGATCTTTCAAAATTTTAAGCGCGGTCCCGAATCCATAAAAGCCAGGAACATTCTGCTTAAGTTGTGACCAAGAACCCACAAAAGGTATCGCCCGCAAATCTTCAAATTTTAATTCGCCATCCGCGCCACGTTTGCTCGGACGACTTCCAATATTGGTTTTTCCGTAATATTCGAGTGTGCTCATCTCTTGCAAATACGGCACAAACATCGGATGCGCTTTTAACTCAGAATATTTTTCGAAACTAAGTTCCGCTAAATTATCAATTAAATGACGCTCTTTTTCTGTCAAATCTTTTTTAGAATTTTCAAAAACATCGTTCTCAATTCCTGCTGTCAATAACTGTTCAAAATTGTATTTCGCTTGGTCTTTATTCCCAAAAACACTGGTAATTGTTTGACCTTGTATCGTCAATTCTAACTCGTTGTTGGCGATCGTTTTTCCTTGTGAAGCATAGAAATCATGCGTCTTGCCACCACCTCTTGCTGGTGGACCACCACGTCCGTCAAAGAAGATGACTTTAATTCCAAATTCTTTTGCAATGGCTGTCAAACGCTCTTTTGCTCGATAGATTTCCCAATTCGCTTTCAAATAACCGCCATCTTTTGTCCCATCCGAAAAACCCAACATAATGTATTGTTGATTGCCACGCTTGTTGAGATGCGATTGATAAAACGGAAGTTGATACAAATCTCGCATCACCGTTTCAGCATTATCGAGACCTTCCATGGTTTCAAAAAGTGGAACAATATCCATTTTGATGGCGTCATTTTGATAACCGCTAACTTTGAACAAAGCCAAAACATTCATCACATCTTTAACCTCATCCGAATTAGAAATAATGTAGCGATGCAATCCGCGTTCGCCATTTTGTTGCTGAATTTTAGTAACATTCAAGATATTTTGCAAAGTATCTTTTACAATTTCATCTTCAAAATCATTAGGTTTAACATGATTATCAGAGTTTAATAAACTTTCAAATCTTTGCTGATTAGGAATTTCAGAATTTTCTTCATTTTTAAATAAATGATTAAAGATTGTATCAATTATTTTCTGATGAACACGGCTATCTTGACGAATATCCAAAGTTGCAAAATGTGTCCCAAAAATCTTCACTCGATCACGATAATCGTCCAATAATTCTCGGAAGAGCGACTGATGTTCTGTGATTAAAATATGCTCAGCTTGATCGATTTTAGCAATAATCTCAGTTTCAGAAATTTCAAAATCCTTTTGGAAAATCGCTTGATATAATTGATGGCTCAAATCTTCCAAAACTTCGGAAACACCTCTAAAACTAAGTCTTCTTCTCAAATTTTTAAGATGTCCGTAATAACATTTAAGAATCGAACTTCGAAGTTCTTTTGCGACTTCCAAAGTTACATCAGCAGTCACAAACGGATTTCCGTCACGATCACCGCCAGGCCAAAAACCAAGTTTTATAATATCGGGATGTAAGTGATAATCATCGGTTCCGAAAGTTTCTTTAAGTTTTTTGTACAAATCGCCAATGCTTTGGTAATAGACATAACGCAAATAATACATAATGCTCATCGCCTCGTCCAAAGGCGTTGGACGCTCTTTATTAACAAATGGCGTCTTGCCTAACTGTTGCAAAAGCACATCAATATTTGTAACAGAATCATTCTGAATGGCATCTCGCAAATCATGAATAATTCTCTGGACTGCGTTTGGATAAAACTGTGTTGGATGCGCCGTAAAAACGATTTTAACAGAGAAATCTTTTAACTTTTTTCGAACATCAGTCAAACGATGATCTTGCAAAGCTCGTTCGTAAAGATTAAGAACAGTGCCAGAATCGGCATCCGAATGTAACTTTTGGAACGCAGCATCTTCGATGCTATCAAACAAAACCACTTGTCGCTCGATATACTGAACGATCTTGAAAAGCAGTTCTAACTTTTGATCTTCAGATTCGAGGTCTGTGTGGTTTTTAAAAAACGAATTAATAATCTCTTCTGGCGACAAAGCTTTGTCGTAACCTTCTTTACTTTCTTCGTATAAAAACGGCAGCAACATGCCAATATTCGTCATTTTATCATAAGGCAAGCTCATGAAAAGCGAATTGTATATTTGGAATTTGTTTTCGACTAATTGTCGAAAAATTTCATTCTTTTTATCATTTATCATATAACAAATTTAACGATAAAAGAATTCCGTTTTTATTAAAATAGTTTTAAATTGCTATAAAATTTAAATATTTTCTTCATCCAAATTTTCAATTAAAAATGATAATCCTATTAATACTCATTAATTCTTTAGTACTATTTGGGCTGTTATTGTTCAGTGCGCTCACCTACCGTAGTCTTCCAGCAAGAATACCCACGCATTTTGGATTTAATGGTGATGCTGATGGATTTGGTAACAAACTATTCTATTGGTTACTGCCAATTTTAGGATTAATTTTTTTTGTGATTTTTAGTACGCAAATCGCTGATTTAAAATCTTTAAAAATATCTGATGTTTCTTTCATTAAACAAAACTGGAATCTCGATTTGAAATCTTCTTTTGGAATGTTGATTAACACTTTTGTTTTAATTATTTTTTTTGAAGTCCAATCTAGCATTTATAAAGTGGCGATGGGACAACAAACAAAAATGTCCAAATCCGTGTGGATCTGGACAATTTTAATTGTTATAATTAGTATTTTAATTTCTACTTTGACAGATAGTTAAAAACTTTACCAACGCTTTCGATAACATCTGATGCGAGAAGACTTTCTTTAGACTGTCCTTTAAGTGCTAAATCTGCGGCTTTACCATGTATCCACACGCCAAAAATAGCGGCTTCTTTAGGTGAATATTTTTGTGCTAAAAGAGAGGTGATAATTCCCGTTAAAACGTCACCACTTCCTCCTTTTGCCAAACCAGAATTCCCCGTAACATTATAATAAACTTCTCCAGTATGAAGAACGATTTGCGTATGATGATCTTTAAGAACAATATTAAGCTGATGTTTTTTTGCCATTTCTTTTGCCAATTCTAATCTCGCAAAAGAATTAGGTGAAGCCCCAAAAAGGCGATCAAATTCTTTAGGATGCGGCGTCAAAATAGAATCTTTTGGCACCCATGAGAGTAAATTAAAATGACTAGAAAACAATGCTAAAGCATCTGCATCTAACAAAATAGGACGGCTATGACTTCTTAAGAAATTCTCAAGCGCTAATCTAGCTGTTTCAGTTCGTCCAAAGCCTGGTCCAATTCCGTACTCGCCATCCTCAATCACATTAATAGCTTCAACCTCGCGGGCACCTGCAAACTCAAACATAGCTTCTGGAACTTGCATAAGACTTGCGGAGTAGGCACATTCTGGCGCACTAATAAAGGTCAAACCTGCACCAACTCTAGCACAAACACGACCAGCCAATAATATAGCTCCTGTTTTACCATAACTACCCCCAACTACAACTGCTTTTCCAAAATGTCCTTTGTGGCTAAATTCTGGACGTGCTTTATAAATCCGTTTAACCTCTGCATCATCTGCAACAAAAGAGCTGACAACGACTTCATTAATATATGTTGCACTTAGGTCAACATCTAACACATGAATTCTGCCACAATTAATACCCGTCTCCGAATGAAAAAAGGTCTTCTTATAAAAATGGAAGCTAAGTGTATCATTAGCTTTCACATGAATACTACTGTCTTTATCTCCGTCCGGACTAAGCCCAGATGGTAAGTCTAGAGAAACAACGCGATTAGAAAGGTTATTAATTTCGGTGATAACATTCTCCCAAGGTTGACCGATATTCTTATTAAGACCGATACCAAAAATAGCATCCACAATAACGGTGGAATTACGAATTATACCACGTGTAAAATCACTTGCATCAATAATAGGTACTGTCTCCGGTATACGTTGTAAATTGGTTACAGCATCTTTCGAAAATTTTTTTCCGTAATTAACTACGACTTTAACTTTTCTATTATTTTGAGCTAGCAATCGTGCCAACGCTAGACCATCTCCGCCATTATTCCCATTTCCACAAAAAATAATAAAATCATCACTAGGATTAGCATTTTTTAAAAGCCACTGACAACTTTCCGCAGCCGCTTTCTCCATGAGATTTATGGAAAAAATTGGCTTATTTTTTATTGTAAATTGATCACATTCACGCAATTGGTTAACGTTGAGTATTTTCATCATGTAGTTTTTGCTAATTTAATAAAAGCAACGATGCAAATATCGTTCTATTTCTAAAATTTTGCAATAAGTTTATAAAACAAATGATGAAGTTCATAAAACTTTAATATATTTTCATATTTTTGCAGACACATTAAACAAAACACTATGGGATTTTTTAAAGAATTTAAAGAGTTTGCTGTTAAAGGTAACGTGATTGACTTGGCTGTCGGTGTAGTTATCGGTGGAGCATTTGGTAAAATTGTAACTTCGTTAGTTGAAGACCTTATTACCCCTGCTATCCTTAATCCAGCTTTAAAAGCAATTAATGCTGAAAACCTATCACAACTTGTAATTCCTGGAACTGCTATTAAATACGGAAATTTCATTTCTGCAGCAATTTCATTTACAGTGGTGGCTTTCGCTTTATTTGTAATGATCAAAGGTATCAACAAATTGAAAAAACCAGAAGCTGTTGTTGAGGAAGCGCCAGCTGGTCCAACTCAAGAGGAACTTTTGACTCAAATCAGAGATTTATTAAAAGAAAAGAATGCATAATTTCTTTTAATCTAAAACATAAAAAACCATCGGACTTCCGATGGTTTTTTTATTATTAAAATTGATGTTTATTTAGTTTTTAAACATTTTTCTAAAAACTGATCTTGCTCCCAAAGTAGGTGAAGAATATTTTCTTTCGCAACATAACCGTGCGATTCTTTAGGCAACAATACCATTCTAACTGGCGCACCAAGGTTTTTCAATGCTTGGAAATAACGCTCTGTTTGCAGCGTGAAAGTCCCCGGATTGTTATCCGCCTCGCCATGAACCAAAAGCATTGGTGTTTTCATTTTGTTAGCATTCATAAAGGGAGACATCTCGTTGTAAATATTCGGGACATCCCAATAATTACGCTGTTCACTTTGAAAACCAAAAGGCGTCAACGTTCTGTTATAAGCACCACTTCTCGCAATACCACAAGCGAATAAGTCCGAGTGCGTCAATAGATTTGCTGTCATAAAAGCACCATAAGAGTGTCCGCCAACTGCGACTTTTTTTCGATCGATGTAACCTAATTTATCCACTGCGTCAATTGCAGCTTTTCCATCAGCAACCAATTGCGTGATAAAAGTATCGTTAGGTTCTGTCTTTCCTTCACCAATAATTGGAAACGAAGCATCATCCAAAACCGCATAACCTTTGGCCGCCCAATAGATAAATGATCCATAACTTGGGAATGTAAATTCGTTCGGATTTTTAGAGTTTTGTCCTGCTGTTGCTTTATCTTTAAACTCTTCTGGATAAGCCCAAATCAACAATGGCAATTTGTCTTTTTTGTTATAACCAGCTGGTAAATAAAGCGTCCCAGTTAAGTCAACGCCGTCATTTCTTTTATAATGAATCACTTCTTTAGTAACATCCTTAATACTTGCAAAAGGATTCGCAAATTGTGTAACTGGCGTTAGTTTTCCTGATTTAAAATTTTTGATATAATAATTCGGGTACTCATTTTTTGATTGTTCACGGACAAGAATTTCATTCTTTTTAATATTAAGAATATCGATTAAATCTTCCTTTTTATCTTTAACATTAGACGTGTACAACCTTGTCGTTTTCAAAGAATTCCAATCAAAAGAATCAATGAACGGGAATTGTCCTTTTTTTGTAAAACCATCTCCTAAAAGATAAGACTTGTTAGCCTCGACATCGATTACATCGCGACCGAACTCATTTCTTTTAGTTTGAAACTCTCCAGGATCGCTGTATATATCTTGGAAATTACGTTTAGAAATCAATTTCGTCTCACCTGTTGAAGGATTTAAAAATTGAGTTGTAACATTTCGCGTATCATACCAAGAATCATTAACGATTGCATGCTGGTCGTCTCCCCATTGGATACCTGCGAAACGGTCTTTCACTTTCACTAAAGATTTTGGTTCTGTATTAAAAGGCGCTTCCCATGTGAAAACCTCATCTCTGAAATCCACATTTTTCGCTGGATCGCCACCATCCAAAGCTTGAACAAAATATAAAACGGCAGGTTTGTCAGAACGCCACGTCATATTACGTTTTCCTTCACGCGTTGCTGAAAAGCCTTTTGGCATAATCTCCGTAAGAGGAATTGTATTTACTTTCTTAATTTCGTTGCCAGATTCGTCGTACACAACGCTTGTCATCGGAAATCTTGACAAAGGAACGATGTACGAAAAAGGCTTTTGTAATGTTGTAATATTGACGTATTTCCCATTAGGCGAAAAACTTTGCCCAGCATACATATCTGCTTTCTTGAACAAGCTAGAAGTCCCATCAACACTTACTTTATACAATTCTGAAGTTACTAAAGTTTCAAAATTCTTTTCGTCTTGCGGATTTTTAAGAAGGTCTTGATAAGTTCTGTTTTGAGACACTTTTCCGTCACTTGTCGATACCGTCGGCCCTGTCGGAAGATTATTTTTATCATCCAAAAGCGCAGGACGATTTGCTAACAATTGATTAACCAATAAAGCTTTAGAATCTCTAAACCACGAATATGGCGATCCCATATTAGCATTAAGATTATCAGAAGTTAGTTTTTTTGCGCTTGCCGAAGCTAGATCAACGATCCAAAGTTCTACTCCTTTTGATGTTGTATTAGTGAACGCCAAAGATTTTTCGTCTGGCGACAATTGGAAATAAGCCAAACGTGCATTCTGAGGAAGTCCTGTAACTTGCGTTTCAGATTTAGCGTTAACTTTTTTAATTTTTAAGTTGTTAGAGTACGTCATCGTACTCGAAATATTAGTCACAGGATTTATCCTAAGTCCACCCAACTTCATCTCATCCTGACTAAGATCTTCTAAAGTTTTGTATGTTGAACGGTAAGTTAAAATCACAGTTTCGCGTTTGCTATCCATCATAATGGATGGTGGACGATCGTAATCTGCTAACTTCAAAATCTCTGCGGAAGGTTTTTGGTAGCTGACATTTTCTTGCGCAAAGCCAAGCGCTGCAACCGCCAAAAATAATAAGGATAATCTATTCTTCATATAACTATTTATTTCCTTCGAAAATACGAATAATTGATTTTTAAAAAAAATTAAAAAGCCTACAGAGTTTTTGTAGGCTTTTATTTGGTGGAAATCAGTTTAATCATTCCAATACGGGATAATATTAATTAACGTTTTATTTTAGTTTTAAAGTTTCTTTTTGTTTTGGGGTAAGATTGTAAGAAATACCAACAAATCCACCAATTTTAAAATTTTTCGTTAATAAATCATCATCTGCTAATGTAGAAGCTAAAGTGTTACCTTCTTTATAATAAGATTTGAGTTCATTAACCTGTCTTAATGAAGGTCCTGCTGTAATAATTACCTTATTTCTTTTTCCTATGAGAAGACTAATTCCTGGAAAAATTGAATTAAAACTTAGACCTGTTGTAAACGACGCACCTAGCGAAACTCCCCAAGCAAAATCGCTGGTATTTCTGAAACTTGCATGAAAAATACCTGCAATTGTTGGGTTATACTTATTATTATCAACTCTTTTTATTACATTTTGGGCATCTAGTGTATACTTTTCATCAACTGTCCCAAAATCGAATGTGGTACCTATACTAAAATCAAAACGAATACCTCCAGTTAGATATTCAAAATATCTAAAACTCTTATCATTATTGATGTGATAAGTATTAGAAAGATCTCTTTTACTTTTTATTTCAACATTAAATTCTAAATAATCTTCTTCGCCTTGTATAGGTGCAGAAAAGTAATCGTAAGTATCTTTCTTCTGAAGTATCCTGTCTAAAATTTCAACTTGGTTTAGTTTTTTCGAAAGATTTATTTTCTGTACAATATCATCTGCTGCTTTTATCGTTTGCTGGATACGCTCGATATCTTTAGTTGCAACTGCTTTTAATATTAAGAGATCCGTTTCTTTTGTAGTGCTAAGTTTACCATAGTTAACAAAGGCTACAAAATCGTTAACTTTCGCAACAACATCTTGATAAAGGAGTGGATAAGTTTTTACCACTCCATAAGCATTTTTAAGTTTTTCTCTATCAAGAAAAAAAGTTGTCTCAATAGGGAATGCTTTGCTTAACAACGTGTCACATTTTTTTTGTTCTTCTACAGTTAGCAGGCTTGTTTTTCTCTTTTTGTCTTCTTCACATTTTTTGTACAGTGTATTATTTTCTTGATTTTCAATAATCGATTGGTACATGGTATAGGTCAGTTCTGGACTTATGACTTTATCGATATAGTTATAATAGTTTTGGTTCAGTTTAATAATTTCTCGGGTATAGCTTATATACTCATTATAGGCTTTATCTACAAGCTTTTTCTTTTCACTTACACTAAGGCGTAAAATATTGTCATCTTTGGATTCGTTTTCTATTTTTTTTATTTCATATTCTTTTGCAGCTATTCTTTGCTTTTCAGATAAAATAAGAGAGTCTTTCTCTGCGATATCTACTTTAAGACTATCGTTTAGGCTTTTTCTATCTTTTTCTAATTTTTCGAGAGTTATTTTGGATTTACTAAGCTCCGAGTATTTATCCTGAATTTGATTAAAATCTTTACTTTTAGTAGCTCCCGCCTCTTTTTCGCCCGACCACAAACCTATATAGCTCTCCTGAAGTGCAAAATTTTCTTCTGTTTTGTAATAATTATTTTTTTGTATGTCATCTAAAGTTCTTTTGGCTAATTCTATATCCAGATTTTGATAAGAGACTTCCCTATCATTGCTTTTAACTGTAATTTCATAAAAAAGTGGATTAATATTAGCTATTTGTAGTGTAACAGGCTTTCCTCTTTTGGGTTTTATACTGTGTTTTAAATAAACACCTTTTAAGAAGTCATAAATAATGAGAGAGTCATTATGTTTCTGAGCTTGTACATTCATTAAGATCATGAAGGTACTAGCTATAATTAATAATTTTGTTTTCATGGTTTCTATTGTTTTTGTGTTAGTTTTTATATTGTTTTATAGTCTTTTAATCATCCCGCGGGGTATTTTTATGATCCGTTGGGCTTGCAAGACCTAAGATTGGGGTTAGTTAAGCTCACTTTTGTAGTCTTTTACTTATCATTTGTTCTAAAAAACCCCTCCAAAAGGCTTGTTCTAGTATTTCGGAAGGGTTTTGTAGACCAACGGACTATTAAATTAAGGGGTTGGATTAGTTGGTGGCGTAGCGGGAGGGGTTTTCATGAAGAATTGTTTTAGCTCATTCTGTTTGTTTTCAAAACCATTGGCGCCTGTACCCGCCATAAAGTTGGTGTATGCGTAATCTACCAATGCCGCCTGATAATTGTCGTAATCGTGTAAGATTTTGGCGTTTTTCAGTTTTGTAGTCAATGCATCCAGCCTATTGATGAGGCCTTCGAGGTTGGTGCGGCTACTGTGGTCGTTATCAAACTCTGCCCAATCGACTTGTGCGGTTTGCAAACTGGGTGCATTGGTGTGGTAGTCGGCAACTTTGTTTACGAAAAGTTTGTTCTGCTCGTTGATGCTGCCGTAGCGTTGGCGGTCTTCCGCAGTTAGATTTACATTAATGCTTGCTAATGCAGTTTCTAGATTCGTCATGGCATCTTGTGCAGCGGTAACTTCGGCTGCTGTAAGATGCGTGTTGTTAAGATTTGTAAGTGCCATATCATTTGGTTTTTTAGTTTTCGAATAGGTATGTATTCAATATCAAATCTAAGCTTCCAAAAATTGTCTCGAAATACCTAATACTAGGTATTTTGCAGCTAAAAAACTCTATATTTTTATGTGGCAAGAAGTGTATTTGAAAGTATAATCTGTGGACATTTTTTAACTATTATCTTTGTAAGCAAATACCTAAAAATCGGTATTTGAAAACAAGAAGACACTAGTCTCCTACTCTACATCAAAGGAATATTTTATCCAACAACATACACCACAAATCACTCGATATGAATTGGGCAAAAATAACAGTGAAATTTTAATTATAAAATTGTAAAAATGAAATGCTAGATCTACGAGTCACATCATAATGATCTTAAGCATTTATTATAAAATAAATTTTTGAATAGGCATCTTTACAATGGTGGTTGGGTTTTAAATAATCTTTTATAGCTTCTACATCAAAAATCCAACTAAAAAACAACTTAACATCAGTCGCAAAGTAGCGGTAATACTGTGTTCTGATAGCAGCATCTAGATAAGCATCGACAAGATTTTTGTGTATGTGTATGAGCCAAAGCTTTTTTATCTGTTCTAAAATTTAATTTAATTATTGACAACCAAAACATCAAAGTTTATTAATTTTATCAAAAATTTTAAATTATGAATATCAAAAACCTAATAACTACTTTTAGCATAGCAGGTATATTATTGTCGTGTACTAGCCAACTAAACAACACTTCCGAAACTGGAAACATTGTAAGAGATTGTACCGGAACCTACATCAGAATTGCAGGAAAAGGTGATTTTTTAGTTTGTAATGATAAACTAATTAAAGATAAAAAAGACGGTGAAAAACTAAATGTCAGCTACGAAATGACCAAAGATTGTAGCGAGCGCGACGGGATTGTCACTTGCATGATGTACCACGAAAATAAAGGATTGATCAGAATAACATCTTTTAAATAAGTTTAAAAACCGCTTCAAATTCCTTTCCAGATGTGCTTTTCTTATTTTGGTATAATACTTGAAACTTCTTTTTTGTAAAACTTAAAATTTAGAATTATGAAAAAGTTAATGACAATGATGATGTTGGCGCTTGGACTAGGATTAGCGTCATCGCAATCGATATATTACGATGCCTACAGAAGTAGTATTAATGATGTTAATTGGCAGACTGTTATCGCCGATCTATTGTTATCGAATACACAAAAAGATCAATTGTTCTCCCTTAATAATCGCTATACCGACTATGACTCTTGGAATCGTTATTACGGGACAAATCCAGATAGATGGAGAACCGATCGTTACTCGGAGATTGAACGTATTTTAGGCGCTGACAATTATGTTAAGTTTAAAAACAAATATTATAAAGGTCAAAATCCGGTAGCTTTCTATAACAGAAATAAAAACAACGAAAAAACCTATAAAGCTTACAAAAAGTATTATAAAAAGCAAGCTAAAAAAGGAAAACATAAAGGCCATTCTCACGGTAAAGGCAAGCACTAGAAATACAAACAGCCACTCGATTATGGAGTGGCTGTTTTATTTTTATCTAACTCTAATTCTGAGATTAGGGTTCGCAAAGGCACGATCTGGCGCCGTTATTAATATCTCTTCTGCAAGCTTACAAGTGACCTGCGTCCCATTGGAATAACTAACTTCGACACGGTAAGTCCCTGACCCGAAATTACGAATATCAATATCCTTAGCATCGCTAATACTAACATTAGGATTATAGCGCGCATCATTTACCTTATACCATTTATAAGTTGTGTAAAGATTTCCGTAGAAACCATTTGTCGTCAATATATAAGTAGCTGGATCCGCCACATTAATATTGTGTTTTAACCAATCTGGACCAAAACCCGAGAAGGATCCAGGATTATAAGGATCAAACGTGATGTTAGAATTATTCTGGTTAGCGATTGTACTTTGTTCAGCAAAATGAAGTGCTTTCCCAGAAGCGTTAATGTCTTTTAGGTTTCCAAAATTAAACTTTGTCGTTGTTCCTGTAATATTAACATTAGCATGCGTACCAGGAATGCTACTTTGCATAAAAGTGACATCACATGGCGTACCTCCCAATATCAAATTTTCAATAGTTTGAGTTTTTGAAGCATCTAGAATGTAACTTCTACCAGAAGAGAATTCTAGATTTTTAAAATTATTAATTCCCTTTATGCTTCCGCCGCCTTTAAAAGTAACAGAATTATAGCTTGTCGTTCCGTTTGTTGAATTAATAGCCGCGTTTGCTCTGCTTTCAAAAATTACATTATTGAATTGCTGACCATCATAAGTTGATAAACCATAACTTGCTGTTGTATTTCCGGTAAAAATTAGTTGAGAAGTCCCTGCGTTTATCGTAACATAAGGAGAATGCGTATGAAAGTACGGAGAACTATTTGGGAGATAAAAATTTGATGACCCCATCGTTATCGTTCTTGGTTTAGTCCCATAATTTGCATAAAATCGTCCATAAATTGTTACATCATTATTATTAGTGATCCATGTACCTGCCTGATGGTACAACTCATATCCTATTTTGTAATTGTCTAATAAACTTATCGTATTTTCTTCTTCAAAATAAATAGTAACGGCGTTACTACCAGAGATCACATCATTACTTTTTATAGTCTTGGCATCACCAGTATGACGATAGTACAATCGGTTGATGTTAATGGTTCCCATTCCGTTCTGCCATTCACTAGAGCCATAGATATTGAGGGTTTGAGAGCCAGTTTGCGTTACTGTTGGCGGAACTGCACTTCCAGAGAATGTAATGTTTCTTGTATAAGCAGTATTGTCGAGAACGATCACTTTGCTAGCCGTCGTAAATCCAGATCCTTGATTAAAAAAAGTATTGTCTGATGGACCTGGAACGCAATAACCTCCCGCACCATTGCTGCTCTGCGACCAATGCATTTTATCATTCCAATTACCAGATCCACCAACCCAATAAAGATCTTGACCTGCTGTTATAGGAAATCGCCATCCAGGATTGTTATTACCATTATCAATAGAATTTTGAGCAATAAATGTCGCGCCTCCCGCACCCGATATATCTTGCATAATAACACCAGATACGTTAATCGTAACATTAGAGGCAGCCTCAATTTTCGCCAAGCTACCAGGTGTGCTAGAAGTAATTGTTGACCAACCACCACATTTCGGCGTTGAAGCACTTAATAAATTAGTTATTGTTTGAGTTGCCCCAGCAGGAAAACTATAGTTTTTAGTTGGAGCCAAAATTAAGTTATAGAAATTATTATTCCCGTTGATTGTTCCATTTCCTTTAAATTCAACTTGATTAAAATATACTATCCCTGTTTGTGCACTTATCGATCCAGCCGTTGACGAATTATCAAAGCTCACATTATAATATCTTTGGTTAGCGCCTGCGATAAGTCCATAACTATTGCTCGTTGTATTAGTGAAATGTATATGTGACGTTCCTGCATTAATCGTGGTTGAGCTTGAGTTTGTTTGAAAATATGGAACTGTATAGGGCAAATAAAAGTTGGAGCTACCCATATTTATTACTTTAGGCTTAGTACCATATATTGCGTAAAATCGTCCATTAATAGTAACTTGATGATTGTTAGTTGTCCATGTTCCTGCTTGATGATAAAGTTCATAATTTGCAATAAAATCGTCTAGCAAACTAATAGAACTTTCTTCTTCAAAATAGATGATTGAGGATAAAGCACCAGTTATTACATTGTTGCTCTTTATCGTTTTTGCTTCTCCTGTATTTCGATAAAATATTTTAGCGACGTTAATGTTGGTCATACCGCTTTGCCATTCGCTAGAGCCATATATGTTAAGTGATTCTTCGTTTGAGCCTATCGTCTTTTGCGTCAATATGGGAGGAACTTGGCTCCCCGAAAAATTAATATTATGTGTATAAGAAGTTTTATCTAATGTAATTGTTTTATCATTGAGCATAAAACCTGATCCACTATTAATAAATGTATTATCATAAGGTCCCGGAACACAATAACCACCTGTGCCACCTGAAGTTTTAGACCAATGCGTTCGGTCGTTCCAATTTCCAGATCCACCTACCCAATACAAGTCTTGTCCTGCAGCTGGTGGTATCTGCCAACCATCTGTAACACCATCACCAATCGAGTTATTTGCGATAAAGCTTGCGCCTCCCGATGCTGTAATGTTTTTTAAAATCGTTCCAGAAGCAATTATACTAACACCAGAAGCTGCAACTATTTCGGTGGTTGTTGCGTTACTGCTAGATGATATACTTGTCCATCCTTCGCAAGCGGGCGCATTTGTAGAAAAGAGATTTGTAATAGTTTGTTTTTTATCAGCTTCAATAGTATAGTTTTTAGCAGGTGCAAAAATCAAAGTTTTAAAAGTATTGTTTCCAGAAATATTTCCATTACCTTTAAACTCTACTTGATTAAAATTTGCAGAACCTGTTAAGTTTATGTTGGCTTGTTCTTCAAAAGTAACATTGTAAAAATTCTGTCCCTGATAAGCTGTTAATCCATAACTACTAGATGTTACTCTTCCCGTAAAATAGATGTGCGAAGTCCCAGCATTAATTGTTGTAACAGCAGAGTTAGTTTGAAAATAAGGACTAGAAGTTGTTAAATAGATTTTAGAACTTCCAAATTCTATGGTTCTTGGCGTGTTTCCTTGGTTCGCATAGAAACGTCCGTCTATTTTTACTTGATGACTATTCGTGATCCATGTGCCAGCATTATGGTACAACTCATAACCTACCTGATAATCATCTAATAAGGTGATAGATTTTGTTTCCTCAAACAAGATTTTTGCTCCAGTATTACCAGACACTACCGCATTACTTTTTATTGTTTTTGCATTGCCAGTATTACGATAATAGATCATGTTGATGTTAATAACGCCCATCCCCGCTTGCCATTCGCTAGAGCCATAGATATTTAAGGTTTGACCGCCACTTTGTGTTAAAGTCGGCGTGATGGCACTACCCGAAAAAATAATATTATGACAATTAGCTGTATTATCAATAGTAACGGTTTTACTAGAGGATGTAAAATTTGATTTTGCGTCAAAAAACACGTTATCCGTTGGACCTGGAATAACAGAAGGCAAAGATGTGCCGCCAGATGATGTTCGCCAATGGTTAATATCTGACCAATTACCAGATCCTCCAACCCAATAATAATCTGCAGCAAAAATGTGTGTAATGCACAATATTGTAAGAAAACTTAAAATTTTCTTCATAAAAAATCATTTAAATTGAGATGAGAATTTATTTAACCTTGAAAACAATATTCATAAAAGTCTTTTCGGTAGGTTTAGAGTTTGTGATAATCTTATAAGTTAACACGCCCTCCGCGGATAATGCAATACTTGCAGGATCAAAAACTGAATTATCAAAATAGGTAACAAAGTAATCCAACTCAGAGCTTGTAAAAGTTTTTAAAACAGAAGAGGCATTACTTCTTAACGCAGTACGATTCGCTCCCGATACATCACCTACCATCCCAAACTGCTTTTGGTAAATATTATAAAGTTTGACCGTATAAGTATCGCTTAACGGAGTGTAATAGATGTCATCGGTATTACTTGTTGACACATCTAGTAACGACGTTGGAAAAACTATCGAGGGCACGTAAAAATACTGAGGCATAGTTGACATTTGTGTTGGCATCATCGTTTTAACAACACCGTTAGCGTCTGCAACTAAAAGCGCATTGCTTGCTGTTCCCTCCTGTAAACCTTCAAGACGTAGCGGATCGCTAGTGGATTTAACATGTAATGCCTTGTTTGGCGCATCCGTTCCGATACCGACATTATCTTTAAAATATGAATTTCCTCCGTTTGAGTAAATAGACCATCTATTTGTTCCTGTAGAAATATTATCGATGTACAAGCCAAAGTGGTTGACAGTATTAGGAACTGTAGAGGTGATGCGCTCACCGTAGGTGTTAGTTACAGGATTAGTTGTTACGTTATTAATAATTCTATGACCATGAAGATCTTGGATTTGTCCAGTACTTTTATCGTCTAATGATGTTTCAGAAAGCGTTGCTGACACGTTATCTATGGCGGACGAA
This sequence comes from Bacteroidota bacterium, assembly GCA_023440705.1. Taxonomy (GTDB): domain Bacteria; phylum Bacteroidota; class Bacteroidia; order Flavobacteriales; family Weeksellaceae; genus Soonwooa. Next base: position 20,876 of record JAEXRP010000117.1, read on the forward strand.
GTTGCTTTTGCAAAATTATACACAAAATTATGTGATCCGATGACTTCCGTTATTTTCCCAGCCCCTCTTGGAGACGCAAAATTGTATGCGCCTTTCATGAAGAGTACTTCCTCATCAGAAAAAGAGGTTGCCTGCGAATATGTTCCGAAAATACGGCTAGCTTTGGACGATTTTCGCAAGATACCGTTAGAGACTAGTCCCGACAAGAATCCTACTTCACCTTGTCCCATGTGATCCGCAACACTATATTGCGTGTATAGATATTGGAAGTTTCTAGTATTGTCAGAAGCTGATTGTAATAAGTCATATTGATGAAAATATCGACCCGTTGAGTTAGAATTGTCATCTTTGTCGACAACTGTAACTTCTTTTCGTAGAGATTCTGGTAGATTAGGATTATTTGTTACAAAATCGCTCGACTTCATCTTTCTTAAAAAATAGTCATTCCCATTTGCGCTATTCATTGAGATATCGGTAGAAAGATCACTAGAACTAGACTTATAGAATACATCATCTATATCTACTATTTTATGTCCGTTTTGACTATATCTTTCAGTTTCCTTTCCAAGAGGATAGACCAAAGTAATGTCTTTATTATCATTTTGTCTTATCCAGATATTATTTATCGATGAACCTGTCGCATACTTTTGCCAGATTACACCATCAAAATAATAGTAACCTTCCGTTGTTACATTGCTTGTTTTAGGACTAGTCTCATTTGCGACCAAACCAGAAGTCACGTATACAATACTTGCTTTTTGTTCAGCTGTATAAGCAACATCTTTTGCCTTTAGTTGTGCACCTGTTAACCGAGGAGCGATTATACCATCGATTTTTGTTAAACTATCAGGATTTCCTGTTACATCAAAGGTGGCTTTGGGAGAAGTAGTATTAATCCCTACTTGCGCATTTAACTGTATTACAGCACTTAATAAAATAAAACTCGTAAAGTTTCTTTTCATATTTGTTTATTATTGTCAATTCAGCAAAATTATATAATAAACTAAAGAATATATTTAAAAATAACATGATATATTTTAGGTGTTTATATTTTACAAACTATTGCAAACAGAGATATTTTTAATTAATGTATTTTTAATCAGACTTTTGATTATTTAATAAATTAATAATTGTTTTTTTATGAATTAAATAATTTCTTTGTTATAAATAATATACAAGAATCTTAATGTAAATTCTGTCTATTTTTTCGTTTAAAATATTATCTTTAAAACATCTTAATGATCATTTATGCCCAGACACCAGCAACGCGTCAATGAAGTTTTTCGCTTTTTTGACAATCGAGATACCGAACTTGGCTTTCGAAAATTACTAGATTGCGCAATGGATACTCAGAAGATGTCCATTTATCAAAAAGCAATTGAGTTAACCGATTGGCGAGAAAAAAATCCAACAAACATCGATGCTCTTATCGAAAAAGCAAAAAGTCTTTTAGATGAAATTGCTAGCATCCAAGTTGAGGAATTATCCTCGGACAACTCGGTTTTAGAAGCTAAAAATATCAAAAAGTCTTATGGCTCCAATCGTTTTTCTTTAGGCCCAGTTTCGGTGCAGATTCGTAAAGGTCAAGTCTACGGATTGGTTGGTGAGAATGGTAATGGTAAAACCACTTTACTGCGGATTTTGGCTAAAGAATTATCGTACAACGACGGAAGTCTTAGTTTTAATTTTAAAGATAAAACGACTAACGATTTTGATCTCAGAACCAAATTAATCTACATCCCGCAACGTACAGAAAAATGGTACGGAAGTCTAAAAGACAATCTGAAATTCGTGCTTTCCAATTACGGAATCAATCCTGAGGAAAACGAAACACGAACATTAATGATGATTGCACGACTTGGCCTTTGGAATTATAAACATCTTAAATGGAGCGAGTTGTCGTCAGGTTACAAAATGCGATTCGAATTGGCAAGAACCTTACTTCGTCAACCCGAAATCTTGTTGTTGGACGAGCCTTTAGCTAATCTCGATGTCTTGGCGCAACAAGTTATTTTGGAAGATCTGAAGGCGATTTGTAATTCGGTTAACAATCCGATTGCGTTGATCCTTAGTTCGCAACAGTTGTATGAAGTTGAAAAAATTTCGGACAAAGTTATCTTCCTCAAAAATGGACAATACAAAGACAATCATCAGACTTCGACGGAAGAGTTTGGCGATCAGCTAATTATTGAGATCGATTCTTCTGCAAGTCGCGAAGAATTGTTGACTTTATTTGGCGCTTTAGATTTGCATCAGCTTAAATACAATGGCGGTATTTATATTGCGAATTTTGGTATCGAAACCAAATTCTCGCAAGTTTTATCAGTTCTTGGTAATGCCGACATCGAAGTTGTGTATGTCCGTAATATTTCAAAATCGACAAGACGTTTTTTTGTTAATTAATGTAGTTTAAGATTTATCAAAATGAACAAAATTTCTAGCATCAATCAATATTTACTAGAGCGTTATCCAACAATTTGGAATACCAAAATCGTCTGGATGTTGGCTTTAGCATTCTTATTTCATCTTATATTTTTTGGCATCGGATTTTTCGCACACAGCGATCCTGAGACCTTACAAAACAGTCGTGCAGTAGACGATTATTTTACGAACGGTATTATTTTTATTCATTTAATAATTTCGGTTTTACTGTTGGTAGGCTGGTTGATTAATATGTTTAAGAATAATGCATTCAAGAATTTTTATCCAGTTTCGAGCACCAAATTGTTCTTTCAATTTGTCCAATATTTTGTGATTATTTTTAGCTGTACGAGTTTTTATATATCGTATATGTTTGCGGATAAACTCAATATTAATCGACTTTATCCTGATAAAGAAATGTCTAAAAATATTGAGTTAATTAATACAACTTATCCTTTTCTGGCGCACAATTATGAAGACTTCACTTTAGGAAATCGACTTTATCCCAAACCGTTTTTTGACTTGTATTGCGAAACAGATATTCAAAAAATTGAAAGAGATAAAAAATATTTTGTCAACTATGACAGAGTTTATCAATATTTTGAGGTTTATCCTAAAATTAGTACCAAAAAAAATAGTGATGACGAATATCTAATACCTGAACCAGAAGCAAGCAACGGGACAAGAATTGCTTATACAAAAACCGAAAGAGATAAAAAGATTTTCTATTTCAAAAAGAATGTTGTGGACTTGTCATCGTATATTCCGACCACTGCACCAAGTTTTTATAACTATTCCTCAATTTTTTATGATCAAGGTGGAGAGAGTTTTGCACCTTATTACGAAGGCACTATTGTTGACGATACCGAATCTCAAGTATCAGAAACGCAACAACAAAAACGAGCTAAAGTTAACAAAGCAGTTGCTGATTTATTAAACACTAAAAACAAACAAAATTTTGAAAAGCAGTTCGATGCTTTTTTTGAACTTGCAAAAAAGTATAAAATCCGAACGAATCTTGGTGCCAAAACTTTAACTGATTTAGTATTTTATCCTGATAATTTTGAGGTTTCTAATTTTACTAAAAAATACAAACCAGAACGAGATGATATCTACGATCCATACAGGTATACTGGTAATGATTATGCAGCAGCGACAGCTACAGAAGCTGCGGTTGACGCAGCAGCTGATGTTGCAACGGCGGCTGTTGTACAAGATGGCAAGGTGGTAGATGCAGCGGTAAGTCTCAAAGATTTTAATCCTGAAGTTAATAAACAATTATCACCAGAAAAGTTCTTTGAAAGAAGATTAAGCAATTACTATTTTTATTCGGATCACCTAAAACAGCTTTTAGAGAATGTCGATACGATAAAAAATAAAGACTTTTTCATGGAATACATCCATTTGTTTCTGTGGATTTCATTTTGTTTGGCGACCATTATTTTAGGTTTCCGTGTAACGGGATTACGAGCTTTATTATTTGCGATTATTACAACTGGTGTTTTGTCGTTATTTATCGCACTTTTGAGCTTTATTGTGAATTTTACAGTAGGAGGTAATTTTGTCGAATATTTTGTTATGTATACGTTTTTCATAACCGGATTATTTATTTTGTTTGTCAGTATTAATCAAACTTTTTCAAAATTTATAAACTCGATTGCAGTTAATATCAGTCTTAATACTTTTGTCCCCTTTGTCTTACTTATACTAGGAATTATCAGTAAACATCAAATTGACGCTTGTCGTGCGCTGCCTATAAATAAGTTTGAAACTTACAAATGTGATGGTATTTTAGAAATATTAGGAATGGATATAACAAGTATTTCATTATTAATTATAGGCTTTATTTTTATTTTCTTTTTTACTAAAGTCCTTAGAAAATGGAAAGCCAAAACCGAATAAAAAATACTTGTTCATTTTTCGGTTGTAATTAAAGTAGGTTCTGTTTTAATTTTGAAATAAAAAAATGAAACTTTCCAACGACATAATGTATCAAGCCTCTTGTGATAAAAACCCTGATTTTGAAGGCGTTTTTTGGATGGCGGTTAAAACGACAGGGATTTTTTGTCGTCCAACTTGTACAGCACGAAAACCAAAAATTGAGAATGTTGAATTTTTTGATAATACTAAAGATCCGATTTTAAAAGGTTATCGACCTTGTAAAGTTTGCAAACCTTTGGAAAATCCAGATCAAACGCCAACTGAAATTCAAAAACTCTTGGACGAATTATCGAATGATCCAAGTCTTAAATTTAAAGATTATGATTTGGTGAAGCGAGGTTTAGAACCGGCTAATGTGCGACGTTGGTTTCTAAAACACCACGGGATGACCTTTCATGCTTTTCAAAGAATGTTTAAAATAAATTCGGCTTTCAAAAAATTACAACAAGGCGAAAATATTATCGAAACGGCGATGGATTCTGGTTATGAAAGTCTTAGCGGTTTTAATGAAAGTTTCAAAAATGTATTTGGTATGTCGCCAACGCAATCCAAAATGGAAAAAGTAATTGACCTAAAACGCATCGAAACCCCAATTGGGACAATGATTGCTTGTGGAGATAGCAACGGCATTTGCATGTTAGAATTTTCTGATCGTAAAGCTTTACCAACAGAATTAAAACAAATTTCTAAACATTTTGATGCTAATATTATTCAAGGTGAAAATCCACATTTTATAACTTTAGAAAAGGAACTTAAAGAATATTTCGAAGGGAAAAGAACAGAATTTTCGGTGCCTTTATCGCCAGTTGGGACAGATTTTCAGAAGCAAGTTTGGGAAGTTCTTCGGACGATTCCTTATGGCACAACGAGAAGTTATCAGGAACAAGCCAATATTTTAGGAAATCCAAAAGGCGTTCGCGCAGTTGCCAATGCTAACGGTCTTAATAAGATTTCGATTATCATACCTTGCCATCGCGTTATCGGAAGCGACGGAAAATTAACAGGTTACGGCGGCGGTATCTGGCGCAAACAAAAACTATTAGAACTCGAAAAAGCGATTCTTTTTTAAACCTAAACAAGCAATCGTTTTCAATTAGCAACATTAAACTTACTAACATCTACGCAAATTGACATGATCATTAAAAAATATTAAACATAAAAATTGCTCTTGTAGACTTCTACGAGGGCTTTTTTATTTTAATCAAGAAAGATGAATTTAAAAATTAAAACAAAATACATAGTATAACTATGTATTTTGTTTTATATTTGAAACATGAATGAAGAATTTATCAACAAGTGGATTTCTCAACTCAAAAAAGGGACATTGTCATTTTTGGTTCTGTCTGTTTTAAAAGATGGAAAACAATATTACGGCTATGATTTAATCAACGAAATCAAAAAACAAACGGAAACAGATATCGCTGAAGGAACTTTGTATCCTTTGTTAAATCGTTTAAAAACCGAAAATCTAGTCACTGCAGTTTGGATTGAGCAAGAGTCGGGAATTCCGCGAAAGTATTATGAAATAACAAATCTTGGAAAAAACACCATCCAAGAAATGAAATCTTATTGGACACAACTTAACACCACCATCGAAAAAATTTAATATGAACTTTAAAGAAATAGAATTCACAGATAGCAATGCGAAAAGAATCTACAAAGATTACATTTTGCGCATTCAGAATACAACAAAAATACTCGACTCAAACAATCGAGAAGAGATTTTGATGGAAGTTAACAGTCATATTTTTGAGAGTTTCCAAAACGATAATTCTCAAACAAATGATGTTGAAAAACTTCTAAATATTTTAGAAAAAATTGGTCAACCAGAAGTCTTTCTTAAAGAATTGGTGGCTCAAAAAAAACTTGAAGAATCAACAAAAACATTTAATCCTATTAAGATTTTAAAAGCTTTAATTCTTAATCTAGGCAACGGATTTTCGTATGTTTTGTTCTTCATTTTATATCTGTTATTATTCGCATTTATATTTTTAATTTTCGCTAAAATATTTGATCCCGAAAAAGTAGGTTTCTACTACAATGCAAGAGATATTTTTGTTTTAGGAAAGATAAGTTCGTCCACTAAAAATTACGGTCAATACGAACAATTGGGCAATTTATTCATACCTGTTATGATTGTTTTAACCGTCATTTTTTTCGTTATCATTACGTTATTATTGAAACTTAAAAAGACGGTAAATATTAAATTGAGTTAAATCTAAGATTAGATATTTCTATGAGGTTTCGGGGGGGGGGGGGGGGGGGGCGCGCAAA
>JAEXRP010000120.1:0-13570 GCA_023440705.1 Bacteroidota bacterium
ACTTGCATGAACGTGCGGGCTCTACAAAGGTGACACATCTTCATGGTGAACTTCGCAAAGTGCGACCAGTAAATTCAGAAAACGACTCAATTCTTTGGGAAGACGACCTTAATATGGGCGATTTGGACGAAAATGGCATACAATTGCGACCTCACATTGTTTGGTTTGGCGAGATGGTTCCAGAGATGCAAAATGCTGCCGAAATTGCTTCGGAAGCGGATTTGTTTTTGGTTATTGGGACGTCTATGCAAGTTTATCCTGCAGCAGGTTTAGTGCATGATGTTCCTACAAATGCTGAGATTTTTGTGATTGATCCCAATTTAGATTTTTCGATGTTTAGAAATAAAGAAAACTGTTTTAAAAGCTCTGCAACAGAAGGCATGCAAAAGCTTCAAGATATTTTAAAATCAAAGTTTCTGTAAAATTTTTATTTAGATTTTTCTAAATATTTTCACAGGTTTTAAGTTGATTTTTCAAGATTAAACAACTTTAAAAATTCTAAAAATGTTAAAGTTTTAATTTGGACTAAATTTTAACACTTTTATTTAAGAAAAGCAAAAACTCGGCATCACATTTGATGAGAATTAAAATAGAAAAATTTAACATTTCTTTAACTTAATTCCATTTAAAATTTATGAAAACATTTTTTGAAGAAAAGCTTAAAAGATCGGCTTTTCTTGGGACGCTTGCATTAATTTCGGCAACGTCATTTCTTTTGGTTGGCTGTGATAAAACGACAGAACGCATCGACGCAAAAACCACCGAACAACCGCAAAAGAAACCCGTCTCAAAAAATGTTATTAAAGTTGATGAAACTGATAAAACTGACGAAACAATAAGCGATAACAAGCGAATTATCTATTTAACTTTTGACGATGGACCAAATCGTGGAACCGAAAATCTCTTGAAAATTTTGCATAAAAGAAATGTTGTAGCAACCACTTTCGTTGTGGGTAAACACGTTAATGGAAGCGCTAAACAGAAAAAAGATTTCGCAGATTTGCAAAAAGATTCTTTGATAGAAATCGCTAATCATAGTTTTAGTCACGCGGATAATCGTTATTCGGAGTTTTACAAAAATCCTGAAAAAGTCGTTGCAGATTTTGATTCGGCGCAGGTTCTTTTGGGTTTAAATAATAAAATAGCAAGAACGCCTGGACGTAATATTTGGCGACTTAATAACATAAGTGTTACTGATATTTCGGCTTCAAAACTTGCTGCCAATCAACTACAAATTGCTGGTTACAAACTGGTTGGTTGGGATCTCGAATGGCGTCCTACCGCAAAAATGTCATTAAAAGGAAACCACCAACAAATGATGAAAAAAGTCGACAGTATTTTTTTGAATGATTTAGAGAAAACGTCTAAACATTTGGTGTTTTTGACGCACGATCAATATTTGACGGATGACGAATCGCTTGCAGAATTGGATGAATTTATCGATGTTTTGCAAAAATCTAATCGTTTTGAATTCCGAAAGATTTCTGAATATCCAAAAATTAATGAGATTCTTAATTAAATCGCTTTACAAATAAAAAACAAAATCCGCTTAAATATTGAGCGGATTTTTATTAAATTTAAAACAGTATTCATACTTTATATAAGCCGATTGATGGACATTTTAGATAAAATAATTTCTGCTAATATTTTCAAAAAAGAAATCATTTTGAAACGAAATGAGTTTTTGAAAGCGGAAAATAGCATTGATTCTAATATTTACTTTGTTAAAAACGGAAGTCTAAAAATTTCAATTATTAATGAAGGCGAAGAGCAAATTATTCGATTTGGTTATGATAACAATTTGATTGTTGCTTTGGATTCTTTTATTTCTGAAAACAAGTCCGATTATGTTATTCAAGCCATTAAAAAGTCAACAGTTTTGGTTGCAGAGAAAAAGAATTTTATGGCTTTTGTCAATTCAAGCTCAGAAAATCAAAATTTCTACATTAGACTTTTAGAAGATTTGGTTTTGCAACAATTAGAACGTGAAAAAGACCTCCTACTCGATTCTCCAAAAGATAGATTTGATCGCGTTCTTGCAAGAAGTCAGCAGCTTTTTCAACTGATTCCTAATAAATTGATTGCAAATTATCTTAGAATGAGTCCAGAAACTTTTTCGCGTTTAAAAAAATCTTGACTTCAATCAAGCATTTTGTCACCGAAAATGCCAAATTTTGAACAAAAAAATGAAATTTAATTCCGAAGATTTACTTTCTCAACTCATAAAACAAACTAGCGAAAATCAACAATTTGTAGAAAGCCTAAAATCTCTTTCTGACAAAGAGCTTAATAAAAGAATTAACGAAAATTCTTGGAGCATTTTGGAAGTTATTCAACATCTCAATCTTTACGCCAATTTTTACCATCAAGAAATTGAAACCAAAATGCAACAAAGCAATTTAAAAGCTACTAAAAGTTTTTCCTCTGGAATTTTGGGCAATTATTTCGCAAACAGTATGCTTCCAAAAGACAAACTCAACAAAATGAAAACACCAAAAGTGATGAATCCTATTTTCACGAATTTGGATCGAAAAATTATTGATGTTTTTCTCCTTAACCAAAATCAACTTTTAAAACATTTGGAAATTGCAAAAAGTAAAAATTTATCTAAAATTAAAACTAATATTTCTTTAACGCCGATAATCAAAATCCGATTGGGCGATACATTCCGATTTGTTATTAATCATAATTTGAGACATATTAAGCAAATCGAAAAAATTCTGAATTCTTAATGCCAAAAGCAATATTTGGAATAATCTGTATTTTTTATTTACTTCCGTCAAAGTTTAAATTGGATTTGTAATTATTATACAATTTGTTGGATTCAATATTGGCAGTGTTCATATCGTTAAAACTTAAGATACTTTAAAATAAGTTCATAAAATCTATAATACAAAAAGAAATCTATTAGCGATTTTCATAAAATAACTTTTTTACTTTATCGATTTAAAATCCATATTCAAGATATGTGATGTACACTTCGTATTGTTGAGAGCGAATGACATTTTATTTTTGAATATATTTGTTTATCAACGTATTAGAAAAATTGAGATTTAATTTACTATTCATCTGTATCATGCTTTTTCCTTATTGGGTGTATTCTCAACAAGGCACTACGGTGTATTCTGTGAAAGATGGTTTACCATCTTCCCAAATCTACCGCATGACGCAGGATTTGGATGGAGCGATGTGGTTTGCAACCAATAGAGGATTAAGTAAATTCGATGGTTTCCATTTTACAAATTATACCAACGAAGATGGTTTGGCTAATCAAGATGTTTGGGAATTGTCTGTAGACGATGATAATAATGTTTGGTTTTTTTCTAAAAGTAAATATCAGGGATACATAAAAAATGGGAAAATAAAACTCTTCAAATCGGAGGATAACGAAGGGCTTTCGCCTAATTCTTTTTTTTATTTAGATAAACAGTATTTTCTTTTTACACCGACCGATAAAAGTGCGTATCATTTTTTGGAAGGCAACAGATGGAAAAAAGCCCCGATAGACCCAGAAATTGAACGAATGTATACAGAAGGTATTTTCACACATGTATATCATGCGAAGCAAAAACAATTGGTTTTGTTTGCGAATGAAAAAGCATTCTTCTATCCTACTCATCTACTTCCAAAGGAAAATAAGGAGAGAGAGAATATGGCTTTTAAATCTGGTTCTTTAAGCGATACTGTTTTATATCTTTTTCGCAAATACGGATTTCATATAGTAGATGTTAAAAACAAAACATCAAAGTATTTTTCCTCCAAAGCATTATTTGGGCATGCAGAACTACATCGAGCGACAAAGTTTGATTGGGTTAATGGGCAACTTCATCTTTCGTCAAAAGGTCAGTTAGTTGTTTTTAATTCTGATTTTTCAGTTAAAGATCATTATCATTTTGAAAAACGCTTTCCGGATAACGTGAATTCGTATTTGGATAGAGATGGTAATTTTTGGTATAACAATCAGTCTGGATTGGTTTTCGAATCGGCAGAAAAACGTGCTGCCCAAAACTATTTCGTAGGAAAACGCATTACCAAATTGGGGAGTATCGATGGGAAGCTTTACGCTGGTGATCATGATGGTAATTTTGATGTTTTTGATGAAGACAAAAATGAATTTGTTCCGGTATTTCGTGATATTGGAACCGTTTATAGGATAAAATCCGACGAAAATACGTTGGTAACTTCCAATCAAATTTATCGAAATGACCATGGTCAATGGAAATCAATTGTTTTAAAAATGCCAACTTGGCTGAAAAACTTCAAAGATTTTACGATTTTTGAAAATAATTTTACGAGTATTAGTTCCCACGGCCTTAGTTTTTATGATAGAAACAGCTCTGAAAGTCAGTTAATTACAAAGACTAACATTCATCTTTTTGGAAAATTTTTAGACAGACTTTATGTTGGCGGTAGTAATGGTTTGTTTGTGTATAAAAACAACAAGTTGATACCCATTTTTGATGAAGAAGTACATCTTCCGATTCTTTCTTTTTTACAATTCGGAAAATATTTGCTTATTGGTACTGAAGGATTGGGGATTTTTTGTTTTGATGGAAAAAAGATGTACCGAATTCAATCGACAAAAAATCTTGTTGTTAATACGATGATGGCAGATGCCACTACGAAAGACGGACTGTACGCCGCTACTCAAAAGGGCGTAATCAAACTAAAGTTAAAAGGAGATTATTTCAGAGAAAGTATACGAACCAATACGTACACCACAAACGATGGACTTTTATCCAATGATACGTATGACTTTTTTGTAAAAGGAAACGATCTGTTTACCGCGACAGAACATGGAATTTCGAGGATTGATATATCCAACAAACATCTGTATAGAAAAGTTTCGGTCGTTTTTTTAGATAGTAAAGAAAAGCTAGAAGTTACCGCAAAAGATCGAAAGGCGGTGCGTATTCCGTTTTCGATAAAAGACTTTGTAAAAAGTGGAACAAGCGTCTATCTGTATCGTTTGTTGCCTGAGCAAAAAAAATGGTTAGAGACCAGTGGAGATCAAATCGTATTGCATAATCTTTCTGCTGGAACCCACATTTTAGAAGTGAAATCTACCACTTTACATAATGTAGAATCCGTATCTCGAAAAACTATTGTTGTACAGCCGTATTGGTGGGAAATCCAATGGATCAGAATCTTGATTGCCACTGTATTAGTAGTGCTTCTCTTTTTTGGTATTCGGAAAACCATTAGAAATGTTCGGAAAAAAGCAGTGCAAAAATCAGAGCAAGAAAAACGAGCTTCAGAACTGCAACTTTTGGCTTTGAGATCGCAGATGAATCCTCATTTTGTACATAATTCATTAAATGCAATTCAGTATTACATTCAGAGACATGATGTAGAATTATCCGAAAATTACCTTACAAAGTTTTCTAGATTAATCCGAATGTTTTTTGATTACTCGGAGAAGCATTTTATTCATCTTCAAAATGAGATTGAACTTTTAGAAAATTATTTACAAATAGAACAATTGCGTTTTGAAGATAAAATAACCTACACCATTTCTTGTACAGAGCAACTCCGATTACGAAATCCGCTTCTTCCATCGATGGTTTTCCAACCAATTGTAGAAAATGCCGTCAACCACGGACTTTTTAATAAGCTAGAAAGTGGAAAAATTGAAATTTGTTTTACGGAAGTTGAACAAAATAGAATCGAAGTTCATATTGAAGATGATGGTATTGGATATAACAAATCAATAAAAATGAAAACTGAATCGATGTCAAATAATAGAAGTTCTTCTACAATTTTAAAAGATAGAATTAAACTTCTAAATCGTTCTGGACAAAAAATAGATTACGAAATAAAAGACAAATCAGAACTTTCTTTAAAAGAAGAAGGAACTATTGTTGTCATACGAATTGATATTTCACTACAAAACGAACAAAGATGATTATAAAAGCTTTTATTGTTGATGATGAACCAAAGTCCATTTCAATATTAATCAATAAGTTGGAACGGTTTTGTCCTAATGTACAAATTTTAGGATATACACAAAATCCCTTAGATGCTATTTCTATGATAAAAGAAATGGAGCCAAATTTGGTTTTTCTCGATGTTTCTATGCCTCAAATCAATGGCTTTGAACTACTTGCACAATTTGAAAATCCAGAATTTGAAGTCATTTTTGCAACGGCTTATGATCAATACGCTATAGAAGCGATTAATCGATCAGCAATAGGATATATTTTAAAACCCTATGATAATGATGAGCTTGTAAAAGCAGTACATCGCGCTGTAGTACATATAGAACAGTATACAACACTTGCAAGAAATTCGCAGTTACTAGAAAATTTACAACTTTCAAATTCTAATATTTCTAAAATTATGATTCCGAATCGCGAAGGGATTTTGTTTGTGAATATAGAAGATGTTATCCATTGCGAAGGAGTTGAAGGATATACCCAAATTTATCTTAAAAATAAAAAAACAATTCTCAGTTCCCAAAGTATAGGCAATTTCTTAAAATTACTTCCAGAAAGCACTTTTTTTCATTGTCATAAATCGCATATTATTAACCTTAATTATATTCAAAAATATTTGAATGAAGGCTATTTAATAATGGAAAGTGACATTAAAGTTCCTTTTTCAAAACATAAAAAGGAAGATTTTTTTGATAGAATTGAAAGATTACAGAGTAATTTATAGATATTTTTTTATACTTTATAGATTAATAATTAGACTTTAGCAAGTCAAGTCTGCGCTTCTTAGATTGGTGCTTCTTTAAGAATTAGAAATAATTTACATTGCATAATTTAATTTTCATTATGCGAAATACATCTATTTTATTCATTAAGAAAATCATTACTTTCCTATTTGTTTTCGTTGGGCTTATTTTGTATTATTCTCAAGGACCAAGTGCATTAGTTATAGATTCTACGCCACAAATTCACAGTTTTGATTTGGGAGGTAATACTCCAGAGCAACTTAGTAATATTAGAGTTACCACAGAAGAACTTACTGGGAAAACTTTTAGTATTTATTTTTCTTTGGAAGGTGATCTGGATGCAAATTGCACCAAGATTGTAAGCGTTTCTCATAACGAAAAACTGCAATATGTTTATTCTGCAAGTCCATTTTTTCCAAGTGGAACGCAAAATCCTGTCGTATCTCATGCTTTGCAAGGAAACGAAAGCCAAACTTTTAGACTAGATTATCGTTTCCCAGGTTATACCACTTGTGATGGAACTATTGGAGAAATTACCATTAAAATTGAATTAAGTTGTGGAGGCATTTTTGAAAAAACAATCTTTGTAAAAGCTAGAGCTCAAAATACTTGGGTTTTTTCTGGTGTTGCTAACATTGATGGTTATTTGTGCGGAACCTATTACTATCAGGCAAATGCTAAAATATTCCATCCCAATGGTAATGGTTTTGGTGTTTATGAAATTAGTGGACGTTTTTATGCAACAAATACTGATGGATCTGTGAAAGAAAGAAATTTCGTCAATAAGAGGATTTCTTTTTCTTTTAATTATAATGCACATGATGATTCTGTACATGGTTGTTTAGAGGATATTCCTTCTCATACAGAAGTTCATTATGATTTTAGATTGCCTTCTCAACATTGCAATGTGCAAATACAAGGTAGTGTTCTTTCTAAAAATGCTTTTGGAACTGTTCCGCTAACAATAGAAAATTGGCAAGCATATAATTCTGTCGCCATTTTTGATGACGGATATAATGACACATATAATCCAATTCCTCCAGGTACTTTGTCTTCCTTAGTTCTTTCTATTTCTACATTGGATACGTTTGTAAATACAACTAACGTATTGGCAAATGTAAATATAGACGGACCTATTACGATAACTAACATTGTAGACAGCGATGGAATTGTTTATCCTATTACTTCTAATAATGAGTACAATTTTTTTTGGAATGAAATTGAAGGAAAAAGTATTACATTCTCTTTTATTGTAAATAGCACCGCTCCTGCAGGATCGCTAATTAATTTTGAGACAGAAGTTAAAAGAACAGCAGAAATAAAACCAGAATATGAGTGCTCAAGTTGTACTTTCGAAACCTCTACACATATTGTAGAGAAAGAGAAAACGATACTTGTAAAAGAAAGATTACCCATAGAAAACAATCTTGAAATAAAAAAATGTTTACCAAATAATACGGGTTATAGAGTTGGAGATCAGATAGATTTCCAGGTTTTTGTAGTCAATGCAACAAATTCATCCGAAACCATTGCTATTCAGGATCAGTTAGTAATTCAAAATCAAAATTTAACATTAGTAGGCACACCAACTTTAGGATACTATACCCGTTCAGAAGCTTACAATCTTTGTGATAGTATGGGAAGTTTTATCACAAATCAGACAGATTTTTTGGTTACCGAAAATCATTCTTCCTCCACTCTACATTGGGATATTTCAGGAATGCCAAATGATCCTTACAAAGTTTTGGTTTTCAATTTTAGCGCTATTGTAAATCCGCAAACTGGTGGTGTCAAAACTAACAAATTATCCAACGGAAGCGAGGTTAATTATCAAGTTTTTGAATATGGAGAATTAAAAATAGAAAAAAAATCAAATGTAGATAGCATTAATGTTGGTGAAGAATTTGAGTATGAAATAATAGTACGAAACGCAGGAACTTTGGAAATCGGAAATTTAGTAATATCTGATAGTCTTCCAGACTGTGTTGTTCTCAATAGCACAGAACCTATAGTAGTAACTGATCAAAACAGTCAAACGGTTTCATATACATCAACTGATAATTTAATTATTAGAATTCAAAATAGAAATTTAAATTCGGGAGAATATTTGAAAATTACAATTCCTGTTAAAAAGGTAAAAGGCGGCTTTTGTTGTAATGTAGCAAGTGTAAATGGTGAAGTAATTGCGTACGGAACAACAACAAATGCAGACAGCAGCCCCACTTCAGCCTGCGTTACTTCGCCTCCAGTTCCTGCGATAGAAGTTTCCAAATGTTTGGTTGAGCCTAAAGAATATTATCAAATTGGAGATCAAATTAGCTTTAGAATTTTGGTGAAAAACACGGGAGATTTGGAAGGAAACATCCGATTGTTGGACGAATTGCAAAATCTTAATCAGAATTTGACATTAGTAAATACACCAAGTATAAAATACTTTTCCAGCGGAGATTGTCAAACCTTAGGAAACGAAATTGGTGTTCCAAACACTTTTCAATTCACAGAAAATCATAGCGTAGCAAGTCTGGATTGGACACTTTCTAACATTCCTTTTGATGCACAGAAAGTTTTTGTGATAGAATATACAGCCACCATCAATCCACAAGAATTTGGAAGTAAGAAAAATGAAGTCAAAAATACTGACGGAGAGATTTTGGATGATGTTGATTATACTGTTGTAGGAATTCCAGGTGTGGAAATTTCCAAAACAGCAGACAGACAATATGTAGAAGTTGGAAACAATTTCAACTATATTATTAGCATAAAAAATACAGGACAAACAAGCTTGCACACTATTTCTGTTGAAGATTTACTCCCGACTTGTGTAGAACTTTCAGGAACAATCGTAGCAAAAGATAAAAATGAAAATTTTGTAAATTTTGTACAAACTACGAATGTTTTGTTAGATTTTGAAAATTACGAATTGTTGCCAAATGACATATTAGTAATAAGTATTCCTGTCAAAAAAGCAACATCAGGAAGTTGCTGCAATGTAGCAACTGTAAAGGTAGAATGCAAAATAACTCACGAAAAAATTTCAGTATCTACAAACGAAAATTCTGCATGTATCAAAGAAGCAAATTCTGCCTGTTCGTATGAATTTTCAAAATTAAAAAGAGCCGTTCCTGATTTGTTCCCACAAGCTGTAGAGAACGAATTGGCAGTCAATTTCATTCATCACATCGATAAAGAATATGATGATATTGATAATGATGGCGATGTTGATATATTATACGTTAAAACAGGGAATTTAAAAGTATTAATCAACTCTGCTGGAGCAAGTAATCCTCCTGTTTTTCCAAGCGTAGGGATCGATGTTGCTATACAATATCCGAATATTTTAGACCATACCAATTTTCCAAACTCTGCAATTACTGTCTTATCTCACAGACTTTTCGATTGGGATAATGATGGTGATAAGGATTTAATTATTTTGGCAGGAAAACCTGCAGGAAGTGGAAAGTTTTTATCTGGAATTTATCTCTACCTTAATGGCGGAACGGGTAACTTTTCTATGCCTGTAACATTACTAGATGCAACCCGCCAAGGAGATTATTATGGCTATCACCCAAGCAATGCTTTTCCTGCAGATTATTATCAATTTATAGAAGTTGGTGATCTTAATAATGATGGGCTTCCAGATCTACTCATCAGTGGTAAAGATAGAATTTATGGAACGGTTTATTTTGAAAACACAGGAACAATTGTTAACCCAAGTTTTAGTTTGGTATCCCCGCAACAATTTATTCCCAATGCTACATTTCAGTTCTGGTCGCAAAATCCGGCATTTCCAAGACCTACTGGCAGTCATCAAGTTCCAGAATTGCATTCCATCTATGGTGGCGGTTTAGATGTATTTATTTCAAATCCTTTGGTGGAGCAAAATGCTCAGTACGGAGGCGGAAGATTGTATTATCATCCCAATTTGGGAGGACAAACCTCTGGTGTTTTACCCAATTTTAATTATACAGGATTTACCAATCAATTTGGGCTAAATGATGACTGGAGTAGCAATTATCCTAATGCTGATTTTCCAAACGAAAATTCATCTCCACTATTATGTGATTGGATTGTAACGAGGTTTACAGATTATTTCGGAACAGGCTGCCCAATTGTAATTGTCTATAATAATTGTACGAAAAAATTTTATTATTATGACCAAGAAACTCCTACCTTGCAAATGAATGACTATAACGCATCTAGGTTTATAGTAGATTTATATCCAAATCCTGCGAAGCACGAAGTGTTCTACCAAATTTCTAAGAACTTAATGCTAAAGGACATTAAAATATTCGACGCATCAGGAAAGTTAATTGCTAAACCAAACATCAAACAAAATCGTATAAACACGGCTAATTTGCCATCTGGCATATATTATGTCCATTTTATAACAGATCAAAAAATAATTACAAAAAAATTGATTGTGAAGTAAAGTACTTGTTGAATCCAAAAATTTTTTTATTGTTTTTTTGGGTTGTATAATTCCTTTGTGTCTTCCGCCAAGTGCTTCATCGACTTGACACTGCGTTTCATGAACTTAAACCCATGTTTCATAGATTGTGTATTTTTTTATTCTTAATCTTTAATAATTTTAATGATATTATCTCTAAAATAAACCATCATTACTACGACTATGAAAAAAAAATACCTTTTTTATTGTTTACTATTCATTGCTATTTTTAGTAGTAATTTTTTAGTAAATGCTCAAAATTATCCTCCAATTATCATAAATGAAAATGATAGAGATGTAGCTACATATGGTTTGGGCGGAGCCTTGGGGGGAAATGTAACAATTCGATTACAACGTGAAGAACTTACAGGAAAACAGTTTCCATTGCAAGTAACCCTTCCTGGTGATTTACCTATAAACTGTAAAAAGAAAGTTACAGTCATTTATGATTCAGTTTTGGAATATGTTCATGTCAGCAATCCTTATTTTCCTACAGGTACAGAAAATCCAAAAGTTTCTTATGACCTTGTGGGAAATCAGGCACAAGCATTTGCTTTGCAATTTAGATTTCCAGGATATCATACCTGTAACAATACTACGGCAAACATCACCGTCAAAGTAGAAGTGGAGTGTAATGGACAAGTACAAACGTATCAGAATCAGTTTCAAATAAAGGCAAGAGCACAAAATACTTGGGTTTTTTCGGGCTGGAAACCACATGAAGAATCCAGGATTGATTGTGGAAATTATTATTATGGTGTAAAAGGAGAAATCAAATATCCAAACGGTATCGGTTATGGTGTGTACTCTGGCACAGGTACAATCACAATGCAGAATACAGATGGAAGCACTACGACACAGTCTTTCAACGATCCTGTTGCCAATAAGGATGGAATATCTTTTTATAAAACATTTTCAGCTTGTAGAGCTTCAGTGCCAGCTAATACACAAGCAACATATAATTTTACACTTTCTGGTAGTAACGGCTGTGGCGAAAATGGAATATCAGGAAATTTTTCGGTTGAAAATTATATTGGAACAAGAATTAATAGAATCCGAACACCACCAATTAGTTTATTTGTCAATGTAAATGCAAATGATGGAAGCACCACAATTCCCGTTGGGGGATCTGGGAAGATTACTGTTCGTTTTTGTAACACTGATCCTAATGTGAATGAAAGCAACATTACTTTAAATGTACCTATTAATACAACATTAGTAAACATAACATCGATATCTGATAGTGATGGCAATGTGTATCCCATACAGCCTAACGGTCAATATAACTTTTCTTTTCCACGACTTGGCGTTACCACAGATTTAGAATGCAAAAGCATAACTTTTCAATTTACCACTACCAATAATTATACAGGTAATGAGTATATTGAATTATGCAGCAAAATTACATATAATGTCAACGTCGAAAACACTCCTCCTCCCATTTGTAGTGAATGTTGGAGAAATCCTTATCAAAATAGTTATACATCTCAAAATTGTGGATCTAGTACAGGAAACCCTCCCTCAGAACCTCCAAGACCTGCCTTTTGGGTGGAAAAATGTATATTTTATCAACAATCAGAGTATAAAATTGGTGATGAAATATGGTTTAAAGTTCTCGTACAAAATCTTGGAGAAACTTCGGGTTCTATTAATTTGATTGATGAATTATCAGGTTTGCAAGATATTACAGTTGTTCCTGCATCTTTTGGTGGTTATTCATATTATGATAACGTACCAGAAACGATTGGGTGTAATCATCCTTATCCTTCTTCTGAGCAATGGATTCCCACAACTTTTCCTGCATCGGGGCAACACAATGGAAACGCACTAAACTTTCAAATTGATAATATGCCCAATGATCCTCATAAAGTGCTTATCTTTACATATAGCGCAATCATCAATCCACAAAGCCCAGGTGAGAAAATAAATCGTGTAAGAAATAGTGCTTTGCCCGAGGATTATTGCTACGACGATTGTGGTGAAGTAAGTTATCAGGTATACGAATACGGAGAACTTAGTATAGAAAAAAGAGCAGACGTGACAATGGCGGATGTAGGAGATGTTTTTAATTATGAAATCAAGGTGAAAAACACAGGCTCTATGACGCTAAACCAAGTGGTTGTTACGGATGCACTTCCTGCCTGTGTAGAAGTTTTTGGTACACCAACTATTGAAAATTCTAATGGTACACCTATATTTTTTACGACAAGTGGAAATTTGAATTTTCACATTACAGAAAGTAATTTAGAGATTGGAGATACTTTTAAAATTATAATTCCTGTCAAAAAAGTTGCACTTGGAGATTGCTGCAATACAGCTTCAGTTGTTGCCAATGTTGTACTTTTTAATTCAAATGTTACTGCAGATAGTAGCCCCACTTCAGCCTGCGTTACTTCGCCTCCAGTTCCTGCGATAGAAGTTTCCAAATGTTTGGTTGAGCCTAA
>JAEXRP010000033.1:0-11261 GCA_023440705.1 Bacteroidota bacterium
CTCTTTAACCTTATCATAATTCTCCTTTTCTAACAAAGTATCCATATCCAAAACTTCCTGTTCATCATATTTCCAAATAAGAAGTTGTGCTTTATCATCCGAAAAATCTCTGTACAAAGGCATAGAAAAAATTTAGATTGCAAAATTACAAAATCTTAAACTGAAATATTAACAAAGTCTTCCGCTATTTTTTTATCAAGATCAACAAAAAAACCGTCATTATCGACGGTTGTATTTTTTTAAAAAATCAAAGAAGATTTTATTTCAGTTTTAAACGATACAGAAAAGATTCGCCTTTCTTGGCAGCTTCGTCGGTAATCAAAAGGCTATCATTGCTCTCGAAAGTCAAACCTTCTTTTTGTGTAAAATGATCCAACTCGATCATCTGAGATTTTCCAGAAAAGAAATCATCCCCTTTGAAGTCTGTAAAAATCCAAACTTTATCCGAACTCAAAATCGCAACTTTCTTTTTATCAGGACTCATCGCAGCACTTGTCACCGCGCAATGGTTGAAGTTATCGCAAGTCACAAAGCTCGAAATCTTTTTAGCAGGTAATCGTTGCCCCGGTTTGTTATCAACGCGATACAAAGAGGTTGTGCCATCAAATTTTGAACTTCTATTTTTTGTAAATAAGTAAAATTGATTATTGAAAATAAAAAATGACTCCGAATCGTAAATTCGATCTTTTTTCTTGGCAGGAAATTCGGTTTGCTCTGGATAATAAAACTCAACAATCTCCGAAGCGTCAGTTTGATCTTTCGCCAAATCCGAAGCATTAATTTTATAAATCGCGAGATTTTGTCTTTCATTATCGTTGTTTCCAAAATCACCAATGTAGATATTACCAGCATCATCCGCCGTTAAATCTTCCCAGTCATTATTTTTAACATTGTTAATTCGGATTTCTTTTTTTAATTCTCCATTCTTAGTAAAACCAAATAAGATATTATCATTTTTTTGATCTTCTATCGTCCAAACCAAATCTGGCGATGCTGATGTAACCTCAGCTGCAGAAGCTTCTTTAATAACTTTTGGTAAGGTCGTCAACACCTCCAACTTACTGTCTGTTGGCGATTGACAAGAGAAAAGACCAATTGTTGCGACACTTAATAATATTGCTTTCATAATTTTATTTTTAAAATAGCTAAAACAAAAATGCACAGCTATTATCAACTGTGCATTTGTATCAAATATGTTACCAATCTTAGATGATCAACATGGCATCACCGTAAGAATAGAATTTATACTTTTCTTTAATCGCTTCTTCATAAGCTTCCATGATAAA
Organism: Bacteroidota bacterium; assembly: GCA_023440705.1. GTDB lineage: Bacteria > Bacteroidota > Bacteroidia > Flavobacteriales > Weeksellaceae > Soonwooa. The sequence goes on from JAEXRP010000033.1 coordinate 1,287, forward strand.
ATCTTTATCAGCAAAAGCTGCAATCATCATAATTAAAGTTGACTTCGGCGTATGGAAGTTAGTAATCATTGCATTAGCAACTCCAAAATCATGAGGCGGATAGATAAATTTGTTAGTCCATCCATTGAAAGGCCCGATTTTACGGTTAGATGACACAGAAGTTTCGATAGCACGCATTGTTGTTGTACCAACCGCACAAATTCTTCTTTTCTCTTCTACCGCTTTGTTGATAATGTCAGCATTATGTTGGTCGATAATAACTTCCTCAGATTCCATTTTGTGCTTTGACAAATCTTCCACTTCGATTGGATTAAATGTTCCTAAACCAACGTGCAACGTGATTTCTGCAAAGTCAACACCTTTTATCTCTAGGCGCTTCATCAGATGTTTTGAGAAATGCAAACCTGCCGTTGGCGCTGCAACCGCACCTTCAACTTTCGCGTAGATAGTTTGGTAACGCTCTGCATCTTCTGGTTCAACTTCTCTTTTAATATATTTTGGAAGTGGCGTTTCTCCAAGTTCGTTTAACTTAGCACGGAATTCTTCGTAAGACCCATCGTATAAGAATCTCAAAGTTCTACCTCTAGACGTCGTGTTATCGATAACTTCCGCTACCAAAGATTCGTCTTCTGTGAAGAATAATTTGTTACCAATTCTTATTTTACGAGCAGGATCAACCAATACGTCCCAAACTCTAGTTTCTTTATCTAATTCTCTCAGCAAGAAAACCTCGATTTTGGCACCAGTTTTCTCTTTGTTTCCGTACAATCTTGCAGGAAAAACTTTAGTGTTATTAAAAATGAACAAGTCATGCTCATCAAAATAATCAATAACATCTTTGAAAAGTTTATGCTCAATAGTTCTATCTTTACGGTTAAGAACCATTAATCTTGCTTCGTCTCTGTGTTCTGATGGATGCTCTGCCAATAACTCTTCTGGCAAGTCGAAATTAAAATCTGAAGTTTTCATTTTTTTAAATTACGGTTTAAAAATTTGTGAATAATAGATTTGCAAAGATACGATATTAAAAAGCCTTTGTCAAGTCGCTCCTCAAAGTCTATCGAAATATCCACAAGAGAAATACAAATCTTAAGTTTATATACTTTAAAAAGTGATGAAAAAATGATAAATTTATTCCAATGAAACATCACCAATGAAAACTTCAGTCCTATTTATCTTTATTTTAGTTTGTTCGAGTTTTTATTATTATCAGGAAACACAAAAGTTTTCGGACTCTAAAACTGTTATTAAAAACAATCAGTACAAGTTGGATGTTGTACAAAAAAATCTGAATGAAGATGCTTTGGTTAGTTTTTCATTGTTTAAAAAAGTAAATAAAAAATGGATTAAACTTCAAGATTATCGTTTTAAAAAACAAAATTTCTTTCTCTCTGTTGACACAAGTGAAGACCTTAACAATGATGGTTACAAGGACATCAAGATCTCTTTTGCACAAGCCGCACGTGGTGCTAATGAAATTAATAGATTATTTGTTTTTGATCCAAAATCGCAGAAACTTATCGATATGGAAAACTCTGCGGATTATCCCAATCTGCATTACAATGCGAAAAGAGATTGTGTAACCTCGGACATATTTTATGGTGGAAGCGCAACCTATTTTTTAAAAATTATGAAAAATAAATTGGCGCCTTTCGGAAAAGTTGAATTTTATAATGATAGCATCTCGAGCTACAAAATTGTAAAAGGCAAAGAAATTTTATTAAAAAAACAAGCCTACGATTCTGATGCTGGCGCGACATTTTTTTCTAATTTTGATCCTGTTGAGGAGTAATTTTATGACAAATATTTTATTAAAAACATTTTCCGAACATGATTTTGAATTGCTAAATAATTGGATCACAACTAATGAAGATCTAATGCAATTTGCTGGTTCAGCTTTAGGTTTTCCATTAACTAAGAAACAGTTTTTTGAAGATCTAAAGCAAGAGAATCGTTATGCTTTTTCAGTTTTTAAAAATGAAAAATTAATAGGTCACGCTCAAATTTTGGAAAAAGAAAACAGCTTTCTTCTTGGCAGAATTTTGATTGGCGAAAAAGAAAATCGCGGACAAGGTTATGGACAGATTATTGTTGAAAGACTTTTGGATTTTGGTTTTAAAAAATTTAAAAATAAAACCGCCGAACTTAACGTCTTTGACTGGAACATTTCTGCTATCAAATGTTACGAAAAAATTGGTTTTCGGATCAATCCTGACTTAAAAAAAGAAGTCCAAATCAATAATAAAATTTGGACTTCGGTTAATATGACTATGGGTAAACTAAGTGACTTGCTTATTTCTTAGACAATCTAGTTGAAAAATCGCTAATCACGTTTTGATATTTTCTAAGCACACGATCCCAATCACGGAACTGTTCATCTGCCTTTACACTGGTTCCACTAGCACCAGAATATTCACTATTAAGTTTAATTTTAAAAGTTAAAGGATTCGATTTTGATAACTTAACAATAAGTCTAGTACGGATTGTATTTTGTTGAAAGGATTGGATACTCCAAGCTGTTCGTAGATAAGAAGTTTCTTTATCGCTAACCTCGATGGCGTCAAAATAGTCTGTCACAATTTGAGTAGTCAACTTCCACGCGTCAGAAATTGACAGGTCTGGATTAACCGGAATCTCAAAATCAATATTGGCCTGATCGGTTTTAATAGATGCTTCCTCAGAGTCATCTTTTTTCATATTAAAAAATAATGTTTTTGGTGGCTCTGGTCCTGCTTTTTTCCCGCAAACAGTGGCTTCATATTTTAAAAATCCTGTTTTTTGTGCTTTTACATTATAGCATTCACTTTTATCGATTTTCAAAAGATAAGTGCCCGAACCAACCAACTGTCCATTGACAATAATACTAGCGTCATTTTCGGATGTCGATACAGTTACTTTTTGAGCTGTAACATTCGTAAAAGCAAAAATTGCAGATAGTAAAAATAGAGTTTTCATAGTTAATAGTTTTTATTTCTATCACAATATTAAACTATGTTTTAGACTTTTTAATACCTAGTTCTAGGTATTTTTATAAAAATTTCAACATTTTCACCCTTCTTTCAACATTATCACTTTCGATTACTATGTTTCTTTAATGTTTTTTCCATAATATTTTTAATTTGATTTCTATCATTATTGAGATAGATTGTACCTTTCATTGGGTAAAAAACTCAATTCAAAATTTTAATAAATCATTAAATAAAAAACAGAAGCTAAAATTAACTTCTGTTTTTTTTATTATTAAACTATTTCAAACCTAACATTTGTGGACCTTGTTCAAAAACAATATCAACAGGAATATTGTGTGTTTTCAGTTTGTCTAGGTCTTTTTGTAAATCTGCGGGGATAATACCTTTTTCGGTATACAATTTTTTAACACCATCATAATCACCATTACCTTGTAAAGTTAAAACCAGTTCCGAAAGGCCATTCATCGCAGCTTCCATTTTGGGGACATTCACTTTGTATCGTCCGTTGGCTGACTTTTCGAAAGCACCTTTTTCAGCAAAATAATTAAAAGCAATCATGTTCGCAGTGCCGTGCGCCGAACTTGCCCCGAACCTTACTGAACGGAAAATCCCCGCTAAAAATGTCACGAAATAATCTTCTTTACTTCCTGACAATTCGCCTTTTTGCAACAGTTGATTAACCATATAAAGTCCAAGAATGTCCGCTTTTCCTTCTTCCAAAGCCGAGTTAGCTTCCTTCAACGCTTCACGAACAGAACCTTTGCCGTTAATTGTATTTTTAATTCCTAAACCGTGCGCCACTTCATGAAACATCACATTAGAAAAGAACGCATCAAATTTTATATTCTTCTGTTGACTTTCATCAATTAACGAAGTCGCAATCGGGACCAAAATTTTATCAAACTTAGCTTTCATCGCATTTTTAAGCTGCAATCTTCTTGTTCCTTTTTCGAGCTGAACTTTCTCATCGTTTGGTAAATTAATCGCAATGGTTTTTCCAGCCGCATTACAATCTCCAGCGTAGAATACAACATCGTAAGCATTAAGATCCGAATCTGTCCCTGGAACTTCCTTCTTATATTCCGCTTTTACGGGAAGATTGGTTTGCAACTCGGGAAGATATTTCACAAATTTCGCCAACTTGTTACTCCATTCCACATCTTTCACCAAAACATAAGCTTCAAACGATGATTTGTAACCAAACATTTGGTCTTCATAATTTTCGATTGGACCAATAACCAAATCCAAATTTGAGTTTTTCATGTCCATCCACGCCAAATCACTCGGATAATAATTATCTGTCATTAAAGCTTCTGCACGAAGTTTCAAATATTTTTTAAGACCTGCATCTTCCGCGATTGTCGACGCTTCATTCAAATAATTTGCAACTTCTTGCAATTTAGTTTTAAACTCTACCGAATACGGCACCGCATATAACTTGCCTTTCGCATCTCTTTTAACAACAGAATAAGCCGATTTTCCGTCTTTAACATCAGCCTTTTCAAACTCAGCTTTTGTCATGTTGGTTGGATAGTAAGTCGCACCTTCTGGTTTTGCGCCAACGCCCGCTACGAAAGGCTTTTCGTTATTAAGGCGATCCCAAGGTCCATAATTAATCACAGCATAATCTTTCGCTTCACCAGATAATTTGGACAACAATTTAGTTTTGTCACCATAAGCTTGTTGCCAAAACAAATCGTCCATCACTTTTGCAGCTTTGAACATTAATTTCAGAACCTCTTTTTCTTTCGTTGTTAAATACGAAATATCTGTTGTTAGATCAACTTTCGCGTATTGTTGAAAAGGATAAGACTCTTGCATTTTTGTAGTTTTTGCCTTTGTTTTAGTAGTTTTTTTCTGTGCCGAAAAATTGGTCAACAAACCCGAAACTGCTAATAAGCCAAGTATAATTGTTTTTGATTTCATTAGAATTAATTTGTGTAAATTTAGTTATTAATCTTCGGAGCAAGTCTATTTTCTTGTATTAAAACATGATAAAGTTGATTTTAAAACCAGTCAAAACGAGCATTTTTATTGAAGGGAATAGTTTTTGATTCTTCCGAAACTGAATATTAACACCATGCAAACTTGTCCAGAATGTGGCGAAAAAATCGTTGGTCGCTCTGATAAAAAATTCTGTTCTGATGCTTGTCGCAACAGTTACAATAACCGAATCAATAAAGACACGACCAATCTGATGCGAAATATTAATTATCAACTTCGCAAGAACCATCGTATTTTGACAGATTGCAATATTGACGGTAAAACCAAAATTTTAAAATCAAAATTGTTGGCTTTGGGATTCAGTTTCGAATATTTTACGCAAATGGTTGTGTACAAAAACGCTTCGGAATACAGATTTGTCTACGACCAAGGTTACAAGTTTTTGGAAGATGATTGGATTTTGCTGGTCAAAAACATTTCGAATTAAATTATGTATTTTATACTTATCATCGTTTTAGCAATTGCTACTACAGTTTTTCTATTTATGCAACAACCGATTTTTGGTTCTAAATCTAAAGGTCGTCGCCTCGAAAGAATTAAAAAATCTGCAAACTTCCGAAAAGGACGTTTTCAAAATATAGAACATACACCTAATTTCGGAGAAGGCTTTACACCCAAAAAAGTTATGTGGGATTTTTTAACACAAAAAGTCCCTAATAAAACGCCAAAACATATAATCCCTTCAAAAAAAACTGAATTAAAATCTCAAAATTCTGACGACGAATTTTTAGTTTGGATGGGACATTCATCTTATTATTTTCAGGTTGATGAGACAAAGTTTCTGGTAGATCCAGTTTTTAGTGGCAACGCATCGCCAATTGCAGGTACAACAAAAGCTTTCAAAGGGTCGGATATTTATCAATCCGATGATTTTCCAGAGATCGATTATTTGATTATTTCTCATGATCATTATGACCATTTGGATTACAAAACTTTAAAAAGTTTAAAACCAAAAATTAAGAAAATTATCTGTGGATTGGGTGTTGGTGCGCATCTCGAACGTTGGGGGTTTGCTGAAAATCAATTGATAGAACTCGATTGGTACGAAGATGCTGTTTTAGAAAAAAATATCCACATCACTTCTACCCCAGCCCGACATTTTTCTGGGCGAGGCCTGAAAAGAGATATCAGTCTTTGGTCTTCTTTTGTTCTTAAATCTAGTCATCATAACATTTTTGTTGGTGGCGATAGCGGTTACGGAAAACATTTTAAAAACATTGGTGAAAAATTCGGTCCTTTTGATTGGGCAATTCTAGAAAATGGACAATATAACGAGCGATGGCATTACATACACACTTTGCCGTCCGAAACTATAAATGTTATCGAAGATCTACAAGCCGAAAATGTTATCCCTGTTCATTCTTCAAAATTTGCTTTAGCCATGCATTCTTGGAAAGAGCCTTTAGAAAAAATCACAGAAAATAGTCAAGGCAAAAACTTTAAAATCTTGACACCAATGATTGGCGAAAAAGTGGATTTAAATAATAAAAATCAGGAATTTACAGCTTGGTGGGCTTCTTAAAAATTTGTTAAAAAAGATTATCTTTGCCGAAATTTACAAAAAACTCGATGAAGAGAATTTTTACTATTGTTTTTTTAAGTATTGCTACGTTTCTACTGGCTCAAAATAAGTATCAAAATCAATATTATTTCTACGAAAATAAAGGTCAAATTATTGACCAAAAGGCAAAGCCAAATCCTGAGGTCAAATATCTTTTTAATTCAGCAGGATTAAATGTCCAAATCAAGAAAACTGGTTTTTCTTATGATGTCTATGAAGTTGAAAAAAAAGCATCAAAAAAGAAACAAGCAACTTCTGAAAACACCATTAATCCTAAGCTTCAGAAAAAGCAAAATCAAGAGGTTGAATATACTTCTAAATATCATCGTGTCGACATCAATCTCGTTAATGCCAACACCAATGTTCAAATTGAAGCCGAAGGAAAATCGCCAGATTACGAGAATTATTACAATCTAGAGCACAACCCAAAAGGTGTCGAAAAAGTACATCGCTATCAACGAATTGTTTACAAAAATGTTTATAATAATGTTGATTTAGTATTTTTTAAACCTGAAGATTCTACAAAAACCGTAGAATATAATTTTTTGGTTCATCCTGGTGGAAAAGTATCAGACATCAAAATGAAATTTGAAGGTGCCAAAACCAAATTAAAAGATGGCAAACTCGCTATGGCACTTCGTTTTGGAGAAATGCAAGAAAACATTCCTAACTCTTGGATAGAACATTCGAATTCAAAACAAAACATTGCTGTTAAATTTAAAGATTTTGGAAATCAAACTTTTGGTTTTGATTCTGAAGTTAACACTTCTGATAAAACCATCGTTATCGATCCTGTCCCAACAAGGATTTGGGGGAGTTTTTTTGGTGGGAGTGGAGAAGAAATCATTTGGGAAATGGCAGCTGACTCACAGAATAATCTAGCAGCTGTTGGTTATACAGATAGTGCTTCTAACATAGCCACTTCGGGAAGTTACCAATCAAATTTGAATGGCGATAAAGATGCGTTTATTATTTTCACAAATAATAACGGGCAAAGATTATGGAGTAGTTATTATGGCGGTCCTTACTTTGACAACTTTAGTCATGTTACTTTCTTCAATAACAAAATTTATATCTCTGCCGATTATGGACTTTCCGATCAAAATGTTACCTATCCAAATGCCAATTTTTACTATAAGCCAAATGAGGCTCGATTATTATCATTTAATAAAAATGGGTTTTTAATAAATACCAAAGCCTACACGAATAAATATCATTCTATAACACTTGGTAGTTTGACTACGGATAGTAGTAATTCGTATCTGTATGTAGTAGGACTAGCGCATTATGAAGGTTTTAATTCTGAAAATCAAATTAGTAATTATGTCCATAGCAGTTCTTTTCCAATTTTTAATTTCATTACCAAAATCGATGTTAATAATAGCACTGAATGGACAAATTTTAATACTAGAGAATATACAATAGGAACGACTCATATCGGTGAAAATGGTAACCTTTGCATTTCTGGGATGGCATTTTCAAACTATAATATTTATATTTCTTCCGACGCATTACAGGCTACAAAAAATTATCAACATGCAGGTTATTATACCGAATTTAATCCTAATGGAACACAAGTCTATGGGACATATTTAGGAGGAATAATTCAACCCGAAAATATTTTTACTGCACGCAAGATAGGTACTACGCTAACATACTCAGGATCTAATGATTTCACCCCTCCTTATGGCAGAATTATTAGAAAAATTGATATGACAACTGGTAGCACTATTTTTTCAAAATATTATGCTAATATTAGTTCGTTATCTGATAACCGATCCTTTATTGATGACAGAGGCAACATTTACGTTTGGGGGCATCGCGGTTATGGCTTTGCTCCAACTGCAAATGCATTTAATAATACATATGGTGATATATATTTAATGAAGGTTGATCCAAATGGAGATACTGCCTGGGCAACATACTATGGAGGTTATGACTTCCCAACTATGACAAAAGCATCTAATGGAGATATATTTTATGCTGGTCGAGCAAATGTGTATAGTTTCGATATTGCAACGCAAGATGCTTTTCAGCATAATTTTGCAGGTGGATATGCAGATGTTTTTTTAGCTAAATTTTACGACTGTACTGAAAACTCTAACATATATTCATCTCTGGATGCATGTTTTAATACGAATGTAAGTTTAGGAGTTCCAGACTCCCCAGCTACTTACTCTTGGACTGGTCCCAATGGTTTTTCATCAACACTTCAAAATCCAATTATCCCAAATGTAACGCTATTAAATGAAGGAAGATATACTTGCAAAGTCACTAATAGCCAGACTTGCGATGCTATTTATACAATTGATTTGAAAATCAATGAAACGATTAGTCCATCTGGAAACTCTCTTCAAAATTTTTGTATTGGACAAAATCCGACTTTAGTAGATATTAAAATTAATGGACAAAACATCAAATGGTATAATGCATCAAATATTTTATTAGCTCAAACAACAGCTCTTGTTGATGGCGAAACTTATTATGCAACACAAACAATTTCTGGTTGTGAAAGCATTAACAAATTAGCTGTAAAAGTTGCCGTTAATAATAGTAGTATCTCTGCTAGCAATTATGTTGAACCTACATTTTGTAATGATACAACAGATGATTTTAAATTTATTAATTTAAACGATCATAGAACTAAATTAATTACTAACATAACTGGTTTACAATTCACTTTTTATGATAGTAACAATCAATTGGTGCCTGATTTTACAAAAGCCAAACTCAATATTGGGCATAACCTTTTTAATGTCGAAATTAAAAACACAGTTGGTTGTTCGCAATGGTTTACATTAGAATTTAATTTAAACAAAAAACCAAAACTGAGCCTTCCTCCCGAAGTTGAATTTTGTAGTGGCATCGATGCAGAGCTTAATGCTGGCGACTGCGCAGGATGTACTTTCTTATGGAACACTGGAGAAACTTCTCAAATTATTAAAACTCAAACTGAAGGCACTTACACTGTTACTGTAACCACTGAAAAAACATGTCAAAACTCGGCATCAGTCGTTGTTAAAAAAGCCAAACTTGCAACGATTAAAAATATCCAAATAGAAAATAATTTGGTAACAATTACGATGTCCGAAGTTGGCGATTATCTATATTCTGATGATAATATCAATTGGCAAATCTCCAATCAATTTAAGCTAGAAAACGGAAATTACACCATCTATGTCAAAACAAAAATGGGATGCCTAATCGACCAACGTACAATTAGTATTTTCGAAATTCCGAATAGTTTTTCCCCGAATGCTGATGGTATTAACGACACTTGGAAAATTAAAGGTTTAGAAAACTACAAAGATTCTCAAGTCATTGTTTTGGATCGATTTGGTAAGAAACTTTTCGAGACCAAAGTTAATGGCATTTTTGAATGGAACGGAAAAATCAATGGACATCCATTACCGACAGATACCTATTGGTATATCATTAATG
>JAEXRP010000037.1:0-7078 GCA_023440705.1 Bacteroidota bacterium
GCCAACGCCAGTATTACTGACATCTCGAAGATTACCCGCCAGCGAAAGACTTAGTCCATTAATTTGTGCTTTTGTCATCGTATTTTGAGCCTTTGATGAATCGTAAAAACAAAAAATCAAAAACCCGAGTGGATTAACATCGAGATTAAGCCCATTGATGGTTTGAAAATTCTTTGATTTCGGATTAAAATCACCATCGAGACCAATGCCAACTGCAAGTCCATTGACTTCACTAATGTTAGATGATAATGGTGTGAGCGCAATTATTTTTGAAGTTCCACTTTCCGAAGTTGTTTGCTCTTGACCAAAAACTGTCAAGCTTGTAAACATTGCGATTAGTATAAAAAAATAGGTTTTCATAATTCTAATTTTTAAAATTCTATTTCAAAATTAGAGGCAGAATAGAAATTTGTCTATGCGTAAAACATTTAAGTTTTTTATTAAATTTGTGAAAATCACAAAAAGATGTATCAGGAAGCTTTACTTCGAGAAATCCGAAAAAAAATCGGCGATAAATCCCTCAACGATGAACTGGCAAATATCCTAAATATCAGCTACGATGCTGCACACCGAAGAAGTTCTTTAAAGTCAAAGTTCAGTTTGGAAGAAGCAGTAGAATTGGCAAGATATTATCAAATTTCTTTAGACCAATTTGTCGGAACGCCAAACCAGTTGGTTGTTCAGCGGACGCAACCTGTCAAGTCATCGGAGGATTTGCTTAATTATTTTGATAATTCTTTAAAGATTTTATCAAGTTTTAAAAACAAAAATCACCACGCAAAAGTCTATTATTCAGCGAAAGACATTCCATTTTTTTATACGATTTCGGATTCTGTTTTGTCAAAATTTAAGTTTTATGTTTGGATGAATCTTCTTAACCAAGATAAGTTCTTAACCAAGTTTAAAGATTTTGATTTTAAATATTATTCTGAAAGTAACAAAGCTTTAGAAGAACTTTATGAACAACAGGAAGTTACCGAAATCTGGAACGAAAGCAGTATTTCGAGTATTCTTCAACAGATAAAATTCTATTTTGAAATTGGAATGATCTCTTCAAAAGAGGGAGAATTAATCTTGGAAGATTTAGAATTGTTATTTGCTCGTTTAGAATCAAAAATTGCGGACAACAAAAATTTTGAAATCTACATTAATGAGCTTGTGATTCTTAACAACAGTATTTTATTCACCAACGAAACGGAGAACGCTTACTTTGTTCCGTTTAGTATGTTTGGTTACATTATGACCAACGATAAAGTGACTTCTGACGATGCGAAAAGCTATTTTGAACATCAAATAAAAAATTCAAAATCATTGAATAATGCTGGAAACCGTGATCGTGCATTATTTTTTAATAAAATGAAAAGAAAAATTAATGCATTGAAAGACGAACTCGTTTAAATAAAATTTCAAAATCTTATATTAGTTTTTAGAAATACAATTATGAAAAATTATCTTCTTTTACTTTTTTTGATAGCACTCACAATATCATGCTATTCCCCAAAATCGGACATCGAAGAGGATAAACATCCAGAAATGCCAGAATTTCCTTTAGTACAAAATCAAAAAATCAAGATAGAAAAAGTCGCAGATTGGTATGAAGAAAATAATTTTAATATCCGATTTTTAGCAAAAAACAATAAACTAATTATTTTTTATACACCAAAAATTATTGAGTCTGAAAATCAATACTCGAAACTATTTGTTATTGAACATGCTAAACGATTACTAAGTGATAGTTTGAAAATGAGCTTCGATAATCTAAACACAATATTTCTAGACAATCAACAGAATCTAATTGTCAATAAATACAAATATCAATTCCCAGATTATCAAACGAAATCAGAATTGGCATTTTATGACCTTAAGGATATCAAGAAAAAATATGAATCTCAATTACACATTGGGGAGCAAGAACGCGATTCTGCAGTATTTGATAAAATATATCTTGAGCAAAAAGATCTACAAGAAAAAGTTATTAACCGTATAAAATACATGTACAAAATAAGAGACTGGGACAGCTTTGCGTCAACAGAGGTGTCACAATATCCATACATGAATTACTATTGTAATCTTGATGATCAAGACGCTTTTTTGATTAACGATGACTTCCTAAATAACATCTCAACCAATTACACCCATTACAAGCCAAATGATCAAAATCTCGAACGCCAACTAGAATCAAAAGTAAAAAATATTCCGCCTGAGAATCTATTCAATGACGAGTCGAGTCAACTACAAAGCACTTTGAAAACACAATTTAAAAAAGCGTCAGACAGCGTTGTTTCTGGTAATATTTGGTACAGTCAGGGGAATCATTTTGTAGCAAGCTTTGGTTATTTGCCTACTTATTTAAAATATTACAATTTCGATGTTAATGGAATAAAAGCAGCAACAAAAATCGATTTTTCGACAACAAAAATTATTAACATTGCTGACAACAAAGTAGGAACATACATCATCATTGTTAAAAATGTGAGTAAGAAAAAGAAAAAATATCAAGTATATTATATTCCGAAATAAGGAAGTGCAAAAGAACTATTCGTCTTTTTTGTGATCTCCTAAGAAAACATCCATAAGACCTTCTGGCAATTGCATTTTGACGAATTTTTCGTCGCGATTAACTTCCAAAATCCAATCTTTAATAATCGGAATAACAACGTCATTATCCGCCAATCTTAGCATAAAATAATGTTGTGCCGTTTGGTCATTAACAGACTGAATGATACCACAAGTTTTTCCATCTTCTTCATGGATTTCGAAACCGACAATTTCGTGGTAGTAGAATTGCTTGCCCGAAAGTGGTGGCAAAGTAGAAAGTGGAAGATAGACATCCTTCCCAAGAACTTGGTCAGCCAAAGTTTCGGTAATATTTTTAAGTAAAATATTGAGCGCATCGGACTTGCTCCACGATGTTTTTTCAATAAAAAAAGGAACCAATAATCCGTTGATTTCAACGAATATTGATTCCAATTTATTGTAAAGTTCAGGTTGATCAGTGTCCAATTTTAGGATCACGTGACCAGCCAATCCGTGCTTACGCGTAATTCTTCCTAATAAATAACAGTCTTCTTTACGCATAATTTGGGATTCTTAAGCTTCAGTGTTTTCTTCAGCAGCAGCTTCTCCTTCAGCAGGCGCTTCTGTAGTTTCTTCAGCAGGTGCGTTAGCAGCTTCTTCAGCAGCTTTAGCATCAGCCTCAGCTTGTGCAGCAGCAGCTACTCTAGCTTCGTTTACTTTAACCTCAGCTTCCAAAGCAGCTTTTTTAGCATCAGCTTTAGCAGTCGCTAAACCATCAACTTTACCTTGTACTTTAGCTTCTTTTGCATCAACCCAAGCAGCGAATCTCTTCTCAGCTTCAGCTTCGTCAAAAGCACCTTTAGCAACACCACCTTGTAAGTGTTTTTTGTACATAGCACCTTTGTAAGAAAGGATAGCTCTTGCAGTGTCAGTAGGCTGAGCACCGTTGTTTAACCACTTAACAGCAGCATCAACATTTAATTCGATAGTTGCAGGGTTAGTAACTGGGTTGTAGATTCCGATTTTTTCGATGAATTTACCATCTCTTTTCGCTCTAGAATCTGCAATTACGATGTGGAAGAAAGGTTTCCCTTTTTTACCGTGTCTTTGTAATCTAATTTTTACTGACATATTGTTTTAATTTTTGGGATCACGTCCCGGTTAAATTTTAATAGTGTGCAAAGATAGTAATTTCTTTTTATTTGAAAATTAAATATCGAAACTATTTTAAAACTAAGTCGAACTTCCCATATAGAAAAGCCCTAAACATTTTTGGTTTTCTTCAATTTTTAAAGAATCCTGAAGATGATTAACCAAAGTTGGCGAACTCCAGTAGCAACCAATTTTGTTAGCTGTACATGTCAAATACATATTCTGTACTGCCATCGCCGTTGCAGCAATCTCTTCCCAATCGGGAACAAGTCCACTGAACTCACAAACGATTGAGATTACAATATTGGCTTTGCTGATTTTGAAACCAATGTCTTGATATTTCTTTTCAAGGAAAATTTGCGGTGGCGTTATCGTTTTATAGATAGATTGCAACTCTTCGCCAAGTTGTTGTTTGTCCTCATTTCTAAAAACTTTGAAGCGCCAAGGTTTTGTCTTTTTATGATTAGGCGCCAAAACTGAAGCATTAAGAACTTCTTCTAAAATATGCTCTGGGATTGGCGTATCGGTATAATCTTTCGGAAAAACACTGCGTCTTTCTTCGATAATATGTTTTAAAATCTTTGCATTTTCCATGCGACAAAAATACAAATAGATTTAAGGATTCAAGAATTAAGTTTTAGAAATAGAATACTGAACAGCTTTTTGCCCATCTAATAAAATATTCTTCGAAAATTGCATTCCACATTTTTCTAAAACGGAAATCGATGCCTTATTTTCTGACATTGCGCGACCTATAATATTTTGAAGTTTTAAAACAGAAAATCCATAATCTAGACAAGCTTTAGCTGTTTCGGTGGCGATACCTTGATTCCAAAATTCTTCAAAAATCCTAAACCCAAGATCGACCTCATCAGTTTCGAGATGAAATTTTAAACCGCACCAACCTGCAAATTCTTGATTAGATTTAGAAATAATTGCCCATCTTCCAAAACCGTACTTTTCATATTCTTTATAGTTTTGCAGAAAGTATCGTGCGTCATCAACATGATCAAAAGCTTTATCACCAGTATATTTCAGGACATTTGGGTTCGCATTTAAAGCAAAAAAAGATTCAGCATCATTTATATTTAATTCACGAAGAAAAAAGCGAGAAGTTTCTAGAATAGTCTTCATTTAATTAAATAATCTCTACTATTTTTTGATGGATTTTATTAAGTGTAAACTCGCTACCAACAGTCAAACCTAACATTTTTTGCGCCAAAGGACTCTCCTCCGAAATGGCATAAAATCGGTCACCGTCATAGAAAAATTCACCCAACGATATCGAAATATAAAAACGTGCTTTATTCGTGATCACCAAAGCGCCAAGTCTCACTTTTTCGGATTCAGAATTGACAACTTTCGCCATAGATTTCTGCATATCATAAAAACCCGCTAATTGCTTTTGCAATTGATAAATCTCTTCTTGAGCTTCCTCCCGAATGCTATCATACTTTGGCGTTTTTTTGATATCGCGACTTGCTTCTATGGTAAAATCTATGAAGTTTTCTAGTTTTTTAATTTTGTCAGACAAAAGTTGCATCACAAAACTCCTTAGTTCACTTTTTTCATATCCAATCTTCTGCATCAACTTAATATTTAGATAAATATAATATTTTTCAAATAATCATATTTTAAAAAGTGCACTTCAAAAATTAGTGACATCATATTTATTAAAAAGAAATTCCACCATACCGAATAAAACTCCCAACCAACAAAAAACCAACACTCAATAACGTTACCGAAATCACATGAAAAGCCATCAATGGAAGTGTTTTCGCAGAAAGTTTGGGTAAAACAAGGAAGTTAGCACTCAGTGCAAACAAAATAGTTACGAGAAGAAAACCTAGTTTTATGGAAATCGCCGTTTCCAAAGGATTTGCAAAATGAAACCAATCATCCCATTTAATCCCGAATTGATACGACATCAAAACGCCCGTAATCACCATAACAAGCAAAGCTGGAATTCCGATTTTCTCATATTTTCGTTCAAAATTGAGTAGAATTTCGGGATCTTTTTTCTTCAAAACTTCGGGCAAAATTCCGATGGACAGAATCAAATGTCCACCCACCCAAATGCAAGCGCCTAACAAGTGAAATATTAAAAGTAAATGGTGTGACATTCTTGATATTTTACTCAAATTTAGCATTCTTTTACGTTACAATTTAGGGAACTGATAATTTTCATGGCGTCTTTTCCGGCTGTCACTAATCACCTCGGTTAAACTTGATTAAGTTCGACCAATTTTGCTTTCTATGGTGTTTTAAATTTGAAATTTGGAAATCCTAAATCTAATTATTATCCACCACCTGCAATAGGGATGGAAGCGACATCCTTGGAGCGGAGCGAGGCGACGGTGTTACGGCGCGACGAAGGAGCAACGTAACATAGACGACCGAGCGAAGCTTCCAAGATACAGCGGACAGCCCGACCGAGCTAGCAAGGACTCAGCAAGGTTCGAGGATTGCCCGAAATAGGAAAAATAAAAATTAAGGAAATCGTTTGGAAATTTGGGTGTAAACGAAAATAGCTAAACTGAAACCTGCCATGTCTGCAAATAGGTCTAAAATCTCTAGCGACCGACCGAAGCCCATAACTTCTTGTAAGATTTCGGTGAGTAATGCGTAGCTTAAACCTATTAATATGTAAGTGGATTTTTTGATATTCGGAAAGGAAACCAAAATGCAAAAGCCTAAAAATCCAAAAATGCTAAAATGTAAAACCTTATCGATACCAGGAAACATGAATGAATACTCTTTGTTTTCGATGCCTGGTCGAAGTAGCATATACGTAAGAAATGCCCAATAAATGGGCATTATATATTTTCTAAATATGTTGCGATATTTATCCAACGATTGCTTGATAATCTTCTGCTGATAATAATGAAGAAAGATCTGCACCGTCTTTTAGTTGTAACTTGATGATCCAACCGTCTCCGTATGGATCTGAGTTAAGCAATTCTGGCTCGTCTTCTAATTTTTCGTTGAACTCGATAACAGTACCGTCAACTGGTAAGAATAGGTCAGAAACCGTTTTTACAGCTTCTACGCTTCCGAATACATCACCTGCAGCTAAGTCATCATCTACAGTGTCTACATCTACAAATACGATGTCTCCTAATTCGCTTTGTGCAAAATCTGTAATCCCGATTGTTGCTACGTTATCTTCAAATTTTACCCACTCGTGGTCTTTCGTGTACTTTAGTTCTGCTGGTGTATTCATTACGATTTATTGTTTGATACAAATTTAATTAGATTTTCGATATACCACAACTTAATTTTAAAAATATAAGTAATATAAGTAATCTAAATAATAGTTACCTCATCTTTAATATTCATAAAAAAACGCATTAGAAATACTAACGCGTTTTTTTATTTTATTTTTAGAAGCCTCCACCGCCTCCACCAC
>JAEXRP010000045.1:0-6977 GCA_023440705.1 Bacteroidota bacterium
GGAAAAATCCTTTAAAATACCTGCAATCTTTGCAGGACTGAATGTGCTCTTTTTCATTGTCTTAATTACGATTTAAAGTTAATAATTTTATACTTTTAAACCGTACTGTTTTCGGGGGAGCTTACAAAAAGGCTTGTGTAACGTCATTGGAAGCCAAACCATCAATTTTGGAAAGCCGAGTCGTCTTATCATTTTTAAGATTGAATTGATACAAACCTTCGCCACTTCCGAACCAAATATTAGCTTTAGAATCTTGCGCAATGCCTTGGATGTTATCATTCCCGATTTTAAATTCTCTCGTGTTCATCGACTTTACAATAACGCCATCAGGATTTACAATATTCCAACCGCCGTATGCCGAAAAAATCACATTTCCATTTTGCAAAAAAGCTGCGCGATTGTAATAATCCGCAATGAATGAATCATGATTATTTTTAATTTTAGTAATTTGTTGAAAAGCTTTCGATTTTTTATCAAAATAAGAAATTCCAAAATCCTGAGGCATCCAACTCGCAAGCCACATTTTATCGCCTTTTGTCACCAAATCATTAAATAAATTGATGCTAAAAAAGCTTTTATTATTATTTAAAAATGTTGGTAATTCTTTCAAAGTCAACAAATCATAAACGCGAATTGGTCCAGAATCTGGAAGTACCCAAATTTTGGAATCCCAAACCTTAGCGAGTTTCGCTTTGTAATTCTCGTTCGTAATGATTTTTTCAAAAGGTTCGTTATCATTTATTTTCTTTCTAAAGATCCCTACATCCGTTGCAACATACAACATTTTCCCGTCAATCGACAAACGTGTAGGCGTCCCAGAGATTGGAAAAGCCTCTATCAATTTTTCTTTATTCTCGCGATAAATCAACTGTTGTTGATCTGCAAACCACACTTGCCCGAGTGGATCTTCTACGATATCGGCGATAATTTTGGGTACAGGTTTGTTAAGATTAATACTCAAAATTTTGTTTTGTTCTTTAAAAACTTTAAGAAGTCCGTTGTTGGTTGACACCCAAAAAATTCCAGTTTCTGAATCGTAAAAAACATGATTAATCGTTTCGAGACTTTGGACAATCGTCTGGATTCTATTGGTTTTAACATCGAAAGTAGAGACTTGATGTTCATCATAAAAAGCCAACAAGTTGTTAGAAATCGGCTGCTGGACAAACTTCGCAGAAGTCGTCAAAAGCACTTGCTTAGGAATAACGGATTGCGCATCAAGCTTTCCGAGCCAAGCGTCGGGTGAAGTCACAAAAATATCGTTGCCTAATTGTGTTGCACTATTGATATTTTGTCGTTTAACCAAAGATATTTTATCCAAAGATTTATCCCACTCAAAAATCCCAAATTTAGAAAACATCAATAGGCCTTTCTTACTTGGAATAAATTGAAAATTAAATTTTAAGTCCTTATTTTTTTTATCAATTAAAAAGCTTTTTTGTTTTTTAGTTTTTAAATCAAAATACTTAACATGATTAAAATCTGTCGACCAAACTTTATCATCATTAAAAAAAATATTCTCGAAATGATCGTTATTAGGATTACTATCTCGAAAATTGACTGGATATAAAATCTCTAATTTACTATGAACATTATTTAGTTTTATTAAACCTTTTCCAGATTCTTCTAAGAAAATATTTTGCTTATTTGTGGTTGCAAAATAGACCGATGAAGAAATATCTTTATGTGGAACGAAAACATAAGCATCATAAACAGAAATCCCTTTTTGGCTATAGATATACAGGAAATTATCTTTTTTGAAAGTACCAAACACTTTATCAGACGGCAATCCATCGGTATATTGTACCAACTCAGTCCGATAAACAGACTGAGATAAATAGAAAATCGGTATCAAGAAAAATAATAATCTTGCTAGCATTTTGTCGACATTGGTGTTTTCGTAAGGAAATTAAGCAATTTTTGCAAAATCTCAATTCTACTAAACAAATATCAACAATTGGCTTACACAAAGCGATGCCGATTGTCGAATGGTGAGTTTGGGTTGTCGTATGGTGAGATTTGACCAACAAAAAACGCATCGAAGATTGCTCTCCGATGCGTTTTACCAAACTAACTATTAACTTTAATTAACTATTTTTAAGCGCTTCAGCTCCCGAAACGATCTCAAGGATTTCGTTTGTAATGGCAGCTTGACGAGCTTTATTATAGAATATTTTAAGATCATTTCTCAAAGCTTCCGCGTTGTCTGTCGCCTTGTGCATCGCAGTCATACGCGCACCATGCTCAGAAGCTACAGAATCTAGAATACCTTTGTATACTTGCGTCTTAATCGACTTAGGAATCAAAGTTTCAAGAATCTCTTGTCTTCCTGGTTCGAAAACATAATCAACATTAATTTCTGATGTTTTCTCAGGCATTGCGATAGGAAGCACTTGCTCTGTTACAACCTCTTGAGTTGCTGCATTAATGAATTTGTTATACACTAGATAAACTTTATCAAATTTACCAGTCTTATACTCATCCATTATTTTTTGAGTCATTTTAGCAACATTCTCAAAAGAAAGATTATCGAACAAAGAACTGTGGTTTTCGAAAACTGTTTTGTTTCTTCTAACCGCATCATATACTTTTTTACCAACCGTGATAATCTCAACATTGTGATTTTGGTTGTTAGAAAGCTGCTGGTTAAGTTCTTTAATAACCGAAGAGTTGAAAGCACCAGCAAGACCTCTGTTAGAAGTAACAACGATGTAAAGAACATTCTTCACTTCGCGTGCTACCGCATATTCCGAAACATTTTCGGAGTCAGAGCTAGAGCTAACGTTTTCTATAATTTCTTGAAGCTTTTCAGAATAAGGTCTTAACATTACGATAGCATCTTGCGCTTTCTTTAGTTTCGCTGCGGAAACCATTTTCATCGCGCTAGTAATCTGCATCGTAGATGAGATGGACGTAATTCTGCCTCTAATTTCTTTTAAGTTTGCCATTATTTTTTTTGTTTCAAGTTTTCATTGTTTCAGGTTTAAAACTTATTTAATTAAACTTTAAACCCGAAACTTGAAACTAATATTAATTATATTTTGCAGATAAATCTGTAGCAACTTGCTTTAACACACCAGTGATATCGTTATCGATTTTACCAGCTTTAAGCGCTGACATTACTTCTGGGTGTTTGTTTTTAAGGAAATCAACGTACTCAACGATGAATTCTTTAACCTTATTAATTGGGATATTTTTTAACAAGTTTTCTGTACCAGCGTAGATCATCGCAATTTGATTTTCTACTGGAAGTGGTGAGTTAACTGGTTGCTTAAGAAGCTCCACGTTTCTTTCACCTTTTCCGATAACTGCAAGTGTAGAAGCATCTAGGTCAGAACCGAATTTAGCAAAAGCTTCAAGTTCTTTGTACTGCGCTTGGTCAAGCTTCAAAGTACCAGATACTTTCTTCATAGCCTTGATCTGTGCATTACCACCAACACGAGATACAGAGATACCTACGTTAATTGCTGGACGAACCCCAGAGTTGAACAAGTCTGACTCCAAGAAAATCTGTCCATCTGTAATCGAAATTACGTTAGTTGGGATATATGCAGATACGTCACCCGCTTGCGTTTCAATAATTGGAAGTGCTGTCAAAGATCCTCCACCTTTTACTAAAGGTCTTAGAGATTCTGGAAGGTCGTTCATTTGAGAAGCAATCGTATCATCAGCGATAACTTTTGCAGCTCTTTCTAACAATCTTGAGTGAAGGTAGAAAACGTCCCCTGGATAAGCCTCACGTCCTGGTGGTCTTCTTAATAGCAAAGACAACTCACGGTAAGCAACAGCTTGTTTTGATAAATCATCATAAACGATCAAAGCTGGACGACCAGTGTCTCTGAAGAATTCTCCAATAGAAGCACCTGCCATAGCAGAATATACCTGCATCGGAACTGGATCCGAAGCGTTAGCAGCAACAACAACTGTATAAGCCATTGCGCCTTTATCTGTTAATGTTTGTACGATTTGTGCAACTGTAGACGCTTTTTGTCCGATTGCAACATAGATACAATATACTGGTTTCCCAGCGTCATAGAATTCTTTTTGGTTGATGATGGTGTCAATAGCAACGGTAGTTTTACCAGTTTGACGGTCACCAATGATAAGCTCTCTTTGTCCTCTACCTACAGGAATCATCGAATCAATTGCTACGATACCTGATTGTAACGGTTCAGTTACTGGTTGTCTGTAGATAACACCTGGCGCTTTTCTTTCAAGAGGCATTTCGTAAAGATCTCCTGTGATAGGACCTTTACCGTCGATTGGGTTACCCAATGTGTCAACAACTCTTCCTAACATCCCTTCTCCTACTTTGATAGAAGAAATAGTGTTAGTTCTTTTAACAGTATCTCCTTCTTTTACAAGTTTTGATTCACCAAGTAGAGCAACACCAACGTTGTCTTCTTCAAGGTTCAATACAATACCTTCAACACCACTTTCGAATTTTACCAATTCTCCGTATTGTACGTTTTCTAAACCGTAAACACGTGCAATACCATCACCGATAGAAAGTACAGTACCTACTTCCTCTACGTTAGATTGCGTATCGAAATTTGCTAATTGTTGCTTCAGTATCGCTGATACTTCTGCTGGATTTATTTCTGCCATTTTATGGTTGTTTTTTCTTAATTAAGTTGAAATTCTTTCTTAATGTTATTAAGTTTTGTTTTCACAGAAGCATCGATTTGCTTATCACCAACTCTTAGGATGTAACCTCCCAAGATCTCTGGATTGATAATACTTTCTACTTCGAAATCTGTATTGCTAGGAACCAATTGAGAAGCCTTAAGGATTTCTGTAACTGTCTCTCTTGACAAAGCTGTAGCAGAAGTTAGAGATACACGTTTTGTTCCTCTGATATCTTCAACTTTGTTGATAAATTCTTGAGCAATATTTTTAAGTTGAGACTCACGTCCTTTCTTAATGGTCAATTTAATAAGATTTTGTGCAACAGGTGAAAAAGCTTTAAAAACTTCTCCAGCAACTTCAATCTTCTTTTTAGCATCAATAAAAGGCGTATCCAAGAATTGGTTTAACTCTTTTGATTGAGACATGATTTTCACCACATCTTGCATCTCTGTGAAGACTGCATCTGTACTCCCAGCTTCTTGTGTAAACTCAAGAAGACCCTGTGCGTATCTTTTTGCAACTTTAGATGTTAGCATTGTTCTTAGTTAAGGTTAGACTTGTTGATTAAGTTTTCAACTAAAGCAGTTTGAGCTTCGTTGTTATCTAACTTTTGTTTTAGAATATTTTCTGCGATGCTTACAGACAATGTACCGATTTGGTTTTTGATATCTGCCATAGCTGCGTTTTTCTCTGTTTGGATAGAAGCTTTAGCATTAGCAATCATCTTCTCTCCTTCTACTTTAGCAACATCTTTAGCATCGTTAACGATTTTATCCTTCATCTCTCTAGCTTCTTTTAGGATAGCGTCACGCTCTAACTTAGCTTCACGAAGAATTCTTTCGTTATCTTCTTTAAGTTGAGACATCTCTTGACGAGCCAATTTAGCTTGGTTAAGAGCATCTTGAATGTTGTTTTCTCTTTCTCTTACAGCACTTAAGATTGGAGACCAAGCAAATTTAGCCAACAAAGCTAAAAGTAGAATAAATACAACTGCAGTCCAAAATAAGTTACCAATTGAAGGCGTTAATAAGTCCATTATCTAAATGTATATTAAAGTTATAATTCGTTTTAGTTTAATAAAAGGATTCTACACACCAACCGTCTGTAGAATCCTTAATTGTTTTTATCCGTTACCTAGTAATGCTACTACGATACCGAATAGACCAGCACCCTCGATAAGAGCTGCTGCGATAATCATTGCAGTTTGGATTTTTCCTGATTGCTCTGGTTGTCTAGCGATACCTTCCATAGCGCTACCACCAATTTTACCAATACCTAATCCTACTCCTAGAACTGCTAAACCAGCTCCGATTGCTGCGATACTACCTGTCATAATGTTATAATTTAAAAAGTTGCTTTCTATTAATTAATTTTTAGTGATCGTGGTGAGGTTCCTCAACCGCTGATCCGATAAACAATGCCGTTAACATTGTGAAGATATAAGCTTGTAATGCTGCTACCAATACTTCTAACACATAGATGAATAATGTTAAACCTAAAGATACTGGCGCAATCATATAAGTTTTCATGATGAAGATCAACGCGATCAAACTCATGATAATGATGTGTCCTGCAGTCATGTTAGCAAAAAGACGAATCATCAATGCGAAAGGCTTAGTAATAATTCCTAATAATTCTACAGGAACTAAGATAATATATACTAAGATTTTTCCACCGAAAGGCATGTTATTTCCTAATGGATCTAGCATGTGCATCCAATACGTTTTTTTACCACTAAGGTTAACCACTAACAATGTAAACACTGCCATAACCATTGTAAACGCGATGTTACCAGTTGTGTTAGCTGCTCCTGGCACAAGTCCAAGAATATTAAGAATCCAAATGAATAAGAATAATGTTACTAAATAAGGAACATACTTTCTATATTTAACCGAACCGATGTTTTGTAAAGCGATATCATCTCTTACGAAAAGAATGATTGGCTCCATAAACTTCGCAATACCACTTGGCACCGCAGATTTTTTGTAACTAGCTTTTGTAGCGAATGCTAAAAGAATAATAATGATAGCTGCCAAAATCATTTGCGCAACTACTTTAGTAATAGAGAAATCTAAAGGCTTAGCATTAGTTGGATGCTCCACACCTTTTTCATCTTTTTCGATGTTAAGTGTTCCAGCAGCGTCAGTTTTATAAATTTTACCATGGTATAGTTTATAATTTTCACCATCAACGTTAGCAACCAACTCGCCTTCGTGACCGAATTTTGCAGAACTGAAAACCTTCAATCCATTATCTTCTAAAATAACTGGAAGTGGAAAACCAACAGAGCTTTCGCCCTCTCCCCACATGTGCCAGTAATGACCAACAGCAATGTGATGCATAATGAA
>JAEXRP010000004.1:0-9139 GCA_023440705.1 Bacteroidota bacterium
AAGTCCCTGATTAACCGCTACAAAAGCGCCTAAGCCTTTTTTAATCGATTCTTCGCGATTGTAAGCTTTGTACTTGAATTTATATTTTTTTGAAATCTCTTTTAAAAATGAAGAAATATCATCAACCTTCTTTTGATTAGCAGGTTTGTTAAGCCAATCCATTCCAGCGAATTGTCCTATACAAAGAGCTTTCGCATCTTTTATAATGGCATTAATCGTTTTTTTGTCATGTTTTGAGGTTTCAATTTCAAAATCTGAACTCCAAAAAGGATGTTCATTTTTGAATGGATATTGATAAGTCCCTTGGAAAAGTCCAATAATAAAGGCTTCTAACTCGTCGTCCGTTAACTCATTTTTAATAATAAGTTTTTGAGTAAGAAGAGATTTTCTGTATTTGTAAGAAAAACTTTTTCCAATGTCTAAAAGATTGGCAGTTGTAATTTTCTTTCCAAAACCAATAAAATATTGCACAGAATCTTCCTCAGCGTTCACGAAAAATTCTTTCTCTTCCGCAGAAAAAAACAGTTGAATATTTTTAGGGAAATCAGTTTTAGAATTCGACCAATCTTCGGTTGTATAAAGTTGTATTGTTTGTTGTATGCTATCTTTTTTAGCCATTTTTTTCAGTTGTTGAGGTTTCTTTTTTTATCGTAGTTGGATCTTCAAGCGTGTCGTAATACAGCCATTCTATCGCTCGTGGAAATTCCTGCGACCAATAGAATTCTTGATGTGTTCCTTCATCATTAATACTTGTTTTTGTTTCAAAATCAAAATAATCTTGTAGCTCCCATGTTTGTAAAGCAGTTTCAAATTTTTCTATTCTTTCGACCATCTGCGAACCTTCTTTTGCGCCACCGTAGAGATAAACTTTGGTGTAAAAAGCTTTGCTAAATTTCATCAACGGAAAATCATTATTCGGCTCTACCCAAAGCGATGGCGAAAAAATCATCAATTTGGAATAGACTTCAGGATAAAGAAATCCCGCATAGATGCTGATGAGCGCACCTAACGAACTTCCTCCAATCCCAGTGTTGTCGCGATCTTTTTTGGTTCTATAATTTTTGTCAACAAATGGCTTAAGAGTATCTGTTATAAATCTTAAATATTTTTTGCCTTCTGCGCCTTCTGTAACTTCTTCGTTATCAAAAATATATTCTTTAATTCTGTCGTTGTTGCCGTGTTCGACGGCAATCACGATGAGATTACCACGTCCGTATTCCGCTAACAAAGCTAGTTTTTTGTCAATTTCCCAATTTCCAAAAGCCGAACTTTCATTAAAAAGATTTTGTGCGTCTTGCAAGTACAAAACGGGATAATTTTGTTCGGTTTCGTGGTAATTGTAGGGAAGAAGCGCCCAAACTTTGCGTGTTTTGTCCAATTGTGGACTGTAGAAAGCTTCATCTATCAATTCTACATTTGGGAAAAATTCTTTTTTGAAAGGTCCCCAATTGATACGCCATTTTTCGACTTTATTATTTGATTCTTTATCTGTTTTTTTTACTTTTTTGTTGGCTGTAATGTTGTCGTATTTGTCGATTTCAACATTTTCCCAACCTCCTTTTGTGAATTTATACTCTATGATATCTGGCAACTTGTCGTCGGCGATATCTATGAAATAATGTGCATTGTCAATTTTTATCATTTTAAAATTTGGATCTTTTGGATTCCAAGCGTTAAAATTTCCTGTTATGTAGACATCGCGATCATCTTCATCCAGCGTCATCAGGTTAAACTTCATCTTTTCGTTTGTGTTAATGACTTCTAATTTATGAAATATTTTAACATCTTTAACATTTGTGTGATAATTAATTGTAAAATAATTGTTTTGTTGTTTAATGTTAATTGAATGTGATTAAATGTTTAAAAACTCTAAATATTGATTTGTGTTAAAATTTAACTTGTCAGTTTCTAATTAATGATTAACTTGCTATAGTTGTTAACGACTTCTAATAGCTTATTTATGTCAAATCATGATGTATTTTCTTTGTGGACAGAACTGGATGTTTACTTGTTTCGAGCGGGTAAGCATTTTAAGCTTTATGAAAAATTTGGTGCGCACGAAGCTGTTGTTGATGGCGAAAATGGAATTTATTTTTCTGTATGGGCGCCCAATGCAAAAGAAGTTTCGGTTATTGGTAATTTTAACAATTGGAAACACAGTAAGAATTTTTTGACGGGACGCTGGGATCAGTCTGGGATTTGGGAAACATTTATTCCTAAACTTAAGATTTCTGACGTTTATAAATACAGCATCAAAACTCAAAAAAACGAATTTTTAGAAAAAAGTGATCCTTTTGCAGTTAAAATGGAACAAGCGACACAGGCAGGATCGGTGATTGCATCGACTTGGTATGCTTGGCATGATGAAAAATGGTTACAAAAACGTCAACACATTCCTGTGATGAAAACGCCGATTTCCGTCTACGAAATGCACCTCGGATCTTGGCGAAAAAGTAAAAATAATCCCGACGAATTTTTAACTTATCGTGAAATTGCTGTCGAATTAATTCCTTATGTTAAGGAAATGGGATTTTCGCATGTCGAATTTATGCCCGTTATGGAATATCCTTATGATCCAAGTTGGGGTTATCAGATTACTGGATTTTATGCAGCTTCGTCGCGATTTGGCGCACCGACAGATTTAATGTTTTTAATCGATCAACTTCATCAAAATGACATTGGCGTTATTCTCGATTGGGTGCCTTCGCATTTTCCTGGTGATGCTAATGGTTTACATAGATTTGATGGTAGTTTTCTCTACGAACACGAAGATCCTCGCAAAGGTTTTCATCCAGATTGGAAGTCGTATATTTTCAATTATGGACGACCAGAAGTCAAATCTTTTTTGATAAGTAATGCGATGTTTTGGTTGGATCGATATCATGTCGATGGACTTCGTGTTGACGCGGTAACCTCGATGTTGCATCTCGATTATTCCAGAAACGATGGCGAATGGGAACCCAATATTCATGGTGGAAATGTGAATCTGGAAGCCAAATCTTTTCTTCAAGATTTTAATTTAGCGGTTCATAAAAACTTTCCTGATGTGGTGACAATTGCTGAAGAAAGTTCGGATTTTCCTAAGTTGACAAAATCGGTTAGCGAAGACGGAATTGGTTTTGATATGAAATGGATGATGGGTTGGATGCACGACACTTTGGATTATTTTAAAAAAGATCCTGTTTATCGCAAATTCCATCAAGACTTGGTGACTTTTACGAGTCATTATATGTTTAATGAAAACTATATGATGCCGCTTTCCCATGACGAAGTTGTACATGGTAAAAGTAGTTTAATCTATAAAATGGCTGGCGACGAATGGCAGAAATATGCCAATCTGCGAGCCTTGTATCTTTATATGTTTACAAATCCAGGCGCCAAACTTCTCTTTATGGGAAGCGAATTTGCACAAACAAACGAATGGAATTTTGAAACACAACTCGATTGGGATTTGCTAAAATATCCTATTCATGCACAATTGCAAATATTTGTTAAAGAATTAAATAAAATTTATTCGCATGAAAAAGCTTTATTTGAATTAAATTTTGACAAACGAGGTTTCGAATGGGTTAATGGAGACGATCGCGATCACTCGATTTTTATTTATTTAAGAAAAGGAAAATCTAAGTCAGAAAAACTGATGATTATTCTTAATTTAACACCAAATAGCATGGATTATCAAGTGGGTGTTGATGATAAAAAATGGAAAATATTACTTAATTCCGACGACAAGAAATATGGAGGAAGTGGTATAATCCCGAATATTAATAAAATACTTTCTAAAAAATTAATGGGAAGAGCTTATACAATGGATCTGCGATTGCCGCCTTTGTCTGGTTTGATCCTAAAAAATGAACACTAAACATACCAAAACTATATGAAAATTTTTCACCTTTCTATGGAGTGTTATCCTGTTGCAAAAGTTGGCGGACTGGCTGATGTGGTGGGTGCTTTGCCGAAATATCAAAACAAAATGGGCTTGGATGCCAGTGTTGTGATGCCTTGGTATAACAATGCTTTTGTGTACGATAACGAGCTAGAAGTTGTTTTTGATGGTTTTATTCATCAGGCTGAGCGGATGTATCAAGTTATTGTTCATAAAGAAAAAAATAGAAAACTCGGTTTTGACTTATATTTAGTTAAAATTCCAGGACTTCTAGATCGCGAAAAAGTCTATGGTTATGAAGACGAATCCGAGCAATTCATCGCTTTTCAACACGGTGTTTTGCATTGGTTGTCGGCGATGGAGATTCGTCCAGATATTTTGCATTGTCACGATTATCATACAGGTTTGGTTCCTTTTATGATTGAGAATTGTCCAAGTTTTAAATTTTTGAAAGGTGTTAAAACGATTGGTACGATTCATAATGGCGAATACCAAGGCAGTATGAGTTGGGAAATGTCCAAGTATTTACCCTTTTTTGATGCTAGTAAATTTGGACTTTTAGACTGGGATTCGAGGATTAATCCGATGGCGGCGATGATAAAATCTTGTCATGCTTTTAATACCGTTTCTGAAGGTTATTTGGAAGAATTATTTTCAAGTTTTCAGGGTTTAGAAAGTCTCATGCTTCAAGAGTCTCAAAAAGCT
This sequence comes from Bacteroidota bacterium, assembly GCA_023440705.1. Lineage (GTDB taxonomy): Bacteria > Bacteroidota > Bacteroidia > Flavobacteriales > Weeksellaceae > Soonwooa. Next base: position 4,592 of record JAEXRP010000004.1, read on the forward strand.
TTTGGAATTATTAACGGCATTGATACCGAAGTTTGGAATCCTAAAACCGATCCGATGATTGAAGCGCATTTCGGTCTTAAAAATGCCGAAATAGGAAAATGGAAAAATAAAGTTCAGCTTTGTGAAGCTTATGATCTTGAACCCAATTTGGCTTTGTTCGGATTTATTGGAAGATTTGCTGGCGAAAAAGGAGCGGATTTGCTTCCCGAAATAGTTTCTCAAGCTATTAAAGAAAGTGGAGGAAGGATCAATATTATTATTTTGGGTTCAGGAAATCCATATTTGGAAGCTTCACTTCGAGAGCTTAAAAAGGTTTATCATTTTAATTTTGCTTTAGATTTAGGTTATAAAGAATATTTGTCGCATCAGATTTACGCTTCGGCGGATTTTCTACTGATGCCGTCGCGTGTGGAACCGTGCGGACTTAACCAAATGTATGCAATGCGATATGGAACTATTCCGATTGTGCGATATACAGGTGGTTTGAAGGATACTGTAGAAGATATTTCGAGTGGTGGAAGTGGTTTTAATTTTACTGATGCTAATGCCGAAAGTGTTGTCCATGCGATGCAAAGAGCTTTAACAATTTTCGAAAATAAAAAAATGATGAAAATGTTAATAGAAAATAATATGAATTTTAATTTTTCTTGGGAGAAATCCGCTGAAAATTACTTATATTTATACGAGTACTGATTTGAAAATCAGACATCAAATTCAAATTAAGAAATCCAATTTCTTGACATCAAAAACACGACTTATAATATGAAAGCAAATGTAATCTCCATAGTTTTGGGCGGTGGACGAGGATCGAGATTGTTTCCTTTGACCGATTCTAGATCCAAGCCAGCTGTGCCAATTGCGGGAAAATACCGCCTTGTTGATATTCCGATTTCTAATTGTCTTAATTCTGGCTACAACAGGATTTTGGTTTTAACGCAGTTCAACTCGGCGTCGCTTAACTCGCACATCAAGAATACGTATCATTTTGATACATTTAGCAAAGGCTTTGTCGATATTTTGGCAGCTGAACAAAATGTTGAAAATGACCAATGGTACCAAGGGACGGCTGATGCGGTACGCCAATCTATGAAACATTTGACTAAATATGAGTACGATTATATTTTGATTTTGTCAGGCGATCAATTGTACCAAATGAATTTCCGTGAGATGATTGATTTTCACGAAAAAAATAATGGCGACATTACGATTGCGACGATCCCAGTTAATGCTAAAGATGCAACAGGGTTTGGGATTTTAAAATCTGATGAAGACGGAAATATCACCGATTTTACAGAAAAACCAAGCGCAGATATTTTACCAGAATGGAAGTCTGAGGTTAGCGAAACTAATAAACGCCAAGGCAAAGATTATCTTGCATCGATGGGGATTTACGTGTTTTCAAAAAACGTTTTAAGAAAACTTTTTGAGGAAGGTGAAGGTGACGATTTTGGAAAAGATTTTATACCTCAGGCGATTGGTCAGTATAAAACTTTGAGCTTTCAATACGATGGTTATTGGACAGACATCGGTACGATCGAGTCTTTTTATGAAGCCAATTTAGATTTAGCTCAAGATTTACCGCAGTTTAATTTGTTCAGTTCTTCGCCGATTTATACCAGAGCAAGGATGTTACCGCCATCAAAAATTAATGGTTCTTATGTTAGCAAAGCGGTTTTTGGGGACGGTTGCATTATTCTGGCAGCAAAGATTGAAAATTCGATTATTGGTAACAGAACCCGTATTGATAAAGGGACTACTGTTGTTAGTTCATACATTATGGGTGCAGATTATTATCAAACAACCAACGAAATTGTTGAAAACGAACATCAACAATCACCCAATATCGGGATCGGGAAATTCTGTTATATTGAGCGCGCAATTTTGGATAAAAACTGTCAGATAGGCGATAATGTCCGTATTATTGGAAGTAAAAATCTTCCTGATGGCGATTATGACACGTATTCGGTAAAAGACGGAATTGTCGTCGTTAAGAAAAATGCGATCATCAAAAGCGGTACACAAATTTCTTAAATTATCAATTTTACATCATTTTTGAATTTATTTTTCAAGAGTTTAAATTAGATTTTCCTGCGAAATAACAGGTGTTATCCATTGCATATAAATGTGAGATACAATAAATTTGTGAAAACTAAATAAAAGACTTATTCGTATTTTATTTTAAACCAAATTAAAAAATCTAATAAATAACAATTGATTAATGAGTAACAAATTAGTGCATAATTTTCACATTCCTGTAATGGGATTGGCTTATACCATCGATAGTCCAATACGTGTTGCGCAATACGGGATTTCTTCTGTCGTGTCGATAATTGATGACGAAATTATCGAAAAGATGAGAGCGTTTTATAGTAAAAAATTCAATTTTAATTATGAAACAATCTCCAAAAAAGTTGAAGATTACAGAGCTGAAAGAATCACTGCTTATCTTGACATGATGGACGAAATCGTCACCAAAAAATTTAACGCTTTTAAAGATGATTTACAAAAAAATAAAGAATCTCTTAAAAGCTTTGCGGACATGTTGCCAAGCTCTTCTGATCTTAAAACTGGTCTACAAAATATCCTTAACAAAAAAGGAGATTGGTCAGATGCTATAAAAAATCTTTTGGAAACAAAATTGTCACCTGGCGAAATAGATGTTAACATTATGACAAAAGTGGACAAAGATAATTTTATAAAAAATGAAGCTTTACCAACGATGTTCAATGATGCACATGCGTCTTTGCGAGGTTTTGCAAAAAGTAAATTATCATCTTCTGTTGTTTTTTCGGCGGGGATGAATCCAAGACTTTACAGCTATCTTGAGGAGTTTGAAGATTTTTATCCCGATGAAAATGGACACTTAAAGAAGAAAATTATTCTTAAAGTTAGCGATTTTCGTTCAGCGATAATTCAAGGGAATTTTTTAGCAAAAAAAGGACTTTGGGTTTCAGAATATCGTATAGAATCTGGACTTAACTGTGGTGGACACGCTTTTGCAACAGAAGGAATTTTGTTGGGGCCAATTATGGAAGAGTTCAAACAAAAAAAGAATGAACTACAAGCTTCGTCCCATATTTTAATGCAAAATGCGTTAGAGCAAAAATCGCGACTGCCTTTAGCAAAAGCTTTAGATATCAAGATTTCTGTACAAGGTGGTATTGGGACTGCAGAAGAACATGAGTTTTTATTGTCCAATTATAAGGTTGATACAACAGGTTGGGGTTCTCCGTTTTTGTTAGTTCCCGAAGCAACGTCTGTGGATGAAGAAACACGAACATTACTTGCTAATGCAAAAGAAGCAGATTTTTATTTGAGTAATATTTCACCTTTGGGTGTTCCTTTTAATTCTGTTAAAGGGACAACAAATGAATTGATCAAAGAAAAAAATAGTTTGAGAAATCGATTTGGAAGTTCGTGTCCAAAAAAGCTATTGGCGCTAAGTAAAGAGTTTTCACCAGAAGGAACTTGTACAGCTTCTAAAAAATATCAAGACATAAAATTAGTGGATCTTGAAGCACAAAAAGACAATCTTTCTGAGCAACAATATCAGAAAAAACGAAATGCAATTACAGATAAATCTTGTCTGTGTGTCGGTCTTGTAAATTCTGCTTATTTAGAACAAAATATCGAAATAAAAGGCGAGAAGCAAGGTGTTGTGGTGTGTCCAGGTCCTAATCTTAGTTATTTTGATAAGGAAGTGTCTTTATCGCAGATGATTAAACATATCTATGGTTATGACAATATTTTGGCGGATGCCGAGCGACCAAATATTTTTGTTAATGAACTTAAATTATACGTGGAATATTTAAGAAACGAAATCTTTGATTTTTCGGAAGATATTACCAAATCTCAAATTAAAAAATGGGAAAACTTTAGAGATAATCTATTGAAAGGGATTTCGTACTATGAAAACTTGTTTGACGAGACTAATTTTTTCAAAAGCAATGTTTCGAAAATTAAATCGCAACTAGCTGATTACAAGTCAGCAATATGTTCTATTGTAATACCAAAGTTAGAACTAGCTTAAAGATTTTCTCTCTTTTTATAAAGCCTTTAGATTTTCAAATTTAAAGGCTTTATTATTTGTCTTATATTTGGCAACGTTTTTGTCTATTAACTAAGCAAATATAAAAGGATGAAAAAATTATTGCTATTATTTTCTATGATAGTTTTTGCGCTATCGTCGGCTCAATACGATAATATTAATGCCGGAGAAAGTCTTACGTATCGTATCCATTACGGTTTTTTAACGGCTGGATCAGCAACTTTGACAACTTCTAATGCAACGCTTAACAACAAGCCTTATTTTTATGTAAAAGGAGTTGGGCAGACAAGTGGCGCAGTTAAAGCTTTTTTTAAAGTAAACGACGTCTACGAGAGTTATATTAATCTATATGGTCAGCCATATTTTTATGTGAGAAATGTTGCCGAAGGTAGTTATCGTCAGCATTTGCAGAGTACATTTAACCATGTTAATCAAACCGTTTATTTGGTTGACAAAAAAAATACCGATCGTCCTGCAAAGACGATTAATACAGCAAAAGG
>JAEXRP010000005.1:0-17011 GCA_023440705.1 Bacteroidota bacterium
GTTCAGAGCATCTCGTTTACACCGAGAGGGTCGGGGGTTCGAATCCCTCAGGACCCACACAAAGGAAACGAAACCTTTCAAAAAAATTCGGGTTCTTAGCTCAGTTGGTTCAGAGCATCTCGTTTACACCGAGAGGGTCGGGGGTTCGAATCCCTCAGGACCCACACAAAATCCCAAGTCGAAAGATTTGGGATTTTTTATTTTAATAAACTTCCCTATTCATAAGCTTTTACAGAAATTCTAAATTTAGGAACAAGATTTCAAAAACCTCAATTTTTGAAACTAGAGGCATACTTTTAGGTGGCCTAATTTTATTCTAAAATAAAGCGACAATCAAACATTGGATAATATAACCAATCAACATCTTTAAAGCAATCTCGATAGTACATATACCCTCCACGAATAGAGCGTTTTTTTGCATTTCATGTCCCTCACAAAACCAAATTGACAAAATGGAAAATTAAAACCCAAATAATAAAACTAATGTCAAATTACTTCGCTTTCTATCTTCAACGCTTCCTAGATCAGTAAAACAAAAAACCTTGCTTCAGAAATTCCGAAACAAGGTTCACGCTAAAAATAAAAGTTATGAAAAATTATTTATTTTCTTTGTATCGCTTATCAGGCGTACCATCTTTTTTAAGATGCTGACTTTGCTTGTAACGCTTATCAGGTGTACCGTCTTTTTTTAGCTTTACAGTTGTTGTTTTTGTATCTGTTACTACCGCTTTTCCACCAGAAGATTTTACTTCTTTTACTTCTATTTTCTTAAGCGTTGTTGTATTGGCTTTTACTGGAGTTGTTTTTGTAGCTGTCGGTTGTGTACTTTGCGCAGTTGCAAACCCCAATCCTAAACTTAAAGCTACAACTACTAGAATTTTTTTCATCTTACTTTGGTTGTGAATTCTTTGGTAAATGTATAGCATTAATTGATTCACGAAAACGAATTTCAGAATTTTAACTATAAATTATTAAAGATTAAAAAAATATTAAAAGAAATATTAAAAATTAATACGATAAGCCGCACTGAAATTTAAAAACCAAGCCTTAGAATAAAACCGCTCAATATCGGGGTTTTGATTGCGAATACTAGCTGTATAATAGTTAAGTTTTGTTCCTAAAATTAGTTGTTGCACACCTTCACGATCTAGAGTATAAAGTAATTTTCCACCTATATGAAAACCTGCGTTGCCTTCACTAAATTTCCCACCTTTATCAATAAATTTTGAAGAAATCCTATAAATGCTAGCTCCAGCAAGACCTTCTAAGTCGACATCCTCTCCAAGATTATATTTATAAACTCCTGACACTTCGATATTATGCATGCTCGCAGCGGACATATAACCAAACAAGCCTCCATTACTCTCTTTATCAAGATTTGCGGTCATATAATTGTATTCGGCACTTAAACCAAAATTTTTGTAAACATATAAGGTACCGCCAAGCCCAAAACCAACAAATGGAGACAAAGCTCTATTCATCGAATTATTCCCAATAGCTTTCATAACACGAACGTTCGGTTCGATAGAAAAGGACATCTCTTCTAGCAGTGGTTTCTTCTTTCTTGATTGCGAAAAAAAAATTACTGGTACAATTAAGAAAAGCAATCCAAATCTTGACATTACTTAAATTTTATTTCATTAAAAATTAAATAAGTAACTCCTGAGGGTATAATAATACTAAGAGAATCTCGATCTATTTTGCATTGGGGATTACCGCCGGAAAAACTTTCTATTTTTGATTTAAATAAAAGTTTATAATCCCCTGTGGTGTATGGACCAGCAACGACGAATTGTCCATTGTCCTTCGGAAAAGTCTCGCCGCTAATACGATTATTACTCACCAAATGTATTGGAGAAGTCATCAGATTACTTGCACTTTTTGGACCAAGAGTCATTTTGCCTTCCACGTAAGCTCTAAATAAGTCCGAGTCATCGCTGCTTTTACAAGAAACTGTAAATAGCACAACACAACTGAAAATACTTAAATTTCGAATTATTTTAAACATACTGTACGAAAGGAATTGAACTCAAAATCTACTTTCTCGGAAGTCCGCGTTTCAAAGCATAATTTGCTCTTTCTACGGCTTTTTTCTCCTTCCAAGTCATGTATCTAACTTTGAAGTTTTTCTTCATAAAATTGTCAAACGTCCTTTGCACAGTAAGATTCCAAAGCGAGTGTGCTTTTACGCCCCAAGATTTGTCCCAAGCTCTCAATGAAATTGAGAAACTTCCATCCAAATATTTCATCCAATGCCACCAACCAGTTGGCATAAACAATGTGTCACCATGTTCTAAAAAACACTCGATACCCTCAACGCCATCCAAAGCAGGGAAGTTTTTGAAATCTGGATTTTCGATATCATAATCTTCCAAAGCATAAGTCGCATAAGGAATTTGATACAATCTATCTTTCCACTTATAATCGAAAAGCATGATATGTTTTCTTCCATTAAAATGCGTATGGAAGATGTGCGCCATATCGATATCGTAATGTAAAAACGTTACAGAACCTTTTCCACCAAAGAACATATTAGGATATTTATCCAAAAAACCACCCATTAATTCTTTAGGCGAAATGTAATCATCTAATAATTTTGGAGCGCTTTTAATTGGATCAAATAAGAAAATTCTAAGATCTGTTGGCTCTCTTTGTATCAAATCGATATAATCACCAAACTTCATTTTTGCAGCGGAAGCGTTAATTGGTGCAGCTGGATCAGCTTTAGAACTGTCATACAAAGGCACCTCAACATCACCTACAGCCTGCTTCATATAGTCCATCGTCCACTTTTGGTAAGCTGGCCATTTTCTAGCCATATTCTTGATAACCACCGGTGTACGGGTTTTAAGATATTTATTTTCGAACTCCTCTTTCGTGATGTCATCAACAACATCAATCGGTTTCAGAATGATTCCCATTTTGCTTAACTTAATATGTTACAAAATTATTAATTTTTTGTGGAGTGTGGTCAAAAAAAATAGTTTTTAATTATAATGATTCTAAATTATTTTATCTATTAAAATCTGCTATTGCCGATTAACACTAACAAAATTGCCAAGGATTTAACTTTTCATCAAAATATTTCTCAAACAACTGTAACAAAAAAATTAAACTTCTACTAATTGTTTAGTGATACAGTAACTATATGAAAAATCTACTCAGTTTTATTTTGGTATTTTGTTGTTCAATAATTGTTTTAGCTCAAAAAACAATTAGCGGCAACATTACCGACTCTAACGGAAAAGCATTACCAAGCGCCAGTGTAACTATTGAGGAACCTGGCAAAAACGCAATTCTGGCTTATGCAATATCCAATTCTAAAGGTGAATACAAGATTGTTTTCACCTCATCGGAAAGCGATGTGATTTTAAAGGTTAAAGCTTTTAATCAAAAAACGCAAAGCAAAACCATCAAAAATGCTGATCAAACTCAAAACTTCTCACTAGCTGGTGAAACAACCGAAATCGAAGAAGTAAAAATTAAAACTAAGTTAATCACCAAAAAAGGTGACACGATTTCTTACGACATTAAAGCTTTTGAAAATAAAGCGGACCGTAGCCTTGCTGATGTTTTGAAAAAGATGCCAGGTATCGAAGTTAACAAAGATGGAACCGTTCTTTACCAAGGAGAGCCGATTAACAAATTTTACGTTAATGGAAAAGACTTAATGGAAGGCGGTTACGGAACAATTAACAATTCACTTCCAAAAGATGCTGTTGCAAAAGTTGAAGTTCTTGAGAACCATCAGCCAGTTAAAATTTTACAAGATAAAGTCCCATCAGAAAACGCTGCGCTTAATATTAAACTAAAAAAATCGGTGACGATGACAGGTCGTGGCGAGGTTGGCGCAGGCTTTAGTCCTTTCCTTTGGAATGTTAAATTAACGCCTATGTTTTTTGGACAAAAAAACCAATGGGTTGTTAACTACAAAGCGAATAATAATGGCGAATCTGTAGAGAATGAAGGCAACATGCTTTCTTTTGGATCTCGTTGGGAAGGTCGTCGATCGCAAGCATCACAAAAATCTTGGACCAATGTAGAATCTGCTAGCACACCAAATATTGGAGAAAAAAGATATTTGCTAAACAATGTACATTTCTTTTCAGCTAATTTATTAACAAGTCCTTTCAAAAATAAAGAATGGGAATTAAAAGCCAATGCATCCTACACCAACAATAGCATAAAACGCGAAGAATACAAAGTCGATGTTTACGATATTGGCAGTACCGCAGTACCAACAGGCGGAACGTACATTTCTAGTACAAAAAACAATTTCTATGACAACGCTGCAAAAGGAGAATTAATCTTTACTAAAAATGCGAAAAAAGGCTTCTTTAAAAATACAACGACTTGGAATAGTTTCTGGAACGATGATCGTGCCAATGTTGACAAATACATACAAACGGATCGTAGAATCGCACAAGAAGATCTTAACTCTCCGAGCAGTATTTTCCAAAACTCGTTAAGTACGATTGTACCTTGGAAGGAAAAGCTTTTCAACGTGATGAGTTATGTTAAATATCAAAAAGCTAGACAAACGATGAGCATTAATCCAGGAAGTTATCTTATTGACTTTGGATTCGGAAATTATAGTAAGATCAACCAATATGCGACTTCAAAAACCTTAGAAGTTGATCATTCGGTGTCGGTAGGATTTAGCTACAAAAAATGGACTTTCACGCCAGAAGTTGGTTTAAACATGAATTTTAATAACTTAAATTCTGCAATTAATGGTGAAGTTGGTGGCGCCAATCACTTTCTGGGAAGCGATATGCTTAACGATGTTGACTGGAACGAAATCCAACCTTACACGCAGTTGGGCGTTAATTTCAAATCTCAAAATTTCAATTTGAATATGACTTTGCCGCTTAATTTCTACGGCATCACTTACAGAGATAACATCCGTAACAAATATCTTGACCAAAGCAAAACGGTTTTTGAGCCAACTTTATTTGCGAATTATGAGTTTGCGTCCTTCTTCAAACTTTGGGCTTTTGCTAATCAGAAATACGATTTCGGAAACTTTGGATTCTTGTATGGCGGAAAAATGCTAACAAGTCCAACGAGTCTTAGAGTGCGTAGTGCAGATAACATCGAAATGCCAGAATATTTAACAAGAAGCATTGGATCTAGATTAGAATACCGAAATCCACTTAACAACTTATTCTTCAATGTTCGATATAATTATTCGACTAACAAGAGAAACATTATTGAATCTTACAAGACCAACGGTTTCACAAATGAGTTGGTGTTGGAAACAATGGACAACACGTCAAAAAGCCAAACCGAAAGTGCAGAAATTGGAAAATACTTCCCAAAATATAAAATGAATTTATCGGTATCTGCTACCAATACAGATTCTAATTCGTATTCATTTTTTAATGATCTACGAGAAACAGATTCTAACCGACAAAATTTAGGAATTAAATTTAATAATGCTTATTTCAGTTGGTTGAGTGTTGATTATAATGTTGGTTTTAACTGGTCAAAAAGTAGCAACACAACAGACAATATCGATGTGAAAACGTCTGGCTGGAATCACAATCTTAGCACTTACATCTACCCTAGCGAAAATCACACTTTTGGATTCTTTTGGGATGATTTGACAACAAAAGTACGTGACACCAACTTCCGCAACTCTTTCTTTGACGTGTCTTATCAATACACTTGGGTTAAAAAGAAAATCGATTTCGAGCTAAAATGGTTAAATATTGCAAACCGAAAAGTTTATGAAACGGTAAGTGTAGACGTTGCACAAAGCTTGATCTCAACTAACCAAATGTACATTCGACCAAGTCAATTTATGTTTACTGTTAAATTTAATTTTAAATAAATTTTAAAATCAGAATATTATAATTTTTCAATAAAAAAATATTTCGCTGAAACATTGCGAAATATTTTTTACATTCGTATAACTAATTCTTTAGTCATGAAACATTTACATCTACTTTTATTACTTCTTAGTATTTCCATTTTTGGACAAGGCACGCGCATTGCGTACGATTATCAATTCGCGCCAAACATCAATCAAAAAGATTCGATAAAAAAAGAAACTGTCTTTCTCGATATTCGAAAAGATGGCAGCAAATTCTACAGCCAAAAACAGTTTGTTGCAGATTCGCTTCGCGATCAATATTTCAAACAAATGCGTGCGTCCGGAACGTTTAACACCAACTTTAAAGGAACAAATCCTGGCATGGTAAAATATAATGTTACCAAATCTTATCCCGACTACAACATCGTTCTTAAAATGCCAATCAACAGAAATAATTACGCGATAAAAAACGAAAAAGCTATCGTTTGGAAAATCGATCCTGAAACCAAAAAAATTGACAAATTCACGGCTCAGAAAGCAACTACGGAATTTGGGGGAAGACAATGGACAGCTTGGTTCACACAAGAATTACCTTTCCAAGATGGACCTTACAAATTTTCTGGACTTCCGGGTTTAATTTTAGAAATGCAAGATGCAACGGGAACACATGCTTACAAGTTTTTAGGCATTAAAAAATTTGATGATGTCGAAATTAAAGAAAGTGCAAACGATGCAAACGGTAGAACAATGGTTATTATCGGTGGCAGCAATGACAAACCAATTGATGTGACAGAAGCAAAATTCATCCAACTTTGGAAAGAGTACAAGAACGATCCTGTAAAAGATATGCGCCAAACTTTGTCACAAGGTAACGTGAAAATGAAACTGAACATGAACGGAAAAGACATCAGCGATCCCAACGAAATTATTCGCGCCATGGAAAAAAGTCAAAAGGAAGCTTTCAAAAACGACAACAATCCGCTCGAATTGACTTTGTTCCCATAAATTGATTTCAAAATTCACTAATATTTATTACATTTATAATCCCTTATCAACAAGGGATTTTTTATTATGAGCTATTTAGAAAAACTAAAAAATATACGCGCTTTTGTATTCGATGTGGACGGCGTTTTCACAGACGGAAGCGTCTATCTTCTTCCTGATAAAAACATGTCTCGCGTCATGAATGTGCTAGACGGTTATGCTGTTGTAAAAGCGATAAAAGCTGGGTACAAAATCGCCGTTATCACAGGCGGAGATGATCCTATGGTACGCCATCGCATCGACTATTTGGGGATTAAAGATTATTATGCGAAGTCAGCTCATAAAGTGTCGGATTACACAGATTTTAAACTAAAATATCAGATCGACGATTCCAAAGTTTTGATGATGGGCGACGACATTCCGGATATTGGCATTATGAAACAAGTCGCTATTGCGGCAGCACCAGCTAACGCCGTACCAGAAGTTAAAGACATCGCAGATTATATTTCTCCCATCGAAGGTGGAAAAGGCGCAGTACGTGATGTTATCGAACAAGTTATGAAAATTCAAAATCGTTGGAATCTAGAAGATGACACCAAATCAACCTAAAATGAAGTTATTGTTAGCCTCAGCGTCGCCACGTCGTCAAGAACTTTTAGCATCATTAAATTTTCCTTTCGAAGTTGTTAAAATTGATTGCGACGAGTCTTATCCCGAAGATTTAGCAACAAAAAATATTGCTGGCTTTGTAGCCAAAACAAAAGCTGAAGCTTATAAAGATTTAAAAGAAAACGAAATCCTTTTGACTTCGGACACGATTGTTGCTTTGGAAGACGAAATTCTTTTAAAACCGAAAAACGCAGACGAAGCCTTCGATATGTTAAAAAAACTGTCAGGCAAAACACATCAGGTCTACTCGTCAATTTGTATTAAAACACTTGATAATTTAATAACAGAAACCGATTGCGCCGATGTGACAATGCAAATTATCTCCGATGACGAGATCAATTATTATATCGAAAAACACAAACCTTTTGACAAAGCTGGTAGTTACGGCATACAAGAATGGCTGGGGATGAGCAAAATCGAAAACATCAACGGGAGCTATTATAGCATTATGGGACTTCCGACACATTTGGTGTATAAATATCTGTCAAAATACTTTCCTGTTGAAGGATTCTTGATATAAGTTCGTTTTTAAAAAGAAAAAGATTATTTTTACAAAAATTAATGTTTTAAATAATAAATTGCCTTTTAGCAAGTTATCTACTTAAATGAGAAAATTCGCCTTTATTATACTTTCTATTTTTGTTGTTGTTGGATGTACACCTCGTAAAAAGAAGACGAAGAGTGGCCCGATGAATCGCTTTTCTACCTATTATAACACGATGTTTAATAGTAAAGAAGCCTTTAATACAGAAATGCAAAATCGTACTAAAAGTTTTAAAGACAACTTTTACGAAGCTTATATTCCGATTCTTACTACAGAAGATGTCGCAACGGAGGTTTCCAACTTTGGTGCAGGAAACCCGATGACCAACATGAGCGGCAACAAAGGTCCTGCTTCGCCCAATGCAAATTCTACAATGGGAGCAGGTCCATCGCGACCTAGTACTTCTGGAAAAGGCGCATCTATTTTGCAAATTGCAGAAGCCAAAGCATTAAAAACGATTTCTAAAAACTCAGTTCTTGTTAACGGTGTAGAGAAGAACTCGTATATGTTTGACGCTTATATGTTGTTGGCAAAATCACGAATGTATCAAGGGAAAAATCTTGAAGCTCTAGATGCGCTAGGTTATATTTTTAATAATATGCCAAAGCATAAACGCATTAACACTGCAAGAATTTATCAAGCCGAAATCTATGCTAAACTAAAAGACTATCAAAAAGCAGATCGCCTTTTTGTTGAGCTTAAAGATGAAAAACTTAATAAAGAAGAAAAACGAACTTTAAGTATTTTCTACTCAGAAATGTTATTAAAATGGGGCAAAAAAAATGATGCTGTAACCGAGTTAGAAGAAGCTTTTGAATATAATAAAGTTAGAAAAACAAGAAGTAGAATTGCTTATCTACGTGGACAAATCTTGGCAGAATTGGGCAAAAAACAAGAAGCTAGAGAGTCTTTCACAACGGCTTACAAATATGCCTATGATTTCGAATTCGAGGTTAAAACGCAAATCCAAATTGCTAAAACATTCGATAATACCAACGATAATTATGACGAGGCTTTAGCTTATCTAGAAAAGATAGCTAAAAAAGGAACTTACGCTTCTCGTAAAAACGAATTGTATTATGCCATGGGACTTTTGGCCCTTAATGCAAAGCAAGATAAAGATGCAGATTCTTTGTTTAGAAAATCAATTTCGGCAAAAGTATCGGATCCACAAATCAGAGGTTTGGCATTTTCAGAAATTGGAAAAAAATATTTTGCACAAGACGATTATTTGACAGCGGGCGCTTATTACGATAGTGCGTTGGCGGTTATGACTTACGCACCAGAAAAAGCACGTCTCACAGAGCTTACAACCAACATAAAAAAGCTTTCGAAAAACTATTATTTAATAAAGAAAAATGATAGTATTCTTGCGCTTACAAAAATGTCTAAAGAGCAACAAGAAGCCTATTTTGCAAAACATATTGACAAATTGAAAGCGAAAGAAGCCGCAGAAGAAATCGAAAGAAAAAGAGCTGAGCGATCTAAAGGTTTTGACACTGGCGATTACAATGCTAACTCGATGTTCGCCAACTCTGGCGCTGGGACTTTCGGAGACATCAACATGGCTGGTGATAACAAAAGTACATTCTACTTCGCAAATACCAACAATATCCCGCGTGGAGAAACTAACTTTAAACAGATCTGGGGCAACAGAACATTAGCTGACAACTGGCGTTACTCCGCAAAATCTCAAACGATAGAAGATCTTAAAAACGAAGCTTTAGGTGTGACTACTGCGCCCGATCCTCGTCGTTTTGAACCAAGTTTCTATACAGAAAAAATACCGAGCAATTCTTCGGATATTGCAAAACTTAAAAAGGATAGAGATACGGCAAGTCTTGGTTTAGGAATTATGTTTGAGAACTTCTTTAGCAATTCTAAATTGGCGACTAAAACACTTTATGACCTTGTAGATGGGCAACCTGACGAAGACACAGAACTGAAAGCGCTTTATCAAGCATTTGTTATTAATTATGAAAAAAATCCTGGTGCTGCAGAACGTGCAAAAACCATGATTTTAGAGAAGTATCCGTACACTTCATATGCAGAGTTTGTAAAAAATCCTCGTGATAAAAACTTCAACAAGTCGTCGGAAGATGTTCAGAAAAAATATGAAGAAGCTTACAAACTTTATGACGAAGGAAAATACCAAGCCTCTTCAGAATTAATTCTTAAAACCATTGACGAGAACAAGAAAGACGCTTTGGTGCCGAAGTTATATTTATTAAATGCTTATAACGCTGGAAAATCTGCTGGTAAAGAAATCATGATTCTTCAACTTGAGCAGATTGTGCTTAACTATGCTAATACTATGGAAGGCGACAAAGCAAAGCAACTTCTTAAGTATTTGAAAAGTGATATTAAACTTGAAATGACAGACGGCGAAGGTAAAAAGATTGCTCCAGCCGAACCTCAGAAAGTCAATAATGCACCAAATCCGGACGAGGAAAAATCTATCAAAATGAGAAGTATAGAAGCTACTCCAAGACCTGGACGACCAGGAATCAATCAAACAGAAGGCCCATCAAAGCCTAAAATGCAAGCGATTTCTCCGGATGCTGCAGACGCTTCTATTCAACAATTAAAAAGTGAAAAATAAAAAAAACCGACACTCAGCTGAGTGTCGGTTTTTTCTTGTATTATGTTTAAGCTTTATCTAGCTTCACAGTAAAGTGTCTTAAAATCGCTGGTTCTTTCACGATCTTGTAACCTTTGGTGATATCGTTTCTACGCTCATAGACATTGCTAACAGCCGCTGCAATATAATCCATGTGATTGTTAGTATAAGTTCTTCTTGGAATTGCTAAACGAAGAAGCTCTAATTTTGGATAACGGTTTTCTCGTGTTTCTGGATCACGATCGGCAAGCAAAGTTCCGATTTCTACGCCACGAATACCTGCTTCAATATAAAGTTCAAGACCTAAAGTCTGTGCAGGAAATTCTTCACGAGAAATATTTGGTAAAAAGCTAAGCGCATCAACAAAAACTGCATGTCCGCCAATTGGCTTTTGTACAGGCACACCGTACTCTATTAATTTATTTCCTAGATATTCAACTTGTGAAATTCTACTTTCAAGATAAGCGCTTTCTGTCGCCTCGTCTAGACCAACAGCCAAAGCCGCCATATCTCTACCAGCCATTCCACCATAAGTAATGAAACCTTCGTAGATAATCGTGAAATTAGAAGCTTTTTCAAAAACCTCTTGATTGTTAAGTGCGATAAATCCACCGATATTCACCAATCCATCTTTCTTAGACGACATCGTCATACCATCACCATAAGAGAACATTTCTTTACAAATTTCTTTGATGCTTCTCTCCTTTTGACCCTCTTCTCTTTGTTGAACAAAATAAGCGTTTTCTGCAAATCTCGCCGAGTCAAAATAAACTGGAATTCCATATTTATTGGACAATTCTCTAACCGCCTTTATGTTTTCTAAAGATACAGGTTGACCGCCAGAAGAATTACAAGTCACAGTAACTAAACAAAATGGAATGTTTTCTTTTGGATGAGATTTATAAACTTCTTCAAGTTTGTTAAGATCGATATTTCCTTTGAAAGGATAAAGATCATTAATATCAAAAGCTTCATCAATTGTACAATCGATAGCGTGTGCTTTACGGAATTCGATATGTCCTTTAGTGGTATCAAAATGCGAATTACCTGGTACAACATCGCCTTCTTTTACTAAAACTGAAAACAATACATTTTCCGCTGCACGACCTTGGTGCGTTGGTAGTAGATACGGGAATCCTGTAATTCTTTCAACGGTAGATTGCAATTCTTGGAACGAGCGAGAACCCGCATAACTTTCATCACCAGTCATCAAAGCGGCCCATTGTTGGTCAGACATTGCGCCAGTTCCGCTATCAGTTAATAGATCAATAAATACTTGTGACGATTTTAAATTGAATAAATTATAGTCAGCCTCCTTTAGCCATTGTTCTCTTTGCTCTCGTGTAGACTGTTGGATATTTTCAACCATTTTAATTCTAAATGGCTCTGCATAAGGTAATTTCATATAAATAATGTTTTGTAGATTTTTAAAAATTGATTTTTTCTAAGTCAAATGTGTTTTTAACCTAAAGTGTTTTTCATATTTAAAAATCAAACATCATTCTGGCGCTTTGAAAACGTTATCATCACTATGGAATCCAGCAACACCGCCACTTACTGCAAACTTCATTGCTTCGGCAGCGCTCATGCCATCAACCTCTTTTATATTATTAAATTTAGTTACAATAACCCAACCCGAAACGGCGTAAGAATGCGGAAGATAAACCGCAATCATACCATCCATTTTAACAGCTGACATGTCGTTTTGAGTTAAAAATCCAATACGCCAAACTTCAGGATTTTCATTGGTTTTAACCCAAACAGGCACATTGAATTTCTTTTTATCACCAACAAAAGAACCCATCACATCTTTAAGCGACGTGTAGATAAATTTGATGCCCGGCGTATGTTCGAGGATGTAGTCAACGCTGTCAACGATAATTCGACCGATGATAAATTTGTTCCCAAAATAGCCGATAAGTGTCGTCGCAGCAATCACTACTACGAAAACCAATCCCGGAAACTTCTCGGATACAGACGGGATAATGTTATCGATACTAAAAACAATGTACCAAATAATCCATGCTGTAACCGCCAAAGGTCCGATAATAACAAGACCTTGTAAAAAATTTCGGAACGCTAATCCTATATAATCGTTGAATCCTCTCTTCATATTATCCGTGGATGGTTTCTTTATTTCCGTAAGAACGGATAATTTGGGACTCGTAGTCTAGCCACTCTTCCCAACGTTGATTTACTTTTTCGGGATCGCCCAATTGACGAGCAAATCCTATGAAAGTTGTATAATGATTCGCTTCCGAAACCATCAATTCATGATAGAATTTCTTTAGCTTTTCGTCTTTAATATTTTCTGTTAAAACTTTGAAACGTTCGCAACTTCTAGCTTCAATCATAGCTGCAAAAAGCATTTTGTCAACAATTAAATCTTCGCGACTTCCTTGTACAACAAATTTGATTAAATCATTAACGTAATCGTCTTTTCTTGGTCGTCCCAAAACGCCGCCACGTTCTTTGATAATCTCATGCACTTGGTTGAAGTGATCCAACTCTTCTTGTGCAATCGCCAAAAGTTCGGTAACAATTTCGGGATATTCTGGCAACATCGTAATCAATCCAATCGCGTTAGTCGCTGCTTTCTGTTCGCACCAAGCGTGGTCAGTTAATATTTCTTCCAAATTGCCTTCTGCAATATTTGCCCAACGCGGATCCGTAAGTAGCTTTAACCTAAACATTTCAATTTTTTTCGTAAAAATAAGAATTTTAAGCGCATTTCCTTTATTTTTAATACAAATTCAGGAATGATGAAAATTTTTAAATTAATAATTCTAAGTCTTGTCGTAATTGCTTGTAATAAACAAGAAAAAATTATAGAAAAACCTGCACTCAACTCCTCAGAACTTAAAACTGAAAACATCACATTCGTTAACCCAAAAGCCAATATTCTAAAAGATAGACTTCTTCCGCTTTCTGGTTTTAAAAGAGTGGAAACGCCAGCCAATTCTTGGGAAAATTTTCTACAAAATCTAAAACTGCAGGATTTTGGAAAACCAATTCTTAAATACGATGGCTCCGAAATATCGGACCAAAAGCATCATGTTGGGATTTTGACTTATGACATTGGGACTACCGACCTACAACAATGCGCCGATGCCTTGATAAGACTTCGCGCCGAGTATTTATTTAAAAATGAAAAATATAGCGACATCCATTTTCGATTTACAAGTGGTCACAATTATGCGTGGGAATCTTACGCAAAAGGCATTCGCCCAATTATCAACGGAAATTCGGTGAGGTTTTCGCAATCTGCAAATCAAAATCAACTAAATAATTATCCAGAATTTAGAAAGTATTTAGATATTATTTACACTTACGCAGGGACAATTTCTTTGGCTAGAGATTTAAAATTAGATCCAAACAAAAAAGAATTTGAAATCGGCGATTTGATTATTACGCCAGGAAGCCCTGGACATGTTGTGATGGTTGTTGACAAAATCGAAAACGGCGACAAAAAACGCTATGCCTTAATCGAAGGTTATACGCCAGCACAATCGATACATATTCTTTCTGAAAACGGAAATCCTTGGTTTGATCTAAAAATAAGCGACAATATCCCAACACCAAGATATTATTTTAAAAACGCTGTTATTAAACATTTTTAAAATTTAAGATTGATCAGAAGCGGTTTTTTTTCGCAAAACATTTAAAATTTTCCAGCCAAAAGCATCTACTTTTTTAAGTCCTTCCGCAATGATAACAGCGAGAACTACATTGATAATATAAACTGGAATTAAAAGTAAAATCCAATTAACATCATCTTTGAAAGGCACAACAATAAAGTAAATTAAAGATGAACTAATCCCTTGCGAAAAATAAAAGAAAATTGCATTATTTCCGATGTAAGTCAAGAAATTTTTATTATTGATTTTCAAACGATTATAACCAACAAATAAGCTCACAACTGCAAAAAGCGTCCAAATAATGTAAGGCAATTTCGGCGGGAATTTATTCTTATTTAGCTTGTAGAAAATTTCTGTTCCATAATACCAAAACATTCCGACCAAAGCCATCGCAACAAGTCCATACAAAACAGGAATCATCTTTGTTGGGATTTTTTTCCCACGCATCTGATGCGCAATTAAAAACACAGCAAAGTAAAATGCAACATAACCAACTTGTCCATTTGGATAATATTGCGGAAACAAATTGAATATCAAGGTTAAAGCAATACAAAGCCCGATAAACCAATTGATATGTTTAGGAAAAAATTTAAGAACTAAAACCCCAAAAACCGTCAAAATATAATAAACTTTAAGATACCAAAAACTTCCCATCACAACTGGAAACGTGTCAGCATTAGAATATTGATGAAGATACCAATTTCCTAGATTTTGCCATTGTGGTTCCACAGAAATATTCTGCGGAACATATTTTCCTCCAAAGGTCGAATAGAACGATTTGAGCCAATCCATCGAAAAAAATGTCAAACCAAAAACCTTGAACAAATAATCTAAAACAAAAAGAAAAGTCACAAAAATCATATACGTAACCTGTAATTTCAACAATCGATAAAAAGTCTTTTCGATGTTGTTGCCAGAGGTTATTCCGCTAAGAGCGTAAAACAAAATCACATCAAAAAACAAAGACATAACACGCACTTCCGTCGGCACATAAAACTGTCCTGACCAAAAAACCGTGTGGATAAAAATTACAGAAAGCGTTGCAAAACCTTTTGCAAAATCAATGTATAAATCTCTTTTCATTCAGATTATCAAATAATTAATGGATAAAATTTTAATAAAAATTTGACAACAATATACAACAGAATTAGCTTTTATTAAGACATTTTCACAAACATTTAATTTTTGAGCCTCGATACTTATCCGTATTTTTGGGGGTTAATAAGAAATATGTCAGATATTATACAACTTTTACCCGATCACGTTGCCAACCAAATTGCTGCTGGAGAAGTTGTCCAACGTCCTGCCTCTATCGTTAAAGAATTGATGGAGAACGCAATAGACGCTGGCGCTAGCAAGGTAGAGCTTATAGTTCGTAATGCTGGAAAAAATCTGATTCAGGTTGTTGATAACGGTGTTGGCATGTCCGACACCGATGCAAGATTGGCTTTTGAACGTCATGCGACTTCCAAAATTAAAAGCACCGAAGATATTTTTAAAATCGCAACCAAAGGTTTTCGTGGCGAAGCTTTAGCCTCGATTGCTGCCGTTGCTCAGGTGGAATTAAAAACCAAAAAAGCCGAAGCTTCTGTTGGGACTAACATCTACATCGAAGGTGGCGAATTGCAGTTTCAGGAACCTGTACAAACTTTGGAAGGTTCTAACTTTTTAATTAAAAATTTGTTTTTCAATGTGCCTGCACGACGCAAGTTTTTGAAAAACGACAATATAGAATTCCGTCACATCATCGACGAATTCCAGCGTGTGGCACTGGCTCACGAAAATGTTGAGTTCGAAATGTTCCACAACGACGAACCTATTTTCCGACTGAGAAAAGGTGGACAAATGCAACGCATTGTGGAAGTTTTCGGCAGAAAAATTCAACCGCTTTTAATTCCGATTAAAGAAGATTTGGGTTGGGTGACGCTTAACGGATTTGTTGCAAAACCAGAAGGGGCCAAAAAAACCCGCGGCGAACAATTTTTCTTTGTTAATGGAAGATATTTCCGCAGTCCTTATTTGAGCAAAGCTGTGCAAGAAGCCTTTGAAGGACTTTTGCAACCAGGCTATATTCCAAGTTTTTTCTTGTATTTGGAACTTGATCCAGAAAAAATTGATGTTAATATTCATCCTCAAAAAACGGAAGTAAAATTCGAGGACGAAGCTTTAATTTTTGCGCTTCTTCGTTCAACAATTAAAAAAGCTTTAGGAATATATAACATTGCGCCAAGTTTGGATTTTGATAGAGATCCTGCGATGGATGCCTTCTTCCAACCGCAACCAAGCAAAGCTAACATTGAAACTAGCAGTAGTGGTGGGTCTTCATTTTCGAAAGCGGTAAAAGTTGATCGAAGTTTTAATCCATTTACTTCTGAAAAACCTTCTGCGATTGAAAGTTTTAACCTGTCAGAAATGTACAATGCCGATGTGCCAACTGCAGAACCGTCAAAGATTAATCTTTTTGAGGACGACGACGATTTGGAGGAAGATCTTTTCCGACTTCCAAATGGCTATTGGCTGTTTAACAAAGATGGAAAAACTTTGATGCTGGATTTGGGAAGAATACATCGTGTTATTTTGCACTCGCAGCAGAAAGAATTTAAACCAAACAAAAACGGGCAACACCTTCTTTTTTCGATTGAATATCACCTCAACGAAATTGAAAAAAACAAATACAAATCGATTAAAAAATATTTGCCAACACTTGGATTTGACATGGTTATTGCACACGATAATGT
>JAEXRP010000093.1:0-3762 GCA_023440705.1 Bacteroidota bacterium
TCCAAAATCTGGGCGCCTCCTTCAACTTGATTTCTGGCAATATCCAAAGCTTCCGCAAATTTTTCTTCCTTTATCAAACGAAGAAACTTCTTGGAACCCGCAACATTGGTTCTTTCACCAACGTTGATGAAGTTGCTTTCGGGTGTTATAATGAGCGGTTCTAAGCCGCTGAGTTTTAAATATTTCATATTTTAAATTGAGATAATGAGGTAATTTGAAAATTAGATAATGATGTGAAAAATTATCGCATTAACTCATTATCAAATTATAACATTAATTTTTCTCGGTTTATAATCTTTCACCAAATCGGCAATGGCTTTTATATGTGGTGGTGTTGTTCCGCAGCAACCTCCGATAATGTTGATGAGATTTTTGTCTACATATTCTTTAACCTGAGCCGCCATCTGTTCGGGAGTTTCGTCGTATTGACCGAAAGCATTAGGTAAACCTGCATTCGGATAAGCCGAAATAAAGAACTCTGAGTTGCTGGAAATGGTTTCTAAATAAGGTGTCAATTGTTTTGCTCCCAAAGCGCAATTAAATCCTACACTCAACAAATCTAAATGTGACACCGAAATTAAAAATGCTTCTGCTGTTTGTCCACTCAGTGTTCTACCAGATGCATCAGTAATCGTTCCTGAAACCATGATTGGAATTCGGATATTGCGTTCTTCCGCAATTTCATCTAAAGCGAAAAGTGCTGCTTTTGCATTTAGTGTATCAAAGATGGTTTCCACCAAAAGAATATCTGAGCCGCCGTCTAACAAAGCTTCCGCTTGTTGTTTGTAAGCAATTCTTAATTCATCAAATGTAATCGCACGGAATCCAGGGTCATTAACATCTGGACTTAAACTAGCCGTTTTGTTGGTCGGACCAATTGAACCTGCTACAAATCTTGGTTTGTCGGGATTTTGTTCTGTAAATTCGTCGCAAACTTTACGTGCGATTTTTGCAGATTCGTAGTTTAGTTCGTAAACCAATCCTTCCATGTGGTAATCCGCCATCGCAATGGTTGTCCCCGAAAAAGTGTTGGTTTCCAAAATGTCTGCTCCTGCCTCCAAATATTGTCTATGAACTTCTTCGATAGCTTGTGGTTGCGTTAAAGACAGCAGATCGTTATTTCCTTTGACTGGAGATTTCCAGTCTTTGAAACGCTCGCCGCGATAGTCTTCTTCCTCGAAACCATATCGTTGGAGCATGGTTCCCATTGCGCCATCCAAAACGAGAATTCGTTCGGAAAGAGCTTTGTATAAAGCTTGGTTTCTTGTTTCTTGAAGTTGGTTTTTATCTTGAATATCCATTTTTTTGTTTTGTTATTATGAGGAAAACTTTCTATTTAGCCCCGATTGAAGCGGCATCCTTTTTTGCTTTTTTACTAATTCCTCTTTTTATGTTTTCGTTTTCTAAAGCAAAAAAGATATAGCGGAAAGCGGGTTGAAATTTTCTTTCGAAGCCGAAATCTTGTTGCTCCTAAAAAACCTAATCTAATGCTTGTTTTAGATCCGCTATGATGTCGTCTACATTTTCCAAACCGACCGAGCAGCGCACCAAACCTGCCGTGATTCCGACTTCATTTCTTTCTTCGTCCGAAAGCTTGGAATGCGTTGTGGAAGCGGGATGCGTAACAATCGTTCTCGTATCGCCAAGGTTTGCGGAAAGCGAACACATCTTGATTTTGTTGAGGAAATTGCGACCACCTTCGATGCCACCTTTGATTTCGAAAGCGACGATGTTTCCACCTAATTTCATTTGTTTTTTTGCAATTTCGTAGCTTGGATGGGATTTTAAAAACGGATATTTCACCAAATCTACATTTGGGTGAGATTCTAAAAACTCGGCAACTTTGAGTGCGTTTTCGCAATGTTTTTCAACACGAATTGCCAAAGTTTCCAAACTTTTGCTCAAAACCCAAGCGTTGAACGGCGACATCGCAGGTCCCGTGTTTCTAGCGAAAAGATAAATTTCACGAATCAAATCCGCCTTACCGACCGCCACACCGCCTAAAACTCGACCTTGACCATCGATTAATTTGGTCGCCGAATGCACCACGATGTCTGCTCCAAACTTAATTGGCTGCTGCAAATACGGTGTTGCAAAGCAATTATCAACAATGAAAATAAGGTTGTGCTTCTTTGCAATCTTACCGAAAAACTCTAAATCTAAAACTTCAATCGCTGGATTGGTAGGCGTTTCTAAATATAAAATTTTGGTGTTTGGTTGGATATATTTTTCGACATTTTCGGCGTCTTCTGCTTTGAAATATGATGTTTCGATATTCCATTTTGGGAAATATTTTGTGAACAAAGTATGCGTTGAGCCAAACACAGACTGACAGCTTACTATATGGTCGCCAGCGTTCAATAATGCCGCGAAAGTGGAATAAATCGCCGCCATTCCCGTCGCAAAAGCATAGCCTGATTCCGCACCTTCCATTAACGCAATTTTGTCGATGAATTCGGTGACATTTGGGTTTGAAAATCGGCTGTATAAGTTTTTATCTTTTTCCTCGGCGAAGCTTGCACGCATATCTTCAGCATCTTCAAAAACGAAGCTTGAAGTTAGATATAACGGCGTTGAATGCTCATCGAACTGCGATCTTTCGGTTTGAGTTCTGATGGCGAGTGTTTCGAAGTTTTCCATATTAAAAAATTTAGCAATTTAACAGTTTACCAATGTATCAATCTGTGCGATAACGTATAAAAAATTGGTAAACTGCTACATTTTTACATTGTTAGATTAGCAGATTATTTCGTTTCACTGACTCTTAAAATATCACCGAAAACACCACGGGCTGTTACTTTTGCTCCTGCTCCTGCTCCCATAATGACGATTGGATTTTCGCCGTAACTTTCGGTGTAGATTTCAAAAATAGAATCGGAACCTTTCAATTGTCCTAAAGCAGAATTGGCAGGAACAGAAATTAATTTTACATCCAATTCGCCTTTGTCCTGACTTAAATCTCCGTGTAAATCGCCAACATAACGTAAAACATAATTTGGCTCTTGTTCATCTTTAATTTTTTGGAAAGTTTCATCAAGTTCATCAATTCTTGTTAAAAACTCGTCTTTTGAAATTGGAAGAAGTGGTTCCGTCACCAAATTTTTGATGTTGATGTCTTCGAATTCGTTGATTAAATCTAACTCACGGGCAAGGATCAAAAGTTTTCTTGCAACATCGTTTCCAGAAAGGTCTTCACGAGGATCTGGTTCCGTAAAACCTTTGTCCATTGCTTCCTTTACAATGGTTGAAAATTTCTCATCACGAACAGAAAACTGGTTGAAAACATAACTTAATGTTCCTGAGAAAACACCTTTAATTCTTGTGATATCTTCGCCTGATAAATGCAATAATTTAAGCGTATCAATTAATGGTAAGCCTGCGCCAACATTGGTTTCGTATAAGTATTTTTTATTGTTTTTTGCAAGTTGCGTTCTGAAATTGCGATAATCTGAAATAGGTAGCGTATTGAATATTTTGTTTGATGAAACCACGTCAAAACCGTTTTCTACAAATTCGGTATAGTTTTTTACAAAAGCTGGACTTGCGGTATTGTCAACAACAATTAGGTTTTCTAAGTTGTGCTCTTTCGTGTAATTGATGAGGTCTGAGATATTACTTTCAGTGTTCGAATAGTTTATTTTTTGTCTCCAATCGCTTCCAAAACCAGATTTGTTTAAAGCCATTTTTTTGGAATTAGAAATTGCAACGACTTTAAGGTCAATTCTTTTTCTGTTCAAAATATCGTAAGCCGAATCTAAGATC
>JAEXRP010000100.1:0-167225 GCA_023440705.1 Bacteroidota bacterium
GGTTAACCATGCTCCAGAAATGGCTAAAACGATATTGATGATTAACGTTTCTACCATGGCAAAAAGAATTTATAGATGACATATGCGTACAATACGCCCATAAATGCTAAAGTTCCCAATTTTCCGCCAATTCCATGGAAATAATGATGCGAAAACGTGTAAAAAACCGCCGTTAAAATCGTTGAAAGAAATATGAAAACATAACCGTATGGAAGTTGCGTCATGCCTACAAAAGCGCCACAATAGATGGCAATCGGCCAATGCGCCGCTGATTTCATTTGATACTTAATATGTCGGGTAAAACTTCCCGTAAAACCTACCAAACCTGCAGCAAAAACGGTATTTAAACCAACGGTAGATTGTAAAAAATAGGTTGCAAAACTTCCTATCAAAAACCAAACGAACAAATCGTAATGCACTTCGTGTTTCAATTCGATGTGTAAACGGTGTTTTTTTCGATAGGACAAAGCCATTCCCAAGACAATCAATGAAAAGGCAATGAGAAACCAAGGTTTCAAGGTTTTTTCTTTGATGATGGCTACAATAAAATAAACCTGCGCAGCGATGAACAGGAATAATAATATCTTGGGAATGAACTTTTTAAAATTTTGCATGTAAACAAAAATAGGGCGATTAACGCCCTACTTCTTTATTCTTCAATTATCAAATCTACGCCTAATTTTTCGGCTAATAGTTTTGATATTTTTAGTTTTAGTGGCTCGATATCAATGTTTTGCATGGCATCGTTTGCGAAAGCGTAAAGCAGCAAAGCTTGCGCTTCATTCTTCGAAATTCCACGTGCACGAAGGTAGAACATCGCATCTTTATCCAATTGTCCAACCGTGCAACCGTGTGAACATTTCACATCATCAGCAAAAATTTCTAACTGAGGTTTGGTGTCGATTGACGAACCTTCAGAAAGCAAAATGTTGTTGTTTTGCTGATAAGCATTGGTTTTTTGAGCAATTTTATCTACAAAAACTTTCCCGTTGAAAACACCATGAGATTTCCCTCCGAAAATTCCTTTGTAGTTTTGGTACGACTCGCAATGCGGTTGATTGTGATGAACCGCCGTGTGATGATCCACCAATTGGTCTTTATCAATCACCGTAATTCCGTTCATAAACGAATTGATATTGCTTCCGTTTTGAATAAAATCTAGGTTATTTCGAACCAATTTCCCTCCAAAGGAGAAAGTGTTTACCGTTGCTAAACTATCTTTTTCTTGCTTAGCATACGTGTTGTCAATCAAATACGACGTGTCGCTATCATTTTGAAGTTTATGCCAATCTGCTTTTGCATTTGGATAAACGAAAATTTCTGTCACAGAATTGGTGAACGTAAAACTTTCATCAAAATTATGATGACTTTCAATAACTTCTACTTTTGAATTCTCTTCAACAATTAACAAGTTGCGCGTGTTGTAAAACGTGTTTTCTTGTTGATTTTGAGAAAGATAGAATACATGAATTGGTTTTTCAATCACCGTGTTTTTTGGAACGTGAAGGAAAAATCCGAACTTGCAATACGCGTCATTCAAATCCACAAACGTGTTGTTTTCTAACGCAATGGTATTGAAATATTTATCGAAAACCGCTTTGTGTTTTTCATCATTCAAAGCATGATTGAAAGACAACATCTCGATATTCGCAATCGAAATTTTCGACAATTCTTTGTGCAATTCTCCGTTTACAAACACGATGTAATCAAAGTTTTCCTCGCCCAAATGCAATGCATCAATTTGCTCTTTCGTAATGTGATGCTCGTTGATTGGGAAAAAATTGTAGTCTTTTTTTACAATTTCTGCAAGGTTGGTGTATTTATATTCTTCGTCTTTCTTCGTTGGGAAGCCCAATTCAGCAAACTTTTGCAAAGCCGCTTTTCTTTTATCATCAAGAAAACGATGCTTCAAGCTTTCTAAAAAAGAAGTATGATTTTCTAAAATTTGGTCTAATAGCATATTTGAAATTCGAAGTTTGAGATTTGAAATTGAGGATGTTAAACTTTCGTTTATTCCTCGTTCTTCCGATTGAATTTATTTCCTTTATGAGTTGAATTTTTCAAATAGTTAATAAATCCCGAAAGCTTTTTTGAAATCTCTAAACTTTCATTTTTTAGTTTTAAATAAGTTTCTTCATCCAGATATTTTCTATCAAATGCTCTTATAAGTTGCGACCGAACTTCACCGGCGGAACCTTTAGACATTGTAAGAAAATTAACAAATTCACGATTTCCTTCCCTCTCAAAACCCTCAGCAATATTATCCATTATCGAGGAAGAAGCTCTGTCAATTTGCGATTTATCATGTCTCTGAAATTTGTCGTTGAGCACGCAATTTTGATAAATGGATTCACAAAATCTTCTTGAATTCTGCCAAATTTCCAAATCTTCAAAATTATTTATCGTTCCCACAATTTCAAATTTCAAATATCCAATCTCGAATTACTTAAGCAGCCAATCGTAGCCTTTTTCTTCTAATTCTAATGCAAGAGATTTGTCTCCTGTTTTGATGATTTTTCCGTCCGCTAAAACGTGTACGAAATCGGGTTGAATATGATTCAAAAGTCTTTGGTAGTGCGTAATTAATAACACGGCATTTCCTTCATTTCTGAATTTATTCACACCATCCGAAACAATTCTCAAGGCGTCGATATCCAAACCAGAATCGGTTTCGTCCAAGATTGCTAATTTCGGGTTAAGCATCATCATTTGGAAAATCTCGTTTCTCTTCTTTTCACCACCCGAAAAACCTTCGTTTAACGAACGAGAAAGGAAATCTTTCTTAATTTCCAAAAGCTCAGATTTCTCACGAATCAATCCCAACATTTCTTTTGCTGGCATATCTTCAAGACCGTTTGCTTTGCGGTTTTCGTTCATTGCCGCTTTAATGAAGTTCGTTACCGAAACTCCCGGAATTTCCACTGGATACTGAAACGACAAGAAAATTCCCTTGTGCGCTCTTTCTTCTGGCGCATCTTCGATGATATTATTACCTTCGAAAAGAATTTCGCCATCCGTTACTTCGTACTCTTCTTTACCAGCAATCACCGATGAAAGCGTAGATTTTCCAGCACCGTTAGGTCCCATAATCGCGTGAACTTCACCCGGTTTTATCTCTAAATTGATTCCTTTTAAAATTTCTGCGCCATCTTCAATTCTGGCGTGTAAGTTTTTAATTTCTAACATTATTGATGTTTGAAGGTCTAAAGTTTAAAGTTTGAGGTTTCGGGTTTAAAGTTCAATGTTTGAACGTTTAAAGTTTCTACTGTTGAAAATTCTTCAACCTCTTTTTTTAACTAAAAACACTATTTATACTTGTTTCCTTTTATTTCTGTTTTGGAAAGATAAGTTATAAAGTTGCTTATTTTTCCGCTTAAATTTGGCAATTCTAAAAGCAAAGATTCAAAATTTTCTTGGTCGAAATATCCAAAATCATATGCTCTATAAACTTGAGAGCGAACTTCTCCAACCGAACCTTTCGCAATCGAAAGAAACTGTTTGAATTCTTTTGTTCCGCCTCTTTCAAATCCTTCTGCTGCATTATCCATTACTGAACCAATTGCTGCTAAGATTTGACTTTCGAATCTATAATCTCTTTTAAATTCTTCGTTTGCTTGAATTAAATCATAAAGTTTTTTTGAAATTCTGCGAGCCTCAATCCAAATTTCTAAATCTTCAAATCTTGTGATTGTTCCCAACTTTAAACTTTATACATTAAACTCAAAACAAAACTTATTATCCTACACTTCCCTCTAACGAAATTTCCAGAAGCTTTTGGGCTTCGATGGCAAACTCCATAGGAAGTTTGTTGAGAACTTCTTTGCTGAAACCGTTTACGATTAATGCAATTGCTCTTTCCGTGTCAATTCCTCTTTGGTTGCAGTAGAAAATTTGGTCTTCACCAATCTTCGAAGTCGTTGCTTCGTGCTCCAATTGTGCGCTTGGATCTTTGATCTCGATGTATGGAAACGTGTGTGCTCCACATTCGTTCCCCATCAATAAAGAGTCGCACTGAGAGAAATTTCTCGCACCTTTTGCTGAAGGCATTACTTTTACCAATCCACGATACGAGTTGTTCGATTTTCCTGCAGAAATACCTTTAGAAATAATCGTTGAACGTGTATTCTTACCAATGTGAATCATCTTTGTTCCCGTATCAGCATATTGATGCATATTGGTAACCGCAATCGAATAAAATTCTCCGATTGAATTGTCACCTTTCAAAATACAAGATGGATACTTCCAAGTTACAGCAGAACCTGTTTCTACTTGTGTCCAAGAGATTTTTGCGTTTCTCTCACAAAGTCCTCTCTTCGTTACAAAGTTGAAAACACCTCCTTTTCCGTTTTCATCGCCTGGATACCAGTTTTGTACAGTTGAATATTTAATTTCGGCATCGTCCATTGCGATTAACTCAACAACAGCGGCGTGCAATTGGTTTTCGTCACGAGATGGTGCAGTACAACCTTCCAAATACGACACGTAGCTTCCAGCATCAGCGATAACAAGCGTTCTTTCGAACTGACCTGTTCCAGCTTGGTTGATACGGAAATAAGTAGAAAGTTCCATTGGACATTTCACACCTTTTGGAATATAGCAGAATGAACCGTCAGAAAACACCGCCGAATTCAAAGCTGAATAAAAATTATCGCCTCTCGGAACAACTGTTCCCAAATGTTTTTTAACTAAATCTGGATGATTTTTAATCGCTTCAGAAATCGAGCAGAAAATAATTCCTTTTTCTGCTAAAGTATCTTGGAAAGTCGTTTTCACGGAAACTGAGTCCATTACGATGTCCACCGCAACACCAGCCAAACGTTTTTGCTCTTCGATATTGATGCCTAATTTTGCAAAGGTTTTCAAAAGTTCTGGATCAACTTCGTCTAGACTTGCCAATTCTGGTTTCACTTTGGGAGCAGCATAATAACGAATCGCCTGGAAATCTGGCTTTTCGTATTTGATGTTCGCCCAATCTGGCTCTTCCATTTTTTGCCAAATTCGGAACGCGTCCAAACGCCAATCGGTCATCCATTCTGGCTCCTCCTTCTTTTCCGAAATCATTCGGATAATATCTTCATTAAGACCCGTCGGAAAATCGTCATACTCGATGTCGGTGTAAAAACCGGCTTCGTATTCTTTCGTTTTAAGATCTTCTCTTAGATCGTCTTCTGTGTACTTACTCATAATTAAATTTTAGATTTTGAATTTTAGATTTTAGATAAGAATGTCTCCAATCTCTTGTCTAAAAATCTCTAATCTACAAACTGAAACTCTCGCCGCAGCCGCAAGTTCTTGAGGCATTTGGGTTGTTAAAAACGAAACCTTTACCATTCAGTCCGCCAGAATATTCTAAAGTTGTCCCGGCAAGATAAAGGATGGATTTTTTCTCTACAACGACTTTTACACCGTTATCTTCAAAAATTTGGTCGGTTTCCCCTTTTTGGTTGTCAAACTTCAAGACGTATTCTAGACCGGAGCAGCCTCCACTCTTTACGCCTACTCTTATATAATCTGTCTCAGGATTGAAGCCTTCTTCAGTCATTAACTGCGCTGCTTTGGCTTTGGCCTGATCTGAAACTTTTATCATTGTTTTTATTTAGACTGATTTTTTATAGTGCAAAAATACAAACTAATTTCCGCAATCTCAAATCGATAGATTCTATTTTAGTAATTTAAGAATTTATTAATGACTTTTAATGAAAGTTTAACCTATTAAATGCTTGAATTATTAGTAAGTTTTAAGCTTTATTTTTATTAAACTTTAATTTGCATCAATAGATTTATTTTTAAGCAATTTAACTTTTAAAGTCAAAAAAACTCTAAACACTAAATTTGAATATGAAATATATATTAGGAATAATAGGAGTCATCATGTCGCAATTCGCGTTTTCGCAAGCGACAAGATTTGTTTATCAAGCTAGCATGACGCCAGATTCAACAAAAGTTACCGAAAAGAAAATTGAAAAAGTCTATCTAGATGTCGATGGACAAAAGTCGGTTTTTTATTCTGAAAATAGAGCAAAACGAGATTCTATCATGGCTAGAATGCGCCAAACTAAAAATTTTGATAGAAGCCAAATACAAGATTTACGATCTATTATAGATTATAGTGTAGAAAAAGATCTCACGAAACAAAGTCTTAATTTCAAACAACGAATTGCTCGCGACCAATATGTCTATGAAGAGCAAATCCCAAATACTTGGAAAATCTTACCCGAAACTGTAAAAATTGGAAATTATCAAACTCAAAAAGCGGAACAAAATTACGGTGGACGTACTTGGTATGCATGGTTTACGACAGATGTGCCTTTGCAAGATGGTCCTTACAAATTTGGTGGTTTGCCAGGGTTGATTGTAAAGCTTGAAGACAGCAAAGGAGACTATAGTTTTGACTTGATGGAAAGTAAAAAAATTGCAAGCATACAATCACCAGAAAGTCGAGGCCAAGATATTAGCATTAAAAAAGATAAATTTTTGGCGATGCAAAAGAAATTTCAACAAGATCCTAGCAGTTTTATGAATGCAAATTCTAATCGAATGGGTGGCGGACAACGTGGAAATGCTGGTGGTGGTCAGCGACAAGCACCAAATCCTCAACAAATGCAGGATATGCAAAAGAGAATGCTGGACGACATTAAATCGAGAAACAACCCGATTGAAAAATTATAAAAAAAGAGAACCAATTAATTAATTGGTTCTCTTTTGATTTTATAGATTAGAAATGGCTTTGACAATGTCATCTTTGATAACCTTGATGCCAAGAAGATGGTCACCTTTGTATTCCAAAAATTGTTTTGGTTCGGCGGCGTTAGCGAAATTAGTTTTGCCCTGCTCAAACGGAACGGTTTTATCTTCAGAACCATAAATAAAAAGCTTTGGAAGACCTTTTAGTGCTTTAACATCCTCTTTTACAGAATACGGAGAAATCAACATTTTTTCGATAACATCTTTGTATTGCGGTGCAAAATGAGCTGCAATATCTGTGAAAGATGACATCCCTCCATCAATAATTAATCCTGAGATTTTGCTTTGATTATCTTTTGCAATTTTTGCAGCCACTTGTGTTCCTAGAGATGCACCATAAATATAGACTTTAGTGTTTTTGATATCAGGGCGAACAAGCATTGCATCAAAGAATTTTTGTGCATCTGCAGCGACATTAAGATGCGTCGGTATCCCAGTAGATTTTCCATAACCGCGCAAGTCCGCCATCACAACTTGATAACCGACTTCCACCAAAGGCTTTACCATAAATTGATAAGTTGTCACATTACCGCCTGCACCATGAAAAAACAAAATCGTCTTTGTAATACTTTTAGTCTCAGGTTTTAAGACAATGGCAGTAATCGTGTCCGATTCAACTGGTAGAGAAATATTTTCAACATTTTTAAATTCTATTGGTTTTAAAATTTTACTCGGTTGATAAAATTTATCATCCATTTGAGCTTTTGAAAATTGAGAAAATAAAACAAGAACAAAAGTAAATAATAATGCATTTTTCATAATAGATTTTGATTTATGCTTCAAAAGTAAAACGCAAACATTTTAATCCGAAAAAAAATATGTTGAATGGTAATTTTCGGAAACTGAATGGTAAAAAAAGAGACTTTCTAAAAAGTCTCTTTAATATTATTGATTGTAAAATTAATCTCTTAGTCTTGCGATGACATCTAGTCCACCTTTAGTTTTGTCTCCGATTTTGCAAAGAATTTCAGTGTCAAGTGGTAAGAAAACGTCCATTCTAGAACCGAATTTAATAAAGCCAAACTCATGACCAGCTTTCGCTTTATCCTCGATATTACAATAGAAAACAATACGTCTCGCAACATAACCTGCAATCTGACGGAACACCACGTTATGATTGGTTTCACTTTTTACGGCAACTGTAGTTCTTTCATTTTCTGTTGAAGATTTTTCGTGCCACGCTACCAGATATTTTCCTGGATGGTATTTTTTATAAACAACATCTCCAGAAACTGGATAACGACAAATGTGAACGTTAAGAGGCGACATAAAGATAGAAACCTGAATGCATTTTTCTTTTAAAAATTCATCTTCAACTACTTCTTTAATCATTACAACCTTACCGTCAACTGGTGCAATTACATTCTCAACATGCTCTAAAATATTACGGTTTGGAACACGGAAAAACCAAAACACCAATCCTAAAATCACCAATAATGGAACGATGATTAACAATGACCACATTTTTAGAAAGTAAATAGAAATACCTCCAATTATTAAAATGGCTAAAATCGCAACCGTTAAGGTGCCTTTGGATTCTTTATGAAGCTTCATAGTCTATATTTTCGAACCTTTAAGATTCTATACAAATTTTTCTAAAATAAAATACAAATATACAACAGGCGCACAAATTATGAAACTGTCTAATCTATCTAACACGCCACCATGTCCTGGAATGATGTTTCCGCTGTCTTTAACACCAAAAGAACGTTTTAATTGGCTTTCTACCAAATCGCCTAAAGGCGCGAAAACCGACACTAAAAACCCGACCATAATCCAATTACCACGAAGTTCTGGGAAATATTTTTCAACAAAGAAACCTAGGATCAATGTGAAAAACACGCCTCCAGCAAAACCTTCCCAAGTTTTTTTCGGGCTGATAGTTGGTGCCATCTTGTGTTTGCCAAAGAATTTTCCGGTAAAATAAGCAAAACTGTCGCTACTCCAAATGAGAATAAACAACATCATTACTTCTAAAGTGAAAGGCTTGTTAACTGGATCTAATGTGCTAAAACTCGGCAATCCTAATGCAAAACTAAATGGTAAAGCTGTATATATAACTGTAAAAATAAATTTACCGCTTTCGAAATAAAGTTCCTTGGGAAATTTGAAAAGTGTAATACAAGCAATTAAAATTAAACCTAAAGCAAGTATTTCGGACAAATTAAAATTGAAGAAAAATCCGTGATAGAAAAATCGTTTTGAAAATTGATAATAAATAAAAGCTACCAATGGTAAAACTAACCATTTGTAAATGCCATTATCAAATTTCATAATTCGGATACATTCCCAAACGCCAACAAGCATAAAGAATGTCATTAATCCGTAAAAAAGATATTGTTGTTTGACAGCAGGAATTATGGCACTAAGCCATGATTCGCCCAAAGGTGTACAGCAAAGTATGATGACTAAACCATAAATTGCTCCCGAAATAAGTCGCTGAATGAGATTTTTATCCAAAGTTTGAGTTTAAAAATTAATCTTCCAGCAAAAGTAAGAAAAGTTTTGAACTGTCTTTGTTAGGTGTGTCAAGTTTTGACTGACTTCCGCTAATCGAAGTTAAATTTTTAAGATTACCAGCACGTTTTACCTTCATCATCGCTTCACCAAGATTGGTTACAATTTGCGAAACATTTGCGATAATAATAATTTTTTCGGGTAATCTAGAAGAATGGTAATGCATAATATTGTTATGCGATAGCATCACTCTACCATCAAAAGCAATAAGATATTCTGCCGTGATAAAAGCAGCATCATTTTCTTCCTCTAATTGCGAAGTGTACTTAGTTTTAGTAACATTAAGAAAATCTTGCAATTGCTTATCCCAACAAAAAACAGAAGTAATACCTTCTATTTTGAGAATTTGATTAAGCGTTTGCAAAGCTTCGGCCTCATCTCCACAATAGTTAAAATATCCACCAGAATGCGTAAACAATTGGGCAAATTTGTAGTCCAAATCTGCATCACGCAATTCGTCGCCCAACTTCGTTATATTAGGATCGTCTTCCTCCTCTTGTTGGTTAAGTATCTTATTTACAATTTTTTTGAATAAACTCAATTTCGATGAGAGATTTTGATACAATTACAAAAATATAAAATATCTGTAATATTAAAAATTTAAAAATCAAAAATATAGCAAAAATCCCGATTACCACACATAAAAGATGAAGAATCAGGATTTTTTATATTATTTTTTAGAAAATTAACAATATTAATGTTCTAATTTGGGTTCCGCTTGTGGCGTTTCGTTCTGTTGTTCAACATTAGTTGCATCAGTTGCTGTTGCAGGAAGAACTTCAGCGTTAGAAACTGGTTTCTCCGTCAACTCTGGATCCCAAGCTCTTTTCCCGAAAATCTCTTCAAGATCTTCACGGAAGATAACTTCTTTCTCTAATAATTTATTAGCTAAAGCTGTTAATTTGTCTTGATTATCTGTAAGAATTTGGATTGCTCTTTCGTACTGACTTTGTACAAATCTTTGGATTTCGTCATCGATAATCTCAGCCGTTTTCTCAGAATATGGTTTTGAAAACGCATAATCATTTTGACCAGAACTATCATAGTAAGATACGTGACCAACTTTCTCGCTCAAACCATAAATGGTAACCATTGCATTAGCTTGTTTATAAGCTCTTTCTAAGTCATTTTGCGCACCAGTAGAATAATCTCCCAAAGCAACTTGCTCTGCCGCACGACCTCCTAATAAAGAACACATTTCGTCCAACATTTGTTCAGTTGTTGTAATTTGTCTTTCTTCTGGAAGATACCAAGCTGCTCCCAAAGAACGTCCTCTTGGCACAATCGTAACTTTCAACAAAGGCGCAGCATGCTCTGTCAGCCAAGACACCGTTGCGTGACCAGCTTCGTGGAAAGCAATTCTTTTCTTTTCAGAAGGTTTGATGGCTTTATTTTTCTTTTCAAGACCGCCGATAATTCTATCAACTGCATCTAAGAAATCTTGTTTAGTAACAACCTCATGACTATTTCTTGCAGCAATCAGCGCAGCTTCGTTACAAAGATTTGCAATATCAGCACCACTAAATCCTGGTGTTTGTTTCGCTAAAAAATCTCTGTCAACTTCAGGATCTAATTTAATTTTCTGTAAATGAACATCGAAAATCTGTCTTCTCTCATGAAGTTCTGGAAGGTCAACATAAATTGATCTATCAAAACGTCCAGCTCTTAACAAGGCTTTATCCAAGATATCAGCACGGTTGGTTGCAGCCATAATGATAACATTAGTATCTGTACCAAAACCATCCATTTCTGTCAATAGTTGGTTCAAAGTATTTTCGCGCTCATCATTACCACCGCTAAAGTTTTTACCTCCTCTTGCTCTACCAATTGCATCAATCTCATCAATGAAAATAATAGCTGGCGATTTTGCTTTAGCCTGAGCAAATAAGTCACGAACTCTAGACGCCCCAACACCTACAAACATCTCTACAAAGTCTGATCCAGACAAAGAGAAAAACGGCACTTTAGCCTCACCAGCAACAGCTTTTGCTAATAAAGTTTTACCTGTACCTGGAGGGCCAACTAAAAGAACACCTTTAGGAATTTTACCTCCTAGTTTCGTATATTTTTCTGAGTTTTTAAGAAAATCTACAACTTCTTGCACCTCTTCTTTTGCGCCTTCTAAACCAGCAACATCTTTAAAGGTTACATTAATTTTTTCTTTATCATCAAAAAGTTTAGCTCTTGATTTCCCTATTGAGAATATCTGTCCGCCAGGACCTCCGCCACCGCCCATTTTTCTGAATAAGAAAAAATAGAACAATGCCATAATTGCAATCCAGAATAAAGCAGTAAACAACAACTCAGAGAACGGGCTTTTACTAGTCCCAAATTCCATGGTTGCTTTTTTGTCAGCTGGCGCTTCCGAGTTGATTTGGTTAAATCTTTCTTGGAAATATCTAAGATCACCATAGGTCAAGGTGTAATCTGGACCAGGTTTCATTGCCAACATAGACAATGGATTTTCGTCTTTTTTAGCGGCAGATTTTTGTTCTGCTTTAGCAGCTTTGTTAAGAAAAATTTCTGCTTTTGGCGTATCTCTGTACACCATAACTTCTCCAACTTTACCAGACTGGACAAGCTTATAGAAGTCATTCTCACCGATATTTTTGGTATTAGAATCTCCTAGAAATCCTGGCACTAAAAACAGCACCATAACCAAAATAATAATGGGAATAAACCAATTAAAACCTTTATTATTATTCATTATTTTTTACTTTGAAATATTTGGAAATAATATCTTAGAAGTTGGGCTGTGCGTCTTCGATGCGTGTTACTTTTGCATCACCCCAAAGCGTCTCGATATCATAGTATTCTCTAACTTGTTTTTGGAAAACATGGACAACAACCGATACATAATCTAACAACACCCACATTGCATTTTCGTTACCTTCAACATGCCATGGACGATCTTTAAGCTCGTTTCTCACTTTCTTTTCGATATTACCAGCGATAGACGATACTTGTGTATTAGAATTACCACTACAGATGATAAATGTCTCTGCAACTGCATTTTCAATATTCGAAAGATCAAAAACTAAAACGTCTTCACCTTTTGTATCTTGTATTGCTTCTATTATTTTCTCTACTAATAGTTGTTTTTCTGTATTTTTACTCATTCAAAAATTATATATCTGCAAATTTATTGATTTTAATCTATTTAAGCTTTGTCTTCTTAGCTTTGGATGTCTTAAAGTTTTCTTAAATGACCGATCTAATTTACAAATCTGAAGTAACTTCTACAAACGAAGAAATTCTTGACCTGTTAATCAACACTCCAGAACACTTGGCGCTGTACAGTTTTAACCAAACTAAAGGCCGTGGACAATATGGAAATGTATGGAATATCCAAATTGATAAAAACCTCGCCTACACCTTTGCTATAAAAACGAAAAACATAAATCTTGACGATGTCAGCTTCAATTATCGTACCGCGCTTATTACACGTGATTTTATAGCCAAAATGACCAAAAGTGCTGTCAATATCAAATGGCCGAACGATTTAATTTTAAACCAAAAAAAAATCTGTGGCATCTTAATCGAAAAGAAAAAAGTAGACCATGAAAGTTATTTCATTATTGGGATTGGCATTAACATTTTACAAGAAAATTACGACAATCTCCCAAAGGCAGGTTCCATTTTAACAACTACTGGTCAAGCTTTCCATATAAAAAACTTTGCTGAAGCTTTTCACCTTTATTTTAAAAATGAAATTTCAAAAACAATTTATGACGTGGAAATTCTAAATAATTTCAACAGTCATTTATTTAGAAAAAATGAAATTTCGGTGTTTGTAAAAGATGACATAAGACAAAATGGCATAATAAAACACGCTGATGCTGACGGTTATCTTTGGATTGATTTTGAAAAGGATGGTCTAAAACGCGTTTTTCATAAACAAGTCGAGTTACTTTATTGATTAGCTCGCTTCCAATAAAGATAAAATGCGATTGGTCCGAATATTAAATTAGGAAGCCACATTGCAAGAAGCGGAGACATACTTTTGTTCTCCGAAACAACACTCAAAGCTTGGAAAGAAAATACAAACACGAAAGCCAACGCGATACCAATGGCAAGGTTAATCCCAAGTCCACCACGCTTTTTTTGTGATGACAACGACAAAGCTAAAAATGTCAAAATTATAATAGAAACTGGCATCGACGTACGCTGATGCAATTCATTATAAAAGGTGTTAACATTGCTATTTCCTTTTATTTTTTCGCGTTCGATAAGTTTGATAAGATCAGGTGTAATTTTATTCTGACCAACTAATTTATCCGGAAAAAGTTCTTCTGGTGGCAATCCAAAATCTTGCTTTTTTTGATCACCATTCGCTAACTTTTCGGAGTCGTCTTTTTGAGGCCAACGCTCCATATAACTTGTTAGTAAAAAGGATTTTGATTTCGCATCCCAAGTGACATCATTCGCGATAATCTGATAAGTTAACTTTTTGTCCTTGTCAAATTTTTGATAAAGATACCCGAAACCTTTCTTCTGCTCACGATTATAATTGTTTATAAAAATATATTCGAAAGGGTTAAGATTGGTTGCAATTGTGGTGTTCCCCAACAATTCTTCTTTGTTAACTTGGTTGTAAGTATAAGGTTCTAGTTTATTCTTTTTAATATTCGCCCAAGGCAAAATAAAATGATTGGTCGCTAAAGCAAATCCCGCAATAATTAAAGATGCAATTAAATAAGGTTTTGCAAATCGATGAAAACTCGCTCCACTACTGATAATTGCTACAATTTCGGTATTATTAGCCAACCTCGATGTAAAGAAAATCACCGATATAAAAACCAAAATCGACATGAAAGTGATAATCAAATTCAGGATCCAAAACGGATAGAAATTCACCAAGAAATAAGTCACCGAAAAACCGTTATTTTCGATTCGTGGTGTTTTACTCTGAACATCGATGATTAATACAATTATCGACAAAAGCGCCAACATAAAAAAGAGGGTGCCAAGATATTTTTTGATAATATATGCGTCGATAATTTTCATAAAACCTACGAAGAATTATAGTCTTTGTTTAAGTTGAGGAATAATAGAATCTTTCCATTCATAAAAATCGCCAGCAACAATATGCTCTCTCGCAACCTTCACCAAATCTAGATAAAACGCCAAATTATGAATCGATGCAATTTGTTTTGCTAAATATTCTTTCGCTACAAATAAGTGACGAACATAGGCTTTGCTATAATCGCGATCTACAAAACTTGTCCCAAACTCATCCAAAGCAGAGAAATCGTTTTTCCACTTTTCGTTTTTCATATTGATAACACCTTGCCAAGTGAACAACATCGCATTACGCGCATTTCTTGTCGGCATCACACAATCCATCATATCAACGCCAAGCCCAATGCTTTCTAGGATATTCCAAGGTGTACCAACGCCCATCAAATAACGCGGTTTGTCTTTTGGAAGAATATCAGTTACCTCATTAGTAATTCTGTACATTTCCTCTTCAGGTTCACCAACAGAAAGTCCACCAATCGCATTACCTTCGGCGCCAGCTTCAGAAATAACTTCTGCAGAAATTTTTCTTAAATCCGAGTACGTCGAACCTTGTACAATCGGAAACAAACGTTGCTTGTGTCCGTAAAGTTCTTCATTTTCTTTAGTCCAATCCACACATCTTTTTAACCAACGATGCGTTAATTCCATGGACAATTTAGCTTGATTATATTCGCACGGATAAGGCGTACACTCATCAAAAGCCATAAAAATATCTGCGCCAATTTGACGTTGGATTTCCATTGATTTTTCAGGAGAAATAAAGTGGTAACTTCCGTCGATATGCGATTTAAACTTAACACCTTCTTCCGTCATTTTACGACTTTTAGAAAGTGAAAAAACCTGATAACCACCGCTATCTGTTAAGATTGGACGATCCCAATTCATAAACTTATGAAGACCTCCTGCTTGTTGCATAATATCCATACTTGGACGCAACATCAAGTGGTAAGTATTCCCTAAAATAATTTGTGCGTTGATATCGTCTTTCAACTCGCGTTGGTGCACAGTTTTAACACTTGCAACGGTACCAACCGGCATAAAAATTGGCGTTTGAATATCGCCATGATCTGTATGTAAAACCCCAGCTCTTGCTTTGCTTTGGGATGTTTTTTCAATTTCAAAAAACTTCGACATTATATTTCTTCTAGTTCGTCTTTTCTGGTGGCAAGTTAGCTTGCTCTTTCTTTTTGATATAGTCTTCGAGTTTTGGTTCTTTTTTAAATAAATACTCTTTCGACTGTTCTACAATAGCGTCCAATTGATCTGTTGCTACATAATAGGTGTAACTTTCACTAAAATCTTTAGACGTTATTTTATATTTTTTGAGAAGAAACTTAGTTGCTCCTTCTCTATTATCTTTTTGATTGAAAATATAGCTTTGATCATTGATTGCAAAATCTGCCATAATCTCTGCCATTTGATCTTCGGGAATTAAGTTTTTGGGCTTATCCACTAATTTGGAGCAAGCCATCAAAACAAATAATATTAAAAAAGACCATTTTTTCATAAGTCTATAACTTACCAAAAATACTTTTTAGTTTTAAATCCAAAACACCAAACACCGCTTCTTTGATGATGCCGCCATTCATTTTGCTTTCGCCTTCTGTTCTGTCCGTAAAAATAATTGGAACTTCTTTTATTTTGTATCCTTTTTTAAAAGCTCGAAATTTCATTTCAACTTGAAATCCATAACCTTTAAGTTTAACATTATCAAGTCCAATACCTTCTAAAACTTTTCTTGAAAAACATACAAAACCCGCCGTCGTGTCATGTACAGGAATCCCTAAAATAAAACGCACGTACTTCGAAGCAAAATACGACAACAATACTCTAGACATCGGCCAGTTAACAACATTAACGCCTTTACTATAACGCGAACCAATTGTCATATCGGCATCCAAACAAGCTTCATATAATTTAGGAAGATCATTTGGATTATGCGAAAAATCGGCATCCATTTCAAAGATATAATCGTAGCCATTATCTAGCGCCCAACGAAATCCATGAATATAGGCTTTCCCTAGCCCATCTTTAATTTTTCTGATGGTAAGATGAAGCTTTTCGGGATATTGTCCTTGTAAAGATTTAACAATGTCAGCCGTGCCATCTGGTGAAGAATCGTCGACTACCAAAACCTCAAAATCTTCGTCCAATGCCATAACAGCAGCGATAATTCGTGCTATATTTTCCTTCTCGTTATAAGTTGGTATAATGACCAGTTTCTTCATTAAAAAAAATCAATGTGCAAAGATAGTATTTTCGAAGCATACAATAATCTCACCAATCAAAATTCGACAATCGATATTTGGCTTTAATTATTTCCGTATTTTTGCAAAAATTTTGAAGTGGTAAGACTTTACGAACAACATGATTGGGTAATTTTTTGCATCTTGGGTTGTATTTTCATCTTCATTTTTAGTTTTATTTTTCTTCATCGCGATGCTACCATCAAAGAATTTTTACTACTAAAAAAAGACGAGAGCAGCAACGTTGTATTGTCATGGATATTGACGTCCATTGTATTTTGCGTGATGTCGACGGTAGCTTTTTCGCAATTTGTACCTGTTGTTCCAAAATTTATTTCAGATTTACAAATCGGTGGATTTGCTCTCAACAAATTCGGTTTTGTCTTCATTAGTATTGTTTTATTTTTTTTAATTAAAACAATAATGACCTACTTTTTCTTCACAAGTTTGGGCTACAACAAGCTGCTAATTAACCTTTATATACTGGCAAACAAGTACTATTTTTTGAGTAGTATTTTGTTAATTATTGCATCTTTTACTTTTTTCTATTTCCCAATAGATGAGTTAAAATACCTTTACATTACGATGATTTCGGTGTTATTTTTATTTATTTTAAAACTATTTCTTTATTGGTTTAACAAACCTCAAACAATGCCAAACGAATGGTATTATAAAATTTTGTATATTTGCACCCTCCAAATAGCACCCTTGTTTGTGCTTTGGAAATTTCTTTTTAGCTAATTTATAAAAGACACTCAAAAACACATGAAAATTAAGTCTATATTGGTTTCGCAACCAGCTCCCAAAGAGTCTTCTCCATATTTGGAACTTGCGAAAAAAGAGAAAATAAAAATTGATTTTCGTCCTTTTATTCACATCGAAGGTGTGGATGCCAAAGATCTTAGAACCCAAAAAATTGACCTGTCTCAATACACAGGTGTGATTTTTACAAGTAAAAATGCTATTGACAATTACTTCCGTCTAGCTCAAGAAATGCGTTTTACAGTGCCTGACACAATGCGTTACATTTGTCAGTCAGAAGCGATCGCTAACTTTATGCAAAAACATATTGTGTACAGAAAGCGCAAAATTAGTTTCGGTGAAAAAACATTCTCAGATCTTACACCGCTTCTTAAAAAGCACAATACCGAGAAATATCTATTACCTTCATCTGACGTTCTTAACGATGACATCCCAAGAACGCTTGACAATGCTGGT
Organism: Bacteroidota bacterium; assembly: GCA_023440705.1. Lineage (GTDB taxonomy): Bacteria > Bacteroidota > Bacteroidia > Flavobacteriales > Weeksellaceae > Soonwooa. Next base: position 17,748 of record JAEXRP010000100.1, read on the forward strand.
GTAGATTGGACACGTGCGATTATGTACCGTACCGTTTGTAGCGACCTAACAGATATCGACATTAACGAATATGACATGTTGGTGTTCTTTAGTCCACAAGGGATCAAATCTTTGAAACAAAATTTCCCTAACTACGAGCAAGGTGATAAAAAAATCGCTGTATTTGGACCAACGACACAAGCTGCTGCCGAAGAACACGGCTTAAGAGTTGACGTTATGGCTCCAACAAAAGAATCGCCATCGATGACAATGGCAATTGAAAAATACGTTAGAAGTTTGAACAAATAAAATCAAACGCATCTATAAATTTACAACCACTTGTCCTACATGGAAGGTGGTTTTTTTATTAATTTAGAACTTTAGTTTTTCTATATGAAAGCGCCTCAAGCAAAGAAAATCGACCATATTATCGAAAAGCACAAAGATGTGCGAAACGACCAATATTATTGGATGAACCAACGTGAAAATCCTGACGTTTTGCAGTATTTGGAAGATGAAAACAAATTCGCAGATTTTGTAATGCAGGATACTGAAACTTTGCAATCCGAATTGTTTGAAGAAATGAAAGCGCGCTACAAAAAAGATGACGCATCACTTCCCTATTTTTTCAATGGATATTGGTATATCGTACGTTACGAGGATGGAAAAGACTATCCTATTTTCACAAGAAAAAAAGAAAGCTTAGAAGCAGAAGAAGAAATTCTTCTTGACGCAAATCAATTAGCTGATGGTTTAGAGTATTTTGAAATCGGAAGTTTAACCGTAAGTCCTGATAACAAAATCTTAGCCTTTTCTTACGATAAAGTTGGACGAAGAATTTACGAAATCAACTTTAAGAATTTAGAAACTAAAGAACTTTACTCCGATAAAATTGAAAATAACACCGGAAAAATTGTTTGGGCAAACGACAACGAACATGTTTTCTATATTACTAAAGATGAAAGCCTACGCGCTGATAAAGTCTATCGTCATAGATTAGGAGAGTCAGAAAATACATTGGTTTACCACGAAGAAGATGACACTTTTGATGTTGGCTTGTTCAAAACTAAATCTTTGGACTATATTTTTATCGCGACGTCTAGCACTAACGAGGACGAACAGCGTTTTATCCCAGCAGATAACGTGAACGCAGAATGGAAAATTATCCAACCGAGAACTGAGGACCTCGAATATTCTGTTGAGCATTACGGCGATTTGTTCTACATTATCACAAATGCGGATGATGCCACGAATTTTAAAATCGTAACAACACCTGTTTCGCAACCAAGCAAAGAAAACTGGGTTGATTATATTCCGCATCGTGAAGAGGTTTTGTTGGAAGGTTTTGAAATCTTTAAAAATTATTTTGTCATTGAAGAAAGAACGGAAGGCCTTTTACAAATTAAAATCATCAACAACGATACAGGAAGTTCACATTACTTAGAATTTTCAGACCCAACTTATACCGCCTACATCGGCATCAATTTAGAATTTGACACCAAAATCTTGCGTTACGGATATACGTCTTTAACCAAACCAAACTCGACTTTTGAATACGATATGGAAACCGAAACTTCAACATTATTAAAACAGCAAGAAGTTTTGGGAGGAAAATTTGATGCTGACAATTATATTTCTGAAAGAATTTGGGCAACTGCTCGCGATGGTAAAAAAATTCCTATTTCTTTAGTTTATCATAAAAACACAGAAAAAAAATCAGACACGCCTTTATTACTTTATGGTTACGGAAGTTATGGAGTGACGATCGATGCGAGTTTTTCGAATGTTAGATTATCGCTTTTGGATCGAGGTTTCATTTATGCTATCGCGCACATCCGAGGTGGAGAATATCTTGGTCGCGAATGGTACGAAGACGGAAAAATGCTTCAAAAGAAAAATACTTTTACCGACTTTATCGATGCTGGAAAATATTTAACAGAAATCAATTACACATCTCCAAAACATCTTTATGCTATGGGCGGAAGTGCGGGAGGACTTTTGATGGGCGCTGTTATTAATATAGAACCAAAACTTTTCGCAGGTGTTGTGGCGCAAGTTCCGTTTGTGGATGTTGTAACGACAATGTTGGATGACAGCATTCCTTTAACGACGGGAGAATACGACGAATGGGGAAATCCAAATGAGGAAGAATATTATCAATACATGAAATCATATTCGCCGTATGATAATATTGTGGCGCAAGATTATCCAAATATGCTAATCACAACAGGCTTCCACGATTCGCAAGTACAATATTGGGAACCAGCAAAATGGACAGCAAAACTTAGAGATTTAAAAACCGATGATAATATATTAATCTTCAAAACCGATATGACATCTGGTCATGGCGGCGCAAGTGGCAGATTCGAAAGCTTAAAAGAAATCGCTTTGGAATATGCTTTCCTTTTAAAAATTGAAAATAAGAATTAATATGAATGAAGCAGAAATCTGGAAAAAGATAGAATCTTTTTTCGAAAATAATTTCGATACAGAAAAAAATCCACCTATTGAAAGCATGCTTTTCTTAATTGGCGTGCAAGAGCTTGGCAGTGGACAACAAAAATATACAAAAGACGACAAGGTTAACCTCATCCACATCGCAGTTTGCAGACTTTTGGAGCCTTTTGGTTATTACAAATTTTCACATTATGTTGATGGTTGGCCGCAATACGACGAAACGGACAATCTCCCCGAACTAAAACCAAACGAGCAAAGTATCTTGATGCGAAAAGCGATTGTACAATACTTTTTGGATGAAGAAATCCCTTTGGACTAGCTTGAATTTCAACTCATTCTAAGCGATCACATTTACGATTCACGAAAAAATGTTAAAAAAATAAGATTTAAGAAACAAAATTTATTTTTTTAGCACAATATTTGTTATCTGCATATAGAATCGTTTAATTTTAACTTTTCAAAAACAATTCAATGAACAATAAATTCATTCCGATCATCTCTGTTTTTATGACGATATCACTTATTGTGTTCGTCTCTTTGCAGTTATATTGGATTAAAGAATTATATGGCGCGCTGGAGCAAGATTTTTCTAATAAAGTCTATTCTGCGTTAGAAACTTCTTCAGAAAAAATACAAGAATTGGAAGTTGACAAGTATTACAACAAAGATTTTACAAACTTAAAATCAGAAATTGTAAGCAACAATCAGCCAACGCAGACTTATATTCAGCAGACTAAAGATTCTGCAAACAGAACGTCGATTTTGTTTCAAAAAAGCATTATCGAAAAGCAACAAATCCCGATTTCCAAACAAGGTGACTCTTTGAATATCACCAAGTTATATAAGGATGAAGGTTTGTACAAAATTAAAAAACAAAGTCCAGAGCTACTGACTTCACAAATCGGTAAAGACCTAGACAACAGCACATTACAACTGAAAGAATTTGCAAAACTAAATGCCAGCAATCTTCCAATTGAACAACGTGTTGACAACAAAACCATTGATTCTGTTTTAACAAAAGAATTAAAATTAAAAGGTATTGACACCAAAATAGGCTTTGGCGTTATCGATAAAACCAACAAGTTAACAACGATTAGCAACAACACCTATTTGGATCAAAAAGATAAAACCAACTACACATATCCACTTTTCACAAACAGTAAAGACCAAACATTGTACACGTTGGCTTTGGTGTTTCCGAGAAAAGACTACTCGTTGGTGAGACATAATTTGCCAATGTTGGTTGGGACTTTTGTGTCGTTGTTAACGATTTTGGGGATTTATATTATTTCCATCAATTATATGATGCGTCAGAAGAAAATCGCCGATGTCAAAACAGACTTTATCAATAATATGTCACACGAATTCAAAACGCCTTTGGCAACGATTTCGGTGGCGACAGATTCTTTATCAAACGATAAAATAGCAACGGATCCAGACAAGGTCAAATACTATTCTAGCTTGATAAAACAAGAGAATCTAAGAATGAAAAAGCAAGTCGAAAACGTTCTTAATATGTCAAAATTGGAACGTAACGAGATGCAACTATTTTTAAAAGAAACCAACGTCCGTGAGTTGATTAAGAAGATTACTGAATCTTTCAAATTAATTGTTGAAGAACGTCAAGGTATATTAACAACCAACTTTACAGCGGAGAAATATAATTTTAAAATAGATGAATTCCATTTTTCGAATGCCTTGGTTAACTTATTAGATAACGCCAACAAGTATTCGCCAGACACGCCAGAAATTACTATTAAAACTAGAAATGATGGTAATTGGTATGTCATCGAAATTTCTGACAAAGGCATGGGAATGGACGCAGAAAACAAAGCAAAGATTTTTGAAAAATTCTTCCGCGAAGAGACTGGCAACATCCACAATGTTAAAGGTCAGGGACTTGGACTTTCTTATGTTAAAAAAATCATAGAAATCCACCATGGACAAATACAAGTAGAATCTCAAAAAGGAAAAGGTAGCACATTTATTGTTAAACTGCCTATGAGTTAAAATACAAATCAAATAATCAAATAAAATAGGAAGCAATTCCGATTAACCAATTAAAATATTAAGGCTATGAGCAACAGAATATTATTAGTAGAAGACGATCAAAGTTTTGGTGCAGTTCTTAAAGATTATCTTAGCATCAACAACTTCGAGGTGACTTTGGCAACAGACGGAGAAATGGGTCTTAAAGAATTCACAGAGAAAGAGTTCGACATCTGTATTTTCGACGTAATGATGCCGAAAAAAGATGGTTTTAGCCTTGCTGAAGACGTTAAAAAAATTGATAAAAACACACCGATTATCTTCTTAACTGCTCGTAACATGAGAGAAGATATCTTGAAGGGTTATCAAATTGGTGCTGACGATTATATCACAAAACCATTTGATACAGAGCTTCTTCTTTATAAGATTAAAGCAATTCTGCAAAGAAGTGCGGTTTTAGAAAACGAAGATCAGGAGCAATTCAAGATTAGTGATATTTTCTTCGATTCTATGTTAAGACAACTGCGTGTTGGCGAAAAAGAATACAAGCTTTCTCCAAAAGAGAACGAGCTTCTTAAGCTACTTTGCTTACATCGTAACGACTTCATGCCTAGAGACTTAGCCCTTAGAAAAATCTGGAAAAAAGAAAATTATTTTACCGCAAGAAGTATGGACGTGTATATTGCTAAACTGAGAAAACTTCTTAAAGATGACGAAGGTTTAGAAATTATCAATGTTCATGGTGAAGGTTTCCGACTATTAGTGAAAAACTAATTCTTTTGTATCTTTGAGAAAATATAAGTTATGAAATCTCAAATTTTAAGTCTAGCAATAATCTGCGTTTCGGTTATTTCTTGTGGGAAGAATGATAAAATTTCTCCAACACCAGATAGCAAATCAACTGAAGTTGCAAAAGTTGATAGCACGAATACAGAAGCAAAAACTGAAGTTGCGCAGCCAAATCAAGTTCAAGTTGCAGCACCTGCACCAACAACTGCAGGACTAAACCCAGAACATGGCATGCCTGGCCACCGTTGCGATATTCCTGTTGGACAACCACTAAACTCGGCACCAGCGCCAGCACCTACTGTTGGGATGAATCCAGCGCCAACGGTGCAGCAGATTACGCCAGTTGCACCGCAACAACCTGCTACACCACAAGCGATTGGACCAAAACCGGCGCTTAATCCGGCACATGGAGAACCCCATCATGACTGTGCAATACCAGTTGGAGATCCACTTACTTAACAATATAAAGCCTGCTAATTGCAGGCTTTTTTATCAATAATCTATTATGCTACGTTATTTAATATTTAGTTTTTTATTTACGATTGGATTTGTCAATGCGCAAAGCGACGTCGCTTATGCTTATGTTGACAATGGCTTGTATGCGAATTCGGTTTTTAATCATCAAAAAAATGAAATGGTTAAAGTCTATGTTGACCAAACCAAAATACGTGAGCTTCCAACCTTGACATCAAAAGTTGTCGACAGTGTTTCGCATAACAAAAGTTTAAAAATTATAGAAGTGACTGGCGCTGTTACGCAACTTGGTGAACGAGCAGCAAATTGGTTACGCGTTGCATATGACAATAAAACTGGTTTTATCTGGAGTGGCAACCTCGCAATTTCTCAGTTTTCAAAAGACGGTGTTGACATTCTGTTTGGTATTCCTTCAACGGAAACAAAAATAAATCCTGATAATATTAGTTACAAAGGTCTTGTTGGCGGCATCAAATATTTTAAAAATGAAAATTTGGTTTCAGAAAAGAATTTCGATGCTGGAACCACAGAAAATCTTAGTGCACATACTTTAACCGTTGAAAAAGCTATACGATTAAAAAATATTGACTATACTATTAACACGATGGTTTCGGGAGAAGCTTGTGGTATCCCAACCTATGAGCAGACGATTTTTGTGACTAAAGATAATTTGATATTGTTACCGAAAACCGAAAGTGTTGCTGATGGCGGAATTTTCTATCATTCCGAAAGCATCGAATTGCCGAGTGCAGAAAACAAACTAAACAATCAGTTCTATTATATTTTAGAAAAAGGACAAACCGATGATAACGAAGTGACGACTGGCGAAAAGATAAAAAACCTTTATCAGTGGGACGGTCAAGATTATAAAAATATTAAAACAATAAAAGAAGCCATCAAATCATGATGGCTTCCTTTCAATTATTATTTAATCTATTGCTTTGCAAGAACCTCGTTTGACAAAGGCTCTGCCACCTTCAACCACTCGGATTGTGAAAGATAATTTTGATCTGGATAATAGATAAACAGACAAGACTTATCTTTAATTCTATCAATAATTGGTGCAGCCAAAGCTCTTGGCACAGCTGGACAACCCCAACTTCTACCCAATCTTTTTTCGGATTTTATAAAATCCTCACTTACATAATCGGCGCCATGCATTACAATAGCGCGCTTCATAGCGGCATCATTGTAACCCTTGTCCATCCCAACTAATCGTAAAGAATAGCCATTGTCACCGTTATAAGTTGTTTCAGTCACATAAAATCCCAGACTAGATTGGTGAGAATTTTCTGTGTTCGAAAAGTTAGTAGCGAATTCTTCGCCCGTCCCTTTACCATGTGCAACCAATGAGTTAAAAAGCACAGTTTTCGTTTCTACATCAATAACCCAAAGTCTCTTTTTGTTAGACGAAAGGCTAAAATCGCAGATACTTAACAATCTCGCATCTTCGTTAAGTGCGCCAGATTTTTTTAAATTTTGAAACCCTAAATAAGCTTTATTAAAAACCTCAAAATTTAAAACATCATTACCTTCAAAAGAAATCGAATTGTAGATCGTTTCTGCTGTTGTTGTTTTGTTTTCTTCTTTGTTTTTTTCGACCACAACTGTCTTGTGAGTTTTTTCAGTTTTAGCCGAAGTTGTTTCGATTTTTGTATTGGGATAAAAAGATGTTCCTAACAAAAACACTGAACAAAGAAAAATTGGGAGTCTCTTCATATATACTTTACATTTGCGAGGGCAAAATTACAATTATAAGATTATCAATGAATTATATATTACGAAGTTTAACTAAACTTTAATAATTTTTAACTAAAACGAATTTTCATCTATTATATTTTTTGTAAGTTTGCAATCAAGTGTTAAAACAAATGTTCAGAAAGTTACTATTTTTCGTTAGTCTGTTCTGTTTGGGAAGTATGGTTTTCCCAATGCAGGTTATCGAACTTTCTATTGCTGATGACACTTGTTGCGAAATGACAACCAACTCTGATGATTGTTGTACAAAGCACTCTGAAGAAAAAGACGCTTGTCATACAGACTCCAAATCGGACAACTCCAAAGACTCTTGTCAAGACCATTGTCAGCAATGTCATACTTGTCATAGTTGCTACATGCCGTTATTTTTAACAGATTTTAACGCAAAGAATAGTCTTGCTAATGTTTTTAACACTCAAAAAACTTTTGGGTATTCTTTTAATTTCATTAATAATAATTTCTTTAACATTTGGCAACCGCCTAAAATAGCTTAATTGTATTATCACAGGCTTGAAAAGTAGTTTTTCGAGCGAATTTTATTATCAATTAAATTATTTTAAAAATGAAATCTATTATTAAATCAGGGATTTTCATCCTATCTATATTTTTATTTTCAAACTTTTCAGCGCAATCTAAAACAGAAACTTATCGTGTAGAAGGTAATTGTGGCATGTGTAAAGACAACATCGAAACTGCAGCTAAAGCGGATAAAAATGTTGAAACTGCAACTTGGGACAAAAAGTCAAAAGTGTTAACAGTTACTTACAAAACGGCTAATGCTTCTGCCAATACTGTTTTGAAAAACGTTGCTGATGCAGGTTACGACAACCAAGCATTCCGTGCGGCTAACAAAAAATATTCTTCGCTAGAAGAATGTTGTCAGTACAAGCGTCCAGACAATTCTTCGAAAATGTCTGCGGATTGTGATCCTAACAAAGTTTGTAAATTAAAATAACCTCCGAATTTTTTTCAAATGAAATTTTTAAATAAAAGTGTTCTCACTTTTGTTATGCTGCTATGTTCCATAACAATTTGGGCACAAGAAACACTTAAAACAGAATCTTTTTACGTACGCGGAAATTGCATGTCTTGTAAAATGCGTATCGAAAAAGCTGCTAAAGACATGGGAACTTCCTCTGTAAATTGGGATGCCAATGAACAAAAAATACATGTCACTTACGATTCTACAAAAACCTCATCGGATAAGATATTAAAACATATTGCAGATGTAGGTCACGACAATGAGAAATACACGTCGGAAACTAAAATCTATGACAAACTTCCGAAATGTTGTCTGTATGATCGTAACTTCAAATGGGGCGAAAAAAATCCACTTGTCCACATGGATGAAGAGGAAGAAGCTCCAAAACAAGCACCTAAAACTGAAGATGAGCACGCTGGACATGGGCATGGCAAAGAAGCCAACCAAATTGATGGCGTAACGGTTACAAAAACTAAAGCAGCAACAGCTCTTAGCAAAAAAGAAGTTGGTTTGACATTTAATATCGATTCTAAGGAATTATTAAAAGCAGCTTGTTGTAATCTTTCCGAAAGTTTTGAAACCAACGCGACGGTCGACGTTTCGTTTAGCAATGCGGTTACTGGGACTAAACAACTTAAGATGTTAGGCCTTGATCAAAAATACACGAGTTTAACGAAAGAACTTCTACCAGAAATTCGAGGTTTGGCGTCAGCTTATGGACTTAACTTCATTCCTGGAAAATGGATTGGCGGCATCCAATTGACAAAAGGCGGAAGCACGGTTGTTAACGGTTACGAAAGTATTACTGGACAAATTAACACAGAACTTCTAAAATCTCACGACGAAAAATCAGCTACTGAAATCAATCTTTTTGCAGATTTTGAAGGAAGAACAGAAGCTAACATTACGCATACTTCGCCATTATCAGACCATTGGAATCAAAGTATTTTGCTACACGGCAATGCAACTTTGGGCAATACGGACATGAATAAAGATGGCTTTCTGGACCGTCCAAAAGGCACACAGCTTAACGTTACTTACTTGTTAAATTACAATGACCTTGATCATTCTGGCTTGGGATCGCACTTCGGTGTTAACTTTTTGCAAGATCAAAGAACTACAGGACAAGTTGGCTATAACAAAAGACTTTCTCAAAAAGAGCAAGATCTTTATGGTGTAGGGATCGACATTTCTAGATTTCAGGTTTGGAATAAAACAGGTTATGTTTTTAAAGGAAAACCTTACCAAAGTTTGGGCTGGTTGAATCAATTTACTTATCATCAACAAGACAGCTTTTTCGGATTTAGAAATTATTTTGGAAAACAATCGACTTTTTTTTCTAATTTAATTTTTGAAAGCATTATCGGAAATACTAACCATAAATATAAAGTTGGTGCAAGTTTCCTATTGGATAATTACAACGAAGATTATTTAAACCAAAACATCGAACGTCAAGAGACCGTGCCAGGACTTTTTGCGGAATATACGTTGACAGGGACTAAATATACGTTGGTTGCTGGCGCCAGAGTGGATTTCCATAATTTGGCTGGGACGCAATTTACGCCAAGACTTAATTTTAAATATGATATCACGCCTCAAACAATCTTGAGATTATCTGGTGGAAAAGGCTTCCGAACAGCGAATGTTTTTGCAGAAAATCAACAATATTTTGCTTCGAATCGTAAGATCGAAATTATTAACAACGGTGGGAAAATCTATGGTCTAAAACCAGAAATCGCTTGGAATTATGGTATCAGCTTACAACAAGAGTTTAGATTATTTAATAGAAAATCTAGCATTGTAGCTGATGTTTTCCGAACAGATTTCCAAGATCAAGTTGTTGTTGACCTTGACCAATCGGCGCACAAAATTTTATTCTATAACCTTGAAGGAAAATCTTTTGCAACAAGCTTCCAAACGCAATGGGATATCAACGCTGCAAAAAATCTAGATTTCCGTTTGGCATACAAATATTATGATGTAGCAACAGATTACATAAGTGGATTGAAGAAAGTACCTTTTATGGCGAAACACAGAGCTTTCTTTAACGCAGCCTACGCCACCAACAAATCCGAAAAAGGTGGTTTCTGGAATTTTGATGCAACTCTTAACTGGATCGGCGAACAACGTCTTCCAAACTTGGGACACAATACTGCCGCTGGACATTTAGGAAATTATTCAAAACCTTATACAACACTTAATGCACAGGTTTCGAAAAACTTTACGGATAAAATTAGAGTGTATTTGGGTGGCGAAAACTTAACCAATTACAAACAACACAATGCAATTCTTGATGCGCAAAACCCTTTCGGCAACAACTTTGACGGCGGAATGGTCTATGCTCCAATCATGGGAATCAACATGTATGTTGGTGTAGATTTTAAGTTTTAATATTTTTAAATAAATACAAAACTGGCTTAAAATAACAAAGGCTGTTTCACAATGAAGCAGCCTTTTTGTTTTTTATGGTTTAATATCCTCATAAAATTTTTTTAATCCATATCAAAATTAAACATGCATAATCGGTTCATGTAAAATTATGAAAATCGCAAATTATATCATTTTTTTTGTTATTTTTAATACTTAAACTACTGACTTTCATTGAAAACCAAACCTCAACTCAACCAATTCAACAGTTGAGATTAAAAATAAGCTATTTGACTAAACCACACAAAAATATCAAGCATGAGAAAAACTATATTCTTTGTTCTACTGAGCTATTTTGCATGCGCGCAAAATAAAAAAATTGATAGTTTGAGACAGCTCGAAAAATCAAAAAAAAACTTTAATGTATTAAATGAGTTGGGCTGGGAGTTTATAAGAATAGACATAGACTCTGTTTTTCACTATAATCAGAAATCAAAAAAATACATTTCGAATGTAGAGCAAGAAGCTGAATACGAAAATCTATTGGGAAAATATTTTTTGATCAAAGGAGACTATCTAACTGCGGAGAAACAAGCTAATAAAACAATTGCAATTTCTAAAGTATCGAATAATGTAAAAATGTTAAGTTCCGCTTACAACACATTACTGTCAACCGCAAATAGAACTGGAAATTTGTTGTTGGCTAAAAAATATGCAGAAAAAAATCTACATTTTTCAATTCTATCTGCTGATCAAAAAAAAATACTAAATGCCTATCTTAATCTTGGATCAGTATGTCTTGACCTTAACGACACAGAAGCAACAAAAAAAAATTATCTACAGGCAAAAAAATACTTTGACGACAGTAATATTTATGAACAAGCTGTTATTACTAAAAACCTGGGGTTAAGCTATAATAAAGCTGGTGATTTTACAAACAGCATCAAATTTTTGAAGGAAAGCGAAAAACTGTTAGAAAAAGCTAGTGTTACACGTTCTTTAGCTAGCTTATATAACATTTTGGCGAATAATTTCCGTGAAAGTAATCAATTTGCTCTAGCAAAAGATTATTTAGATAAAAGCATAAAAATAGCAAAAAATGAAAAAGATTCTTCTGATGTATTTTACGAATATAGCAATCTAATGCTTGCAACTAAAAACTATAAAAAAGCGAAGGAATTCCTTGCGTATTCAATGAAAACTGACATTAAAAATGACAATCAAAAAAAAATTGCAGAAAACTATTTTCTATTTGCCGAAATCGAACGATTTTCCAATAATCCATTAGAAGCTGAAAAAAATTACAAAAAAGCAATTGCCTTATCCGAAAAAGTAAAAGATAGTATTATACTTGCACAGTCGATTCGGTCATTACTTTTAAACAAACTTAGTACAGATAAATATTATCAAAATCATCTTGATAAGTACACGTCTTTACTCAATAAAAATTTTCATAAAGAAAAATTAAAATCGATTGTTGAATTGGATGTTGCCTATGAAACAGATAAGAAAAATGAAAAAATAAAAATACAAGAAAAGACAATATTTACGGAAAAAAAGAATAAGATTAACGCTTACTTAAGCTTAGGGATTTTGGGAACATTATCGTTTAGTGGCTTTTTATTTTTACGAAATCGTCAAAAAAACAAAGAACTGCAAAACCAAAATAACCTTTTGTCATTGCAACAAAGCTTGAATGAAATGGAACTTCAAAACCTTAATAAACAGCTTGATCCTCATGAGATAAAAAACCTCCTTGCAAGCATTTCTCCTGAAATTCAGGAAAAAGCGCCAGACTCTTATAAAAAGATGCTGAAACTTTTCAACATTACGAAAGCCAGTCTTAATAACAATTCTCTTACCGACAGTATCGAAAACCAAACGCAACAAATAGAAGATTTTTTAAGTTTAGAAAAAAGTATGTTACCTAAATTTTTCGAATATTCAATTAAAAATGAAATCAAAAATAAAGATTTGCAAATCCCAAGATTAATGCTGAAAAATTTAGTGGAAAACGCCATTAAACACGGCATCAAAAGATCTGAAAATGGTGGAAAAATTGAAGTTTTACTATTCGAAAAAAACAATGTTATTACAATCTCTGTAGACGACACAGGGAAAGGGCGACAACAGAATGTAATCCCAGATAGCGGAATCGGATTGTCAACTTATCAAAAGCTATTTACAAGTCTCAATCAAAAAAACAAGGACATTGCTATCTTTCAAATTTTTGATAAAGAACAAGGTACAAGGGTAGAAGTTAAAATCCCGCAAAACTATAAATACAACTAAGAAGCCATGATCTATAACTACATTATTGTTGAAGACAATATGGGAAGTCTGCATAATCTACAAACTGCGATGAAGCAACATCAAAACTTTAAAGAAGCTGGCGTTGCACATTCTGTTTCTAAAGGGGTTTCTCTAGCACTATCTTCCAAACCACATATTATTTTTTTGGATGTGGAATTGGGCGACGAAAAAGGATTTGATTTAATAAAAGAAATTCGACAATTTACTTCCGAAATGCCTTTCATCATCATGACGACTGATTTTGATAAATATGCAAAAAAAGCGGTCAACCACGATGTCCTTTACTTTCTTGATAAACCAATCGATCCAGATGAGTTGGCTATTGCGCTTCATAAGTTTCAAAAAAAATATCTTGAACTCCAAAATCATATAACAATTAAAAACACTGAAGGCCATTTTTTCATACAACTAGAAGACATAAATTACATACAATCCGATAATAATTGTTGTCGAATTTTCAAAAAAGATGGCTCACAAATGTTTGTCACCAAAACATTAAAGGAAATAGAAACTATTTTGCCTCTACCCTTTATCAGAATCCATAAAAGTTATATGATAAACAGCAAATATGTACACATGCTAAATACTGCAAAAAAAATGATCCAACTAAAAAATCTTAATACACAAGACGACATTATTGAACTTCCGATAAGTGATTTGTACATGGAAAAAGTAAAACAAACACTTTTAATTGCGAAATCAAACTAAATAGATTAGGTCGTACACTCAACCAATTTATTAGGTCAGTATAAAGATTAATCGACTCACCATAACCCACACAATCCTCTGAATTTCAGAGGATTTTTTATTGTAGTTTTCAATAAAATACTTAATATGAAAAAAATATCCTTATTCGTTTTTGTCATTTTATATTCAACAATGTACAAATCTCAAAAAAGGCTAATAGAAGTATACCTTCCTGAGCCATGCAATAATGCAACGCTGATAGTTAATAATGAAAGCCTCAACAAGTTAATTATTTATCCCAATCCCTCACATGGAGTATTTAAAATTGAAGCTTATATAAAAAACTCTAGTAAAACAGGGAACCTTTTATTACATGATTTCAGCGGAAACTTGATCTATAGAAGAAGTATTATTATAAAAAACAATCAAATCAAAGAAGAGATAAACAAAGTAGATTTAAGAGAAGGCGTATACATTTTAACAATCGAAGATGGAGTTAAGGGGATAAGTAAAAAATTAATAATAAAAAAATAAAATGATGAAAAGAATATTTATACTATCAATTATTACCTTTTTACTTGGTTATAAAGCAAATGCACAAATTACAAGTATTTGTGCTACTTCTGACAGCATCCAATTAAAAGCGTCTAATCACCTGATAGGTACTCTGCAGTGGGAAAGATCTAAGGACAACATTAACTGGGAACCCATCCATAATGCAAATAGTAATCTCTATAATTTTTTACCGACAGAATCTTCCTATTATAGAGCTGCAAACAAATTTGCGTACTGCGCGCCAACATATTCACCCGTTACATTCATCCAGACTAAGCCAATTGCTAATGCTGGTAAAAATCGTATTGCTAATGGTACCGAAACCTTATTATTTGGGAATTCTGAAAATGGAGCATCAAGTGAATGGACAATTCTTGAAGGTGAAAATGGTCAACTCGAAAGCCCGAACTCAGCAACAAGCAAATTTATAGGAACAAAAGGAGAATACAAACTGCTTTATAAACTACAAAATAGTTGCGGGGTTAGTAACGATACTATTACTGTGAAGTTTATTGAAAATCAATATTACAACAAAATTGTTTACGTTGACGAAACTGATCAAATCTCTAGCACCCCAGAAGAACAAATAAATGGCATCTACAAAATAAAATTTTCTGAGCCTATCCCAAACATCGATAATGAAACAATTATAATTGGAGTACAAGGTGATGGCTTTATGAGAAAAATAAACAGTTTTGTAAAAAATGCTAGCTCGTATGAGTTAACGACATCGCAAGCTACAATGGAGGATATTATTTTAGATGGTGGAATTGAGTTTGGGAAACTCTATTTCCAAGATGACTTCATAATCACTAATGGCAAAACCAGTGAGTATAAGAAATTGAACAAACTCCCAACAAGAGCAGAAATTCTAAAAAGTGAAGACTTAAAAAAAGGCAATTATTTTTTTGTCGTTAACGAGAGTTACAAAACTGATAATGGTGAAATACTCCCAATAAAAAAATCTAGTATTTCCAAGGAAGGAGGTGAAGAATATACTTTAATCGACTTTAATTTTGACGATACAGAAATCTATAACAAAAATGGAGTTAAGGCATACATTGATGGTAGCCTAAAGTTGTATCCAAATTTTAACGGAGCTTTTGAAACTTCACTCATCCCTTTTGGTGTTAAAAAATTTCAAATTGGAGTTGACAATGCGCATTTCGATTTTAACTCCAAAATTAGAATCAATTTAGAAACAACAGGACAAACAAAACCTGCCGAATTTAACCTGTTTACATTAGATAAAGATATTGTTTTATTCATCGCTGGTGTTCCTACATATTTTAAATTTAAAACAAAAGTAGGAGGTGAACTAAAGTTATCGGCCTCAGGTAGTGCCGATTTCGAAGTGGAAGCTATTCATAACTATTATGTCAGTGCTGGTATTGTTTACGAAAATAAAAAATGGGATAGTTACTTTAGCGATAAATACACTACATCTCTAAAACATGAATTTTCAGCCAAAGGAAGTATAACAGGCTCTATTGACATAGGTCCAAAAACCTACGTCACAATCAACGGTTTAGCAGGTCCATATTTAGATCTCAAAATGACTTCTGACTTGACTTTTTGCTTGGGAACACAAAATGCAGAAAACCTTAATTGGGGTATTAACATGAATGTTGGAGGAAAAGTTACTGCAGGTGTACATGCATATATGTTTAAAGAGAAGCTTTTTGATGAAAGCGTTACATGGGAAAATAGGAAGCTCTACAATGAAAAATTTCCATATACTCTAGGATATGTTTCTGGTGACAATCAACAATATGCTGTAGGCACTCCTTTGGAATCTCCGCTGAAAGTGCAGGTTCTTAGTAAACAAGGTAGATATGCTCCTAATGTATTTGTAACATTTGAGGTAGTGGACAATTCTGGAACGCTCTCTAAAACCGAAGTGAAAACCAATAATCAAGGATTTGCAGAAGTTAATTTTACGCCAAGCGTTTCGGGAGGGGCACATGTGAAAGCTTATGTAAAAGACTGTGATTTCAACTATCTGCAATATGCACCAATTACATTTTCTGCAAAAGAAAAAACTGATGCTAGTGCAGGTTGTTCACAAACGACACTTTCTGCAAGCTACAGTATTGGTAATAATTTAATAAAACCTGTGGCACATCTAGGCAATCCTCCATATCAATATTCAGTGAATGATAGCACATTCTCAAGTGCTGTACCAGAACTTCATGTTTCAGAAAAAGAGAATTACAATATTACAATCAAAGATGCATCAGGATGTACTGCATATGTAAGCTATACAGACTTGCCAGAGTATAATCCTAGTTCTTGCCATAATTCTACACTGAGAATTTCTTCTCTTAATGAAAATGGAAACACAATAACCGTTAAAGCTTTAGGTGGTACCCTCCCTTATCTTTACTCAAAAGATGGAATTAACTATACATCAAGTAATTCTTTTTTAAACCTTAGTAATGGTCAAAGAACTTTCTTTGTCAAAGATAGCAATGGTTGTATTGCTACTATATATGGTGAAGTTACTGGTGCTCCGACATTGAAAGATCTAAATAACTATTCCTATGCAGTTACAAATGTTGGTAACAATTGGTGGTCTGCAGAGAATTATAGATACCAAGGGGTTCTTCACGAAGGAAATACAAATTATGGTTCGTATTATGATTTAGGTAACTTAACAATTCCACAAGGATGGAGGTTACCAAGCAAAGAGGATTTCGACAACTTACTTAACCAACTTGGAAGCTCAGCTTTTGCTACGTTGACATCCGAATTAGGCTTTGATGCAAAACCTTTTGGATACCTATACAGACCTTCTTACGATGCACCATATGGCATCACTAGAAATAATGAAGTGGCCATTTTTAAATCTTCAACACGTGACATTAGCCAGAGTTCAGGACTCGGGTACAGTTATTATATTGTAAGAACTTATTGCCTTGTAATAGATTTTACCCAACAAAAAGCTACAGTAGAGTATTTAAATGAATACTACCAAAGCTGGAGTATGGGAAGATATGACTATAACCAGCAATCATTGTTTAATGCAAGATTGATTAAATTAAGTAATTGAGAATATTACGGTATACAGAAATAAGGATCACAAATCTATGCTATTACCTACTGCCATGATAACAATATAAAATTCTAAAAATCAAAAAGGAATTAAGAATGCTCACCTCTTCTAAACAACAGAAAAAAAGAGTTAACAACATTAACTCCAAAGAATTCAAACTAGATTAACTCATATACTAGCAGAAAACTATTTGTTTGCTGTTCGAGCAGAGACGGAATAGAAACAACTAAAGTCATTAAAACAAAACCACTAACCATTCCCCATAACAAAGGCTGTTTCGCAATGAAGCAGCCTTTTTGTTTTTTATGGTTTATAATTTAATCTTTTTCAAAATCCAAACTTATGGAATTCATGCAATAACGTGTTCCTGTTGGTGGTGGTCCATCATTGAAAACATGCCCAAGATGCGAATCGCAACGCTTGCACAAAACTTCGATTCGCTCCATGCCGTGCGAAGAATCTCTTTTATAAATGACACCTTCTTTATCAGCTTCGAAAAAACTTGGCCATCCGCAAGAACTTGCAAACTTTGATGTAGAACGGAAAAGATGATTGCCGCAAACCGCACAGTAATAGTCGCCAATAGCATCAAAATCGTTATACTTCCCAGTGAAAGGTCTTTCGGTTGCAGCTTCTCGCGCTACCGCATATAAATCGGGAGGAAGAATTTTCTTCCATTCGTCATTACTGACATTTAATTTAGTTCTATCCGTTCGTGAAAAGTAAGGATTATCTTGGTGTTCCATTGTTTTGGTAGTTTTAATAGGTTGTTGCGTTTGACTACAATTAATCAAACTTATAAAAATTAGAAATGAAGAAATAAATTTCATTGTACAAATTTAGACAAAAGCACTGAAGCCTGTAATAGCGCGACCAACAATTAATGAATTGATTTCTTTAGTGCCTTCATAAGAATAAATCGCCTCAGCATCTGCAACAAATCGTGCCACATTATGTTCCAACAAAATCCCGTTGCCGCCCATAACTTCCCGCGAACGACTTACAATATCTCGCATTCTCATCGTACAAAAAACCTTTGCTAAAGAAGCATGTTCGTCTTTTAAGATTCCCTCATCTTGCATTTCGGAAAGTCGGAAAACCATTGTTTGCATCGCTGTTAAATTGGACAACATTTCCACCAAATGTCCTTGTATCATTTGGAAACTTGCAATCGGTTTACCAAATTGTTTTCTTTCACGCGTATATTCGAGAGCATTTTCGTAGGCGCCACGCGACAATCCAACAGCCATCCAAGCGACACCGGCTCTAGTCATTTGTAAAACCTTAGCGGTATCTTTAAAAGAATTAGCGTTTTCTAATTTATTTTCGTCAGTAACAAAACAATCCGTCAACGTTATCAAACCATTTTGTACAATACGAAGCGCCATTTTTCCTTTGATTTTTTCGACTGCAAAACCAGCATTATCTTTTTCGACGATAAAACCTTTAACCTCATCACTATCGACATCGCGTGCCCAAATGATAATAACATCTGCAAAGGTTGCGTTTCCAATCCATTTTTTCTGTCCATTGAGAATCCAACCGCCATCAACTTTTTTACAAGTTGTCGTCAATCCTCCTGCAGCACCAGAACCAACTTCGGGTTCCGTCAATCCAAAAGCACCAATCTTTTCAAATTTTTGCATAGCGGGAAGCCATTTTTCTTTTTGAGCTTCCGAGCCACACATATAGATTGATCCCATTGACAATCCAGATTGTACACCAAAGAATGTTGCAATGGACGCATCAACACGTGCCATTTCCATTGCTAAAATTCCTTCCATTAAAAATGGTAAATTCGGGCAACCATAACCATCATAAGTCACACCACAGATATTTAATTCTCTAAATTTTTCAATTAACTGAAATGGAAATTCGTCGTGAAGCCAATAATCGTTAACCAACGGCTTTACTTCTTTTTCCATAAAAGCACGAACTTTTAACTGAATTTCTCGATGCTCGGGACTTAAGGTGTGATTAACATCATAAAAGTCACCATCTATTTCGGGAAGGATTTTTTCTTTTTTGTTAGGATCCATCATCTTCATCATCGCGCCTAATTGTTTTTCGCTTAAATGAGAAACATTGTTAACCAATTTTGGAAGATCAACTTTAGAAGAAATTTCAGAAATTTTTTCGATGTCCAAATGACGAAGAAGTTCTATTATATTTTTGATTTTAGAAAATGTAGAAGACATAAGCTGTGATTTTGAAAAACAAAGAACAAATTTTGTTCCTAAAGTTCAGCATTAAGAAGTCTTCAGCCAATACAATCAAAACAATTATATTTTACAAAACACAGATTTTCAATCATTTAAAATTGTAAACTAAGCTTTACAACTAAAAAACAAAAAGCTTACAAAAAGAAGATTTCAGTTTGGTTTTAGCTTTATCACAATTCTAAAATCCAAATATTATGAAATCAATTATTAAAATCTCAATCGCAGCAGCTTTTATTAGTTTAAGTGTTATCTCATGTAAAAAACACGAAACAGGAGAAGCTTCCACAATGGAAATGTCTAACGCAGAAATGCCAACTACAGATAGCGCTTCAGTTGCGGCATCTCAACAAGTTGAAGGAAAAAAATTCATTAAAACTGCCAACATTGATATGGAAGTTAAGAATGTCTATGATGCTTCTGTTGCTATCGAAAAATCTTTGGTGAAATTGGGCGGTTTTGTTACGAAAAGTCAAATGAAAGCGCAAACGGTTTCAGAACGAACATTCAACACCTCTGATACAGAAGCGACTTTAGTTCGAAAATATCAAAATGAAAACACGATGCAAGTTCGGGTTCCGACTGAATTTTTAGGAGATTTCTTAAATGATATTAACCAAAATAAATTGTTTCTAAATGCAAGAATTATCAATGCAGATGATGTTACCGCAAATATTGCTCTAGCAAAACTAGATGCGCAACGTCAACAAAAGAACGAAGAAAACATCAATCAACTGAAAGCCAACAAAGATAAAGTTGAACTTGCCGACGACAATTATCGCGAAGCCAACGACCAAAAGGTTGCCAACATCAATATTGCTGACCAACTGAAATATAGCACTGTTGACATTTATCTAAAAGAACCAAATGTTAGTGTCGCGCAAATCCCAATTGCAAACACGCAAAACTATGATAATCAATTTAAAAGCAACTTTGGGTTCGAATTAAAAAATGCTTTGGTCGAAGGATTTTATATGATTCAGCAGATTGTGGTTTTCTTGGTTTCTATTTGGCCAATTTTACTAATAATTGCAGGTTTAATATATTTAAACAAAAAGAAATTTTTCTTGAATCGTTTTTCGAAAGAGCAAAAATCATAATAAAAGTTCCGTCTATCGAGGCGGAATTTTTTAATTAAAGTAAACCACAAAAGTTATCTAATTTTAAAGATACAATAACCTAAACATAATTCTTAAAAGCATTTGATGATTTACTTTAAGTTAAAGCTTTGGTCGCAAATCCATTTCTTTTATGGTTAATAGACTTTTATTGTTAAAATTCATCTTTTGAAAAAATGAAATTAAAAGCATAAAAATCTGCAAGCTCATCCGACGAATTTTCAGTAAATTTGTAGATTAAAAACATTTGTGATTATGCTTCCAAAAATTAATCCGTCACATACCAATGCTTGGGAAGACTTAGAAAGTCACTTTGCGAACAACGATTTTGAATTGAGAACACTTTTCAAATACAATCCAGAACGCTTCAAAGAGTTTTCTCTTGAAACGGAAGATTTACTATTTGATTACTCGAAAAACCTTATCGATTCGCGCACTTTGGATCTGTTGTTAAAATTAGCAGAAGAGACGCAATTAAAGGAAGCCATCGGACAAATGTTCGCTGGTGAAAAAATCAACGAAACTGAAAACAGAGCCGTTCTGCATACTGCTTTGCGCGATTTTTCGGAAACACCAATTTTGGTAGATGGCGAAAACATAAAACCTGCTATCAAAAAGGTTTTGAACCAAATGAAATCTTTTTCAGAAAAAGTAATTTCTGGCGAACACAAAGGCTTTTCAGGAAAAGAAATTACGGATGTTGTTAACATCGGGATTGGCGGTTCAGACCTTGGTCCGGTGATGGTTTGTTCAGCTTTGAAGCATTTTAAAACACGTTTGGACGTTCATTTCGTTTCGAATGTTGACGGCAATCATATTGCTGAAGTTCTTAAAAACTTAAATCCAGAAACGACTTTATTTATCATCGCTTCTAAGACATTTACCACGCAAGAAACCATGACCAACGCGCAGTCTGCAAAAGATTGGTTCTTGAAATTTGGAGCAAATGAAGCTGATGTTGCTAAGCATTTTGTTGCGCTTTCTACAAATACAGAAAAAGTTAATGAATTCGGAATTTTAGCCGAAAATACTTTTGAGTTTTGGGATTGGGTTGGCGGTCGTTATTCTTTGTGGAGTGCGATTGGATTAAGCATTGTTTTAGCAGTTGGTTATGATAATTTCGAACAATTATTAAAAGGTGCCGAAGCAACAGATATTCATTTTAAAACTAAAGATTTTAAAGAAAACATCCCTGTATTAATGGGACTTTTAGGGATTTGGTACCGAAATTTTTACGCAGCAGGAACTTACGCTATTTTACCTTATTCTCAATATCTAGATCGTTTTGCGGCTTATCTACAACAAGGCGACATGGAAAGTAATGGGAAATCGGTGGACAGAAATGGGGATTTTGTAGAGTACGAAACAGGACCTATTATTTGGGGCGAACCTGGAACAAACGGACAACACGCATTTTATCAATTAATCCATCAAGGGACAGAATTGATTCCATCGGATTTTATTGCGTTTTCAAAATCTTGCAATGATGTATCTGATCATCAAGATAAACTTTTAGCTAACTTTTTCGCTCAAACCGAAGCTTTAGCATTTGGAAAAACCGAAGAAGAAGTTTTAGTTGAGTTAGAAAACCAAGGTCTTTCTGAAGAAGATATCGAAAAACTTATCAATTATAAAATATTTGTTGGGAATACGCCAACCAATTCTATATTAATCAAAGAATTAACACCATACACTTTAGGACAATTAATTGCTTTTTATGAGCATAAGATTTTTGTACAAGGTGTCATTTGGAATGTGTTCAGTTTTGACCAATTTGGTGTTGAGTTAGGAAAAGTATTAGCCAACAAAATTCTATCAGAATTAAAAGACAATCAAGAGGTTACAAGCCACGACTCATCAACTAATGCATTGATGAATTATTATAAGAAATCTAAACTATGTTAAAAAGGAATCTTTTTTATAAACTATCACCAAAATATCGTTTTTTCGTTAGAAAGCTATACTTCTCTCCTATTGACTTTTATGAAGGCATTACTGGTAAAAGAGAAAAGTATATTCCTAAAAAAGGAGATATTTTTATTGGACCTGGCGATTTTAAACAAAAGGGACAAGAACAATTATCCTTACTTAAAAAATACATAGCGCTAAAGCCTAATGACAAAGTTCTAGATATAGGTAGCGGTATGGGTAGAACTGCCATTCATCTAACAAAATATCTAAATACGGATGCTACATACGATGGTTTTGATGTGGTAAAAAAAGGGGTAAATTGGTGTCAAAAAACAATTAGCAAAGATTTTCCGAATTTTAAATTTCAGTTCGTTCCATTAAATAATGATCTATATAATGAGTACGAAGGAAAAGCTGAAAATTTCAAATTCCCATATCAAGATAATTTGTTTGATAAATCTTTTTTATTCTCGGTGTTTACACACATGAGAGTTAATGAAATTGATAACTATCTTAAGGAAATCCAACGTGTCTTAAAAATAGATGGAATGTGCTTGGCGACATTCTTTATTTATAGAAAAAATGAAGATTTGAGTAAATTCCCTGGATTTAAATTTCCTTATGAAAAAGAAGGCTACCGTCTACTCGACGAAAAAGTACAAGGTGCAAACATTGCGCTCGAATATTCTTTTTTAGAAAAAATGATACAAGATGCGGGTCTCGAAATCGAACAGCACATAGTTGGTTTTTGGAGAGATTTTAGTCTCGATAGAAAAGATCGAGATTTTCAAGATGTCTTGATTTTAAAAAAGAAGTAAAAAGAATCTAATATAAAAAGTAAAAAGAAAGAAAAATGGCGCAAATCTTAGACGGACTAAAAGTCTCAAAAGAAATTAAACAAGAAATCCGCGAGGAAGTCGAAAAAATTTTGGCTAGCAAAAGACGTGCTCCACACTTAGTTGCCATTTTGGTTGGTAACAATGGCGCAAGTAAAGCTTATGTCAACAGCAAAGTGAAAGATTGTGAAGAAGTTGGTTTTAGTTCAAGTTTAATCAAATTTCCAAGTACAGTTTCAGAAGCTGAACTTTTAGAAAAAATTGATGAGCTTAACAAGTCCAAAGCAGTTGATGGTTTTATTGTTCAATTACCTTTACCAAAGCAAATTGACCAAGAAAAAATCATTATGGCGATTGATCCTAGAAAAGATGTGGATGGTTTTCACCCAGAGAATTTCGGGAAAATGGCTTTAGAAATGGACACATTTTTACCAGCAACTCCTTTTGGAATTTTGACTTTGCTAGAGCGCTACAATATTGAAACAAAAGCAAAAAACTGTGTAATTATTGGTCGTAGTCGCATCGTTGGAAAACCAATGAGTATTTTGATGGGGAGAAAAGATTTCCCAGGAAATTCGACTGTGACGTTGACGCATTCTTACACACAACATATAGAAGAATATACTAAAAAAGCAGATATCGTGATTACCGCCCTAGGCGATCCACACTTCCTAAAAGGAGATATGATCAAAGAAGGCGCTGTAATTATTGACGTTGGTATTACACGTGTTGACGACGACTCAGAAAAAGGTTATCATCTTGCAGGCGACGTAGACTTTGACAGTTGCGCTGCAAAAGCAAGTTGGATAACACCAGTACCAGGTGGTGTTGGTCCCATGACACGAGCGATGTTAATGAAAAACACGATTATCGCTTATAAAACTTCAGTTTATAATGACTAAAGAACAAGAAGATTTATTATTAAAAGAAGGTAAAATGCTCCCAGTGATGGAGCATTTTTACACTATTCAAGGAGAAGGATTTCATGCTGGGAAAGCAGCTTATTTTATTAGATTAGGTGGTTGCGACGTTGGCTGTCATTGGTGTGATGTTAAAGAAAGTTGGGATCCAACACTTCATCCACTAATGTCAACCGAAGAAATCGCGGAAACCGCAGCCAAATATTGTAAAACTATAGTATTAACTGGTGGCGAACCCTTGATGTGGAATTTAGATTTATTAACGTCTAAATTAAAATCACTTGGTTGCACCATCCATATCGAAACTTCTGGCGCTTATCCGATGTCGGGACAATTGGATTGGATTACATTATCTCCTAAAAAGACAGGCTTACCATTAGATGATATCTACAAAGTAGCTAACGAATTGAAAGTCATTGTATTTAACAACAATGATTTAAAATTTGCTGAAGAACAAGCTGCAAAGGTAAATCCTAACTGCGAATTGTTTCTACAAAGTGAATGGAGTAAAAAAGATGCTAATTATCCGAAGATAACCGACTTTATATTGGAACATCCAGAATGGCGTTCCTCAATCCAAACGCATAAATACTTAAATATTCCTTAAAAAAAACATTATATTAGCGGATTGATTACAATGTAGATGCAGAAACTCCGATATTCTCGATATTTTAAAAGCCTTATGATACTATTAGATATGATTCTAGTAGCATCCGTTTTTGTGATATTTTATTATCGAAATTTTGAATGGAAATACGACTCAGTTGAGATTGAGCAAAATCTACTTTCTACAGCATTACTATGTTTATTTTGGATACTATTGAGCGGCCGTACTCGATTATACCACGTCCCAAGAAGCTTAACATTTACGAGCTACCTCGAGAGGATTATTGTTCACATCTTCATTTTCTTTTTGGGTGTCATTCTACTAGGAAAGGTAAGTAATAACGAATTTTTAAAAACAGAACGTTTCTATCTTGCTGGCTTTATGCTTCTAGTAATGATACCTTTTAAAAGTTTGGTTTTTTCTCTTTTAAAATACATTAGAACTTTAGGAAAGAATCACCGAAATATCATGTTAATCGGAGAAAATGCATCAATTGAAATTTTAAAAGAGATTATTGAAACTAGACCTGACTATGGCTACAAAATTTATGATTATCCTCATTCTAGAATTGATATTAATGATTTAATAGCTTTTTGGAAGAAAGAAGGAATTCATACTGTTTTTCTTCCCTCAGAAAATTGTTTAGACGCAGATTTAGAAAGAAAAATTTTTCTAGCAGCGGAAAGTAACAAAGTCATTATTTCATTAGTGCCAAATATCATCCAGAATAATTTTTTTGAATACGATATTAACTATATTGTAACCTTACCAATCCTATCTCCTACTAAATATCCATTGGATTATTTTACAAATGCGTTATTAAAGAGATGTTTTGACATTGTCTTTTCAGTAGTTGTTTTATTCGGGATTTGCTCTTGGTTATTTCCTATTATTGCTATTTTAATAAAGTTAGACAGTAAAGGTTCTATCTTTTTTAAGCAAAAGCGTTATGGTTTTCATGAAGAAATTTTTGAGTGCTGGAAGTTCCGTACAATGGTCAACAACGCAGATTCCACAACCAAAACAACAGAAGTCGGTGATAAACGCATTACTAAACTTGGAAAATTTCTTCGAAAATCTAGCATTGACGAACTGCCACAATTTATTAACGTTTTTAAAGGCGAAATGTCTGTTATCGGACCACGACCACACATGCTTTTAGTTGACGAATTTTACAAACCAAAGATTAGTCGTTACAGCATTCGAAGTCTTGTAAAGCCAGGAATAACAGGACTTGCCCAAGTCAATGGACTACGTGGTGATGATGGCGATATGAACATCCAAATGAAAAAAAGAGCACTTGCCGACGCTTTTTATGTAAAAAACTGGAGCTTTAGCCTAGATTTTGTTATTATTCTCAAAACCATATACTTGGTAATTGTTGGAGATAAAAATGCACGATAATTTCCACAAAAAGTTTAATTTTACAAAATGTTTAGAAGATTATTTAAGGCAATAGGCGAATACGTTCTCTTGTTAGGAAAAGTAATAAGCAAACCGCAAAAAATGCAGGTTTTCATGAAGCTACTCATGAGAGAAATATACGACCTAGGCGTTAATTCGTTTGGATTGGTACTTTTCACATCTTTCTTCGTGGGCGCAGTTGTAGCCATCCAGATGTTTAACAATTTCTCAGCTTCTAGTTTTCCGATTCCTTTATCCTTTATTGGATATGCAACAAAGGTTGTCTTAATCCTTGAGTTTTCACCAACGATTATTTCGGTAATTCTTGCGGGTAAAGTAGGATCATATATTGCCTCAAGTATAGGAACAATGCGTGTTACAGAACAGATTGACGCACTAGATATTATGGGTGTTAACTCTCCAAATTTTTTGATTTTACCTAAAATTTTTGCGAGCGTTATTTTTAATCCTTTATTAATTGCAATAAGTATTGCTGTAGGTATTTGGGGCGGACATATTGCAGGTATCGTTACTAAAAACTGGACGGAAGCAGATTATATTACTGGTATCCAAATGTATATGCCATCATTCTTTATTTGGTATGCATTTTTGAAAACTGCAGTTTTTGCTTTTTTAATTGCCACAATTCCAGCTTATTTTGGATATAATGTAAAAGGAGGTTCATTAGAAGTTGGTCGTGCAAGTACGCAGGCGGTTGTTTGGACAATCGTATCAATTATTATTTGTGACTTATTATTAACCCAAATGCTTTTAAGCTAATGATTGAAGTTAAAGATTTAAAAAAGAGCTTTGACGGAACTGAAGTTCTTAAAGGTATTACTACAACTTTTGAAACAGGAAAAGTTAATCTCATTATCGGACAAAGTGGTTCTGGGAAAACAGTTTTTCTAAAAAGTTTACTTAATGTCTATCAACCTACAAGTGGCGCCATTTTGTTTGATGGCCGTAACATTGTTGATATGTCTCGTGACGAAAAGCAATTATTAAGATCAGAAATAGGAACAGTTTTCCAAGGAAGTGCGCTTTTTGACTCTATGACTGTTGAGGAGAATATACAATTCCCGCTAGATATGTTTACGAATATGACTTTCCGTGAAAAGAAACGTAAAGTTTTACAAGTAATTGGGCGTGTTAATTTGCAAAATGCCAATAGAAAATTCCCGTCAGAAATTTCTGGTGGAATGCAAAAACGTGTTGCCATCGCGAGAGCAATTGTTAACAATCCGAAGTATCTTTTTTGTGACGAACCTAACTCTGGTCTAGATCCATATACATCTAATGTTATCGATGATCTTTTAATGGAAATTACAAAAGAATACAACACTACAACCATCATTAACACCCACGATATGAACTCGGTAATGACCATTGGAGAAAAGATTTTGTATCTTCGCCTCGGTGTTAAAGAATGGGAAGGCAATAAAGATATTTTGGCCACAGCTAAGAATAAAAACTTAATTGACTTCGTTTATTCATCAGAATTGTTCAAGCAATTAAGACATTTTATGCTTGAAAATGATCAAACAAGTTTAACGTAAAATTTATATATTCATGAAAAAATTAATCACAGCGATGGCAATGTTTGCAAGTGTTGCAGCATTTTCGCAAGTTACATTAGGAGCGAGAGCTAACCTTTTGTTCAATACGTCTTCAGCAAAATGGAAGGATATTAAAAACACGGCTTCTAATGCTTGGGAAAGCAACGGAAAGAGCAACACTGGATTTAATTTTGGTCTTTCTGCTAAAATTAATCTTCCAGTAACTTCTTTGTTTGTAATGCCCGAAATCTATTACACAAGTATCAAAAACTCTGTTGAAGTTAATGATCCTGTTGCTGGTAAAAATATAGAATTAGAGGCGAAAAATGACAGAATAGACATTCCTGTTTTGTTAGGTTACAATCTAATGGGAGAAACTTTGAGCGCTTTTGTTGGTCCTGTTTTTTCAGTTAATACTTCAAAAGACAATAAGTTTGAAAACTTTACAGAATCTGAAGCTAAAGACTTTGGTGTTGGTTACCAATTTGGTGCAAATGTAACACTTAAGAAATTCGTTATCAATGCAAGATACGAAGGAGCTTTCTCTAAAGATGAAAGAAAATTCATCAACACAGTTGGTGGTAACAGTACAGAGATTAACTATGACAATAGACCAAGCTTCTTTATCCTAGGTTTGGGTTACAATTTCTAGTAAAAGAAAATTTCATTAAATAAAAAGAGCAGAATTACAAATAATTCTGCTCTTTGTTTTGTTGCTTAGCCGCCTCTTCCTGTTCTTTAGCCAAAGCTTGTTGTTGTTTTTCAAGCTCTAACTTATCTTTTTGCAGTTGCTTGTAAGCCTTTCTGCGCTCATCTTCCTTGATAGCACTTCCCTTACTCACATAGCCAACAATTCCTCCGATTATCAAACCCAAACCGACGCCGGCCATTATTCCCATAAAATGGGACAGTTTCATTTCTCCTACAGAAAAATTGGTTGTTGCGTAAAATAGTAAAGCAGCAATTCCAAATAGGACTAATCCTATAATTGTTAAACTTCTCATAGTTTTATTTTTTGTGTTTTAAGATACAAATTTAAGAATGCATCTTGTAATAATTATATTTTTTTAAAAAGCTTTTGAAAAAAAATATAGTATAAATATCGACTAATTTTTAAGAATAATGCAAAACATCCCAACGTAACACAAAGCTACAATGTGTATACATAAAAAAACACAACTTATTGATTAATAAAGCAATACAAGTATTCAATTTGCATAACATTTCAAACAATTAACATTCTTCATGATAAAATAATTCTTTATTTTTTAATTTTGTCTAAAATTTAATACAAATTGATAATGAAAAAAAGAATTCTAGGCATTGCCTTATTATGTTCATTTTTATTTGCTTCAGCACAAGTTGGGATAGATACAACCGCGCCCAATTCAACATTGCATGTTCGCGAAAAACGTAATACAGCAAACACCAATACAGCAACTGCAAAGGATGGTATTATCCCTCCATCTTTGACAAAGAAAGAACTTTCGCTTAAAGCATCGGGTACTTATAGCAGCTTGTAAAATGGAGCCATGGTTTTCGTGACCGATGTGTCATTAGCAACAAATGCAACAGATCCAAGTTTTGCCCAAGTTTCTAATATTGATTCAGCGGGATACTATTATTATAGCTCAACTGCAAACAAATGGATTAAATTAACGCCTAATGTTCCTGTTCAAGATTTACGCATGCTTACAAACAATAACCATGTAACTCAAGATGCTGGAGTCGGAAGCAATGGAACATCATTAGGAACTGGAACAGATAATATTGCCATTGGGAAAGACGGTCAAAAATCTATTACTTCGGGAACTAGAAACATCTCCATAGGCACCAACGTCTTAAGCTCTAACACTACTGGCAACGGCGCAATCGGCATTGGTTACAATGCCTTATCAAAAGTAATAGCCACATATGGCACAACCGCACCTATAGCAATTGGTGAAAGCGCTTTGCAAAATCTTACTTCTGGTGACTCTATGTTAGCGATTGGTAACAATGCTTTATCAACAATTACTAACGGAGGAAACTATTCTATTGCAATTGGTAATAGCGCACTTGCAGCAAACAACAATAGTTGGAACACCGCCGTTGGAGTAAACTCTTTACAAAGTGCAACTGGCAGTAATAATTCCGCATTTGGATATCGCACCGGAAATTCAATGACCACAGGTGTAAACAATACATATATTGGCGCCTCGACTGCAGTATTTCTTAAATCTAGCGTTGATCATAATCAAAATACATTTGTAGGATCTCAAATCACACAAAACACATCAGGAACTACACCTGGTTTTGATGTCAAATATGATGGAGTATCAGCATTAGGAGCAACCTCCCTACAAAAGCTACCAACGACTTTAAATGCTATTAGCCAATCGAGTTTTTTAGGAACAAACGCTACTGTAGCACCATCCTACACAGAAACAAGTCTAAACTTTGGAACAGCAATTGGGGCGCAAGCTAAAGTGGGCGCAAGTAATTCAATTGTCTTAGGAAGACTACCAAATTCTACGTTAGACACTAATGGTATACCAACTACTAATCCTCAAGATAATGTAGGCATCGGTGTAATTGCACCAACAAATGCTTTACATGTCAAAACTACAGCGCCAGCCGACCCTGTAAGAATCGAAGGTCTACAGGCCGAATCTGCAACGACAAATAATGTTCTTGTTGTCGATGGAACAGGTGTTATAAAAACTGCCAGCCGTAGTAGCATGTCTGGTGGAGCTACAGTTACCGCTAGTAATGGATTAAATAAATCTACAAATGATATACAACTTGGTGGTCCGTTGTCTAAAGCGACAACAATTGCGCAAGGCGCTAATTCTTTAGCTTTTACAAGTACAGTAACCAACGCGTTCTCAGTAGATGGAAGTACATTATCGGTTGATGCAGCTAACCATCGTGTGGGTATTGGTACAACAACACCCGCTCAAAAACTACATGTTTCATCTGGTAATGTTCAAATTAACGACATTAATACAAATATAGGTGCTTCTGGAATTGACAGACAAGTTGTGGCTGACGCTAATGGTGTGCTAAAAACTATTAATTTTGGCAATTATACAGTTTTCCATGCACAATTAAAAGCAACTCAACCAATTCCAGCCAACACTATTACAACGCTTTTATATAACACTCCCGTAACTAACTCTGGTCTTTACTCTTATAACACCGATACTGGGATACTGACCTTTAATGAAGCAGGAAATTACCTTATAACGATGCAAGCAGGTTTTGGTAATCTACTAGAAAAATCGCAGATGGTATTGGGGATTAGAACGATAACAACCGATGTATACTTGGGAAGAGGTAGTCACTATAATGCAGTTGCAACTGGTCCTGCAGTTGGTGAGTTAATGTCTTACACTACAATGCTTCAGGTTCTAAAAGGTCAACAGATTAAATTTACTGCGGTTGTAAATGTTGGATCTAATAATACTGTTCTAAAAGATGAATCAGGTGGTACTGGAAGTGGTAATGTCACTAATGTAACTATTCAAAAAATATAAATTCTATATAAGAGATTAAGTTTGGAGCTTAATCTCTTTTTTTTAAATTTTAAGCATTTCTAGAGTAAGTGGGATTCAAAAAACCCGATTTATAATTGAAAATTGGTAATCTTATAAAAGCTATCTTTGTGTTAAAATAACGCAAAAATGCAAAATATAAAAATAGCTGTTGACTCTGTTGTATTTGGATATTTCGAAAATAGAGAATTGCACATTCTTTTAATTAAAAGAAATATAGAACCTTTCCTCGACTCTTGGGCACTACCTGGTGGTTTAGTAAAAAATGAAGAAACTTTGGAGGAAGCTATTTCTCGGGAACTTCACGAGGAAACTGGTGTCAACACAACCTTCATTGAACAGCTATACACATTCGGAGAACTCAATCGGGATCCTAGAAATCGCGTTATTTCGGTGGCTTATCTTGGTCTTGTTAATCCAAAATCTTACGACCTAAAAGCGTCCACGGATGCATCGGACGCACAATGGTTTAGTATTAGTAATCTACCCAATCTTGCATTCGATCACTTAATGATTGTTACAAAAGCATTAGAACGTCTACGAACTAAAATCCAATATCAGCCAATTGGTTTTAATCTTTTAAAAACTGAGTTTGCATTTTCGGATCTAGAAAGTCTTTATCAAAGTATTTTAGGAAGAGACATTGATCGTCGTAATTTCAGAAAAAAAATAATGAGTTACAATCTTCTAATCGAAACCAAGAATTTAAGAAAAGAAGGAAGCGGTCGACCAGCTAAATTATTTCAATTTAATCAAGAGAAATATCAGAGTTTAGAACAGCAAGGCTTTTATTTCGAAATTTAATTTTGCATATTGGTTTTCAGCATTTTATATATTTGCGTAAAATAAACATTAATTAAAATTTTGAAAGTTAAAAAATCAATTATACATTTGTGTAAAACTAACACAAAATGAAACATTTAATCATAATCCTAATTTTATTTGCGGCTATTCAAACTAATGCTCAAAAACAAGATAGCATCCAAAATATTGACAGTATTGTTATTATAAGCCAAGCCAAAAAGTTAGACGCAGTCAATTACCTCAATTATCTTCCACAAAAAGACGTTCAGAATAATGGTACAGAACTTCCCTTTCTTATCAATAAACTTCCTGCTGTAACCGCCTATTCGGACACTGGCAGCAACAACGGATATTCATATTACAGAATTCGAGGCATCGACCAGACACGTGTTAATGTTAACTTCGAAGGCGCTCCTATGAACGAGCCAGAAGATCAAGGTGCATATTTTTCTAATTTCCCTGATTTTTTTAATTCGATTGATTTTTTGCAACTTCAAAAAGGCATTGGACTCAGCAAAAACGGAACAGCCAGTTATGGTGGAAGTTTACAAATTAATGCGCCAAATCTTCATCAAAGAGCGTTAGAATTTGGAACAGATTACGGATCTTACAATGCATTTCGAGCTTATGCTAAATACACTTCAGGACTGATAAAGAACAAAGCAATCCACGTAAGAGTCAGCGAAATTTACAACGGAGGTTACAAGTATAACTCGACAAATCATGGGCAATCTGCAATGATAAGCACAGGTATTTTTAATCCGAAATCTACATGGAAGTTCAACACAGTTATCGGAAATCAAAATAACGATTTGGCTTGGCTTGGCGTTACGAAAGAACAAATTGATCATGATCCTCGTACCAATGCGAATAGAAACGAAAAAGATCATTTCTTCCAGAGTTTTTTCCAATTATCAAATCAGACTAAACTTGGGCAAAATACAACTTGGCAAAATGCTGTTCATTATACATTTCTAAAAGGAAATTATGACTTTAACCTCAATAACTTTATTGGACTTCCAGAAGATGCTGAAATCTACAACTATGGTTTCCAATCTAACTTTGGTGGGTTTTATTCTAATTTAGAAACAAAATGGAACCACTTAAAAATACAAACTGGAGTTAATGCCAATTGGTATAATCGCGATCATATTTTCACAGAAAAGCAACAAGGTCAACTTTACAAAAATACTGGTTACAAAAACGACTTTAGTGCATTTGTAAAGGCAGATTATCACTGGGAAAAAATAAAAATTTCTGGAAGCCTACAATACAGATATGCAAAATTCTCTTACAAAGGCGACGCAGAACTTACACCGCTAGAATGGGATTTTTTAAACCCAAAATTTGGAATAACTTATAGCTTAAAACCAAATCAAGAGTTGTATTTCAGTCTAGGAAAAGTTGGAAGAGAACCTACCAGAAACGATATTTTTGCAGGAAATGATAATTTATCTCTTGACGAGAACAATGAATTAATTTTGGGTACGACAACACCAGAATATGTCACCGATTACGAATTAGGTTATCGTTATTTTAGTAACAAACTAAAAATATCTGCGAATCTTTTTGTCATGAATTTTAAAGATGAAATTGTTTTAAATGGACAGTTTGGACCCAACGGAATTGCGCTAACCAACAAGGTGGACAAAAGTTACAGAATGGGACTTGAATTATCAGCTGATTATAAACTTAATGACAATTGGATCCTGTCAAATAACAGCTCTTGGATGTCTTCAAAAATCAAACAAAGCACTGAAAGTTTTACTCCAATACTAACACCAAAATTAGTTGTAAATCAAGAAATTAAACACACAAAAAATGCTTTGCAACTACTAGCAAGTTATCGTTATCAAGCTACATCTTTTATTAATTTTGCAAACGACAAAAAAATACCATCTTATCAACTTGTAAACGCAGCTGCATTCTACAATTTCACAAAATGGGAAGTTGGTTTTCTTGTCAATAATATCTTCAATAATATATATTTTAATAATGCTTACGTTGAGACGGATGGCACGGCAAAATACTTTGCACAAATGCCAAGAAACTTCATGATAAGTATTAAATATAAAGCATTTTAGTCATGAAAGCCTTCGTATTTGGGAAGTTTTATCCATTCCATTTGGGACACAAAGCTTTGATAGATTTTGCTTTACAAAACAATGATTATGTAGAAGTTATGATTTGCGCAGAAAAGAATGAACGACTTTCTGACGAACTCAGAAAAAATTGGATTGAAGAAAGCTTTTCAAATAACAACCGATTAAAAGTTATTGTGTTCAACTACAAAGAAGAAGATTACGCCAATACGTCTGAAGCTTCTTGGGAAGTTTCTAAACAATGGAGCGAAATTTTTAAAACTTATTTTCCTGATTTTGAAACTGTTGTCACGTCTGAACCTTATGGAGAAATGATTGCTGAACTAATGAGTATTCAACACCAACTATTTGATATTAACCGACTTAAACATCATATTTCCGCTTCCGAAATCCGATCTAACATTTACAAACATTGGGAATTTTTACCGAGGGCTGTTCAAAAGTATTTTTCTTTAAAATTCGTCTTGTTAGGAACCGAAAGCACTGGTAAAACTACGCTTACAGAAAAACTTGCCAAACATTATAATTGCAATTTTGTTTTGGAAGCAGGACGAGATATCGTTGATGATTCAAAAGATTTTAAATTTAATAATCTTATAGAAATATATCATGAACATTATAAGAGAGTTAAATCATCTAGTTTAAACAACTACTTAAATATCATTGACACAGATTTTCACATTACTGAATCTTATTCAAAATTCATTTTTAATCGAGAATTAAATATTCCTGACAAGATAAAATCCGAACAAAAAGCTGACCTATATTTATATCTTTCAGCAGATGCGCCTTACTTCCAAGATGGAACGAGACTTGAAGAACACGATCGAAATCGTCTTGACATCCACCATCGAAAACATCTCCAAAAATCTAACGTTGACTTCATCGAAATTTCTGGAAATTGGCAAGAACGTTTCGAAAAAAGCGTCCAACTCATTGATCAACTCATTTTGGAAAACTCAAAAATTTAGGTTTAAATAAGATTTAACATTGGTCATAAAAGAAATTACTTCTTAAATTTGAGTTCGAAATCAGATTTCTTTTATGAAAGCAATTTTTATCGCAAGCCTTTTTGTCTCGACAATTCTGTGGGGACAATCCTACAAAACGCCTTTCGAACAAGGTAATGGCAACCAGACAACCACTTACGCAACGATGCGTTCTTACTACCAACAATTAGCAAAGGATTTTAAAACCATCGATTATCTTAAAATGGGCGAAGATGACAACGGCGAGCCTATCGAAGTCGTGATATTTAATCCTTACAAACAAGATGTTGAAAGTCTTATCAAGACCAAATCTGTGTTGCTTATTAACAACGGCATTCATCCTGGAGAACCAGATGGCATCGACGCCACGATGGCGATGATGCGCGACTTTGCTACCAAAAAATTAAAAGCACCTCAAAATGTTTTGATTGCAGCAATTGCAGCCTATAATGTTAGCGGCATGATGAATCGAGGACAGTTTTCGCGCGCCAATCAAAATGGTCCAGAACAATATGGCTTCCGAGGAAATGCCCGCAACTACGATCTTAACAGAGATTTCATAAAAACAGACACTAAGAATTCTTGGAGTTTTCAGAAGATATATCAATATTTTCAGCCTGATGTTTTTATTGACAATCACGTTAGCAATGGCGCAGATTATCAATACACTTTCACTTATATTTCAACGAATAAAGAGCGTTTAGGAAAACCGCTTGGCAATTATTTTCATCAAAATATGCAACCCGAAATTTTGAAAAGTTTTACGGAACGCAATATTCTTTCGGTGCCTTATGTCAATATTCATGGTGATGTTCCGGACAAAGGGTTTCCAGCTTTTGTAGATTCGCCGCGTTACGCGACTGGCTACACGACTTTGTTTAACTCGATTGGGACCGTTGTGGAAACGCACATGCTAAAGCCTTACAAAGATCGTGTTGCTGTGACTTATGATTATATGTTGGAAAGCATTAATTATATGGAAAAGAATTATCAACAAATAAAGCAAAAGCGTCAAGAAGCTCGCAACGAATACAAAATCGGTCAAGATTATCCGCTTCGTTGGAAGTTGGATTCTACAAAATATAGTCAACTGGACTTTAAAGGTTTTGAAGCTGGATATAAGCCAAGCGCCATTTCGGGGAAGCCACGACTTTATTACGACAGAAGTAAAAAATTCTCAAAACCAATTTTGTATTACGACACTTACACACCATCAAGTTTTGTAAAAATCCCAAAATATTATGTGATTCCTCAATCCGAATATCATGTTATTGATCTTTTAAAATTAAATAACATCGAAATGAAAACCATTAAAAAAGACAGTTTAATTTCTGTTGAGCAATATCGAATTCGAGATTTTAAAACGGTGCAAAATCCATACGAAGGTCATTATCTTCATTACGAAACTGTTGTTGGTAAAGAAAATACGCAAAAGACTTTCCGTGCTGGTGACGTGCTTGTCAACCTTAACCAAAACGGAATGAAGTTCTTACTCGAAACTTTGGAACCTGAAGCGGTGGATTCTTATTTTAATTGGAATTTCTTCGATGCGATTCTTGGTCAAAAAGAATATTATTCGGCTTATGTTTTTGAGGATACCGCCGAACAATTGATTAAAAACGATAAAGCTTTAAAAACGGCTTTCGAGTTAGAAAAAGCAAAGGATCCTAAATTTGCTCAAGATGGCGCAGCGCAATTGGATTGGGTCTACAAAAACTCGCCTTATTACGAGAAAACCCACAGATTGTACCCTGTTTTCAGGATTAATTAAGTATTTTTGAGAAAATTTGAAATAAAAAGTTGTGTTTGCGTGAGCGATGGCAGCGGAAATCCTTTGGGTTGGAGTGAGGCGCACTTCGGTTATACTCAGTGACCGAATCGTCCGAGCGACAAACCAAAGATTGAAGCGAACGTAGCGACCCGCTTGTTTTTTTGGATGGGAGCTTTAGCCAAGGAGAAAAAACAAAGGGACACGCCCTAAAATTTGTTATGAAAAACTTGAAATTTTCTTTGTTATTGGTACTTTGTTCGTTGTTTTTATCAGCGCAAAAAGACGCTTATTATCAACAACACGCGAAGTACAAAATGGACATCGATGTCGATGCGACCAATTTCACCTACCAAGGTAAGCAGACGTTGCAGTACACCAACAACTCGCCAGACGACTTGGATGTGGTGTATTTTCATTTGTATTGGAACACCTTCAAAGCGGGATCTATGATGGATCAACGTGTGCAAAACCAAGGTGTAAATGCCGACGGAAGATTGGCTGCAAAAACGGCAAATGGCGTTGTTAGCCGATTAGCGAGCATCCCACAAAATGAAGAAGGTCGCCAAAATATCCATTGGATAAAACTGAATGGTAAAGAATTGAAATTTGAAATTCAGGAGACGATTATGAAAGTTTATCTTCCTGAAAAAATAAAGTCTAAATCTACTGCGACTTTCACGATGGAATGGGATGCGAATATCCCAATGCAAATTCGTCGCGCTGGACGTAATAACCGTGAAGGTGTCGACATGACGATGACGCAATGGTATCCCAAAATTGCTGAATATGACTACGACGGCTGGGCAACTTTTGACTATATCGGAAGAGAATTCCATGCGCCTTTCGCTGATTTTGACATCAATATTAAAATCGATAAAAACTACATCATCGGCGCTGGTGGAACTTTAGAAAATCCAAATGATGTAGCTGGTTACACGAAAAACCCAACTTTAAAACCCGATGCTAACAACAAAGTTACTTGGAAGTGGACTGCAAAAAACATGTTAGATTTCGCTTGGGCAGCAGATCGCGATTACACAGTTGATAGTTTCACGATTCTGGATGGACCAAAAGTATATTTTGTGTATCAAAAATCTGAAAAAACTAAATATTGGGAAGAATCGAAACCTTATGTGACAAAGTTTTTCCAAATCATGAATAACAAATTTGGCCGTTACAAATGGCCTTCTTACTCCTTTATTCAAGGTGGTGACGGCGGTATGGAATATGGCATGTGTACCATGATTTTGGGTGAATCAAAATCTTTGGAAGGTCTTTGTGGATTAATGTTCCATGAAGGCGCACATTCTTGGTTCCAGCAAATGTTAGCAACCAACGAAAGCGAAAAACCTTGGCTAGACGAAGGTTTCACAAGTTATGCGGAGAACTTTGTAATGAATCAGTTATTTCCGCCAAAATCTCCTCAACCAAATCCATTTGTAGAAAGTCTTGCACGTTATGCTGATTTCACTAAGACTGGTAAAGAAGAACCTGCAGTTTGGTTTGCGGATCATCACGATAACGGAACGGCTTATTCTTTTGCTTCTTATGTTAAAGGAGAGTTGTTTTTGGTACAATTAGGCTACATTATTGGTGAAGATAATCTAAGCAAAGTAATGCTTCGTTATTATGACGAATGGGCGATGAAACATCCAACAGAGCGTGACTTTATGCATATCGCTCAACAAGTTTCTGGGATGGATCTTAAATGGTTTTACAACTATTGGATCAACACCACAAAAACAATTGATTACGGTATTAAAAATGTAAAATACGATGGTAACTCGACAACGATTACGCTTGTCAATAAAGGGACAATGCCGATGCCGATTGATTTTAGCATCTTGACTAAAGATAAAAAAGTGATCAATTACAACATCCCGTTGAATATGACACACACTTGGAAAAAAGCCGACATCTACGGACCAATCCAAAGTTTGGCTTACTGGCCTTGGACGCAACAAGAATACAGCTTCACAATCCCTTACGGAAAAGAGCAAATTTCTGCGATGGGTATTGATTTTAGCCAAAGATTAGCAGATGTTAATCCCGAAGATAATTATCTGGAGGTTAAGTAATTTTTATATTAAAAAAATTAGCTCTAAAAATTTAGTTTAAAATCAATAATAAAGCTTTGATAGCAAGTAACTAATGAATTCAATTGTAATTAATATAGGTAATACCAACATTCGTTTCGGACTTTTCGATGATGATAATTGTGACATTTCTTGGGTGATAAACACCAAACCTTATCGTACAAGAGACGAAATGTATGCGCAATTTCTAATGCTTTATCAAACCTACAAAATTGAGCCAGAAAGCATTGAAAAAATTATCATCGGTTCGGTTGTACCTCAACTAACAAGAGATATATCGAGTGCTGTGGAAAAAATCCATGGGAAAAAACCTGTTTTGGTGGATCGCACAACGCCATCTGGTGTACAGGCGAAATCAAAACAAATGGGAACTGATATTTATGCTAA
The DNA here is from genome assembly GCA_023440705.1 of Bacteroidota bacterium. Lineage (GTDB taxonomy): Bacteria > Bacteroidota > Bacteroidia > Flavobacteriales > Weeksellaceae > Soonwooa. The sequence continues at coordinate 57,412 of JAEXRP010000100.1, forward strand.
TTTAGTTGCTGCACATAACCTTTATCCAGCTAAGAAAAAAATTATCCTAGATTTTGGAACGGCACTTACCGCAAGCTGCGTTACCGAAACTGGTGAAACACTGGGTGTTATCATTGCGCCAGGCATTATCACTTCTCTTAATTCATTGATTAATCAAACGGCGCAGCTTCCAGAAATTGAACTTAAAAAACCGAAATCTGTACTTGGACTCGACACCGTGACCTGCATGCAAAGCGGTATGGTTTACGGATTTTTAGGAATGGTAGAAGGTTTTATTGACCGAATAAACGCAGAAGTTAACGATGATTGTTTTGTAGTTGCAACTGGCGGTGTTAGCCATGTTTACAAACCATTAACTGAAAAAATTCATTTAGCGGATAGACTTCACACATTGAAGGGACTTTACTTCCTCGGAAAAGATTTATAAATTAAAACCACTTCTCAAAAGGAGTGGTTTTTTATTTCCATTCGGTGATGACTTGCGATTGATTTTCGAATTGGTTAAAATAAGAATTGAATCTCGCCTTTACCAATTCTTTTCGTCCTTCAAGGTTCCAAGAAAGATATAAAGTATTGGCTCCAATTTGCGTTTCCCAAAGTGTAGAAAATTTTTGTGCTTGATTTTTCGTTTTACTAAAAACTTGTGGAACGTTAAAATAATTGTGCACCGTGCGACCCTTCCAAAGTTTGTCTTCGGTTTTAATAAAATATTTAGGCGAATCTATGGCAGAAAAAACTTCATTAATGGCCGAAAAGAATATAGAGTTTTCGTTGCTATTTGCATTTTCTAAATAGCAACTAACTTGTCCATTTTTCATTTCGGTGACAAGATTTGCATCTTTGGATGTCAGCAGTTTTTCCTCTCTCAATTGTTCAAAAACAACTTCACAAATTTTTGAAAAAAAACCAATAGGCTCTTTATAAAGATACCAAAGTCTAATAGATTTGTAAAGCGGTTTAGCAAACATTAAAGCACCAATTGCTGTAAAAATCCAACCCAAATGTAAAATGCTACCCAGATTTTGACTTCCTAAAAAGTTCTTAATCATGACTTCAAAACCTTGCCAACTAAAACTCATTATTCCTAAAGTTAATATTGCAAAAACATTGCGAACAGACTTAACAAAATAAAAGCGTTTGGTTTTTTTGACTTTAAAAACCTCTTCTGGAATAGCATATTCATCAATCATTTGATGTCCATTAGATATTGCGTGTTCCCATTTTTCTAAAAGTGAATGACGTTGTATGGCAAGCGTTTTAGTCGCTTGATTTGTTCTTTCAATTTGAGAAATATTAAAACTATTTTCTAGATGATTCAATCTATAAAAACTATTGGAAATCAAATCTTTATTATAATCAACACCAACAAAAGCTTTAAAACGTCTTTGCATCGTAGTTATATCGCTTCCACCATTATCACCAAGTGGATTGACACTTATCAAATGCCAAATATTACTGGTCTTTGTTAAGTTGTTTGCAGGAAGTCGCAACGCCCGACCACGCATCTGATTGGACAAAACAAAAGATCCAACAAAGCTCGCGAGAATTATTGAATTAATGCAAGGCGCATCCCAACCTTCTCCTAATAAAGCTTTGGTCCCAATAATTGCTTGAAAATGCCCTTCTTCAAAAAGTTCTGTTACAATACTTACTAATTTATTTTGAAAATTATTAGAAACATTTACTAACAAAAAATTCTCATCATAGCTGAGTTTTTCTAGTTTTAAATTAAGAATGTTTTGCGCCGCACATTTCTTATAAAATGCTTCCTCCACAGATTTTGGTAAAACCACCAAGCTACCTGTAAGAACAGCCATTGTAAAACCATCTAAGTTCTTACGTCGCAAACTTTCAAAAATTGAAAAAACACCAATTCGGTTTAGGACAATATTATTTTCGAAAGATTGACTGATAAATTCTTTCCTTATATAATCGGTTAAAATCACTAAACGAAGATTTTCCTTTAAGGAAGAAAACTCTAATTCTGCAATAGCAATAATACTTTCCAGCTTATTTATACTTTGTGCAAGTAGACTTTCGACTTCATTATTAATTCTAAAACTTATCGTTTGTTCGCCCAAAACCCCAGCATTTATCAGATTTTGAATCCATTGCTTTTTTTGTTTTTCATTGACATAATTTTCGCAATCAGAAGTCAGAAGTAATTTCGTTAAGAGAAGACTTAACCAAGCAGGCGTCAAATCTGGAATACTATCGACATTGGCGCCGATCACTTCAAAATGCTCAGGTGGAAATTGGAAATTTTTAAACTTTAAAAAAATAATTACTGCCGAATAAAAACTAAAATCCTGAAAAATTTTCTGCTCGTTTTCTTGAGGTGATTTAACAACACTTAAATTCGTTAAAAGCTCATATAACGCATTATCATTGAGAAAATCCTGATAAACTTTGTTGGATTTTTCTTTTATTTTTTCAATGCTTTCATATTCTGTTCGACTTGGGAAGTTGTAATAGACAAAATCCTGATGCGCGCACAAGCTCTTTTCTTTAACCAATTCTGGAACACTAATCTCTGCATCTACACTTCCGTTAAGTGTAATGTAATTTTGCCATTCGGCGTACGAGCTATCATAAGGCGGCGTTGCTGTTAACGAAATATTGACGATTTCGAAATGACTTTGCAATTGAGCCAAACTCCGATACCATTCTTTTTTAAGATGGTGGGCTTCGTCCAATACAAGGCAAGAAAATTTTATTCTTTTTAAATTTTTAACCAAAACATCAAATCGCTTTGGATCTTTCTCCACCGCGTTAAGCGCCTGATAAGTATCAATTGTAAGAAAAGCAGGTTTGTTGACATCTAAAGAAATCCAATCAGGTTTTTCTTTTAAATCTAAAAATAAAGTTAGAAAACGATCAAGCCATTGATTTTTAATGGTATTAGTTGGTGCCAGAATTAATGTTGCCTTGTTAATACGTAGTAACATTTCGATGCCTAACACTGTTTTTCCAGAACCTGGAGGTGCAATAATGTGTATTTGATTATCTTGCAAATAGGTTTTAAAATTTTCTAAAAGTCTTTGCTGATAATCTCTCCACGGATATTTGAAACTGATATCTTTTGGAAAGTTTATCATCGTTTAGACTTAAAAAAATCTTTTACAATTTGTGAACATTGCTGTTCCAAAACGCCAATTTCTACTTCAGTTTTTGGATGTAATGATAATCCTTTGTTGATGTAACCACGATGTTCGTCGCGAGCACCAATGACAACTCTAGAAATCTGTGACCACGTTAAAGCGCCAGCACACATCACGCAAGGCTCCAAAGTCACATAAAGCGTACAGTTTTGTAAATATTTACCTCCCAGATAATTGGCCGCAGAAGTTATCGCTTGCATCTCAGCATGTGCCGTCACATCGTTAAGCGCCTCGGTTAAATTGTGCGATTTTGCAATCACTCGGTTATTAGATACAATAATACATCCGATTGGCACCTCATCACGTTCAAAAGCCGCTTCCGCCTCTTGATACGCCATCTTCATAAAATATTCGTCGGTAAACATCTTTTAATTTTTAGCAATTGTAATAGGAATCGAATAATTAGAACGTACAGGAATGCCATTAATGGCTGCTGGAGAAAATTTTTCGGGTAATAAATACAATACAATTTCGCCTTGACGATTGAGACTAGCACTATTTCCCGAGGCTTTTACTTGACTCACGCTACCATCCCGTTCGACAATGAACTTAACTTTGGTCGACAGCTTTTCTTGCTCTTCAAAATTAACACTATCTGTATAAAGATGCGCGGAGATAAAATTTCGGATAGCATCTATTCCGCCAGGATATTTTGCCAAAGTTTCATCTTTAGAATCGTCAATTTTGGAAGCATCAGAATTTCTTGGAAAAGTGCGAGAAAGATCTTCCAGGTTTTTCACTTTAACTAAAGTTGCCACCAATGCTGCATTCTCCACACTATCAAGTTTTTTTAAAAAATATTCTTTCTGTTGGTTAACCAACTCCATCATTCCAGATTTAGTCAATTGATTTTGCTTTTTATTAAATTCGGTTTCCAACATTGTACGATGATGCTGGAATTTCTCTTTCACTTCTCGAAAATCCGCATTGACTTGACTTTTCGCTCCGAAAAAACCAAATATCATAAAAACAAAAAGGAAGATTTTGCCCATTGCAAGTATTCTAATCTTGTAAAAATACAGAAAGAAAAAACATATTTCAATAAAAAATTAAAAAAGCCGCTCCAACTGGAACGGCTTTGATGTTTATGTTCAAAAAAATTAATCATTCAACTTCAAAACTGCCATAAATGCAGATTGAGGAACTTCTACACGACCAATTTGTTTCATTTTCTTTTTACCTTCTTTTTGTTTTTCAAGAAGTTTACGTTTTCTGGAAATATCACCACCGTAACATTTTGCAGTAACATCTTTTCTCAAAGCTTTAATCGTTTCTCTTGCAATAATTTTAGCTCCTAAAGCTGCCTGAACTGCGATGTCAAATTGTTGTCTTGGAATCAACTCACGCAACTTTTCACACATTCTTTTACCAATATAATAAGCATTAGAATCGTGAATTAACGATGATAATGCATCTACCATATCTCCATTAATAAGGATATCCATTTTCACCAACTTCGATGCGCGGAAACCAATCGGATGATAATCAAAAGATGCATAGCCTTTTGAAATAGATTTTAATCTATCATAAAAGTCGAAAACAACTTCTGCCAACGGCATATTGAAAATTAACTCAACTCTGTCTGCCGTTAAGTAACTTTGGTTAACAATTTCGCCACGTTTTTCAATACAAAGCGTCATTACAGGTCCAACGAAATCAGATTTGGTGATGATCGAAGCTTTAATGTAAGGCTCTTCCACGCGATCCATCGTCATAGGATCCATCATTTCCGATGGGTTGTTGATTAAAATAGGAACCTCAGGTTCTTTTTTGGTATAACCGTGATACGACACGTTGGGAACGGTTGTTATCACGTTCATGTTGAACTCTCTATCCAAACGCTCTTGTACGATTTCCATGTGAAGCATTCCTAAGAATCCGCATCGGAAACCAAATCCTAAAGCCGCTGAACTTTCGGGTTCGAAAACCAAAGACGCATCATTCAGACGAAGTTTTTCTAATGAAAATCTCAATTCTTCAAAATCCTCAGACTCGATCGGGTAGATACCTGCGAAAACCATTGGTTTTACTTCTTCGAAACCGTCAATTGCTGCTGCTGCAGGGTTTTCAGTAGCGGTAATAGTATCACCAACTTTTACTTCGCGAGCATCTTTAATTCCAGAAATAATGTAACCAACATCCCCGGTTTTAATTTCTTGTTTAGGCGCTTGTTTTAGTTTTAAAGTTCCTACTTCATCGGCATCGTAGGTTTTTCCTGTTGCCATGAATTTTACTTTTTGCCCTTTTTTAATGCTTCCGTTAACCACTTTGAAGTAAGCTTCAATTCCACGGAATGGGTTATAAACAGAGTCGAAAATCAAAGCTTGAAGCGGCGCATCTGGCTCTCCCACTGGTGCTGGTATTCTCTCAACAATTTGCTCCAAAAGATGGTGAACGCCTTCTCCTGTTTTACCAGAAACTCTTAAAACATCCTCATATTCGCAACCAATTAAATTCATGATTTCATCGGTTACTTCCTCTGGATTGGCAGATGGCAAATCGATTTTATTAAGAATCGGTATAATTGTTAAATCATTTTCTAAGGCTAAATAGAGGTTAGAAATGGTTTGTGCTTGGATGCTTTGGGCAGCATCAACAATCAATAAAGCACCTTCACAAGCTGCGATAGAGCGAGAAACTTCGTAAGAAAAATCTACGTGTCCTGGCGTATCGATAAGATTGAGAACATATTTTTCACCATTTAATTCGTAATCCATTTGGATGGCGTGAGATTTAATGGTGATTCCTCGTTCTTTTTCCAAATCCATATCATCCAAAGTCTGAGATTGTAACTCTCTTTGGGTTACGGTATTGGTATATTCTAAAAGTCTGTCTGCCAATGTACTTTTACCGTGATCGATATGTGCAATGATGCAGAAGTTTCTTATGTTTTTCATGTATAATTCTTGTAATTTGCAAAAATACATTTTTTTTAGTTTTATTACTATTATATAGCATCGATTCCTAAATTATCACCAATCGCGGCCGGGATAGAAGCGACATCCTTTGCCCGAAGTGAGGCGGCGCAGCGTAGCGCAGCCGTCCGAGCGAAGGGAAAAGATATAGCGGATAGCCCGAAATGTCCGCCAAAAAAAATTTAGAACTCATAAAAACAATGTTAAAGAATTATAAAATTGACGGCTTTATTCGAGGCTTCGCATATTATTTGATTAAATTTGGGCAACAATTGAACATTAACATAAAAAACAATTATTATGGCTTTTGAATTACCAAAATTAGGTTACGCATACGATGCTCTAGAACCAAACATCGATGCAAAAACAATGGAGATCCACTATACTAAGCACCACCAAGCTTATGTTGACAATCTTAATAAAGCAATTGAAGGTACGGATCTAGAAGGTAAAACGATTGAGGAAATCTGCAAAATTGGCACTGACAAACCTGCAGTTAGAAATAATGGCGGTGGACACTACAACCACTCTCTTTTCTGGGAAATTTTAACGCCTGGTGGTAGCAAAGAGCCTGTAGGGAATGTAAAAGCTGCGATCGAAAATTATGGTGGTTTTGAGAAATTCAAAACTGATTTTTCGGAGGCTGCTAAAACAAGATTCGGGTCTGGATGGGCTTGGTTATGCAAAAAAGAAGATGGTAGCGTTGCTGTATGTTCTACACCAAACCAAGATAACCCACTAATGCCCGTGGCAGATTGCAATGGAACTCCAATTCTTGGTCTTGATGTTTGGGAGCATGCTTATTACCTTCATTATCAAAACAGAAGACCTGACTATGTTGGTTCTTTCTTTAACGTTATCAACTGGGATAAAGTTGAAGAGCTTTTTAACAAATAAGCTACAAACAATCTCTATTATAAGAAATCCCGACTTGCAATATTGTAAGTCGGGATTTTGATTTTATGAACTAAAATTAATATTAAATCATAAAAACAGAAGCGCCCAATCTCCGATTGGGCGCTTCTGTTTTATATTGAAGAACCTAAATATTATGGTTCTTTCTGTAAGATTACAAATGCTGGGAAGTGATCACTAAATCCGCCTGTGAACTTATCGCCACTCCAAGAACGGAAAGGATAACCTTTATAATTGCCTTCTTTAGTTATTAAATAATCTGGCGCATAGATTTCTGTTCTTAGTACCGTATAATCTTTCTTAAGCTCATTAGCTGGAGCATACAAGTTACCTGAAACAATAATTTGATCAAACAAGTTAGGTGCATCTTGATAAGCTAACGAGGCAATACCTTTCTTATATAATGGATACATTAAGTTAAGGTAAGGCATAGACTCTGACAGATCTTTTGGTGATGCTGCCGCCTTAAGAACATTCTTAAGACTAGAACTTACTGGATCATCATTAAAATCTCCCATCGCTAACATTTTTGTGTTAGGTGACTGGATACGAATACTGTCCATCTGTTGTTTTAGAACTGCCGCAGCTGCATTTCTTTTCGGTAACGAAACCGCTTCTCCACCTCTTCTAGATGGCCAGTGGTTAAGGAACAAAGCAATTGGCTCATTATCCAACATACCAGTAACTACTAAAATATGACGTGTGTATTCTCTTTTACCGTCTTCACCATATATTTTAATTTCTTTCTTTAAAGAATTAGTTGGTGTGAATCTTCTTTTTTGATAAATAAACGCCGGGTCAATACCTCTATAATCATAAGAATTATAATGAATAACGCCGTAATCATATTTAGCAAGTTTTGGTTGCTTTACCAAATCTTCAACAACTTGTCTATTCTCAACTTCTAATAGACCAACAATAGCTGGCGCTGTTCCTGTTTGCTTTTGTCCAAGTTCAGAAATAACTCTTGCAGCGTTTTCAAGTTTTTGGCTATATACTTTGTAGTTATAGTTTTTAGCACTTTTGGGTGTAAATTCATCAGATCCACCTTGATACTTTACAACACGCTTACCTTTAAGAGCTTCGTCACTCCACTCTCCTTTAAAAGGTGTCTCATCAACGATAAGATGCTTGATAGAGTCAATCGGTACACTTCTATGGAAAGAAGGATTGCTTTTATCCTTTGTACCATCTATGTAATCAGCAGATTGGATAGTGTCCCAAAGGTTTTCTACGTTAAGAAAGCCAACTGTCGCTACTTTTCTTAGCTGTCCTTTTTGTTGTGCAAAAACCAAACATCCAAGAGCTAAAGTCAAAATACTTAGATATTTTTTCATTGTATAAAGTTTATTAAAATTTAGAGGACGACAAATGTACTATATTATTCTATAGATTGTTAGCAAATCTAAAAAAATTAACAGAGCCTTTAAGAGGTATTAACTAAATTTAATCATAAATTAAGGATTATAATTATTAAATATATTTTTTTTAAGTACATTTGTGCCCCCGATTCATAATGCATTGAAAATTAAGTATAAAATAGAGATTATAAATAGTTCAAAGTATGATTAAAAAATTATCATTAATCTCCTTATTCTCACTGATGCCTGCATCATTTTACTATGCGCAAACAACTGTATTTGCGTATCTTAAGGATGCTGAAGGTAAGCCAGTAGAAAGGGCTAACGTAGACCTGAAAGGAGAAGCCAATGATGTAACGGCAGACAAGATTGGATACTTCCAATTTGTTGATCTTAAGCCGGGTCATTATCAGATTGTTATTTCGAAATCTAATTACGAAACAAAAGTAATGGAGTTTGATATCTCAACTGAAAAGAGAAAAGATCTAGGTGTGGTTACAATGTACTCATCCCTAACTGGTGCAGACCAGGGTCTTGCAATTATTGAAAGTACTGGAGATGAGGAAAACTCAAGCCAAGGTTCGACTGTAGGTTTGTTACAATCTTCTCAAGATGTATTCAATAAGTTAGCAAGTTTTGATTTGGGCTTCTATTGGTTCCGTCCAAGAGGAATTGATGGAAGATCTGGTGAAACAATGCTTAACGGTATCAGCATGGTAAAAGCTGATAACGGAAATGTAGATTTCTCTAACTGGGGTGGTCTTAATGAGATTACTCGTTACCCGGAGATTGCTTCCAATCATGCTCCTTCAGAATATGCTTTCGGTGGTGCAAGTTCAGTGCTTAATAAGTATACTAATGCTAGCGAATACAGAAAAGGCTTCCAAGCAACTTACTCATTAACCAATAGAAACTATCGTAACAGAGCTTCTCTAAGATACTCTTCTGGAATGTCAAAAAGTGGATGGGCTATTACAGCTATGGCTGCTAGACGTTGGGCACAAGAAGGTATCCAAGAAGGTACTTTTTATGATGCTTGGGGAGGTTACATCGGTGTTGAGAAGAAATTATCTGACAACCATACTATTACCTTCAATGCTATTGGAGCACCTTACAGAAGATCAACTGCGAGCCCTAGTACTCAAGAAGTTTTTGACCTAAGAGGTGTACATTACAACTCATATTGGGGATGGCAAAATGGTGAAAAAAGAAGCGAAAGAGTAAGAACTGGCTTCCAACCAATTTTACAATTAACAGACTTCTGGAAGATTAATAAAAAGTCAAGTTTAACGACTAGCTTATCTTATCAATTTGGTAAAGATAAAGGTGCTAGATTGGATTGGCAAAATGTAACGAACCCGTCTCCTGCATATTACAGAAGACTTCCTAGTTACTTCCTATCTCTTGATCCTTCTATGGAGGTTATCGACCCGAACGATCCTACAAGATGGGCTACTGCTAGAGATGCTTATAATACGGCTACACAATTGTGGCAAAGTGGAGATCCTGCTTATACACAACTTAATTGGGATGCAATGTATCGAGCTAATATGAACCAATCTCCTGTAAGCCAATATGGAGTGACTGGTCGTAGAGCTTTGTATTTCCAAGTTAACGATGTTAGTGATGATAAAATCTGGAATGCTAACACGCATTATACATATAACTTTAATGATAAAACAAGATTTATCTTAAACTTATCATATCAAAACTACAAGTCTGATCTTTACCGTGAAGTAAAAGACCTTCTAGGTGCTGACTTCGCTTGGAACAAAGATCCTTTCGCAGCAACTAACCAACCAGGAACTTCAGGTTTATTAAACGAACTTGATCTTGAAAATGGTTCTGTTGCAAAAAAAGTTGGGGATAAAATTGGATACGATTATACGTTCTCAAGACAAGAAGTGAAAGTTAATCCTGGTTTGAAATTCTCAACTGGCAAATTTGATGTTTTTGTTTCTGCTTTAGCTGGCTATAGTTCATCTAGTAGAGAAGGACATTTCAAACATTTCCTTTATAAAGATTCTTACGGAAAAAGTGGTGATCAAAACTTCTGGAACTTTGGTATGAAAGGCCAAGCGGTTTACAAAGTTGATGGCCGTAACTTTATCGTATATAACGGTGCATATTTTTCACAAGCACCTTTCTTAGAGGATTTATTCATCAATCCAAGACTTAACGCTTCTACAGCGCCTAACATTAAGAATACAATTGTTAATGCTAATGACTTAAGCTACGTAATGTCTACACCTTTCCTAAAGTTAAGACTTACTGGTTATTGGGTTGATACTCAAAATGAAACCAATACACAAAGATTCTTTGCGGATGGTATTCAGTTTGACTCTGATGACTCTTCAAAACCTATCCAAAGTGCTTTCTTAACGCAAGTTATGTCAAATGTTGAGAAACGTAATATTGGTTTAGAATTAGGTATTGATTACAAACTTACTCCAACTTTATCATTACAAGGTTTAGCAAGTGTTGGACAATACACTTATAATAACGATCCAACAATCTACTTCTCTTCTGATGCGGTAGGAGAATTCTCCAACGGATTACCTTATATGAATTTCGGAAAAGCTAATCTTAAAAACTACAAGTTAGGAGGAACGCCACAACAGGCTTACTCATTAGGTTTTAGATACAACTCTCCTAAATACTGGTGGTTTGGTGCAAACTGGAACTATCTAGATCAAAACTTCCTAGATCCTTCAGCGATTTTAAGATCAGAAAACTTTGTTCAGAACAGTACGACACATACGCCTGATACGAGTGTAGATCCTGATATGTTAAGAACTATTATGGCGCCAAAAAGATTACCTTCATCATTCTTCTTTAATGCTAATGCTGGTAAATCTTGGATGATTGGTAAATATTATGTTTTAATCTCTGCTACTATTAATAATATTTTGGATAACAAAAGATATATTACCGGAGGATTTGAACAAAGTAGAAACATTAAATATGATGGCTTTATTAAAGATTACGACAGAGCAGAAACTTTGTTTGGTCCTAAATACTGGTATACCCAAGGTCGTTCTTATTTTGTAAATGTACAATTCAGATTCTAATCTATTTAAAAATATCGTAATGAAAATAAATTCACTTTTTAAAACTTTAGTTTTTTCTGCTGTATCTACAGTAGCATTAACCTCTTGTGTAAAGAACGATGATTGGGAAACTCCACCTATCGTATGTAATAATAGGTTCGACGCCCCAACTATTTCTATGGCTGATTTTGCAGCTTTAGCTCCTTCATCTGGAACATATAAAGTTCCTGCTGATGGTGCGCCAGTTATCTTTGATGCTTATATTGTATCATCTGATGAATATGGTAACTTCTACAAAACAATCTCTATCCAAGATAAACCAGAAAACCCAACTGTTGGTCTTTCTATCGAGGTAGACAAAGCATCTAACTATGCAGATTTCCCAGTAGGGGCGCACGTAAGAATCAAAGCAAATGGTTTGGTATTAGGTCTAGATAGAGGTACCAAAAAAATTGGTTCTGTTGACCCTCAATATGCAATCGGACGTATTCCTAGTGTATTATTCTCTAGATATATTTCTGGTGTATGTAATGGTAATGCTATGGATATTGCAACATTAGTTCCGACAAAAGTTAGCAACCTAAACGATGCTAAAAATGAGAAATATCTTAACACTTTAGTAACTGTACCAAAAGTACAATTCGCTTCAAGTGAAGTGCAACCACAACCAAAAACATTTATCAATTATGTTGCTGGTATTGGTGCTGATACAGACCGAAATATTGAAGATGCAACTGGAGGATCTACAGTATTGAGAAACTCAGGATTCTGCGCATTTGGTGGTGACCTTTTACCAACTGGTAATGGAGATTTAACATTTGTTGTAAGTCGTTATAATACAAGCTGGCAAATGTATATCAGAAGCAAGGCTGACATCAAGTTTGACAACCCTCGTTATGATCCAGCGCCACCAAAAGGAGGAACTGCAATTAACTTCTTAGGTTCGTTTACAGAAGATTTCAACTCTTATAACGATATGGAAGAAACTTATCCTAAGTATGTTAATGACCCAACTGTTGGTAACAGATACTGGCAAATTAGATCATTCAACGGGAACAAGTATATCCAAATTTCAGCTAATGCGGGATCTGGTAATTACGAAACTTATTTTGCAGTTCCTGTAGACTTTACAGCTGCTAATAATATTAGTTTCTTTGTTAATGTTGGTTTCTATAATGGAGCAGCTCTTAAAGTTTATACAACAACAGATTATACAGCATTAGGAGATATTACAAAAGCAACTTTAAAAGATATTACATCTAGCTTTAACATCCCTACAACGCCTACATCTGGTTATGGTAACCTAAGTTCTGCTGGAACATATAACTTCCCAACAGACTTAACAGGTAAAGGTTATGTATTGTTCAAATATACTGGTGCAAACCCTGGTACAACAACGACAATTCAGATTGACGATATCAAAGTTCAATAACTTTATTAAATAAAAAAGCCTCGAATAATTCGAGGCTTTTTTATTTATACATAATCTGCATCTTCTATTTTGGGTTCTTTCTTTCGAAATTTATTCCAAATTTTTCGACCAAAAACAAAGACTAAAATCACAAGCCCAATTGCAAAAATAAATGCTAAAACAGGTAAAGCTAACGCAAAAATAGACATCACACTAGCACCAGCCGTTTCGGTAGTAGCGACAACATGATTTCCAATACCGCCTGTTGTAGCGGTCGATGCGACACGTGTACCAGCAAAACCAGAAGCAATCGTTGCGGCAGTTCCGCCACCAGCTATTAATGCCAATGCCCACTCCGACACACCATCAAGCCCCATATATTGACTCGCAAAAAGTACCGAGCCCGCAATAGTCGCTAACGGAATCGAAATACTATCTAAAATATTATCGATGTACGGAATGTAATAAGCTAAAATTTCCATAACAGTGGCAACGCCAGTTGTTATAAGTGCGGGCAAAGAAGCCAACCATTGGAAACTTTCGTTAGCGGGAATCCAATGAAAATACGACGCTAAACTTACTGCGAACATTGGCAAAAATACACGAAAACCTGTTGCAGCAGCTAAGCCAATACCAACAAAAATGCTGATGACATAAGGAAGAAATTCGGACATAGTTTTTTATTTATTTCATCGTGCATCAAAAACTATGCAAAGACTTGATCTAGTGTTTTCTACTAGCAAAAAGATTTTTGAATTCTTGTTCTACAGTTTGTAGATTTTCTGGGAGTTGTTTCGAAACCCAAAACAACATTACGGAAGCCGAATTTCCAAATTGTTCTGTAACATCGGATTTGTTCAAGCGATAATATTCTTTCAATAATCTTTTGATACGATTGCGATCGACCGCTTTTTTAAAAAACTTTTTCGATACCGAAACGCCAACACGATTGTTCTTTTGGTCAGGAAGATTTTTTAAAACAATTAATCGAACATTGCCATATGACATCCACTTTCCTTTTTTGAAAAGCAAATCAATATCAGATTTCTTTTTTAATTTTTCAGATTTTGGATATCGAAAGTCTGTCATATATTATTTTCGTCCTGTTAAACTATTGATCACTTCGGCAGCTGCATAAAGTCCAAACAAAGCCGGAATAAAGCTAATTGTACCGTAAAATGATTTCTTAAAATTGCTTCCATCTGTTAATTTCAGACTATTCTCATCCTGAATTTCAGTTGAAAAAACACATCTAAAACCTTTGGTTACGCCTTCCTTCTTCAAACGTTTTCTCACTTGTTTTGCAAGAAGACAATTGTTGGTTTTGCTAATATCGCGAACCATAACTTTGCTCGGATCAGTTTTTCCACCAGCGCCCATCGCAGAAACCAACTTTATTTTATTTCGGCGACAAGTTTTTATCAAACTCAATTTTGGTGTTAGAGAGTCGATGCAATCCAAAACGTAATTAAATTTCACTGACACAACTAATTCTTCCATGCGTTCTGGACTAAGAAATTCGTTGATCTTTATTAAATCTAATTTCGGGTTAATATCCATCAATCGATCGGCAACAACATCCACTTTATGTTGACCAACGGTCGAGGTTAGTGCTGGCAATTGTCGATTGATATTAGTAATATCAACCGTATCACCATCTGCAATGTACAAATGTCCAACACCTGCTCGAGCTAGAAATTCAGCAGCAAAAGACCCAACGCCACCAAGACCAACCACCAATATTTTTGCATCATTTAGAACTTTAAGACCATCTTCTTTTAATAAAAGCTCGGTGCGTTCTAACCAAATTTCACTCATTGTTTAAAATTAAATTCAAATTCTGCTTTATAAGATGTTGCATTTCGAAAGTTGACATCATTTTAATAATTGATGCTTTTTGATAAATTTCTGAAATATTGATTTCCACCGCATCAGTTTCTAGAAAAAAACGATTCTCGGGACATTCTTTAAAAACAGATTGCAAAGATAAGTTTTCCAACAAAGATTTTCCAAAACTTAAATAAAAACCCGCATTTAATAAACTTGTTGCGATATTTTCTTTTTTATTAAAACCATGAACAATCAACGGAACTTTAGCTATTTTTTGAAACTTCAACAAGTCTTGATGTCGTCTCACACAATGGATAATGACTGGTTTTTGTAATTTATTTGCCAATAAAATTTGCTGCGTGAAAACCTCTTCTTGTAAACTCGAATCTACTTCTACCAAAGCATCGAGACCACACTCTCCTATTGCAAGGCATTTCGGATCTTGCGCACGACTTTTAGCCCAATCCAATGCATTTTCAAAATCATTAGTAATGTCTTTTGGATGTAAGCCAACGGAAAAAAAATCAGGATTATCATCAGAAAACAAATCGAGATTATAAATCCCAAATTGTCCAAGATGATGGTGATGAAAGTCAAAAAAATCCATTTTCAAAGATAATTTAATGAAATTAAAATCAACTTCTTACAATTAAAAATTTTACTTAAATTTACAATTAATATGGTCAAGAAAAAATTTACCGATAAGCAGAAAAAAATCTTAGATGTTGCAGAAGAACTTATTGCTACCAAAGGTTTTGACGCAACTTCTGTAAGAGATATTTGTAGCAAAGCTGGCATTAATGTCGCCATGATTTCTTATTATTTTGGTTCTAAAGAGAAAATGATGACTTTCTTGTACCAATATCGTGTACAACGTTCTAAAGAGAGTTTTTCGGAGTTTGCTGAGACTATTAAAGAAGGAAAAGCCGAAATGCAAATGAAGGAAATTATCAACTACATTGTTGGACTTCTTTTCAAATACAATTATTTTCACGGCTTTGTAACGCAGGAGATTCGCGTTAATGATTTTATTAAAGATGATCTTTTAGACTTTTACAAAATCTGCGTCAGTCGATTGGAAGAAATCATCAAAAAAGGCATTATTAGTGGCGTTTTTACCAATGCACCAAAGTCTGAAGACATCCTTACCAACATTATTGGTTCTACTTTATTTGTTATCAGAAACAAAAATTTTTACGAGCTTTATCTTCCAAGTGCAACCGAAGCCAATTATCTTTCGGAAGCGGAGAAAAAAGTAAAATCAAATCTTCTACAAACAACTTTTGCATTGTTAGGTTTTGAGCTATATGCGTAAGTTTTCTAAGTTAAAAACACTTTTTAGCTTTTATAAACGTTAATATTATCATAATAATAAATCCTATTATCAAAAAAGTTTTATTTTTGCAAATCGTAACGTTGGACCTTGTCAACTTTACTACATCCTTATGAAGAAATTAATTATTGTTGCTCTGGCATCAAGCCTTATTATATCATGTAATCGTGAAATGGATCGTGCGTTGAAAAGTGCCGACAAAGATTTCATCTTGAAAACTGCAAACGAAAAATTTGCAAACAAAAAATGGAGCGACGCAATCGCCTTGTACGAGAGAGTTTCTAATCTTGTTGCAGGAACCGACGAATTCCAAAATGTTGGATACAACACGGCTTATGCTAACTATTACGATAAAAACTACAAGCTAGCTGGACATCAGTTCAAAAACTTTGCAGTAAGTTTCCCTCAAGATCGACGTCGTGAAGAAGCTTCTTATATGTCTGCAATCTGTTACTATCAAGGCTCTAACGATTATAATCTTGACCAGACTAATACACAATCTGCGATTACAGAGCTTCAAGACTTCTTGAACAACTATCCAGATTCTGAAAGATCAAAAAACATCCAAACAATGTTAGATGAGTTGGGTTATAAGTTAGAATTCAAAGCTTATGAGAACGCTCGTCAGTATTACAAAATGGGAGAATATCTTTCTGCGGATGTTGCATTTGACAATGTTTTAGAAGATTTTCCAGCGACAAAGCTTAAACCAAAAATTTTAGATTTTAAAATGAAATCTAAATATGAGTTAGCAATGTTCTCAATGCCTGACAAAAAGAAAGATCGTATTGACAACGCTATTGCTTATACAAGAACAATCGAAAAAGAACTTCCTAACACAGATTATACAAAAACGGCTTTAGCTTTCCGTCCAAAATTGGAAGAAGAAAAAGTAAGATTTGAAAAAATCGTTGCTGAAGCAGAAAAAAGACAAGCAGAATTAACAGCAAAACAAAAAGCAGAGGAAGCTAAAAATGCTGCGAAAACTGAGCTAAAGAAAGAAGAAAGCAACCAAGAGGCTATCGAAAATAACATCGAAAAAGCTAAGAAAGATAGCGCAACAGTTAGTGATCCTAACTCGACTTTCAGAATTAGAAGATAATTCGTATATTTGCAATTCTAAAAAATTTCGCACAATGAGTGTAAAAGATACTAAAGCAGAGGTTAATACCATTACCTACGACAGAAACAAAATCGAGAACAAAGTAGGAAGCATCTACGAAGCTATCGTAATTATGGGTAAAAGAGCGGAGCAAGTTAATGCCGAGATCCGTACCGAGTTACATAATAAGTTGGATGAATTTGCTGTGCATAACTCTACTTTGGAAGAAGTTTTTGAAAACAGAGAACAAATCGAAATCTCTAAACATTACGAAAAACTTCCAAAACCGACCTCTATCGCTATCCAAGAATGGTTAGACGACGACATCTACTTCAGAGAAACTGGAGAAAAAAACTAGAAGATTACAACTTCCAATAGACAAACCACAGATTATTCTGTGGTTTTTTTGTTTTAAATTTGATACTTTTGTTAAGTTAAAAATCCAAATTATGACACTTTCTGGAAAGAAAATTTTAATCGGAATAACTGGCGGAATCGCTTCTTACAAAATAAATTATCTTGTACGAGATCTTATAAAATCTGGCGCCGAAGTTCAAGTTATTTTGACAAAATCCGCTGCAGACTTTGTAAGTCCATTAACGCTTTCGACACTTTCTAAAAAACCAGCATACATCGATTTTTATAACCAAGATAAATCTTGGAACAACCATGTAGAATTGGCGCTTTGGGCAGATCTTATGTTGATCGCGCCTTGCACAGCAAATACAATGGCAAAGATGACTACTGGACTTTGCGACAATCTACTCATGGCAACTTATATGTCTGCAAAATGTCCTGTGATAATTGCGCCAGCAATGGATTTGGATATGTACCAACATCCGTCAACTAATAAAAACTTAGCGACATTAGAAGAATTTGGTCATACAATTATACCAGCAGAATATGGCGAATTAGCAAGTGGACTAGTTGGCCAAGGACGTTTAGCAGAAAATGAAACGATCTTAAAATATATTAAACGTCATTTCTCAGAACAAGGCGAACAAGCTTTTAAAGGAAAAACAGTTTTGATAACAGCTGGTCCTACTTACGAAAACATCGATCCTGTGCGCTTTATCGGGAATCATTCTTCTGGAAAAATGGGATTTGCGTTAGCAGAGGAAGCAGCTTCGCAAGGCGCGAAAGTTATTCTTGTTTCGGGGCCGTCGCAGTTAAAACCAGAGAATCCTAATATTGAAATCCATCGCGTGACGTCAGCTTCACAAATGTTTGATGAAGTGTTTAAACATTATCAAAATGTTGACATTGCGATTGCGAGTGCTGCGGTTGCCGATTATGCTCCGAAAGTTGTTGCTTCAGAAAAAATAAAGAAAAACGACTCAGAATTCAGCATTGAGTTGGTGAAAAATAAAGATATTCTTCTCCAAATGGGCAAAGAAAAGCAAAATCAATTTTTGGTTGGCTTTGCGCTAGAAACTCAAAATGAAGAAGAAAATGCGAAAGGAAAATTAGAAAAGAAAAACCTAGATATGATTGTCCTTAACTCGTTGCGAGATGAAGGTGCAGGTTTTCAAAATGACACTAACAAGATAAAAATCTTTACAAAAGATGAAAAAAGAGTTTTTGATTTGAAGTCAAAAGAAGAAGTCGCCGTTGATATTCTCAATTTGGTTAAAGAAAAAATGAAGCTTTAGTCAGATTATATAAGAAAGCCGTGTTTTTCACGTTTTTTATTCAATCGAAAAGTGTATTTTTACGTTTCAAAGTTTAATTTTAGAATGAAAAAGTTATTCAGCATATTTATTTTATTGGTTTTAACAGGATTTGCGCAGTCGCAAGAGCTTTTGGCAACCGTACAGATCAACTATCAACAATTGGGAGGAAGTAATGTACAGACTTACAAAACCTTAGAAAAATCTTTAAGAGATTTCATCAACAACACATCTTGGACAGGCAAAAGGCTTCAAAATTTTGAAAAAGTAAAATCAAATTTTGCCATCGTTATTTCCGAAAAATCCGGCAACACTTACAAAGGAAGTATTGTTATACAAGCCACTAGACCTGTTTTTAACTCCCAATATGAGTCGCCACTTATCAACTTTAATGACAATAATTTCGGTTTTGAATATAGCGAAAACGAGAACTTAGTTTTTAATGAAAGACAATTTTCTGGAAAAAACTTAATCGATGTTGTTAGCTTTTATGTCTATATGATTTTGGGTTATGACGGCGATAGTTTTAAGTTAAAAGGTGGTCAGCCTTGGTTTGATAAAGCTTTGAAAATTTCGCAAAACTCAATGAACAACAACTACGCAGGCTGGTCTCAAGTTGAAGGTCTTAAATCTCGTGGTTCTGTTATTGACGCAATCCAAAAAGAGTCTAACAGCACGTTGAGAACTGTTTATTATAATTATCATCGTATTGGTCTTGATAATATGGCGAAACCAGATCAAAATCCTGCTAAGAAGAACATTGCGGATGCGTTGATGCAACTAAAAGTCTATGAAAATGACTTCCAAATGAATCCTGCTTTCAATGTGTTTATTGACACTAAGAAAAACGAAATATTCAGCATTTTTGACAGCAACAACAATGGTTCTGTTAATATGAATGATCTTAAACAATTGATGTCAATGTTCGCGCCTAAAGAGATTGACACAAAATGGAATAAGTGGAAATAAGCCTCCACAGAGGAAAACTATCTTATGCTTTCAAGAATTGTTATTCAGAATTTTGCGCTGATTGACCACCTCGACATCCAACTTCACAAAGGTATGGAAGTGATAACTGGTGAGACGGGCGCAGGAAAATCTATTATACTTGGTGCTTTGCGCCTTATCATGGGCGAACGCGCCGACCTAAAATCAATTAGCAACGCTGATAAAAAATGCCTTGTAGAAGCGCATTTCACAATTGGTGAAAATTTTAAAAACTTTTTTGACGAACAAGATTTGGATTTTGATACCGAATCTATTATCCGTCGCGAAATTTTGTCCAGCGGAAAATCCCGCGCTTTCATCAACGATGTGCCAGTGACTTTGGACGTTCTTAAAGAATTGTCGTCAAAGCTAATCGACATCCATTCGCAGTTTGAGACTTCGCAATTATTTTCGGAAGCTTATCAGTTTCAGATATTAGATTCCGTTTCGGAAAATCACAAGGTTTTGGAGTCTTATCAAAAGAAGTTTAACAGCTACCAAAGTCTTAAACGTCAACTTCAAAATTTAAAACAAAAATTTGCTGACGCTCATAAAGAGTCCGATTACAAAAGCTTTTTGTTAAATGAGTTAAATGAAATTAATCTCGATGATATTGATTTCAAACAACTTCAAGATGAGTTAAGTACGCGTGAAAATGCGGAATTTATTTCTGAAAATCTTGGTCAAATTATCCAAAAGTTTCATCAAGACGAGATTGGGGTGCTGCAAAGTTTTTTGGATGCTAAACAAAAACTGCAAAAGATTTCGGATTTGTCACCAAAATTTGAGGACATCCAAAAACGTTTTGACGAATCTTATTTTGAAATAAAAGACATCCTAAGCGAACTCGAAAACGAACTCGAAAAAGTTGACATCGATCCTGCTGCTCTTGCGGAAATGTTGCAACGAATGAATACGCTAAATTCTTTGTTCCTAAAACATCAGGTTTCGGATGTAGAATCGCTTGTCGAAATTAGAAATCAACTTGACAAAGAACAATCTGGCTTCTCACATTTGGAAGACGAAATTTCGGACATCGAAGGTCAAATTATTCAGCTTGAAAAAGATTTAGAAAAAGAAGCCAAAGAACTTTCTAAGCTTCGTGATAAAGGCACACCCAATCTTATTGAAAAAATTGAAAGTCTTCTAAAACAGTTAGGTTTAGAAAAAGCCAAAATTGCTTTGGAACGCTCAATTTCGGAGCAATATAACGCTTTTGGGAAAGAGCATATCCAGATTATGTTTCAGGCAAATTCTGGCTTTCCTATGAAGCCAATCCAAAGTGCTATTTCTGGCGGAGAACGTTCTCGTGTTATGCTTTCGATAAAGAAAATCTTGGCAGAACATAGCAACCTGCCTACTTTGATTTTGGACGAAATCGATACCGGTGTTTCTGGTCGTGTTGCGGAAGAAATTGGAAAAGTGATGTACGATATGGGAAAAAATATGCAACTCATTGTCATCACCCATCTCGCACAAGTTGCAGCAAAAGCCGACGACCACTACAAAGTTACCAAAATGGATGTGGATGGATTGACGCGCTCGAACATTATCCCTTTAAACGAAGACGAACGTCTACAAGAGATTGCACAACTTCTTTCGGGTAGCACTGTAACGCAAGCTGCCATATCGCAAGCGAAGGAGTTGATGGGAGAATAATATATACAGTAAATTAAGTTTTGACACATGACAATCAGTCCTTGTATGTCTTTTGATAAACGAAGTGTCTTTGCCAATCTTAAACAATCAATTATTTTGATTATTCTTCTTTGTTTAGCTTTGCATTTAAAAAACTATCGCAAAGCCAAACAAAGTTTACTACAATGATTTTGCAGTTATTCAAGATAAACAAAGGCGTTAACACTAGTTCATGAAAAACAAGTCTTAAATGCAGAACGGATTAATATTTTTGAAATTTTAATAATTATTCTTAATCTTTCAACGAACCCGAATTGCGGCCGCGATAGAAGCGGCATCCTTTTGGCGAGTGAGGCGGCGGAGCGCAGCGGAGCAGACCGAGCGAAGCCAAAAGATATAGCGGATAGCGCGAATTGTCCGCCCAAAAAAATCACAAAAAAAGCTTCCAAAATCTGGAAGCTTTCTATTTTTTGAATGGCTAATGGCTTAGCAATATTCGTTGTAAGCGGCTTGTAAGTTAGCGGCGATTGCGCCTGCTGGGTTACCTTCGATGTGGTGACGCTCTAGCATGTGTACCAATTCTCCGTCTTTGAACAATGCGATGCACGGCGAAGATGGTGGGAATGGTGCTAACAATTTTCTAGCTTCTGCAACGGCTTCTGTATCGAAACCTGCGAATGCCGTTACCAAATGGTCTGGCTTTTTGTCACCAGTTAATGAATATACTGCGCCTGGTCTTGCTGCTCCTGCTGCACAACCACAAACTGAGTTAATCATCAACAAAGTTGTTCCTGATTGCTTAATCGCTTGATCAACTTGCTCTGGCGTTGTCAAATCTTGGAAACCTTTATCGGTAAGTTCTGCCTTCATTGGCAGTACTAAATCTGCTGGATACATAATATTTATTTTTTTAGTTTAACAAAGATATTGATTAATCTCTAATTCTGTTATTGAGTTATGTTATCAAAACAATGCCAAAAATCTATTGAGACATTTTGACACAAAAAAAACCCAATTTCGTGATGAAATTGGGTTCCATTAATCAAATCGATATGCAAAGTTTGGATATCCTTTTTTTAGGTTTTGGGTTATAGGTTGGAGGTTTTAGCAAAAACTTCAACCTCAATCCTGATAACTGAAACCTTCTAAGAAAGTAACTTCTTAGCCATCGTCGAGATGCTCTTTCCGTCCGATTTGCCAGCTAATTCTTTGGATGCAACACCCATTACTTTTCCTAGATCTTTGGTGCCTTCGGCGCCTGTTTGAGCAATAATGTTTTTGATAGCCGCTTCCAATTCTTCCTCAGAAAGTTGGGCTGGCAAAAACTGCTCGATGACTTTGGACTGGGCAACTTCTACTTCTGCCAAATCCATACGATTTTGCGCCGAAAACTGATCGTAAGAATCTTTTCTTTGTTTGATCATTCTTTGCAAAATTGCAATCTCTTGTTCTTCTGAAACTTCGGCACCTTTGTGCTCTGTTTTAAGCAAAAGAATCTGCGCTTTAACGGCACGAAGAGAATCGAGAGCAACTCTGTCTTTCTCTTTCATCGCGGTTTTCATCGCGTCTGTTATTTTTTGTTCTAAACTCATTTTTTTTGCTTTAGGCTTTAAGCATTAAGCTATATGCATTTTTAAAACCGAAGTTTATAAGCTTTTTGCATATTGCTTATAGCTTAACGCGATTAGTCTACGTCTTTGTTCAAAAACTTGTTTTCGCGAAGTTGAACTCTCCCGTTGTTGTCACTCAAAAAGTTGTTGATATTGCTATCTGAAGCGCTATTGCTATCGATGTCAATATTTTTTCTTTTGAATGCTGGAATGCTTTCAAATTCTTCAACGTGATCAAATTTTTGATAACGAGAATTGAATTCTTTAAGTTTATTTCTTCTCTCCTGAATCTTGTTAGACTCCGTTGACTTATTGATAAACGTAAATTCTGACTCATCAACTTTCTCCTCTACCACAGGTTTTTCAATGATTTTCTCCACTGAATTTTCTACTGGTTTTAGCTCATTAACCGCTGGACGATTGTAAAGCATATCCGGTTTTGGAACTTGGATTTCTTCCTCAACTTCTGTTTCGAAAGCTGGGTTAAAATCTTCCTTAACTTCTTCTACTTTATTAATAATCGGCTCAACTTCTTCCTCTTTGTGTACAAACATCGATTCTTCGTTGATCGGCTCGTTGATTACGAAGTTAATTTCAACAGGTTTTTCCTCATCAGAGATTTGGATATTTTGTTGGTCATTAACTTTATGTTTCACCTCAAATGTAAAAGCTTCCGCTTCTAAGTCTTCGTTATGATTGAATTCTTCCTCCTCATCATAATTAAAAAGGTTGAATTCTTGAGGTGCTTCGTCTTGCTCCCAATTTTGATTGAAGCTTTCGGATTCTTCTTTTTCGAAAAACTTAACTTCTTGCGGAACCTCTTCTACAGCAGTCCCCGCGAAAGTATTAGTTGGAAAATTGGGAGTTGAAAAATCCTCATCATCTTCTAGACGGAAAACATTTTTTCCACCATTTTCTAAGCCTCCTTCAGCATCTCTTTCAGCTCTAGTCTTGAAAGGAGAATCTGTACGTCTTGGCGTAGATTGATCTCTATCTGCGAACAAATCGATCTTCTGAATCGTTTCTTTAACATTAGTTTGTCTAACATCATCTTTAGAAAAACCTGTTGCAATAACCAATACGCTGATTGCATCGCCTAATTCTTCGTCAGAACCAACTCCAAAAATAATATCTGCCGTGTTACCAGCTTCTCTTTGGATATAGTCGTTGATGATACCGATTTCGTCCATCGTTGCTTCCTCGTTACCAGAACGGATAAGAAGTAGAACGTTTTTCGCACCAGTGATTTTGTTATCGTTTAATAACGGAGAATCTAAAGCTTTTTTAACCGCTTCTTCCGCTTTGTTTTCGCCTTGCGCTGTACCAGTTGACATCAAAGCTGTACCAGAATTCTGAAGTACAGATTTAGCATCACGGAAGTCAATGTTAACATCGAAGTAACCTGTAATAACTTCTGCCATACCTTTAGCAGCGTTTGTCAACACTTCATCGGCTTTTGAGAATCCAGATTTGAATCCTAAGTTCCCGAATTGTTGTCTTAATTTATCATTGTTGATTACGATAAGCGAGTCAACATTATTTCTAAGTTTATCTAAACCTAATTCTGCTTGGTCAAGACGTCTTTTCCCTTCAAAACTGAAAGGTACTGTTACGATACCGACGGTTAAGATGCCCATCTCTTTAGCCACTTTTGCGATAACTGGCGCAGCTCCTGTACCAGTACCACCGCCCATACCAGCTGTGATGAAGACCATTTTGGTATTTTGTCCCATTGCCGCTTTGATCTCGTCAATACTTTCGATGGCTGCTTTTTCGCCAACTTCTGGGTCAGCGCCAGCGCCAAGACCTTCGGTCATTGTAAGTCCCAACTGTACTTTGTTAGCTACTGGGTTGTTATCTAAAGTTTGCGCGTCTGTATTGCAAATCACGAAATCTACACCGTAGATTCCTTTTTCGTACATGTGCTTAAGTGCATTGTTTCCACCGCCACCAACACCAATAACTTTGATGATCGCAGAGTTGCCTTTTGGTAGGTCAAATGAAAATCCTTGATTGCTATTTGTATTTTCCATTGTTGTAATTTTATAATATGTTCCGCTTGTCCACTATTTAAAAATAGCTTTTTCGCTTCAAAATTTATTCTACTTCTTCGAAGAATTTTTTTACTTTTTCTAAAATCGATTGTCCAAAGGTTAATCGACCACCTTTTTGCTTAGTTGCTTCGACGATTTGTTTTTCAACTTGAGCTTCGGCTTCTTTCTCTGTTACATTATTGGTCGTGTCAACTTCTGTTGCTATATTTTTAACTTCTACAACCTCTTCTTGTGCATAGTTAACTTCGCTCTTATCACGAATCTTAAGACTTTCCATCAACAATCCGATAGAAGTCGCATATTCTGGACCTTTTAATTGTTGACTCTTGTCATTGCTAACATATTCGTTAGAGAAACCAATTCTTGAGTCAAATCCTGTCATATAATTCGCAAGTTGTCTTAGGTGTTTTAAGTTTGATCCACCACCTGTTAACACGATACCTGCAATCAATTTTTTCTTTTGCTCAAAAGCGCCGTAAGCTTTTAGTTCGGTATTCACCATTTCTAAAACTTCTTCGATACGCGCATTGATTATTTGCGCCAAAGATTTTAATGAAATCTCTTTATCTGGACGACCATGTAAACCAGGAATGGTCACATAGGTACTATCTTTTTCTAATTCTGGAACAGCAGAACCGAATTTAACCTTCAGTTGCTCTGCATGTTTTTCGATAATAGAACATCCTTCTTTGATGTCATCTGTGATAATCCCACCACCGTAAGGAATAACACAAGTGTGACGGATGATATTATCTTTAAAAATAGCGATATCTGTTGTACCACCACCGATGTCAACAATTGCAACACCAGCTTCTTTTTCTTCTTTAGTTAAAACAGATTCTGACGATGCCAATGGCTCCAAAGTCAAAGCTTCCATGTCTAGACCAGCTTCTCGAACGCATCTTACGATGTTACGAATAGAACCCATCTGCCCAACAACAACGTGGAAGTTAGCTTCTAGACGTTTACCATGCATCCCGATTGGCTCTTGGATTTCGCCCTCCGAATCAACTTTGTAATCCTGTGGAAGCACATGAATGATTTCTTCACCTGGCAACATCACCAACTTGCGCACTTGATCTTTAAGTGCTTCGATGTCGTCATCTGTAATGTACTTATCCGGATGCTCTCTCATGATGTAATCCGAATGTTGTAATGAACGGATATGCTTACCCGCAATCCCAACTGTCACTTTGCTAATGCTAACACCAGCGCTAGATTCCGCTTGTTCTACTGCCGCTTTGATTGAGCTAATCGTCTGCGCAATATTGTTAACAATCCCTTTGTGTACGCCGAGACTTTTTGCTTTTCCTACGCCGAGGACCTCGATCTTGCCTCGATCGTTGCGTCTACCGACAATTGCGACAATCTTCGTTGTCCCAATGTCCAGACCTACTGAATACTCGTGATTTTCCATTTTATGCTCGATTTGATTTTTTTATTCTACTACTACTTTTGTCTTTTTCTTCGCGGTTTCCTTTTTAGGAGAAGCGCTTTGTTGTGTTTTTGGTTTGTCCTGCTTAGGCGTTACCTTTGGTTTTTCTTGTTTTTTAGGTTCAGCTTTCGGCTTTTCTTCCGACTTTGGTTTGGTTGATGTTGCTACAGCTGGTTTCTTTTCGGTTTTGTTAGCATCTTCTTTGCCAGCCGCTTTTGCAAGAGGTTTTTCTAAAGCTTTTTGTTGTGCTTTCAAAACGCTATCATTTTCCTTAAAATAAGGATTAAGTGTTGTTACAATTTGATTTTCGTACTTCACAGAAATCCTTTTATACTTTTCTGGATTTTGATAAATCATATATTTCTCAACAAAAGTTTTAAAACCTTTAACCTTAAAATCGATATTATTAAGATCTCCAATCTCGACTTTGTAATTGCCTTCGCTGGTTAACAAGCTGTAATCGCCTTTGTATTTTGAAATTCCGATGAAGTATTTTTTACTAAAATCATCTTTGTTGATTTTGTCCACCAGATTTCCTAAAGCTTGATATTCTTCTTTTTTAACATCACCCGAAACCAACAAACATGGGAACGAGTAATTTCTAGAAATCGGAAATTCTACACCATTAGCATCAACATAAAAGTCTTTTCCTCCTTTCTGAAGTCTAAAAACAGGAACCCTTTGTTTAACATCGATGTTTAAAGTCCCATTAAGGTCTAAATAAACATTGGCGCTGTCCACAAAGTCGTTGTCATTGAGCTTCTTCTCTAACTTCGGAATATCCAAAGTACCAATTTTGTTTTCGGGATTATTTTTTTTAATTAACTCCGAAACTTCTTTTTCTGAAATAAAATATACAGAAGGCGCCGTTTGGTTAAGCTTAACTTTAGGTTCAGAAACTGGCTTTTCGCTGAAGCGTTTCAAAGAGAAACTCAGCAAGAACACCAATATTCCTACGGTTACTAAAATTTTTAATATTCTGTATTTATTCTTCATTATTTATTGTACAATTCAAAAAGTACGTCTCTATTTATTTTTAAATTTAATCCTACTAAATCGTTGGCAGCCACTCCATAATTGGATCATAAAGTGTATCAATATTCCCAGCACCAACGGTCAACAAAATATCGAAATCCTTAGATTTAATCTTTTCTAAACTTTCGGCTAAAGTCACGACTTCTTTGTTTTCGGCTTTCACTTTGTCCAACAACCAAGCGGATGTCACACCTTCATAATTCTCTTGAAGTTCGCGCGCTGGATAGATATCTAACAATAACAAATCATCTCCTTTTGCAATACTTTTCGCAAAATCATCAGCGAAATCACGCGTTCTACTAAACAAGTGTGGTTGGAAAGCAATCAACAATTTCTTATTTGGATAGAAAGTTTTGATCGAGCCAATCACAGCATTCAGTTCAGTTGGATGGTGTGCATAATCGTCGATGTATATTTTTCCGTTGTCAAAAATATGTTTGGTATAACGTCTTTTAATTCCTTTAAAATTTGCAATTGCTTTTTTAAGCGTGTCAAAATCGACACCCATTTTATTTAAAATCGCTAAAGAAACCGTTGCATTTTCAACATTGTGAATGCCCGGAATTTCCCAAACGAAATCTTTGATCGTCTCTGTAGGCGTATGGAAGTCAAAATAAATTTTGTCATGATCCATTCTCAAATTATCCGAGTAATAATCGGCTTCTTCGTTAACCGCATAAGTCTCATGTGGACGACCAATCTCCAAACCCTTTCTCACAAAAAGTTGTTTGTCATCTGGCACCAAAGCTGCAAATGCACGGAAACCTTCTTCAATGTGGTTTTTATCACCATAGATATCCAAATGGTCAGCGTCCATCGAAGTTACAACCGCCCAATCTGGTGAAAGATTTAGGAAACTTCTGTCGTATTCGTCGGCTTCAACCACAGAAAGTTCGTTACCGTTGTAAAGAAAATTTGATTTAAAATTCTCTGAAATTCCACCTAAAAATGCGGAAAATGACAAGTTGGCTTCTTTACACAAATGTGAAATAAGTGTCGAAGTTGTCGTCTTCCCGTGTGTACCCGCAACGGCAATACACTGCGTATCTTCGGTTACCAATCCAAGAACTTTTGCACGCTTCTGAATCGTGAAACCTTGCTCATCAAAATAATCTAAAATACCTAAAGTCTTAATCGCTGGTGTATAAATCACCAATGTATCTTGTGGCGACAAAGCTTTTATTTTGTCATCAATTTTATCTTCGAAAGTGATGTCAACTCCCTCTGCCATTAGTTGCGTTGTCAATTTGGTATTGGTTTTATCATAACCCAAAACCTCGCGACCTGAAGCGTGGAAATATCTCGCCAAAGCACTCATCCCGATACCGCCGATACCGATGAAATAGAAATGCTTGAATGTATTTAGATAGTTCATTTTATATTTTGTCCGAAGACTATTTTTTAATCGTTTTTAAAATCTCATCAACAATCTCAACTGTTGCATTTGGCTTAGCAAAAGTTTTGATGTTTTTGGACATTTCTGCTCTTAGATTTTCATCCTTGCAAATACTCATTAATGTTGGCCAAAACAAGTCCTTCATCTCTAAATCTTTTACCATTTTGGCTGCATTTTTTTCAACCAAATTAAGTGCGTTTTTGGTCTGATGATCTTCCGCCGCAAAAGGGAAAGGCACCAATAATACAGGTTTGCCAGCAACTGACAATTCTGAAATTGCTATCGCACCAGCTCTCGACACAATAACATCCGCCGCCGAATATGCCAATGGCATTTCGTATACAAATTCTTTTATTTGAATTTGGTTGGTTGTTGTTGGTTGTTGGTTGTTAGCCAATTCTTCAACTAAATTTTTATAATCTGTCTTTCCTGTTTGCCAGATCAATTGCATGTTTTCTTTTCCGAATTCTACCAGATTATCTTTCCAGCCATTGTTAAGCGTTCGAGAACCTAAAGATCCTCCTACAGACAAAATACACAGTTTCTCTGCATCCAAACCAAGTTGTTCTTTAGCCGTTTTGGAATCCAACATATCCGTTACGATATTTTGTCTAATTGGATTTCCAGAAAAGATAACTTTCGTTTTTGGAAAGTCTTTTTCCATATTAGGATAAGCTGTGAAAACCGCTTTTGCTTTCTTGCTCAGCAACTTGTTGGTAACGCCTGGATAGGCATTTTGCTCCTGAATAAAAGTTGGAACGCCTAATATAGAAGCTGCCCACAAAGCTGGTCCACTTGCAAATCCTCCCGTCCCAATCGCAACATCTGGACGAAATTCTTTTATTATTTTTTTTGCTTTTGATAAACTTGACAAAAGCTTGAATGGCAATTTGAAATTGGACAGAATATTTCCACGGTCAATTCCTGCAATGTTAACTCCTTCGATCTTGTAACCTGCATTGGGAACTTTTTCCATTTCCATTTTGCCGTTTGCACCAATGAACAAAAACTCAGCTTCTGGAAATCTTCTTTTGATTTCATCA
This sequence comes from Bacteroidota bacterium, assembly GCA_023440705.1. Lineage (GTDB taxonomy): Bacteria > Bacteroidota > Bacteroidia > Flavobacteriales > Weeksellaceae > Soonwooa. Next base: position 87,358 of record JAEXRP010000100.1, read on the forward strand.
GCAATAGCGATTGCAGGGAAGATATGTCCTCCTGTTCCGCCGCCTGATAATAAAACTTTTAATTTGTTCATTTGTTTGTTTTTTATTTAATAGGATTTCATCCTATTCTAGGTTAAATCGTCCCGTTGGGACTCTTCATTTTTTCTCTATATTGCTAATCTCTTTCTTTTAATACTATAGGACTTCGTCCTATTCTTTGTTAAATCGTCCCGTTGGGACTTTTCGTCTTTTCGTAATTTTGTTAAATCTCTTCTTTTATACTATAGGACTTCGTCCTATTCTTTGTTAAATCGTCCCGTTGGGACTCTTTTTGTTTTATGCGATATCGTTAATCTCTTCAATTGTTTGTTTTTTACCCATACCTTCCTCGTCATAAACTTGGATTCGGGAACTAATACTTAAGATAATCCCTAGCTGAATGTAAGTAACCAACATCGATGTACCACCATAACTTATCAATGGTAAAGGTTGTCCTGTAACAGGAATTAAATTAACTGCAACCGCGATATTAACACCCAATTGCACAAAAATCATTAGTCCAATGGCGAGCACCAATAAGGAACCAAAAAAGGCTGGCATTTTACTCGCAATCATGACAATCCTAATCATCATAATCATGTAAAGACTTATCAATACAAAAGCCCCAATCCAACCATATTCTTCAACAATAATTGCGAAAATAAAATCCGAAACTGATTGAGGAAGTGTTTGTTTCAAAGCACTTTTTCCTGGTCCGATACCATAAAATCCACCATGAACAATAGCTGCTTTCGCTTGCATGACTTGGTAGTTTTTCGCTTTTAAAGATTCGTCTTCAACATCTGCATTTTTTTTAGCATTTGTAAAAGTTTCGATACGGCTCATCCACGTGTGTACACGGTTGTTATTAATGATGCTAGTATTTAGTGCCACCAACAAAAACATAATTACTCCAATAACCGCTACTGAAATAAATCCCGCAATGTACTTCCAATGCAATTGTCCAAAGACCAAAACCGCGATGGACACAATTAAAATCATTAAACCCGTAGATCCGTTATCTTTCGCAACCAAACCAAAAACCAATAAAATTGGTCCGAAAATATACATGACATTTTCAATGGGTAAACGTTCTCTTGCTATTTTCTTTGTTAAATATCTACACAGATAAATGATTAACATTAAATAAGCAAACGATGACGGCTGGAAAGAAATCGGTGTTCCCGGAATCTTCAACCAACGCGACGCACTCGCCCCGTCAATAGTCTGTCCTGTAAACATCGTAACCACCAATAATCCGACGGTAATCGCCAACAAGATCGAACTCAGTTTACCAATATATTCGTATTTGATGGCGCCAATCCCACGCATAATTCCTAAACCTATCACAAGGAAAACCATGTGCTTAAGAACGTGTGAGGTTGTTGTACCATTATTCGCAATGTATTCCAGGTTAGAACTTGCCGAATAAACAGGAAATATCGACAGAAAGGATATCAAAATGATAACCATCCAAAGGACTTTGTCGCCCTTTAGTATTTCAAATTTATTATCTGTCGTTTGGTTTTCCATCTTCCGTACTCTACTTCTTTTACTTAATTAATTTCAAAACTTCCGCCTTGAATTTGTTCCCACGATCTTCATAACCATTGAACAAATCAAAACTTGCACAACAAGGAGATAACAAAACCGTATCACCTTCTTCTGCTAATTGCGAACAAATTTTAACCGCATCTTCCATACTCGATGTGTCATAGATTTGTTCTTTATCATTTTTAAAAAAGTCTATAATCTTTTGATTGTCAACACCAAGACAAACAATAGCTTTCACTTTTTTCTTCACCAATTCTTCAATTTCGGTGTAGTCGTTGCCTTTGTCTTTTCCGCCAACAATCCAAATCGTCGGCTGCTTCATACTTTCTAAAGCGAAATAAGTCGCATTAACATTGGTCGCCTTGCTATCGTTGATGTATCTAACACCGTGAACCTCCGCAACATTCTCTAATCTATGCTCAACCGCTTGGAAAGTCATTAACGAATTACGAATGCTTTCATTGCTGATATTCAACAATTTACCAGCGATACTTGCTGCAAGACTGTTAGCAACATTATGTTTTCCCATCAAAGAAAGTTCTTCGATTTTCATTTCGAAATGCTGTTCTTCAACATTCACGAAAATATTAGAATCTGTAGCATAAGCACCATAATCCAATTTTTCAGACATTGAGAATGGCACTTTATTAACTTTAAGATCAAGCTTTTCCAGAATCTTTTGGCTCATTTCATCATCTTTATTGTAGATGAAAAAGTTTTGCTGATCTTGGTTTTCTGTAATTCTAAATTTCGCTAAAGCATATTCTTCGTAATCGTAATTGTACTGGTCAAGATGATCTTTTGACAAATTCAACAACAATGAAATATATGGTCTAAATGTTTGAATATCATCCAATTGAAAACTAGAAACTTCCAAAACATAATAATCGAAACTTTCTTCCGCGACTTGTTTTGCAAAGCTTTTTCCGATGTTACCACCCAAACCTACATTGAAACCGTCCTCTTTTAAAATATGATAAATTAAAGAAGTCGTCGTTGTTTTACCATTACTTCCTGTAATCGCAACGATCTTAGCATCAGTAAATTCCGATGCAAATTCTATCTCCGAAGACAATCTAATGCCTTGGTTTTTGATTTTAAAAACGATGTCCGCCTTTTTCGGAATTCCGGGACTTTTGATCACCCAATCTGCCGAAAGAATGCGCTCTTCCGTATGTTGACCTTCCTCAAAGTCAACGCCTAAGTCTTTTAACTCGTTTTTGTAGTTGTCACGAATCTCGCCCATGTCCGAAAGAAAAACATCGAATCCTTTCTTCTTTGCTAAAAATGCAGCTCCAACGCCACTTTCGCCACCTCCTAAAATAACTACTTTCATACTCAAGATTTGTTATCTAGTTTTGAGTGTTATTAAACAAATAATCGCCAACAACATTCCCAAAATAATTGCTCTGTTTACAATTTTGCTCTCGTGGTAACCTTTTTTCTGATAATGATGGTGCAAAGGCGACATCAAAAACAGACGGTTATTCTGAGCGTATTCTAAACCGTATTTTCTTTTTCTATATTTAAAAACAACCACCTGCAACATCACCGAAAGATTTTCTACCAAGAAAATTCCGCAAAGCACAGGGATTAGTAATTCTTTTCTTAAAATAATTGCTAAAACTGCAATCACACCGCCCAACATCAAACTTCCTGTATCTCCCATGAATACTTGCGCTGGATAAGTATTGTACCAGAAAAATCCGATAACTGCACCAACCAATGCGAGAGCAAAAATCGTGGTTTCACCCATATTCGGAAGGAACATAATATTGAGATAATCCGCAAAAATGATGTTACCCGACAAGTAAGCAAAAAACGCCAAAGTTAACAATATGACGACGCTGGTTCCGGCTGCTAGACCGTCGATTCCATCAGTGATATTTGCCCCGTTAGATACTGCCGTTACGATGAAAATAACAATCGGGATAAACACAATCCAAGACCACTCATGTGCATCGTCAGGACTCATCCAAAACAAAATTCCGCTGTAGTCGAATTCATTATTTTTTGTAAACGGAACTGTCGAAACTGGGATTTTTTCTTCTGGCATAAAGTTTTTTTCAACATTGTTACGGTTGACAACTTTAGCATCAGAATATTTTCTTTTAACCTCAATATCAGGATGAAAATACATTGTTACTCCGACAATTAAGCCTAAACCAACTTGTCCAATAACTTTGAATTTTCCTTTTAATCCGTCTTTATTTTTTTTAATCTTTTTTAAATAATCGTCCAAAAATCCAATCGCACCCATCCAAAACACCGATACAATCAATAAAACGATGTATACATTTGTAATCCTCGTGAACAACAGCACTGGAATAATCGTCGCCACAATAATGATGATTCCACCCATTGTTGGCGTTCCTTCTTTTTGTTTTTGACCTGCTAAACCCAAATCTCTCACCAACTCACCCATTTGTTTTTGACGGAGATAATTGATGATTTTTTTACCGTATGCTAAAGCAATAATCAGTGAAAACAACACAGCCATCGCCGCTCGAAACGAAATGTATCGAAACAAGTTCATCCCCGGAATATGGATGCCATGGCTGATGAGATATTCGTTTAGATAGTATAACATTTTCTTGATTTAAAGATTAAATAATTTAAAATTTAAAGATTTCTCTTTTCTATATTTTGACTTAGATATTTTATAAAATTTGATAAATTAGAAGATACTTCTTTTGATAATACTAAGATTTCGTCTCCAATATTATCATCATCAAGTCCAACTTTTTTACTTATAAAAATCATATTTCTTACTTCTCCACAACTTCCTTTAGATATTTTCAGAAAGCGAATGAATTGTCTATTGCTATTATATTCTGAGCCTTCAGCGATATTATTTGCTACCGAAATTCCAGCTCTTTTTATTTGATTTACGAATTCAAATTCATTTTTAAAACTATCGTTTTTAACATATTCAAAAATCTTTTGAACTAAGTCCAAGCTCTTTTGATAAACTGGAAACTCTTCAAAATTTTTTGTCATCTGATAGTTTTTAAATAATTGAATTCTTAAATCTTTTAATTCTATTTACTCATTAATTTATAAAGTTCTGTGATGACTTCTTTATCATCGAAATGATGTTTAACACCATTTATTTCTTGGTACGTTTCGTGACCTTTACCCGCCACCAAAATGATGTCTTTTGGCTCTGAGAACTTGATAGCCATTTTAATGGCTTCTTTACGATCAGGTATCGAAACATATTTATTAAAATTCTGAGGTTCAACACCAGCTTCAATTTCTTTGATAATCGCATTTGGATCTTCCGTTCTTGGATTGTCCGACGTGATAATCGCTAAAGTTGCTTTCTGTGTTGCAATTTTCCCCATTTGAGGACGTTTGCCATGATCTCGATCGCCACCACAACCAAAAACACAAATCAGTCTTTCGTTTTTAGTTCTGATTTCGTTAATGCTGTCCAAAATATTTTCTAAAGCATCGGGCGTATGCGCATAATCGACCACGAAGAAAATTCCACCATCAGATTTCATCGTTTCGAAACGACCATTAACACGATGAAGTTTTGAAATCGCTTGTAAAATTTCATCTTCTTGCATTCCTAATTCTATCGCAATACCAAAAGCCAAAAGCAAATTATAAACATTGAACTTCCCTGTTAAAGTCGTCCAAAATTCTTTCCCATTAAAGTTTAACAACATACCGTTGAAATCAACCTCCAGCAACTTTCCGTGGAAATCTGCCATCGTCTTCATCGCGAAAGACTTTTTAGTTGCCTTGGTATTTTGCAACATCACACTTCCGTTTTTGTCATCCGCATTGGTAATTGCAATGGCGCCAACTTCTAACTCATCAAAAAATCTTTTTTTGGCTTGAATATAATTTTCAAAAGTCTTGTGATAATCCAAATGGTCTCTCGTGATATTCGTGAAACCAGCAATTTTAAAATGCAAACCTTCGATGCGATCTTGCGTAATGCCGTGAGAACTTACTTCCATAAAAGCATATTCGCAACCTTTGTCAACCGCTTTCGCCAACATTTCGTTAAGGCGAATCACGTCTGGCGTTGTATGTGTACTTGGGATCACCTCATCAGCAATGCGATATTCCACCGTCGAAATAAGCGCTGATGGATAACCCAAATTTTTAAAAATATCAAATAACAAAGTTGTTACGGAGGTTTTGCCATTAGTCCCAGTAACACCGACTAAGTTTAATTTTTTTGAAGGATTGTCGAAGAAATTTGAAGCTAAATGACCTAAAGCTTTCGACGAATCCTTAACTAAAATATAAGTAACTTCTTCATTAATCGTTTCTGGCAAAACTTCGCAAACAATAATCGTTGCGCCTTTCTCAATCGCAGAATTAATAAATGAATGTCCATCCGCAACCACACCTTTAATAGCAACATACAAAGCATCTTCAACAGCTTTTCTACTGTCAAAAACCAACACAGAAACTTCTTTGTCCAAAGTTCCTTTAGTTTCTAAAACCGTGATGTTTGCTAATAATTTTTCTAAATTCATTTTCAATTCTTTATTTCTGTAAAGTCAGATATATTCTTTGATTTTTACCAATCGTTGCTCCCGCAGACGGAAATTGCTCCATGCTTTTACCAACACCTTTGAAGTCCACGCGATAGCCCAAATTCTCTAATTGTGGAATTGCATTCTTCCCAATCATCCCAACAACATTCGGCATTTGACGATTCTCAACAGAGACTTTGCGGTTAGGTTCAATCATTTTGTCAAGTTTCACCTTGTGCTCTACCAACAATTCTTTCTCCACATTAAGCGGCGTTTTCAAAAAAGTTTTACCAGCAATTTCTTTAAAAACTGGCGCTGAAACTGATCCTCCATAAAATCCTTTCGATGTATCTGGCTGATTAATCATCACGATGCATGTATATTTTGGATTATCTGATGGATAAAACCCCGCAAATGACGCTTGATATTTTCTTGGTCCTGGTTTCCAATATTCGAATCTTGCCGTCCCCGTTTTACCAGCGATTTTAAGATTCGGTGTATAGATACTTTTCGCGGTTCCTTTTTCTACTGCTTTTGTCAGCGCATCAGTCATCATTTTTATCGCCTTATCAGATGCCATTTTGTTAACCAAAATTTCTGGTTTTGCTTCGTACAATACTTTTCCGTCTTTCATTACTTTATCAATGAAAAGCGGTTTTACCATTTTGCCATGATTCGCAACACCATTATAAAAAGTTGTCAATTGTAAAAGACTGAAACTTGATGAATAACCGTAAGACAATGACGCTAAAGTTGCTTTGTTCCAACGTTTACTTTTAGGCGTTTGGATAGAAGGTTTTGCAATTCCTGGAAGTTCGATGTCCATTTTATCAAACATTTTCCATCTTCTCCAATGGTCCAAAAATACTTCTGGTTTGTCAGCGTAATGCGAAGTAATAATTTTAGCCGCACCAACATTACTCGATTTTGCTAAAACATCACTAACATCGTAAGTTCCGCCGCCGTGACCGTCTGTAATTAACTGTCCAGCGTAAGTCCAGCTACCACTTCCGATATTAACTTTGGTATTTTCGTCCACAAAACCATCATCCATCGCCGCCAAAATCGACATTGTTTTAATAATAGATCCGGGCTCTTGCGCGTCTTTTACAGCAAAATTATAGGCATCAACATAAATCCCAGGTTCTGTTCTACGAAGGTTAACCATCGCACGGACTTTACCAGTTTGGGTTTCCATAACGACAACACAACCATGATCCGCATCAAAGTTGATCAACTGATTTTCTAAAGCCGTGTGTGCAATATCTTGAATTCTTAAATCTAAAGTTGTGTACACATCTTCGCCATCAACAGGCTCCTGAACTTTCCAATAATCGATTGGCTTCCACTGTGATGCGTTGATTCTTTGTTCCAACCGTTTACCATCTGTACCAGTCAAATATTTACTAAAAGCACCTTCAAGTCCAGACTTTCCATTTTCGTTGTCAGCACCAATTGTACCAGCTCCGATTTGCGTTGTTGCAAGTTCTCTTTTATAATTTCGATCAACGATAAAACCACCTTTGTTTTTCCCTTTTTTAAAAATTGGAAAATTGCGGATTCTATCGTATTCATCAAAGTCTAGACCTTTTACTAAAGAATAATATTGATTTTTCTTCTTCTTCTGCTCGTCAAATTTTGCACGGAAATAACTTCTTGGTTTATCAAACATTAAGCTCAAAGAATCTGTCAATTCGCCAATGTTATTTTGATAAATTGTATCACGCATCGTTTTGAAATCCAAATAGATATCGTAACGCATCACCGTTGTCGCCAAGATAGAACCATCGGCTGCATAAAGATTTCCACGAGCCGCTTTCAGCGTTGCTTCGCGGTAGTTTTTGTTGATATAGTTATTCTGAAACTCCTCAACATTTGTATTTTGTAAAATAAGAATACGAACCAAAAATATCGTAAAGAGACCAAAAGCTACCAATGCAAAAAGGTAGCCCCATCTCAACGCTTTGGAACGCTTCTTTTCGTAATCATTGTTTTGTTTTGACATTTGTGCTATCTAGTTTTATAAGGAGTTTCATCGGGTGACTTTCTAAGGTCATTAGCGAGTCGGTCAGCATTTCTTTCCCTAATTCTGATTCTAATTTTATCTTGATCAATCTACTTTGCGCGTAGGCATTTCGAGATTTATATTCTTCCGTTTCTTCTTTTAATTCGTTAACGCGTTCGATTTTTTTACCCACCAAGTGGTTGCTATAGATCATCACCATTAACAATCCGAACACCATCAAAAAATATTTGTAATGAACTGTAACCTCATCACGATTAAGAAAATTCCCCTTGATGATGTCCATCACGGTTAATTTTTTCTTTGGACGATTAAGGTTTCTTCTAGCCAATTTTTATTTTTTCTTTATTAAATTTTACTTCCTATTCTCATTTTCGCACTTCTAGCACGAGAATTTTCTTCAATCTCCTTATCATCAGGAATAATGGCTTTGGTTTTTATCAAGTCAAATGACTTTTTAAAATTTCCATAAATATCGCGTTCTGGCTCACCTTCGAACATTCCGTTTTTCAAAAATCTTTTCACCAAACGATCTTCTAAAGAATGATAAGAAATCACCACCAAACGACCTTCAGGTTTTAGAATTTTATACGATTGAATCAACATTTCCTTCAACACGTCCAACTCCTGATTCACTTCAATTCTTACCGCTTGGAAGACTTGTGCAAAAAATTTGTTACTCTTATGCGATGGGATATAACTAAAAATATCTTTCAGATCCTGCGTTGTTTCAATTAATTTATTCTTACGATGATGGACAATTTGGCGTGCTAACTTTCTCGCTTCACGCAATTCGCCATAATAATAAAAGATGTCAGCAAGTTGCTCTTCTTCGTATTCGTTAATGACTTTTTTAGCGTCAAGAGCTTGCATCACATTCATTCGCATATCCAAAGGCGCATTGCTACGAATCGAAAATCCGCGATCTGCTTCATCAAACTGATGCGACGAAACGCCCAAATCAGCCAAAATCCCATCAACCTGAGGAACGCCATACATTAACATCGAATTTTCTAAAAATCTGAAATTCTGATTAATTAATGTAAAACGAGAATCATCCAAAGCATTTTTTAACGCATCTGTATCTTGATCAAAAGAAAACAAACGTCCTTCTGGAGACAACCTTGACAAAATCTCACGAGAATGCCCACCGCCACCAAAAGTGCAATCCACGTAGATACCATCGGGATTAGTCACCAAAGCATCTACACTATCTTTTAACAATACAGGATTATGATACATCGTCATTATTATTATTTCCCATCACTTCTTCTGCCAAGTTTGCAAAATCTGCAGCGCCAGCATTAATGATTGCTTCATAAGCTTCTTTATCCCAAACCTCAAACAATTCGCCAGCACTCGCAATCACAATATCTTTTGTAAGATTTGCAAAAACCGCAAGATCTTTAGAAATTTGCAACCTTGCGCTGGAGTCAAGTTCGACAACTTTAACACCCGCTGTGAAAATTCGGATAAACTCAACATTTTTCTTAACGAATCTGTTGAGACTGTTCACTTGTTTCATAACAGGCTCCCAGTTTTTTTGAGGATAAACTTCAAGACAATCGTTGAACACAGAGCGCTTAACAATAAGCGTCTGATCACCAAAGACTTCCAACTGCTTCGCCAGCGAAGAAGGAAGTTTGATGCGGCCTTTGTCATCAATTTTACACTCGTATGTTCCGATGAAATGATTCATTTGGGACAAATTTATATAATTTTTTTCCACTTTCTCCCACTTTACTCCACAATTTTACTTAATGTTTATAACTTTTAACAGCTTTTATCACTTATTTAAAAGTTTGATTTTAAACACTTTATAACAAAAACAATCTTCAAACTACGATAAAACCAAGCTTTTCTACAAATCCATTAATAATTTGATAAAAAATAGACTTAATCGATTTTTTTCGTTAAACTTTTTTAATATTTTTGAAATAAGACAGTATTAAAAGAAAATTTTGTCTTTTATTTGTATTTTTGCAAAGCTTATTTGCGAAGCACTTTTATGATATTCAAAAAGAAAAATAAAAAATTCAATTACATCGAAGCTGGTAGTGGTCATCCAATGATTCTTTTACACGGATTAATGGGTGGTCTTAGCAATTTTGAGGACACGATTAACTTCTTCTCAGATAGAGGTTATCACGTTTTTGTACCTGAATTACCGATATACGACTTACCCGTTCTTAACACAAATCTTACGACCATCGCAAAATTTGTTATTAAATTTATCGAAGATCAAGAAATAAAAGAACCTGTAACTATCGTAGGAAACTCCATGGGTGGTCATGTTGGACTTATCCTAACATTGGCTAGACCAGATTTGGTGAAAAACCTAGTGTTAACAGGAAGTTCTGGATTGTACGAAAGGACATTCGGTGATAGCTTCCCTAGAAAAAGCGATAAAGACTATATAAGAAAGAAAACCGAAGAGGTTTTTTACGATCCTAATATTGCGACTGACGAATTGGTTGACGAAGTTTTTGGTGTGGTTAACGATCGTATGAAGGGTATCAAAACTGTGATGCTGGCAAGAAGTGCTATCAAACACAACATGCTGAATGACCTTCCCAAAATAACTTGTCCAACTTGTCTTATTTGGGGAAAACAAGATAATGTTACTCCACCAGATGTTGCGGAAGATATGCACAAATTCATCCCCAACTCGGAGTTACATTGGATTGAGAAATGCGGTCACGCAGCCATGATGGAAAAACCAAAAGAATTCAACGAGATTCTTTATGCTTGGTTACAAAAAGTCATGTAAAACAAATAATAACAAACCATTAAGAACGCTAAATCTTAATGGTTTTTAATTAATAGATTATGCTAATCAAAACAGCGGAATTTGTAAAAAGTAGCGGAAAATGGCAAGAGTGTCCAGATGCTACAATTCCAGAATATGCTTTTATTGGAAGATCAAATGTTGGTAAATCGTCACTTATTAATGCGATGATGAATCATAAAGATCTTGCAAAAACGTCTCAAACGCCTGGTAAAACCCAACTTATTAACCACTTTCTTATCAATGAAGAATGGTATCTAACCGATCTTCCAGGATATGGTTACGCGAGAGTGTCGAAAAGCACAAGAAAGGATTTCGAAAAACTTATTACCAATTATATTCTTAACCGTAAAAATCTGGTGAATCTTTTTGTACTGGTAGACGTCCGTCACACGCCACAAAAGATCGATCTAGAATTTATGCAATGGTGTGGCGAAAGTGGTATTCCGTTTTCGATAGTTTTTACAAAGGCTGACAAACTGAAGCCTGGAGGCGCACAACGTAATGTTGACACCTACGAAACCGAACTTCTTAAAACTTGGGAAGAAGCGCCACAAATGTATATCACATCTGCTGAAAAAAAACAAGGCGGCGACGAAATCCTAAAATATATCGAGCAAACCAACCAATATTTACAAAAAAATAAAATCCGTTTCGACTAATGATACTTTGGAAAATTAAAGCATTTGATGAGATTACAAGAGATGAGCTTTATGCAATCCTGAAAGTTAGACAAGAGGTTTTTATTGTCGAACAAGAGACTTATTATCTAGACACCGACGATACAGACCAAAAAGCTTTGCACGTTTGGGCTGAACTGGATGGAAAAGTCGTTGCCTATTGTCGCGTGTTTGATAAAGGAATAAAATATGACGAAACCAGTATTGGACGCGTCTTAACACATCCAGACTATCGTGGACTAAAACTCGGTCGTACATTAATAACTTATGCGATCAGTTGCATCGAAACGCGTTACAAAACCTCAAGTATCAGAATATCAGCGCAAGATTATTTAATTAAATTTTATGGTGATTTTGGTTTTATCCCAACTGATAAAAAATATCTAGAAGACAATCTTCCGCACACAGAAATGTATCGCATTTAACGATAAAAAAAGAGGTCTAAATCTTTCGAAATAGGCCTCTTCGCAAAAAATGTAAAGTGTGTGTGTGTGTATTTTAATGTGTGTTTTTGGTCAGAAACAAATTACTCTGTTTCTTGAAAGCAAAACTACAAGACTTTAAGTGATAAAAAATACGGTAAACCGTAAAATGAGGTTTTATTTTTAAATAATTCCTAAATCTTTGCAAAAAGCGACCAATTGCGCATTGTTAGGAAGATTTAATGAATCTTTTAAAAGACTAATTCTTTTTTCAACGCTACTTAACCCAAAAGGTTTTAGCTGTTTTTCTTCCAAATAGACTGGGATTTCTTTGACTTTAATTCCTTTTGCTAAAAGATCAATCACGCTGATGTCGTAATTGCTGAATTCAAAAGTATTGAGTTTTCGTACAGAATTTTTCACATCTTCCGAAAAGAATTTTTCATCATTCTGGATGGCTTCTAAAGCATGTTTCAGATTTTTTGAGTCGGATCGTGCCTTTCTAACAAACGCATTGATATTATAATTCTTCACCAATCGATCCACGACGCCAGATTTATCATTAGCTGAAAAAACTAAAACCTTAAGTTCTGGTTGTAATTTTTTCGCAGCTTTTATCAAATCTTCTCCGTCTTTTAAGGTTTGAACATAATGATCTTCTTCAAAATTAAGGTCTGTTATTAGGAGGTCATAAGCTTGATTTTCTTCAATTGCTATTCTAATTTTAGAAAGTGCATCATCGCAATAATACACAAAATCAACATTAGGTATACCAAATTCTTCCAACATTTTTTGTAATGAAAAATTGGTCGATTCAAAATCTTCAGCTATTAAAACTCGTTTTAACATGTATAGGATTTAGGATTGATGTGGAATTTCGATATTAATTTTTAATCCGTCATCATTTGAGCTTTCAAAAATAATTTTTCCTTGCATTATAAAAATACGGTTAACCGTATTTTTCAATCCGTTTTTGTGTTGACAATCTTGCATACCAACGCCATTGTCTTTGTACGATATGAGAATTTGTTGGTTATGATTTTCAAATTTTAAAACCACACGACTCGCACGACTGTGTTTTCGCATGTTGACCAAAAGCTCTTGAATTACAATAAATATCTGACTTTGAGACTCTTTACTAAATTTAGTCCAAATCTCATCCGAATTTCCGACAATAAAAATCTGAATATTCTCATTATCAAATGATCGAATCATTTCTGACAACTTTTGATCAAAGCTTTTATCATCTATAATTTCTTCGTCGTAAGAAATATTTCGAGACTTTTCGTACATCTCTTCCAACTTGTACAAAATACTATTACGATCAATGTCTTCCTTGTTTTCGATCTCTGTCATAACACGATAAAGTCCGTTGGCAACAACATCATGAACTTTTTTGGAAGTGACAAGCTTGTTTGTTTTCACAAGATTTTCAGCTTCTAATTTTAACTTTAATCGTCGTTTTTTAAACCTATAATAAAACAAACCAAGCGTCCCCAAACATGCAATAATAAAGGCAACCACCACATATTGCTGTTGTCGAATTTGATATTTTCTACTTAGATTTTCGATTTTAAGTTGTTCGTTTTCAAGCTTACTTTTTTCACTTTCGTAACGAATTAAAGCAAACTGATTTTTAGCAATTGTATTAACAACATGCAGACTATCGTCAATCTTGTGAAACTCTTCGAAGTAAGATTTCGCATTAGAAGGACTTCCAACTTTAATCATTTTTTGCAAAGCTTCCATCTGATCTTGTGGCGACTTCAAGACTTTTGCTTTATTGTACATTAACTTCGAAAAATAAAACGCAGAGTCCTTATTCTTCTCCAAATAATAATCTGAAAGATAGGCGTAACCCGCATCCAATCCCCAATCGTCTTTCTCTTGCTCACATATTTTTAAAGCTTTATCAAAATATTTTCTAGGTTTAAAATCGACATCAGAAGAATATTTTGTTCTTGCAGAATTCATGAGAATTCGAGCGTAGATTTCATCTTCAATTTTATTTTCTTCTAATAATTTTTGATAAATGCTTGATGCGTCATCGTATTTTTTTTGATTAAAATAAGTGTTCGCTAAATTATTATTGAGCATTAAAATCTCGTCATCATCACTCGAATACAGAATTGCTTTTTTATAAAACTTAATCGCATTATCATAATCTTTTAAGTTATTAGATACAACGCCAAGATTGTTATAATTGCTTGCCAGAAAGGCATGATGCGACGTGTCTTTATCTTTCAAAAACTCGAGAGCTGCCAAACTCGTCTCTAGACTTCCATAATTATCGCTCGCTTCTTCTTGGATAATCGCCATGTTAACAAGACTCTTTGCCGCCGCAAAACTATCTTTCTCACGAATGGACAAATCTTTTGCTGCATTAAGATAATAAAACGTGCTATCCTTCTTCCCTTCGGCAAAAACCTTCCAAGCTTTTTTGTAAAAATGATTATCTGGTCGTTGTTTTGGAGGATCAGCAACGGTTTTATTACAAGAATTTAGAACAAATATTAAAAGTGAAAAAAGTAAAAATCTCTCTGACAATTGGTGTTTTGTTTAATTTTTAAAATTACAAATTCTTTTTATCTTTACTGTCTACTTTTATAATGATAAATGTCCGTTGAATCTACCTATGTCGATTGAAACTTTAAAATCTTATCTCCCCGAAAATGCTTTATCTTTTTTAAAAATCTGGTTTGCGGATTATCCGATACATATCAAAATTACACGCAACCGGAATTCTAAACTTGGTGATTATCGAAAAATGCCAGATCAGTCGCATCAAATTACAATTAATTCGACGCTAGAGCCTGATTTGTTCTTCTTTGTTTTAACACATGAGTTAGCACATCTTATCGCTTTCGAAAAATTTGGGCGCAGAATTTCCGCGCACGGCAACGAATGGAAAACAACTTTTGCACAAATGATTTTAGAAAGTTTAGAAATATATCCGCAGGAGTTACAATTAATATTAAAAAAGTTTTCAAAAAGTCCAAAAGCTAACTTTATGTCAAGTTCCGATTTGGTTAGATATTTTCATTTTGATCAATTAAAAGAAGATGAAGTCTTCATGGAATCTTTACAAATTGGTGATCGTTTTATGTATCGAGAAGACGCATACAAAGTCGAAGAGAAAAGAAAAAAGCTATATCTTTGCATTAATTCCACAAATGCTAAAAAATACTTGTTTAAACCATTAGCAAAAGTTCAAAAAGTGTAAAGTATGAACAACCATTATTGTGTTATTATGGCAGGCGGCATCGGAAGTCGTTTTTGGCCAATGAGCACAAAAAAATTTCCGAAACAATTTCAAGATATCTTAGGCGTTGGCAGAACTATGATCCAACAGACCTATGACCGCATAAGTCAGATTATTCCTGACGAAAACATTTTTGTTATCACCAATGCCGAATATACCGAGCTTGTAGAACAACAACTACCAAAAATTTCGAAGGAGAATATTGTTGGTGAACCTATCATGAAAAACACCGCAGCGTGTAACATCTACATGGCGAAAAAGATTTTAGCAATCAATGAAAAAGCTAAGATGATTGTTCTACCCGCAGATCATTTAATTTTAAATGAAATCACATTTCTAAAAAAAGTAGAATACGCCTTTAGTGTAATTGAAGAAAAAGATTATCTGGTAACATTGGGTATCACGCCTACTCGTCCTGATACAGGTTATGGTTATATTCAGTTTATTAAAAAAGACAAGGAGGAAATTGCAAAGGTTAAAACTTTTACTGAAAAACCAAATTTAGAAATCGCTAAAACATTCCTAGAATCTGGAGATTTTCTTTGGAATGCTGGGATATTTATTTGGAGCGCAAAAACAATCATTTCTTCATTTGAGAAGTATCTTCCCGAGATGAATCATCTTTTTGACAGTTGCGACTACAATGCCAAAAACGAAAAAGATTGCATTGCTCTAATCTATCCTAAAATTAATAAAATCTCAATTGACAACGGGATTTTGGAGAAAGCAAGCAACGTCTATGTCATCCCTTCTAATCTTGGTTGGAGCGACCTTGGGACTTGGACTTCGGTCTATACTAATGCTCAAAAAAATGATGACAACAACGCCATCAATTCTAAAAATGTATTGACTTACAACTCGAAGGGCAATGTTATCCGTGTGAAAAATCAGAACAAAGCAGTGGTTATCGACAACCTAAAAAACTATATTGTTGTTGACACAGACAAAGCATTACTAATTTGTCCTCGCGATCATGATCAATTAATAAAAGATTATGTTCTTGATCTTAAAAATCTAAAAAAAGGAGAACGCTTTATGTAAAACTCTTTTTCAAATATTATTAAATGCTTTAGAAATTCTAAAGCATTTTTTTATGAATTATAATTATGGAGTAAATAATTTACTAACTTTAATAAAAACAAACACCAATGCTGACAAAAATCTACGGAAGTACCATTCACGGTGTTTCCGCCATCACAATTACCATCGAAGTTAATGTTGACCAAGGCGTCGGTTATCATCTTGTTGGTCTTCCTGACAATGCTATTAAAGAAAGTAGCTACCGAATATCTGCGGCGTTAAAAAATGTTGGCTACAAACTTCCAGGTAAGAAAATCACCATCAATATGGCGCCAGCGGATCTGCGAAAAGAAGGTTCAGCTTATGATTTGAGTATTGCGATTGGGATTCTTGCTGCATCTGGAATGATAAATGGTGAAAATGTCAGTAATTATATCATCATGGGCGAATTATCTTTGGATGGTGGTCTACAGCCGTTACGAGGTGTTCTTCCAATTGCTATCAAAGCCCGAGAAGAAGGTTTCAAAGGTATTATTCTTCCTATTCAAAATACTCAAGAAGCGGCGATTGTCGATAATCTAGAAGTTCTCGGTGTCGAAAATATAAAAGATGTCATCGACTTTTTTAATGGAGAAAAAATTATTGAGCCAACAATTGTCGACACGAGAAAACAGTTTAATGAAAAAGTAACTAATTTTCCTTTTGACTTTTCAGAAGTTAAAGGTCAAGAAATGGCAAAACGCGCCATCGAAGTTGCTGCAGCTGGAGGACACAACATTATCCTAATTGGTCCGCCCGGAAGTGGCAAAACCATGCTTGCAAAACGCGTCCCAAGTATTCTTCCTCCTTTAACATTGCGAGAAGCTTTAGAAACTACTAAGATACATTCGGTGGCGGGAAAGATGGGAGCTGAAACTTCACTAATGACCATCCGTCCTTTTCGATCTCCGCATCACACGATCTCCGACGTCGCCCTAGTTGGCGGCGGTACCAATCCTCAGCCGGGCGAAATATCTTTAGCTCACAATGGTGTTTTGTTTTTGGACGAAATGCCAGAATTCAAACGAAGTGTTCTTGAAGTGATGCGTCAACCTTTGGAAGATCGAGAGGTTACCATTTCGAGGGCGCGATTTACTGTTAATTATCCTGCGAGTTTTATGTTGGTCGCGAGCATGAATCCCAGTCCGTCGGGCTATTTTCCTGATGACCCCAACAATACATCTTCTGTTGCTGAGATGCAGCGTTATATGAACAAACTTTCGGGACCTTTATTGGACAGAATCGACATTCATGTTGAAATTCCTAAAGTGGAATTTGAACAATTGTCGGACAAACGAAAAGGCGAACTTAGTGAAAATATTCGTGTTCGAGTGATGAATGCTAGGGAAATTCAATCCAAAAGATTTGAAACCGAAAATATTAATTACAATGCTCAAATGCCGCCAAAACTTATTGAAAAACATTGTCAGTTAGACGAAACCTCTCAAAACCTCATCAAACTTGCGATGGCAAAACTCAATCTTTCAGCAAGAGCTTTTGATAGAATCTTAAAAGTGTCGCGGACCATTGCTGATCTTGAAGCTTCCAAAAATATCCAAAGTCATCACATTTCTGAAGCGATACAGTACAGAAGTCTCGACCGCGAATTTTGGAATGCTTAGTTTTAATTTTCCAGTTTAGATTTTAAAACAGAAATTCTATTGATGATTGGCAATGCAAAAATTCCGCTTTTTTGTAAATACAATTCGTAGAAAGTTTTTGCTTTTTCGGCAAAGTCAAGGTTTTCGGTTTGATTAAAATGAAACTGAAAAACATTCCCCAACATTTCATAATAATCCACGTGATCACGATCTTGACGTTCGTTAACCAAATCTATAATTTCGGAAGTTGACATTGCTGATAAAGTTTTAAAATCAAATTTAAAAATATCCTTCATCAACGAGTCGAAATCCAAATCTTTTTGCATTAAACTTTCGTCAGGTTTTCCCAACAAAATCTTTTCTAAAGCTTGCGTCAATTGTCGAATCAAACGCAACGTAAAATCTTTATCCTGAATCATATTTTAACCAAAAAATAAATAAGCCAACGTAATCGCTGTAATAACGCCAACCAAATCCGCCAACAACATCGCACCAACGGTGTATCGCGTATTCTTTACAGCAACAGAACCAAAATAAACGGCAATTACATAAAAGGTCGTGTCCGAACTTCCTTGTAAAATCGCTGACAGACGGCCAGCAAAACTATCTGCTCCAAAAGTTGTCATCGTGTCCACCATCATACCGCGAGCACCAGAGCCAGAAAGCGGTTTTATCAAAGCTGTTGGCAAACCATCTACAAATCTTGTGTCCATGTGAGCCGATTGTGCAAGCCATTTCATACCATCGATAATCACTTCAAAAACGCCGCTCGTTCTTAACAACGAAATCGCGATAAGCATTCCAACCAAATAAGGTATAATCTTAACACAAGTTGTAAAGCCTTCTTTTGCGCCATCGATAAATGCGTCGAAAATGTTAATCTTCTTATACATTGCACCAAGCACTATCGCAAAGAAAATCAATAAGATAAGCCCATTACTTAAGACTTTAGAAAAGACATCCAATTCGTCTTTGCTAAGTTGCACAAGATAGACAACCAACAATGCAATAATTGCAGAAATCCCACCAACATAAGCCAAAACGACAGGTTGGAAAAGATTGATTTTTTGTTTAATAGAAACAATAATCATCGCCGCCATCGTTGCAAAAAATGTCGCAATCATACATGGCAAAAATATATCTGTCGGTGTCTCTGAGCCCATCGACGATCGAATAGCAATGATGGAAACTGGAATCAATGTCAATCCGCTGGCATGTAAACACAAGAACATAATTTGTGCATTACTCGCTCGATCTTTGTCAGGATTTAAAGATTGTAAACTTTCCATAGCTTTGAGTCCGAAAGGCGTTGCTGCATTATCTAAACCTAAAAGATTGGCACTGAAATTCAGCATCATGTGTCCAAAAGATGGGTGATTTTTTGGAACTTCAGGAAATAGTTTTGAAAAAAAAGGTTGTATCAAACGACTCAACAAATTGATACCGCCAGCACGTTCGGCAATACTCATAAAACCCATGAAAAGCGCCATAATCCCAATAAGTTTTAAACAGATATTAACGGCAGTTTCGCTGGTGCCAATAACGCCATCTGTCGATTGTATACGATAAACACTGACATTATTAAGCGAATCTTTTTTGTAATGAATATGCGACGCCTCAAAATCGGGTGATTTCTGAAGATTAGTTTGGATTTCTGAAGAAAATGCAGTTATCGGTTGCTTCGAAATTTTTATCGTGTCGCCACCTTTCCCAACAACCATGTCGTTAAAAATCTCTTTGTAGTTATCGGACGACGTATATTTAATCCCAGCAACGATTATCGCAATAATGATAAACGCAGACCAGATGCGGCTAAGTACCATTTAATTTTAATTTTAGTAAAAATAAAAGATTTTATTAAATCTAAGATGCGAAAACTGAATAATTGCTTGTTATTCTCTTAAATAAACCAAACGCTCGTCCAGCTTTTGATTTAGGTTTTCGAGGATAACAGCTTCTTTGGTTTTCTTTTGGAGCTCATCGATAAAGAAAGTTGTTTCGAAAAACTGTCGATGTACACCAGACAACAAGCTCATAAAATATTGTAAACCTATTTCGTTATTATGTTTGTCCATCATAGTTTCGAGAGGTTCGTTCGGGAAAAGATCTTCGTGCAAATCGGTTAATTTTCGACACCATTTCAAAGACTTTTCGGGAGAAGACACTTTACAGAAATACATCATAATGAGACAAACCCAAAACGAATGTCGAAATGCATTGCCTGCGCCATTAGTTGAACTTGTTTTAGGGTACAATTTTTTAGCAATATTAAAAGCTCTAAAACTTGCAAAAAAATATAAAATCGAAAACAATGGATGTCCAATGCCAATCCCCAAAACCACAATTATCTTTTTGAAAGACAACGACCTCAGCGCATTAAAAAATATTGTAATAAACTTCCTCATACAAAAAACTCCCACTTTCGTGAGAGTTATATTTTAAGCGTGCATTAACAACTTTATCGTTTTTGCGAGCACTTCTTTAACCTCTGTTCGTTTAACAATAAAATCTACAAAACCTTTCTCTTGTAAGAATTCTGCCGTTTGGAAACCTTCTGGCAAATCGCGTCCAATTGTTTCGCGGATAACACGAGGTCCAGCAAATCCAATCAAAGCGCCCGGTTCCGCAATAATAATATCTGCTGTCATCGCAAAAGACGCAGTTACACCACCAAAAGTTGGATCGGTAAGATAAGCGATATACGGAAGACCAGCATTTGACAATTGCGCCAATTTAGCTTGTACTTTCGCCATTTGCATTAAAGAATAAGCTGCTTCTTGCATACGCGCACCACCCGACTGACAAATAATCATAAAAGGCAATTTGTGCTTCATGGCGTAATCGATAGCTCTTTTGATTTTTTCGCCCATTACAGAACCCAAAGATCCTCCAATAAATGCGAAATCCATACAAGACACTACCATTTCTACACCATTAACTTTTCCTGTTCCGTTACGCACAGAATCATTAAGTTTGGTTTTAGCTTTTACTTCTTTAAGACGATCAGTGTAAGCTTTTGTATCTTTAAATTTAAGAATATCAACACTTTCTACATTAGCATCAAGTTCCTCATATTTTTGGTCATCAAATAAAATATCAAAATATTCTCTACTTCCGATTCTTACATGGAAACCATCTTCTGGCGAGACATAATTATTCGCTTTTAGCTCTTCAGCTTCGATAATTTTCCCTGTGGGAGTCTTGTGCCATAGACCTTTAGGAAGATCTTTTTTGTCCTCAGTAGAGGTTGTAATATTTTGCGCTTTTCGTTTAAACCAATCAAATGCCATTTTATCTGTATTTATGTAGAATGTATTATGTAAAATGTACAAATCAAAAGCATTTTAGTTACTTTATACTTTGTACATTCTACATTTTACAAATTTATTAAAGTGTGTTGACGTTGTTAAGATCTTCGAAAGCTTGTACCAAACGCGCAGAGAAAGTATCTTCACCTTTTCTCAACCATACTCTTGGGTCGTAGAATTTCTTGTTAGGAGAATCTGCACCGTCTGGGTTACCAATCTGAGTTCTTAAATAGTCAATTTTTCCTGTCATATAATCTCTCACACCTTCAGTATAAGCAAACTGAAGATCTGTATCAATATTCATTTTTACAACACCGTAGCTAATCGCCTCGCGAATCTCTTCTAGCGTAGATCCCGATCCACCGTGGAATACGAAGTTAATTGGCTTAGCTGCAGTTCCGAATTTCTCTTGAACAAACTTCTGAGAGTTATCCAAAATTTTAGGTGTAAGAACAACGTTACCTGGCTTGTAAACACCGTGTACATTACCAAATGCCGCTGCAATTGTAAAGTTATCAGAGATAGCTTTTAGTTTTTCATAAGTCAAAGCAACATCTTCTGGTTGTGTGTATAACAAAGAGTTGTCAACGCTAGAATTGTCAACACCATCTTCTTCTCCACCAGTTACTCCGATTTCAACTTCTAGTGTCATACCTAGTTTTGCCATTCTTTGGAAATATTCTGCAGAGATGCTTAAGTTCTCATCTAGAGGCTCTTCAGAAAGATCCAACATGTGAGAAGAATACAAAGACTTACCAGTTTCTTTATAGAAAGCTTCGTTAGCATCCATCAATCCATCGATCCAAGGCAACAACTTTTTTGCACAGTGGTCCGTATGTAGGATAACTGTTGCGCCATAAGCTTCTGCCAATGTGTGGATATGCTTAGCACCAGCGATAGCACCAAGAATTGCAGATTTTTGTCCATCGTTAGAAAGTCCTTTACCTGCGTTAAAAGCTGCTCCTCCGTTAGAAAACTGAATGATTACCGGCGCGTTTAGCTTAGCAGCGGTTTCCATAGTTGCGTTAACATTGCTAGATCCAATAACGTTAACTGCGGGAAGTGCAAATTGATTCTCTTTTGCGTAATCAAAAATTTCTGTTACTAAAGATCCTGTGGCTACACCAGCCGGAAACTTTCTACTCATAATTAATGTTTTTTAATAGATTTATTTTAGTTTGCTAATTTACGAATAATTCACAAATCCGAATCATGATTTTTTCTAGGGCAATCCCTTGTCATTTTCCTAGGCTTTTGCAGCACCTAGCAATGCAAGGTCGGGCTGTCCGCTGTATCTTCTCCCTCCGCTCGGTCGGCTCCGCTGCGCTCCGCCGCCTCACTCCGGTCAAAGGATGCCGCTTCCATCCCTATTGCGAAATATTAGTTTCTTTTATCAATCCCCCAAAGCAGTTTTTGACGAATGGTTTCGTAGAAACTAAAATTATTCGGAATAATAAGATTTAGACAAAAATCCCCTTTTTCAAGATAGATTTCGTTACCAATGTCCATATAATACAATCGCGAATCCAACGACAAAGTAAACTGCGTTGATCGGCTTTCGACATTTAATGTGATTCTTGCATCATCATTAACAATCAAAGGACGAACGTTAAGATTGTGTGGCGCAATCGGCGTGATAACAAAATTATCATTGGTCGGCGAAATAATCGGACCTCCACAACTCAGAGAATAAGCTGTAGAACCTGTCGGCGTCGAAATAATCAAACCATCGCCCCAAAAGACATTCAAGAAATCATTATTAATATAAGAGTCAATCGTGATCATGGATGTTGTTTCTTGTCGCGACAAAGTCACATCATTCAACGCGTACGGAAAGTCAATAGAATTAGGTTTCGAAGTCGTTACTTTTATGGTACTTCGTTTGCTGATGGTGTAGTCGCCTTTTAAGATGACATCAATTTCTTTAAAGATTTCCTCTTTTTTAAAATTCGCCAAAAAGCCTAATCTTCCCATATTAATCCCAACAATCGGAATTTCCAATTCTTGGATAAAGGACATCGCACTCAGGATTGTCCCATCGCCTCCAAAACTGAAAACATAGTCCACGCCTTTAGCTTTTAGATCTTCTTTAGTTTTAAATGTGTCGTAACTACTAGAGAATTTCATATTTTTTGCCATGTCTGCATGCAACACAATTGGGATGTGTCTTAACTCCAACTCCGAGATAAACTTGTTGAGATACAAGAAGCTATCAAAATCTTTCTTTTGAGAATATATTGCTGCAACCATAGCCTAAAACTCCAAGTATTTTTGGAAAAATCCAAAGCGATCTTTTAACAGATCTTCTTTTTGATCGTTATAAAATTTATTAATCACGGTATATCCAAAACGCTCAAAAGTCTCATCAATAGAGCTAAGATTGTCTTGGCTAATTTTTAAAGTTAATTCGATGTGATCTTCTTTAACAGCCGTTATAAAACAACCATAAAGTTTAGAATTGTTACTTTCGATAATCTTAGCCACTTCCACCATCGAATAATGTAGACTGTTGGTTTGCACTGTCAATATAGCGCCTGCTTCCGAAAATATTGGATATTTCGAAAACTCGCTAAAGATATCATCACAACAGATATAGCCGAGAAATTTTTCGTCACTATTAATAACTGGGACAACATTGGTATTAAAAGTATGAAACAACTTAATAGAATCCCAAATGTTACTATCTTCCGAAATTGCAAATTTCTCGAAGTGCATCGCAAGACTACCCAACTGCCCTTCTGGACTATCTTCCAAAAAAGACTGACTAAGCGCACCCATATAGATGCCCTTCTTTTTTATGAAAATATGTGAATATCCAAATTCCTTTGCCAACTCCGAAGCTTCTTCAATAGAATCGGAAATGCTGAACGCCGGAAAATCTTTGGACAAATAGTCTTTTATATACATATTGCTAAGTTAAAAAAAGCATTCGAATTCTTAGAGTCTGTTTATAATTTTTGATGAAATTTTTATATTAAATCCTTTCGCAATTTTGGTAGGAAATATCAAACAAACCACAATTTAGTATTCTTCGAATAACTTTTTATTAAAACATTTGGTTTTTAAAAAATAAAAAGCTTACCTTTGTCGCCTTTCATTTTTACTTTTTATTAGATTTATTTCGAACTGCACTGGCAATTGCTAATGCAGTTTTTTGTTTTTATAGACCTAGCGCTTTCGCAAATTCCCACATAACAATGCCTCCGCACACACTTACATTAAGCGAATGCTTTGTCCCAAGTTGTGGAATTTCTAGTAAAACATCACAGTCCGAAACAATCTCATCACTGATACCATCTACTTCATTTCCGAGAACTAAGGCATATTTTTTATCCTTATTTATTTCAAAATCCGTTAGAAGCACACTATCAGTTGTCTGTTCGATACCACAAACTACGAAATCGTCGTCTTGCAATTTCTTGATCGTCGACTTTACATCTTCCTCATATTCCCAAGTTACACTTTCGGTGGCACCTAGAGCTGCCTTGTGAATTTCGCGATGTGGCGGTTGTGGCGTAATCCCACACAAGATAATTTTTTCAATTAAAAAAGCATCAGCTGTACGAAAAGCTGCGCCAACATTGTGCATACTTCTTACGTTATCCAACACAACAACTAAAGAAATTTTCTCCGTTTCCTTAAACGTTTCGACATCGATTCTTCCTAATTCTTCTAGTTTTAATTTTCTAGCCACAATCTATTTTTTAAATATTAAATCCACATTTTTACCAATATTCTGAGCCAAAGTCTCCATTGGGACATCGTTAACATCATTATTAAATGGATCTTCGATTTCTTCCGCGATAATCTCCAAACTCATCAAAACATAGTAAATAAACATGGTCAAAGGCACCATAAAATATCCAATATTAATAACATACGCCACAGGCAAAGCCAACACAAAAAGCAAAATAAACTTTTTGATAAACGATGAATAAGAATAAGGAATTGGTGTATTTTTAATTCGTTCGCAACCGCCAGTAAGTTCTAAAAAACCCGATAACTGATTTTCCAAAAACAAATAATCAACATCTGTAATAATGCCTTCTCTGTTAAGTTGCTTTATTTTTTGCATTAAAATAGAAGCCAACTCAATCGGCGCATGATGTTTTAATCCTTCTTCCAGTTTCGAAAACTCTTCATCCAAAGCCAATCTGGTTGATTCTTTAGAAAGATGTTTCGCAAGAAACAAAGGAAAATATCGCAAATATTTTGCAATTTGATCTTTGTGATGTTGCTCTTCTTTTGGTAAAATTGCATTGATTTTAATCGCAAAATTTCGAGTGTCATTTACCAATTTGCCCCAAAGTTTTCGTCCTTCCCACCAACGGTCGTAGGCTGTATTTGTCCTAAAAACCAACAACAAAGAAAGCACAAAACCCAACATACTGTGTACCAAACCGACATTAGTAACCGTCGATTTGCTCGTCAAATCTAGATATTCGATTTCTAAATAAGCGATGCCGTAAGAATACAAACCTACCAACAACATTGTCGGAAACAATAACTTCAGCGTATCTGTTTTGTGTAAACTCAGAACGGTTTTTAGAAAGTCTTTGGTGTTATATATACGCATCGTATCGACAAAGATAAAAATTCTATCTTTTTTTGTCTTCTTCAAAAAGATAATTTCTGTTAATTCTGGTCGAAACTTTTGAAGCCTAAACGAATTTCGTATTTTTGAAATCCAATTTTTGATTATGGCAAAGGCAAAGAAAGAAACTCCGTTGATGGGTCAATACAATACGATAAAAGCTAAATATCCAGACGCTTTGTTGCTATTTCGTGTTGGCGACTTCTACGAAACTTTTGGCCAAGATGCCATCAAAACATCCCAGATTTTAGGCATTGTTTTAACCAAACGTGCTAATGGCGACGGTCACATCGAGTTGGCTGGCTTTCCGCACCACTCTGTAGATTCTTATCTTCCAAAGTTGGTAAGAGCTGGGATGCGTGTTGCAATTTGCGATCAATTGGAAGATCCAAAAATGGTGAAAGGCATTGTTAAACGTGGTGTTACAGAATTGGTAACGCCAGGTGTTACCTTTAACGACCAAGTTTTAACATCGAAGAAAAATAACTTTCTGCTTTCACTTCACAAGGAAAAAGAAAAATTCGGAATGGCTTTGGTCGATGTTTCGACAGGAGAATTTTTAGTAAGCGAAGGTCCATTGGAAAAGCTTTTGCACATTGTACATACATTTGATCCGAGCGAAATTATTTATCAACGAACTACCGAACTTCCAAGTCAACTTAAAAATAAAAATTCCTTCAAGCTAGAAGATTGGGCTTTTCAGTACAATTATGCTTACGAAAAACTTAATTCGCATTTTAAAACAAAATCGCTTAAAGGTTTCGGGATTGAAGATCAAAAGTTAGGTGTAACGGCTGCTGGTGCTATCTTCGCTTATTTAGTAGAAGACACGCATCACGCACTTTTACAACACATCACCAAAATCCAAAATATTCCGCAAGACGATTATTTGATGATGGATAATTTCACTTTAAGAAATTTAGAAATCGTTTATTCATCGAATTATCAAGGCAAATCTTTACTCGACATCATTGATAAAACTAAAACGCCAATGGGCGGACGTTTGTTGAGAAGACGTTTGATTTTACCATTAAAAAACATAAGCGACATCAACAGAAGACTCAGCCTGATTGAGTTTTTAAATAAAGAAGATCATTTAAAATACGAAATTGAAGAACTTCTAAAAGGCATTTCGGATTTGGATAGATTGGTTGGCAAACTAGCCGCAGAGAAGATTTCACCGAAAGAATTAGGTTATCTTCGTCAATCGATTATCAACATCCAAGAGATCAAAGCCAAACTCCATAATTTCCCAGATGTATTGGCATGGATTGATCCTTTCAATAATATGGAAGACCTCATCCGTTATTTGCAAATGCACCTTAACGAAGATTTGCCTGTTAACATCAACAAAGGAAATGTCATCAAGGCAGGGATTTCTGAAGAGTTAGACCACTTGCGAGGTTTGCAAAATAAAGGTCGCGGCTTTTTGGACGATATGTGCGCCCGAGAAATTGAACGCACAGGAATCTCGAGTTTAAAAATAGATTTTAATAATGTTTTCGGCTATTATATTGAAGTCCGAAACACGCATAAAGATAAAGTTCCTGAGGATTGGATTAGAAAACAAACTTTGGTAAATGCCGAGCGTTACATCACCGAAGAACTTAAAGAATACGAAAGTCAAATTCTTGGCGCGGAGGAAAAAATCTCGCAACTGGAACTTCAACTCTACCGAAATTCTTGCGAAGAAGTCTTGATTTACATCGACCAAATCCAAGAAAATTCGCGTCTTGTTGGCGAATTGGATTGTGCGGTTGGATTGTCAAATCTTGCCATTGAAGACAATTACACAAAGCCTATTCTTAACGATAGTTTTGCGATTGACATCAAAGAGGGACGCCATCCAATTATCGAAAAATCGCTTCCTCTTGGCGAAAAATACATTCCGAATGATATTTTTTTAGATAAAGATTCGCAGCAAATTATTATGGTAACAGGCCCCAACATGGCGGGTAAATCGGCGATTCTGAGACAAACAGCCATCATCGCTTTGTTAGCACAAATTGGAAGTTTTGTTCCTGCTAAACATGCTGAAATTGGGACTTTGGACAAGATATTTACCAGAGTTGGCGCCACAGATAACATCTCTGCGGGGGAATCTACCTTTATGGTGGAAATGAATGAAGCCGCAAATATCCTGAATAATATTTCGGAGCGAAGTTTAATTTTGCTAGACGAAATCGGTCGTGGAACGTCCACTTATGATGGGGTTTCTATCGCTTGGGCAATTGCCGAATATCTGCATCAACACGTGTCTCAAGCCAAAACTTTATTTGCAACACACTACCACGAACTAAACGAAATGACATTGAATTTTGAGCGTATCAAAAACTTCCATGTGTCAATCCAAGAGAATAAAGGCAACATTATTTTCCTTAGAAAATTGGTATCTGGCGGTAGCGAACACAGCTTTGGTATTCATGTTGCGAAATTGGCGGGAATGCCTTCAAAAGTAGTGAATAGAGCTGGCGAAATTTTAAAAACTTTAGAATCTAACAGAACATCATCCGAGAATTCTGGAGAGAAAATAAAACGTGTGACCGAAGAAAACATGCAATTATCTTTCTTCCAATTGGACGATCCTGTTTTAGAAAATATTCGCGAAGAGCTGACAAAAATCGATATTAATACATTAACACCAATTGAAGCTTTGATGAAATTAAATTCCATCAAAAAAATGATTGGTGGTTAATCTAAAACGTGGAAATCAACTGCTGAACGACTTTTCCGTCAACTATTTTCCAAACACTTTCGTAAGCGCCTGCGCCATCACTGTTTTGTGAATAGAAGAAATAAGTGCGATCGTCCAGTTTCGAAACGCCGATGTAATTCGTGTTTATAGCAAAATGAAACATATTTTTGATAGCTTCTTTGGGAAACGGAATTTTAACTTTGTTGTAAGTTACAATCACTTTGTCTAACTCATTCATTTCAGGAAGAATGTCACCGTCGATTCCCCAAGGTCTTGCGTCATCAATTTTTGAAATAAAATGACCATCGTTTTTCGTTATTTTATGTTTTTTAACATCAAAATTTTTTGTGGTTACTTCTAAACTAAAATTTTCGTCGAAGAAAATATAGCCATTTGTAATTTCTTTAACTGATAGATTTTTTAGCTGATCCAAGAATTTGACCTTGCTCTTGTGTATGTAACCTTCTTTAACTTTGTTGTAAAAACGTTCGAAATCCTTATTTTGTTCTTTTGGATCGGGATATGAAATCTGATACCAATCGGGATCAGAATTTTCATTCAAAACATAAAACATTTGACCATCAACAAGTTTATCGATTATTTTTCCATTTTCAGAAACGCGGACATTGGTATAATGATCAGGATCCTTGATAACTGCCGTGAATGATTTGGTTTGCGCAAAAATATTAGCGTTGCAAAGTAGCAGTACGAAAAGACTCAGTAGGACATTTTTCATAAATTCTTAAAAATTATATTCCACATTTGGCTTGGTTCCCTTTTTCAAAGTCCTTTTCATTATTGCTGACAATTTATTAGAAACCAGCGTAATCGTGACTTCTGCTTTCTTTAACTGCGTAGAATATTGTTTTAATAAAAGTGTGGCATCAGAATTTATCTTTAGTTTTTCAGCATTAAGTGTTGGAATTTCATCAACATCCGAATCATCTTCGGTGAGTACCATCTTAACAACATTGTTTGCATCTTTCCAAGTGAACATCAAAAATGATGGATAGTCCGTTGGTGCAATTTCGGGCTTTCCAAAGTGAGAATTCAATTTACTAAAAACATCGGTTATTTGCTTACTTGTCAAATGGTTATCCGAAAAAACAATCGCTTCAGCTTTCTCAGTTTCAGCATCAAAAATATATTTTAGGTTGTTAAATTCAACTCCCGAAAACCTAACAGCTACGAAGTTCAGTTTATTGGAATTTTTAATAGAAACTTCTCGGTATTTAAAAACAGGAAAACCATCAACGCTTACCTCATTTTGCATAGATGCAGACTGCAATCCGTCATCTTTACTTGCTAGCATTTCTGCTGTTTGTCGGTAATTAAGCGCATCAATATTTACAGATTTATCAAAATAGCTGGGCCATTTTGTTTGCAAATCCAGTTTCGAAATATCTAAAGTTTTCAGGCTTTCGATAAGCTTTTTTTGGGAAGCTTGTAATTCTGAAACATCTTTAGAATAAGAAGCTTTATCCATATTTTGAAAAGACAATATGTAGCGATCCTTTTTTTCCCTTCCATTAAAATAGAATTTTATATTCAGAAATTTATCTTTTACATCGATGTCATAAATGCTATCCAATAAAACACCATTTTCTAGCTTCACATTTGAAAGCGATTTGAAGTCCGAAATCTTGATTTTCTTATTTTCTGGAAAACCTAATTGAATCTCGTCGCCATTTTTGGAAAGATGAATATTAGTCTCCAAAATTTCATTCGTAAAAGCTTTGCTGAAAGTAGAAATTTCAGAATTATCAACTTTTGAAATGCTTTCTGAACGCCAAAAAGTTTCACTTTTCTGTCCTTGGCAACTTTGAAATACGAAAAACATTATTGCATAGACTAATATCTTTTTTATCATTTTTAGTTTTTTATTTTTGATATAAATCATCACTAAAATATTTTAGTTCTTTTTTGTTGATGAACAATTTTCCACGATACGTAAAATACCACGTAGTATCTATTTTTTGTTTTAGCTCCTCGGTATTTCCATTCTTCTTACCAGTTTTCTCCATAGAGTATTCGAGGCTAGGATTTTCGTTAATTATCAACTGAAAAAAAATATCGTTAGCTCTGTTTTTAGTTTTCACATAAGACAAAATTTGAGTTTTATTATTTCCTAAGTTATCCTTGCTAATGATGTTTTCTGACAATTGCAAAGTATCCGAAAATGTAGTTCTCTTAGACTTCCAGCCATTAAAAAGACTTGTATTAAAAACTATGGAGCTGTCCGACAATTTATTAGCACTAAAAACATCATACATGTTTAACAACTGAACGTGAGACTCCTTGAAATCACGTCGCGTGAAATCCCAACTGCGCTTTTTTGGTGCTTCCTTTTTATCTATCGTTTTCTTATCGCATGATGTTACTATAAGACAACTTAAAAGTAAAAACAGATATTGTATTTTCATGTTTCTAAACTTTTCCTAAATCTCATTTTTGTTTAACTTCTATTTCTCCATCGTAACACAGAAAATCATGAAGTTTTTCGATGTATCATCATTTGCTCAAATATACAATTTGATTGTTTTCATCTCAATAATTTCAAGTATATTTACTAAAACACAAAACTCATTTCTTAAATTTTAAGAAAACTAAACGCTTTTATTTTTAAATAAAATGCTTTTCAACAACACACAAATATGAAAAAAATAAACATTTTAATTATTTTTTGGTGTTTTTATGCACTTGGACAAGCGCAAATTTCGCCTGCAAAAAGTCTTGCAACAATCGAACGAAGCTCATTAATTAATGCTTTACATAAATTTAATAACAAAAAAGTCGCCCAAAGTAAAAGCCTAATGTTTTCGAATACAGTAACTGGAGGCGATCCGTGTTATTGGGTGAATTTTGCAATCGAGAATTATTATTTTGAACAATATTTAGGTTTAATTCAAAATACCTCTTGTCAAAATGACCTAGCACAACTTAATCTTGCAAGCGAGGAATACAATATTGAAGTTTTAGAATTCTTGCTAAAAAAAGGCACAGATCCAAATTTAGGTTTCGATGGACTCTTGCCTTTGCACCTTGCTATAATGCCGAGAATCGAAGGAACGCCCGCAGACGACAAAAAGTACGTCATGTTAAAAGCCAAACTAAAATCTAAAAAATACCTTGTCGAGATTATTAATATTTTTCTAAAATACAAAGCAAATCCGCTTCTTAAGGATAGATTTGGGAGTTCAGCTTTGGATTATGCAAGGCTTCTTGAGGATCGTGATATTGTAAATTTATTAAAAAATAAAGGCTAAAATTTAAATTAACTCCTTTTTATGAATTTTAAAATCTTGTCAAAATAAGTTTCGTTTGGGTTTTCTATAATATTTCCGCACACGAAACATTCAATTTGATTCTTTTTGTTAAAATTTGCTTTCAAATCTTCCCATTGATAATAGGATAGTTTTTTGAATGCTGGATTATCATATACAACATCATAATTGAAGATTTTGTCCGATCCACATCTTTTGCAGAAAGCATTTTGGGGGTTTGGCGTTTTTAGAAGTGCTTCCATTTTATCCAAGGAAACCTGTCTATTTTCAAAAATAAAGTTTATTATTTCTTCCTGAGTTTCTGGCGTATATTGAGCTAATCTGTACTTATAGAAAAACGCCAATTCTCGGTCTGTAAAATCTTGCAAGTTGGATAAAATAGCATTCATTTTGATGAAAAAATTAAAGTCGACATTGTGTGGATAGGTACAAGCTAGATGCAATAACACCGTAATATGCCAAAATGGAAACCAATAGCCAAGCAATTTCCGCCGATATTTGTTTTTCCCGGTTTATGGAAACAATACTTTCGTAAATAAGTAAAATTACCGATCCTAAAACGGCAATTACTGAGACAACAAAAACACCTAAAATGATCTTTTCATAATACATCCACAGATAAAAATAGTTTTTGAAAAAAGAATGTTGAATCGCAAAAAGAATAATAAATGCGTATACCGAAAGCTGGATTCTAAATATTTTCGCTAGATTCATTGGATCTTTGTTTTATAGATTACAGAATCGCGATTGGAGGTTTTCACTTTCAAAGAGTCGAAATATTGGCGATGTTCAAAGTTTTTATCGAAATCCGCAACATATTTTTTTATCAGTTCTAAACTATCTTTTGAATGATTTTCAGCAAATAATTCGAGGTCGAAATTTTGTTTTTCAGTGATTTTTCCTGATTTTAAGTCACGAAAATACCAAAGCGTATCCACTACATTTCCTGTTTGCATTTCTAATGAATATTTTGCATTCAGATCAGAAATTAGTTTACTTGTTTTTACCGAAGGTCTGTATATAGGCATACGTTTCATTCCCCAAATAAAAGGATTTAGATAGATAAGCATCGGAAAAAGTATGGCTGCAATAGGCAGAAACGTTATGATTTTTTTCATTTTTTTTATTTAAATAACATCGTAGAATTGGTTCTAAAATCGGAAAGTGTATCTTTTTGGTGATAAAACAATTGACTTTCAACAAAAGCAGAATCAACAGTTATTCTATAAAAATTTTTATTGATCAGAAAGTCATAGGTTTTAGATGTCCTTGGCGAAAGCTTGTCAAGCTCTTTTTCGTCTTGTGTTAAAAGTTTTGATTTTAAATAGCTAAATGATCCCAGATATTTATAAATGATATTTTTGCTTTTAAAATAAGTTTCTAAATCCTGAAGATTTCGTGGTTTATTAAGGTCTTTTTTGGAATAGTCTGGACCATAAAAACTCTGAAAGTAGTTTCTATAAATAATTTCTTTATTCTTTTCAAAATAAACGATTGATTTTTGATTAAGTTTTTTATAAAAGTCCTCTCTGCTTTCGGAATGTCTAAACCGAAACTCAAAAATTGGTATTGGCACAACTAATGAATCTTCTCGCTTCATCGGAGGAACATTGGTATAAATTATTGGCCTAAATGAATCTTGCTTTGCTAGCTGATTTTCTCGTAAATAATAAGGAAACTCATATTCATAATAATCTCTTTTATCAAAAGTTTGTTCTTCGATGATACTTGGAAAAGCTTTCTTTATTTCACAAGAATAAAAGAATAAAGAAATGATAAAGACTAAAATAACTTTTAAGAAAGTTTTCATCATTCAATTTTTTTAATCGATTTTTTATTTCTAAAATGAATACTAAAAAGGCAAACAAACGTCATTATCACAATCGGAATAAAGGCCAAACTTGTGGTAACATTAATTTCTTCAAGGAAGAGATATGTGCTCCACGAGGATTCTCGCTCCACAAACATCGTGTAGTCGAAATAATACCAGAGCGCCATTAAAAACAGTCCAGCAATACAATTTTTAAGATAGATATTATTCAGCTTAAAAATCAAAAGAAATAAGACTGTACAAAAAATACTAATCACCAACGACATTAAAAGTGTATCTTCAAAATAAGAACACGTCATACACGCACTAGACATTCGGTCAATCAAACTTGGCATCGACCAATAAAACTGGATAAAACTGCAAATGAATAATGGTAAAAAATAGTTTAAAAACTTGTGAATTCTTTTTTTCATCTAATTATTTAAAATGTTTTTATCATAAATTTTATCTTATCAAAGTTTTTTCAATTGTAAAAAAAACAAATCAGACTTTAGTATCTTAAAATTTCCGTTAAGATCTTTGTAAGACGTTTTGAAAGTCATCACCGAATCTTTCGCTAAATTCCAAGTTCCTGAATACCGCAGCGAATCGTCTTCTTTATCACGAACCATATATTTGGTAAGAACATCGATTTTTAGATTTTTATCCTGAATCTGCAATTTTATATCTCGAGAACCAACAGTTTTTGGTAAGACTTTCTTTAAGGAATCACTTTTGCCATAATCGCTTGTAAATTGGTCATACAAGCTGTATAATTCGCTACTTCTCTCTGTCAGATTTCTATTTTCAAGCTTTTGGCTAACCAAATACATCGTGTCCTTTGATTTGGTAAAACTCATTTTCCAATTGTCTTTAAAAATTTGATTGACATCGACGGCTTCTCCTTTTTTTCTTAGATAAATATCGCCCAAATTCCATTTTGTATTCTTTGATAAGCCTCCTCCATATTTATGAAAAGCCTCAAAATTGTCATCTTCGTAGCCATTTTTTTTTATTTCAAAGCTAACCATCATTGGCGGCGCTTCCATCGCAAAAAGTTCGGTTAAAAAGAAAGCATTATATGTTTTTGTGGATAAATGAAATTGGCCATTTGCATCAGTTTTGGTTTCCCCAACGATGCAATCTTCAATTGGTTTTCCGTTGTAATCTAGGATTCGTCCTGTAATTTCGGGTCGACCTAATCTTTTTATACACGAACTTAAAATCAATGATAAAAGTAAAAAGTAAAAGCTTTTGCTGATGAAATTCATTTTGGACAATTTTACAAATGTGAGATTGGATTTATTCTTTGATCGAATACATTTTGTTAACAATGCTTTTCCAAATCAAGTTATCTGCATTTACAATTTTATACACCTTGTCAGCAGTTTCAATTTTTAACGCCGTATCTGTCCCATCAACAGGCAAATTACTTTTTCCGTTTTTAAGGTTTATAACTTTTTGAAAATCAGAATCATTCATTAAATCCGAAATTTTAATTTTTGAATTTAAGATTTTAGAAGATGTATTTCTTAAAGAATCTGTCGCTACATTTGTCGCAGAAAAAATAGAGTCTTTAGTAACTTTAATCGAATCGACATAGCCCATATCACCACCGTAAGTACTAACAGAAATAGATTTTATTTCCATATTTTGTGCTGTTGATGTACAACTAATTATAATGATGAAAAGGCTAAGAAATAATAATTTTTTCATTTGAATGTTGTTTCGGCGTTTAATAAAGTTAAGAATTTTCTTGAATTCTAATATTAATATCAAGCGCATCAATATTTTGTTTCAAAAACTCTACTTCAGATGGATAAGTTGAATGGTAGGTAATTTTATCAATACGTTGATTGTCATTGAAAAAACTTACATAACATCGACTACCAAATCTTCCTAAATTCACATTTTTTATTCTAATCTCGGAAATGTGATCTGCAGGAATAATTACTTTTTTGAAATTTTTAATTAAGATTAAACCTTTTTGCGAAATTAAATACATCGGAATGTGGGCAAATGCACGATAAGAAAAATTAGCAAACTGCTCGTACAAAGTAAAATAATCATCATCAAGATCGTCAAGCTCTTTAATAAAAAGATTAAATCGATTATAAATCAACAATGAAACGCCGCCCAAAGGCAGAATCAAAATTAACTCTAAATAAAAAATCGTTGGCGAAATATAGGAGATAAAGCTTTCTGAAACATTCCTGTCACTGTATGCGCCGTAAAACATATAAAGGAAAAATCCAATGATGCCAACATTAACTAAAGCCAAAAACAAAATTGTTATTAACCTTAGTTTTTTAAGATTTTTAATTTCTTTGGTTTTAAATTCTTCTGAAGTAATGTGTATTTTCATTATTTTAAATCAATAATTTTTGCTTTTAAATAAGAAAAATACTGATTTTTTATTTCCAAAAGAATATTATTAATCATAATTCTAAAATTTGTAATTTCCTTTTCTACAAAACACCAATATTTTTGATGATGAAAAAAATGCGGATTCTATTTTTCTTGTGTGTAATTCCGATGTCGATTTTTGGTCAAAAAAACCTAGAATCATCTTTGATTTCGAGCCTTTTAAATTATGAACAAAGCTTAAGAAATTATAGTGACAACGATAAGGAAGAAAAAAAAGCGCTACAAATTTTCACTTCAGATTTTGAAAAAGCCGTCACAACTGGCGAGATAGAAAAATACGATAACTTCAAACAGAATATTGACACGTTAAACTACAAATTAACTTCATATATTTCTGAAAATAAAGACATTAAACTTTATAATCTAAGTAACACATCTATGTATCATTGGAATTATTTAGTGAAAAATAATAGAATAATTTTAAAAGAAAACGCATACCATCAATATTTTACGGAAGTCCACAACCTCTCACCAACGGAGTTTTTAATCATTAAACAAATGGACGAATTGGTATTTTCTTGCAATTATGCTTCTGTATATCAATTGAAGTCCGGAAAATATATTTTGAAATCGGCTTTCAATAAAAAGAAAAAATTGAGCATTTGTAATTTCACACATATAGAAACACCAACCGACCACAAAGACATTCCGACAAAAAAGCTTCAATTTGATGCTTCTAAAAAGAAGATTTTCTTTGATGATCCCAACAATAAAAAAACCTCAGCAGTTTATAAAAATGGAAATTTCAACATTGAAAATTATGATGAAAGAAAGCTTTATGAATGATTATATTTAAATTTTAAAAATGAAAAAAACTCTATATTTTTTAATAATAATTTTAGGCTTACAAATAACTAATGCTCAAATAATTAACCAAAATATTGGCGAAAAAATCAAGGGTCATTTCACCAATAAAAAAGTGCATGAAAGTCTCTTTATAAAACAAACTAAAAAAGGACACGGAAATCCTGTTGAAGACGGCGTTCCTGACGAATATACTTTGCTATCCGATTCGAAAACTATTAAAGCTTTAAAAATAGGTTGTTGTGAAGCAACTTTAATAAATGAAGGCGACCTAAATGGCGATGGATTGGACGAAATATCTGTTGTACAAGCACCAATGAATGGCTGCACTTACACTTTTAGTACTTTCACCAATGTTAATGGGACTTGGAAGAAACTTTTCGCGCCTTTCTTGTTTTCAAATGGATGCGAACCAATTAATAACAAAGATTTGCTCAACAAAGTCTTTGTTGAAAAAGGAATTATTTACAGTTTGCAAATTGATCCAAATGATGAAAACATGAAACTGAAAAAAGTAAAAAAGAAGAAAAACTAGTATGAAATTAACATTCAAATTTAAAAACCTCATCATTGCGGTTATTATTTTCGTTATCGAGTTTTTAATTGCGACAACTTTTAAAGATATCGTCTTCGTAAGATCTTATCTAGGCGATGTTCTTGTCGTGATGTTGATGTATTATTTTGTGAAAGCTTTTGTAGAAGTTGACAATACTAAATTGATTATTGCGCTTTTAATTTTTTCTTGCGTTATTGAGTTTTTGCAATACTTTCATTTTGCAGAGGTTATCGGTTTTAAAGACAATAAAATCGCGATGATTGTCCTCGGCAACTCCTTTAGTTGGATCGATATTCTGTGTTATTTGGCTGGTGGATTAATATTGTATTTAATTGAAGTTTTAGCAAAATCAAAATCCCGTTAGTATGGCAGGAATTTTAGTTTTAGCAATAATTATTCTGGCCGTTGTTATTTTCTTTTTTTCAACAATTGAAATAAAAGGGAAAAGAATTTCGGTTGGCAGCATCACATTTTTATCGGGCTACTTTCTGTCTTTAGTCGTCTTTGCATTTGGTTTGATGACGCATGCTGAAGATTTTAATATTGCTATTGATCCTATTGATTCTTGCTACATTCCGTTCGGGGGAAAACATATTTTTAGTTTGCTTTTTTACTTTATCATTTTTAATATTTCCGCATTTCTTATTTGGAAAAAGGGACGAAATCTTCCACCATTAACTTTAGTTTTAAGCTTAATATTTTTAATGATTGGTGCGATTATTAGCTTTGCTGTTTTAATACAAATCGGATCACACAATACGGAAAGCCTTGGTTCTTATAAAGGAGATGATGCTAGCTTTTTTTTCCTTTGGATGCCATTATTTAGCTTGTTTATTGCGATTTATTTATGGATTAAAATTCTAAATGAAGAAAAAAACATCTCGCAAAACCGAACTTTCAAAAACAAATTTCTCAACAATTGCAATCGGTTTTTATATCAAAAATATGATGTTACAATTTGGGCTTGGATTTTTCTACTTCCAGTATTTATCGTACTTACACTAATTTTGATGTTGTTCGGACAAGATTATAACTCGTTAATTAAAGTTTTTACAGACACCACAACTTGGACGTTTTCGCAAAAAACGCACCCTCCAATTTTGGATCACACAGGACATTATCTGTGCACGGTTGCGGCAAAAGGAAATCCAAATCTGGTGAAACCTTTGTACATCGGTAAGCGACGTTCTCGACCAATTATTGTCAATCGTCAGTTGCAAATTGCTAATGCTTTCGAAGAAATGTTGCAAGATTTTTCGCCAAAAATTCATGGGATTGTCCGCAGAAATTATGACAAGTACGGTTATAATTTATCCAAAAAAATAAACTCCGAATTAGGTTCTAACCTTACTTATATTTTGATGAAACCTTTGGAACTGATATTCCTAATTTCTTTATATCTTTTGGAAACGAAACCTGAACAAAAAATTTCTAAACAATACCGATGAGTCCATTATTAAAATCTTTCCTGAAACGATTATTACTAATTGTCATCCCGATCGTTGCTTTATATTTCTATGCACAGATGGCTTTTGAAGCCAATAGTCGTCGCGAACATCCTACCGATGCAGGTCTCGGAATTGCATTTCTTGCGACTGGACTTTTGCTGGTTTTGTTTCTGGTTTTTCTTATTGATATCATTAAAAAGATCCGAATCAAAAACTATAATATTGTAAAAATTGATGCAGTTTTTCTTTTGATTTTATCAACACCAATCGCATATCTCATTTGTCAAATCACAAGCCGAAATTGCTTTTGCATAAGTATTATTAAAATCGGAGATACGCTATTTTAAATTTTAAAAATGATGAAAAAATTAATCTTACTTTTTGTTTTATTGGCTATAACTCAAACTGTTTTTGGGCAAGAAAAAAAATCTGTTTTGCTAACAAAAGCTTTGCAGCAACTTAATCTAAAAGAATCTCAAATTAACCTGAATCTGTTCACCGAAAAAGTTTTGCCCAACAATAAAGCGCAAAGTGTTCTTCTGATTCCAAAATATAAAACCAACGAGCAAGACGAATACGGAAATTATTTTTTAGTGATGGATGCCATCGTTCTGGTTGTTGACAACACATCTGCAAAAATTCTTTACCGAAACATCGAGCCAGAAGCTTGGGTTTCTGATGCTATGATTATGGAAAGTCTTGTTATCGACACCGGATTGTATATTCTTGCGGATCAAAAAAGAGCGTTTGGTGTACGTGTTAGTACACATAATACGAGCGGACCCAACCCTTTTGCATTGGAAGAATTAAAACTATATCTAGTTGATAATAAAAAACTTAACAGAATAACAGACAACATTACAGTCTATCGAAATTCTGGCGATTGGGATACGAAATGTAACGGCGAGTTTTCGACAGAAATTACAAGTATTGAAGTTGATAACAAAAATAAAAATAATGGCTTGAATAATCTCAAACTGAAAACTAGCATTAAAAAAGAAATCAGCACTTTGATAAAAGGCGATTGCAAAACGAAAATTGTTGACACTAAAGAAAATGTGGTATTAAAATATAATGGAGAAACATATAAATAAAACTTAAAGAATAAAATTTTGAAACGACTTTATCTTTATCTATTAGCCAATTTTTTAGTGCTTGTTGCTCTTAGTTTGCTAATCTCACAGATATTAATACGTTTATACATGGACGACGCAGACAATTCGGAGGGCAAATTCGTGCAATTTTTGATGTTTATCGTGGCTGTTTTATCAATGCAAGCAAGTATCTTTTTGAGTCTTTCGAGTGTAAGTATTTTTCTAAATTTAATTCCTGCAGTTCGGAAGAATCGGCTATTATCTTTTGTAAGTTTTTGCGGAATTTCCTTAGGCTATTTACTCTATCTTTTTTGTGATAATCTTAATGATGCTTTTTCTAATATAAGTGACTTCATTAAAGCGACAAAACCTTATTTAATCATGCTTACAACACAATTTATTTTGACTTTTATAAGCTTTATTATTTTTAGAAAACGATTTAAAAATATGGAACTTCAAAATTAACCGCCAATGACAATTGATATTTTACATACTTTTTCTGACATTATTTTTGGTTTAAAACCTTTAGTCAACGACTCTTGGCGCAATGAAGAAGATTTTATAATAACACTTATTTTATTCGGCGCATTTGTCTTTTTACTATTGCTAATTTTAGGTGTTGTTATTGGACTTTTGTTTATCGCCATTGTCATTGGTTTGGTGAGCGCAGGTATTATTTCGACATCGGTTTTGGTAGGATTTCAGCAACGATCTGTCAGCAAAGGGTTTAAAACATTTTTCATAGTTTCATCCATACTCGGCAGTACAATCGTTTCAGTAATTGCATTTTTGTTCATCAATATGGTTTACAAATGGGGACAAAAAGACATTTCTATTGTCGCAGGAATCCTTTGTGGAATTGGATTTGGATGGCTTATAGGATTTTTGATGTACAAAGCTTCACACAAAATAATCTTATTTCTTCAACGAAAATACAAACTCATCACCAACAAAAAAGAACTTGATATATAAAACAAAAAACTCCCAAAATTTCGGGAGTTTTAATATTTTTAAAAAGATAGACTAACTATTAAATCGGAATAAAAATTACCGCTGCAACCGCTGCAACTGCGATAATCACGCTCATCAAATAATCTGTCTTTTTGATTTCTCTAACATCGCTTCTTAAGACTTCTTTTTGTTCGCCGTTATTAAGTTTTCCGTAGATTTTATCAGCATCAACTTTTAGAACTTCCATTTTTATCGTTTGTGCGTCGTTAGTTCTAATCGTGTATTTTTTATACAATTCCAAAGTGTTGTCATGCAATGGTTTTTGCACATCTACAACTCTCGTTTGACACGACGCTAATAATAGCAAAGAGAAAATCCCTAGGATTCCTAAATATTTTGAGAATAACTTCATTTTAAATTTTTTTCAAAAATAATAAAATAGTCTTACTTATCGACCAAAGCTGTCATAATTATCTTCCGCATATTTTATCATGCGACTAAGAAGCGCAACATTTTCTTTCTCCATCGGCGATAGATCATTGTCAACGTTGTTAGAAACAGGAATATACCAATCTTGATAATCGAAAAATTGTCTATAAGTTTCTTTTTTAAATGAATAACCATGACGTGCAAACACTGCATTTTTGATAATTTCCATGTCAAGTTTTTTCATGTTTTTTAGATCTTTTTCTTCAAGTTTTTGCTTAGACGCATTTATTTTGAAAATCGCATCAGACGCATAACGTTGCTGTTCAACATCATAAGTTTGTGTTTTTCCATTTTCGTCTTCATAACTGCCTTTTCCTTTTTTAGTTGTTGTCCAATCCACAATATCCGAGTGGTCACGGTCTAACATAAAATTAGGATTATAAGCAAAATCCTTTTTCAACAATCGAACAATTTTTTCAGGAAACTTAACTTTTTCTCTATTAAAAACTTTCCAATCGCCAACCAAACTATCTTTTCGAAGTCCTATTGTAAAACGTCCATCTGTTTTATCATCACCAGGTTCGTCTAGGATAAATTTTTGCGTATTTTCGTTATAAATTCCACGAAAAGGACGTTGGTTGCCATTAACAACACTGTAACCATATACGCTATCTTTTGTAATTCTGTTAATCTTAACCGATAGTTTTTTGATCATGTAATTGTCCTCCATATTATCAGCATTAGGATTATATACAGTCTCGAAATCCCCTGTATAAACCCCATACAACTCTTTATGAAACTCTGGTTCTACAACAGCAGCAACAGAATCTTTTTTCGTCTCGTCTTTTTTGACTTCTGTATCTTTTTTGCACGAACTTAGTCCAAATGAAGCAACGACCAATGCAAGAATTAAATTAGTTTTCATAGTTTATTTTTTTCTTTCTTTTTATTAAATATTCGACCAATAAGAGGTTAGGAATCCAACCCAACCAAGCAATGATTTGGTAAACGTCCATTGGATTGGGATGGAATAAATATACTAAAATTACTTTCCACAAACGCAAAGTTACCGCCGAAAAACATAAGGCATAACTTCGCCACATCCAATGTTGGTGCGCTTGGATATTTCGATTTCTTATTTCCTGATAAGCTCTGTAAGTTGTATAAAACCAAAGTATTCCGAGGATGATAAACGAAATTTTTGAAAAGATTCCTCCATTCGCAAAAAAACCCATGTAGATGCCAGAAGTTGACGAAAACACTAAGGTTAAAATCACATAGATTCTGCCCGAAAAACGATGCAGTATTTTTAAACTTTTATTAAAAAATAAAGCCACAAATCCAGCAATCAACACCAAAATACTGGTGTAGACATGCGTATGGAAAATCGTCAAATATTCTGGACGAGTCTCAATTTCAGTTTGTTTGATCGCTAAAAAATTAGCCATCGAATTGTAAGGAACATAATATAAAGTTATCCGCAACATCAACACAAAAAAGTATATAAAACCGAGCAAAATTGCGGTCTTAAAAATCTTGTGCTGAATGTTTTGCTTAATTAACATATTATCTCATATTAAGTTCTTGCGCGATGAGCCAAGCTTCGCTCCAACAAGCCTGAAAGTTAAATCCGCCTGTTATCGCATCGATATTCAGAACTTCGCCCGCTAAAAATAAATTCGGGATCACTTTGCTTTCCATGGTTTTGAAATTAATTTCTTTGAGGTCAACGCCACCAGCGGTTACAAACTCATCTTTGAAGGTACTTTTACCGTCCACCTGCAATTTCATTTCACAAAGATTTCCAGCCAAAATTTGCATTTCTTTTTTGCTGATATTCGAAATCTGTTTTTCAGAATCTATTTTTGAATAAGCTAAAAGGCTGTTCCAAAAGCGATTGGTTACATTATAGATTTTACTTTGTCCAATGGTCTTTTTCGGATTACTTTCTTTAAAATTAATAAAATCTTCCTCAGCATCTTGTATCGATTTGGAAATAAAATTAACCAAAATCTCAAACTTATAATTTTCGCCAGCTAACAATCTTGCGCCCCAAGCTGATAATTTGAGAACCGCAGGACCACTAAGTCCCCAATGTGTTATTAACAAAGGTCCGCTTTCTTCTAGTTTTAATTTTGGGATGCTAACTTCTGCCCATTCGAAGCTGGTACCTGGATGTTCGGCGAGCAAAGGATTTTTGATGTTAAATGTAAATAAGGATGGTACCAAACTCACAATTTTGTGACCTAGACTTTCGACCAACTTCAGAGATTTTGGTGCACTTCCTGTTGTGAAAACAACGTAATCCGCTATGAAATTCCCAGACTTCGTTTCGATTAAAAACTGATCTTCGATTTTAGAAATTTGGCTTACCGTCGCTTGGGTAATAACCTCAACATTTTTGTTTTGGGTTTCGGTTTGTAAAGCATTGATGATGCTTTGCGATTGGTTGCTATCAGGAAAAATGCGATTGTCATTTTCGATTTTTAAAGAGACGCCTCGACTCTCGAACCACTCCATTGTGTCGCCTGGCTGGAATTTGCTGAAAACACTGCGCAATTCTTTTTCGCCGCGTGGATAGAACTTCACCAAATCTTGTGGGTCAAAACAAGCATGCGTCACGTTGCAACGTCCACCTCCAGAAATTTTTACTTTTTGGAGAACGTCTTTGTTTTGTTCTAAAATTTTGATTTGATATTTATTTTCGTCCAGATTGGCAGCGCAGAAAAAGCCTGCAGCGCCGCCTCCGATGATTACAACTTGCTTCATCAACCTTATGCTATAGATTTTAGTTTCAAAAGTACGATTTTTATAAACCATCTTTATTGACTAATTTTGAATCTTTGAATTTTTGCAATAGGGATGGAAGCGGCATCCTTTTTCCGGAGTGAGGTGGCAGAGCGCAGCGGAGCCAACCGAGCGGAGGGAAAAGATATAGCGAACAGCCCGACCCGAGCGGCTGCCAAAAGCTTTGGCGAGGGAATTGCCCAAAATAATAGACAAAACATGGAAAAATATTTTTATAAATTCGATGTGAGATGGAGCGACATCGATGCGAATCGTCACCTTGCCAACTCATCGTACATGGCGTATTGTGCGCAAGCGAGAATGGCTTTTATGAACAAGGAAAAAATGGGATTGGCACAGCTTAATCGTTGGGGAATTGGTCCTGTAATTTTGCACGAAAGATTTTCGTTTTTTAAAGAAATTTATGCCGATCAAGTGGTATATGTTAGCGTAGAAATTGCTGGAAACTCTGAAGATGCGTCCATCTATCAGTTTGTGCATAACTTCTATTTGCCAGATGGTACCCATTGTGCGATTGCCGAAGCGACGGGCGTTTGGATTGATATGATGTTGAGAAAAACGACAACGCCGCCAGATGATATTATTTTAGCTTTGGATAAATATAAAACGCCTGGCACAAAGATTATGACGAGAGAGGATATTAAGAATCTGCCTTTCCGTCCAGCGAATATCGATCCCGAAATTTTTAGCATTTAAGATTATGTTTGAAGATAAATCACAAGAATTGACACCCATCTCCAAACTTGGAGAATTTGGTTTGATAAAGCATCT
Organism: Bacteroidota bacterium; assembly: GCA_023440705.1. GTDB lineage: Bacteria > Bacteroidota > Bacteroidia > Flavobacteriales > Weeksellaceae > Soonwooa. The sequence goes on from JAEXRP010000100.1 coordinate 132,246, forward strand.
TACGGAGCATTTTCCGTTGGAGAATTCGACTTCGGAATTGGGTGTTGGCGACGATGCTGCCATCATAAATCCTGATGGTAAAAAAGTAGTCGTTACAACGGATGTCTTGGCAGAAGGTGTGCATTTCAACTTGGGTTATGTTCCGCTAAAACATTTGGGTTATAAAGCGGTTGTGGTTAACCTTAGCGACGTTGCTGCGATGAATGCTGTACCAACACAGATTTTGGTTTCGTTGGCGGTTTCTAACCGTTTTCCCGTGGAAGCATTGGAGGAATTGTATGCTGGAATTCAGTTGGCTTGCAAACATTACAATGTAGACTTAGTTGGCGGAGACACAACGAGTTCCAACGCTGGTTTGGTGATGAGCATCACGGCAATTGGACTCGAAAATGAAGACGAAATTGTTAAAAGAAGCGGTGCAAAGCCAAATGATCTTTTAGTGGTTTCTGGTGATTTGGGTGGCGCTTATTTGGGACTTCAGATCTTGGAAAGAGAGCATTCGGTTTTCTTATCAAACCCCAATATGCAACCAGAAATGGAAGGTTATGACTACATCCTCGAACGTCAACTAAAACCTGAAGCAAGAACGGATGTTAAAAATACTTTGAAAGAATTAGGCATCAAACCTACGTCTATGATTGATATTTCGGACGGTTTGGCGTCAGAAGTTCTTCATCTTTCTGATCAGTCTAAAGTTGGTTTCCGCGTTTATGAAGAGAAAATCCCTTTGGATAATTTAACGATGAGCACTGCCGAAGAATTAAATCTAAATCCTGCAATGGCGGCACTTAACGGCGGCGAAGATTACGAGTTGCTGTTCACGATTGCACCAGAAGATTTTGATAAAATTGTTGGACATCCAGATTTTAGCATCATCGGTCACGCTACTGAATTAAATGATGGCAATCACCTTATCGCAAGAGGTTCTAACCAAATGATTCCGCTAACTGCACAAGGTTGGGACGCTTTCTTGAATAAAGAGTAAATTTTATAAATAGAAGCTCCGAAAATTTTCGGAGCTTTTGGTTTATTATTTAATCTCAACACAAGCGACTCTTCCACCTGCATTACCTGTTGGCTGCGTATGGAAATCATCTTTGTCCGCGTGAATAATGATCGCTTTACCGATAATATTTTTACTTTCATCGTTACATCCTATACACCATTTATCAGTTTTAAACTCCAGTTGTGCCGTTCCGTTGGCATCAGCTTTTAGGTTTCCGATATCACCCATGTGGAAGTGTTCAGTTTCCCATTTACCATGTTGAGCGCCAGCAGGATTCCAGTGTCCACCAGTTGAAGTCCCATCTGTTGCCGAGCAATCCGCCTTCTCGTGAAGATGGATGGCGTGTTCTCCAGGTTTTAAATTATAGACATTAAGCTTCATGGTGACTTCCTTCCCTTTTTGTGAAAAATCTACATATCCTTGCGTATTAGTGCCACTTTTTGGATAGATTGTGTAATGTTTATTCTGCGTAGAACAAGACGTTACTGCAATAGCAGCTCCCAAAACTCCGAGTAAAAATATAGGTTTCATAATAGTAAAATTTAAATTGTTTTTTGATTTTACAAAATATAAGCCAATCAGTTTGTTTACAATTAAGGCTTGTGATAATAACAAAATTACTACAATTTACCATTCAGTCTTGTTATTTTACCGTTCAGAAAAAATTAATTTTAATAAGCGCTTTTGATATTTAATTTTGAGCCAGAAATAAACAAGAAACTATGACTTCCAATTTTGCATTAAGAACAATGATTTTAGCTTGTACAAGCTTTGCAGCATTTTCGTTTGCTCAGGTTAACATATCTGGAAAAGTACTTTATAAAAACAAACCTGTTAAAGATGTTAATGTCAGCTTGAAAGATTCTTATGATGGCGCTACAACTGATGCTGAAGGTAATTACAAATTTCAAACTGATGAAAAAGGTGCCAAAATTTTGGTTTTTTCCCATCCTAAATATGAAAATTCGGAACAAAGTATTAATGTACAATCAAATGATATTACAATTAATACAAATCTAAAAGAAAGTCTTAGCGAAATAGATGCGGTGGTGATTACTGCGGGAAGTATCGAAGCGAGTGATAAAAAACGTGCGACTGCCCTATTGACGCCACTTGACATCTATACAACTGCTGGTGCCGATGGACAAGTTACTGCAGCTTTGGGTTATCTTCCAGGAGTGCAAAAAGTAGGTGAATCCGAAGGACTTTTTGTTCGTGGTGGTACAGCAGGTGAAACAAAAATATTTATTGATGGGACTTTGGTGAATAATTATTTTTCGCAGTCGACACCAGGATTATCGGGGCGAGACCGTTTTAATACGTCATTATTTAAAGGGAATGTTTTTTCTAGTGGTGGTTATTCGGCGCAATATGGACAAGCTTTATCTTCGGTTTTGTTGTTAGAAAGTGTGGATTTGCCGAGCACTACTTCTTATGATTTCTCTTTGTCACCATTGTTTGCTGGCGCTAATTATCAAAGATTAAATGAAGCTAAAACCGCTTCTTGGGGCGTTTCTGCTAATTACAGCAACCTTGGATTAATAAATGGCGTCTTTAATACCAATACAGATTTTAGAAAAAATCCAAATGGTTTTGGATCGGATGTTAATTTTAGAATTAAAACTAAAAAAGGTGGTTTTATCAAGTATTACGGCAATTTTCAGACAGGAAGTATGGGCGTTAATAATCTTAGTTTAGAACCGAATATTGATAAAAGTGAAGTTGATTTAAAATCTAATTACACCTTCCAAACACTTTCCTATAAAGAGAAATTTGGAAAATATAAAGTTAATCTAAGTGCATCTTACAGTTTTAATCAAAGCAATTTAGATTTTACAAATGTTGAAAATGGGATTGTTTCAGATCCATTTGCAATCTATACAAAAGGAAATTATGTTAACGCAAAAGCCGTTGTAGAACGAAAAATAAGTAGAATAAGTGTTTTAAGAACGGGTCTAGAATTTAATAATTCGATAGAAGATTCTCAGTTCGGGATTTACAAAAAACACATCACAGATCTTATTTCTTCTGGTTTCGCAGAAACCAATTTAGCCTTTAACCGAAATTTTTCGTTGAGCCTTGGCGCAAGAGCAGAACATTCTAGCTATCTTGACAAATGGAACCTCGCACCAAGAGTTTCAATGGCTTATAAAATCTCAGATACTTGGGTGTCTTCTTTGGCTTACGGAATTTATTATCAAAATCCTGAAAGCAAATTTATAAACTCAAATGCGCGATTAGGTTTTCAAAAAGCTGATCATTACATTTTCCAACTTCAACATAATACAGATGGGCGAAGTCTTCGATTGGAAGCTTTCTACAAAGATTATTCTTATTTGATAAAAACTTCAGGAAGTACAAATTTCCAAACAGCGATTGACAACTCAGGAAATGGCTTTGCAAAAGGGATGGAGATATTCTGGAGAGATCGTAAATCCATCAAAGGGATCGATTATTGGTTGACTTATTCTTATCTCGATACAGAACGTAATTTCATGAATTTTCCAACGAGTTTAACACCAACTTTCGCTGCAAAACACACACTTTCGGCAGTTGCTAAAAAATTTGTTTTAAACTGGAAAACAGGATTTAATCTTTCTTACACTTACGCTTCTGGTCGACCATATTATGATTTGACGCAGGATTTTAACAGTAGCATCAGACATCAAGGTTATCTTAAAGATTACAATGCGCTTAACTTTAGTGTTAATTATGTGCCAAGCGTTGGACGTACCGATAACAAAGCAAACACCGTTATTGTATTGGGCGTTAATAATATTTTAGGAACGAAAAATGTGTTCGGATACAATTATTCACAAGACGGAATGCGCCGTAGTCCAGTTTTGCCAGCTTATGACACTTTTGTATTTATCGGTGCATTTATAAGTTTTGGTGTTGACAAAACCAATGATGCCATTAATAATAATCTCTAACGGTTCGGTATCAGAAATTGACCTTTCGGTAGAATTTATTTTAAATCAAATACTTTTTGAACTTAAATTTGATCCAAGAAATTAAAACAACAAACAATTTATATTATGAAAAACTTAATCTTAATCGCAGCATTTATTTTTATCGGAGTTAAATCTTTTGCGCAATCAGCTTATGATAAAGCAATGACAGACAAAATATCTAAAGTTGAAACAACAATGAATCCTGATGAATTCACAGCATTGGCTAATGACTTTGACAGAATCGGAACTAAAGAATCAAAACAATGGTTGCCTTATTACTACGCAGCATTTTCGACCATCCAAAAAGGTAGATTATTAATGCGAGCAGACAAATTGTCAGAGTTGGATGCAGTTGCAGCAGAAGCTGATAAATACATTGCGAAAGCAGACGAACTTAGCCCAAATAATTCTGAAATTTATGTTCTTAAAAAAATGTCTGCAAGTTTAAAAATGATGGTTGATCCAATGTCACGTTTTATGACTTATGGACAAGAAGCGCAACAACATTTGGCAAAAGCAAAAGAATTGGATGCTAGCAACCCAAGAATTACCGTACTAGAGGCAGAAGACACTTACTTTACACCTGAACAATTTGGAGGTAGCAAAACAAAAGGTATTGAACTTTTTAAAAAAGCGATTTCACAATTTGGGACTTACAAAATCAAAACACCTCTAGATCCTAACTGGGGAAAGATGGAAGCTGAATATTTTTTAGGTCTATCTGCTAAATAAAAAATATTAAATATTTCTAAAACTAAATCTTTCGGTTAAGCTGAAAGATTTTTTTATTTTGAAACTTTCTGTATTTTTGATAGAAATAAATATTATATGAAGTTAAGATATACTGTACTTAGTATCAGTTTGATGTTTTTTACCAATACTTACGCTCAGAAAATGAAATCAGGTTCTTACCCAAAAGCAGAAAAAGGAAGCCAAGTTGATAATTATTTTGGGACGCAAGTAGCTGATCCTTACCGCGATCTAGAAAATGACTCTCCAGCGACTAAAAAATGGGTTGACGAAGAGGTTGCTTATTCTCAAGATTATCTTTCAAAAATCCCTTATAGACAAGAGATTAAAGATCAATTAAAGAAGCTTTGGAACTACGAAAAAATCTCTGCACCTTTCAAAGAAGGAGCTTATACTTATTTTTATAAGAATGATGGATTACAAGCACAATCTGTCCTTTATCGTAATAGCAGAAGATTAAAAACTGCAGAAGTTTTTCTTGACCCTAATAAATTTTCGGAAAAAGGAACGACGTCAATGTCAAATATTTCTTTTAATAAAAAAGGAAATTTAGCAGCGTATTCTATCTCAGAAGGTGGTAGCGACTGGAACAAAATTATTATTATCGATACCGAAACCACAAAACAAATCGATGATACTTTAGTTGATGTTAAGTTCAGCGGTATTGCATGGCAAGGTGATGAAGGTTTTTACTACTCTAGTTATGACAAGCCAAAAGAAGGTACTGTACTTTCTGGCATGACCGATAAACACAAGGTTTATTTCCACAAATTAGGAACAAAACAATCTGAAGACAAATTAATTTTTGGTGGTGAAAAAATGCCAAGAAGATATCTAGGTGCTAGTTTAACAGAAGATGAAAGATTTCTAGTTATTACCGCTGCTAATGCGACCAACGGTAATGAATTATATGTAAAAGATTTACAGAAAACTGGTGACTTTGTACAACTTGTAAAAGGTTTTGACATCAATGCAAGTGTTATTGATAACGATGGCGAAAATCTATTTATTTACACTGATAAGGATGCTCCTAATGGTCGTTTGGTGAAAGCAAACATGGCAAACCCAACACCTGATAATTGGACTAATGTTATCCCAGAAACCGAAAATGTTTTAGGAATAACTTCTGGCGGTGGTTACTTCTTTGCAACCTACATGATTGATGCGATTGATCAGGTTAAACAATATGATAAAACTGGGAAATTGGTTAGAAATATCGAACTTCCAGGTAAAGGAAATATTGCTGGTTTTGGCGGAAAATCTAGTGACCAAGATGTTTATTTCACGTTTACAAATTATGTAACGCCATCTAGCGTGTATCGTTATAACATCGCTGCGGGGACTTCTCGTCAAACGCAACGTCCAATTGTGGATTTTCAGTCAGAGAATTTTGTGTCAGAGCAGGTTTTCTTCACATCAAAAGATGGAACCAAAATCCCGATGATGATCAACTATAAAAAAGGTTTGAAAATGGATGGCAAAAATCCTACAATCCTTTATTCTTATGGTGGATTTAATATTAGTTTGCAACCAGCATTTTCTGTGGTTAATGCCATCTGGATGGAAAACGGCGGTATCTACGCTGTACCAAACATCCGTGGCGGTGGCGAATATGGTAAAAAATGGCACGATGCAGGAACCAAGCAACAGAAGAAAAACGTGTTTGAGGATTTTATCGCAGCTGGAGAATATCTACAATCCAAAGGTTATACATCAAAGGATTATATGGCGCTTTCTGGACGATCTAACGGTGGTTTGTTAGTTGGTGCAACGATGACAATGCGTCCAGATCTAGCAAAAGTAGCCTTCCCTGGTGTTGGTGTTTTGGATATGTTGCGTTATAACAAATTCACTGCGGGAGCTGGTTGGTCTTATGATTACGGTACGGCTGAAGATTCTAAAGAAATGTTCGATTATCTAAAATCTTATTCGCCGGTTCACAATGTTAAAAAAGGCGTGTGCTACCCTTCTACAATGATCATTACAAGTGATCATGACGACAGAGTTGTGCCAGCACATTCGTTTAAATTTGGGGCAGAATTACAGGAAAAACAATTTTGTAAAAATCCAATTTTATTAAGAATTGAAAAGAATGCAGGTCACGGCGCAGGTCGTTCTACAGACCAAGTAATTGGTGAAAATGGTGATTTGTTATCATTTGCACTTTTTGAAATGGGTATTAAATCTTTAAAAAAATAAATTTTAAATAAAATTCCTCGATAATTTGTCGGGGAATATTGTTTTTGGATAGTTATTTGCATGCTTTTAACATCTCAAAAATTAACCAAATTCTATGAAAACAAATCTTCTTATAGCAACAGTTTTGCTAAGTTTAATAAGCGTTTCTTGCAAAAAAAATGAAGGCGGAAACAAAGGCGTTATTTCTGAATCTTCATCGTCAGAAACGACCGTTGTTGACAATAACGGAAAAGTTGATACACTAACTTCGTCAACCGAACAAACAACTAATGGCAGCCAAACCACAGAGACTTCGGTAGCTTATAAAGGATTAGACGGGACGCGTGCAAAAGCGACTTTTTCTTCAGGGAAAAGTGGAAAAACTCTTGTCATCGAATCAGCAAATAGTCAAAAATATCAATTGGATTTTAAATCCAAAACTACAGATGGCGAACATTATGAAAGAAATGGTGTTTCTGCAAATACCAAAGGCGATTCTTTGATTATTTCGCAAGGCGACACCGAAATACCATTGGTTAAAGTTAAATAATCTGAATTCGTAATAAGAAAATTAACGTCAGTTCGAGTAGATTTTGCAAAAATCGTATCGAGAACTTCTTAATTATTTGAAATAAACTTCTCGATACAAAATCTTTCAGATTTTTACTCGAAGTGACGGAATTAAATTACTTATTTTAACGAAGATAAAAAGGGATTTGAAACTGTTTCAAATCCCTTTTTTTCCGTCCAAGATCATCTCGATCATTTTTATTTTTCGGCGTTCGCGTGTCTCTTCTTTATTGGCTTCCTCTATCCAACGGATGTATTCTTTACGGTGTGTGTAGGACATTTTCTCGTAAAGTTCTTTGGCTTTTTGGTTTTCATCTAACAGAACTTTAACATCATCAGGAACCACCACTACTCTTTCTTCCTCGTCTTTCCAAAGTTTAACATCTACTTGATCTCCAAAGCTTTTTCCAAGTTGTTTTCTAACGGCTTGTGTTAAGCCTACACAATGTCCAAAACCCATATTAGCAAGACTTCCGCGGTATTCTACTAGATCATCAAATATGACTTTTATTTTGACTTGTCCTTTAGTCCCAAACAATTTTTGAACATCAAAAGGAAAAACAACATAAGCGGCTTTTATGTCCTCGTGTTGTACAATTTTAGTAGAAAAAGTGATGATTTCGTTTGACATAACTGTATTGAAATTAATACGAAGATAATATTTTCTAAATTGTATAATTTGACATTATATTTGTAAAAATTAAAACACCGAATGAAGAAACTCTACATCATTGTTTTTTTACTTTTATTAAAACTTTTTTCCGCCCAAAATTTTAAAATTGATACGGCTGATTATGCCAAAAGAAAAGCATTTTTGGAACTTTATAAAACAAGAAGTGAGCAATTTAATAAAGCTTTAAAAAAGAAATACAGTGGTCAGGAAGCACGAGAATTGGTTAATGTTTTTACTAATTTTCAGAAAAGTGTAACCGAAGACATCAAAGATAAAATGTATAGTTTTGATGATCGTTTTGTGAGTTATACAAAAGATCGTGTTAACTATATCACCTCCAAAAATCCGACTATTCCGGCAGATTTCAGCATTTTGATAGCGAAAGATAATGAGCCAAATGCATACAATTTTGGAGATAAAACTTTGGTTGTCAACCTGGGACTTTTTGCTTTTTTAAATAATGAATTTGAGTTCGATGCAATTATTAGTCATGAGTTGGCACATCAGACTTTGGAGCACACAATTAAAAAATTGATTTCTAAACTAAATAACGACAAAGACAAAAAACTAGAAGTCAGCAACCTAAAACGTTCTGGAAATCACTATGATAAAGCTTTTGAACTTTATAAAAGTTTGTTGTATTCTAACATGAAACAACGTCGAAAAAACGAAATTTCTGCAGATTCTTTAGGTTTTAGTTATTATAAAACTGCAGGTTTGCCAATTGCTAATTATGTGCAGTCGTTGCAACTTTTAAAAGAATTTGATGATAAAAAAGAAGACAGCATCGATGTTTCTATTTATAAAAAAGTCTTTAATATTCCCAAGCAAAGCTTCAAAGAAGATTGGCTAAAAATGGAAGATTTTTCTAAATACAATTACAAACATTATCAAGAAAAAGTCTCTCAGGATTCTTTGAAAACCCACCCTGACTTGGAGTTTAGAATTAATTTATTGAAAAAAAATCATCCAGAATTGACGACTTCTAATCTTAATTCGCAAGCTTCGCCACAGTTTAGTTTGTTGTCAAATCTCGCGAAAGAACGTTTGATTCCCAACTTTATCGATTCGGAAAAATACGGACAAGGCATTTACAATTGTTTGGCTATTCTTGAAGATAATCCCGACGATAAAGTCGCAAAATATTATCTGGGATTGTTGTTTAACAAAATCTACGATGCCCGAAAAACCTACACGCTTAACCGTTATCTCGATAAAATTGAACCAACCAAGCAAAGTCGAAGTTATCAACAATTCTTATCCTTTATGTGGAATCTGAATATTGATGAAATAAAAAATATTGGACAGTATTATGAAAAAAGCGAGAACTAATTCTCGCTTTTCTTTTTTAGTAATTTAGTTTTTCTAATCTGACCTGATTGTATTTTGCCTTTTTGTTAAACTCATTTAGAAGAATATAACCTTCTTTCGCAACATAAGGCACAATCGTGTTGTCCTCTGTGCTAATCGGGATTATCTCTTGTTTAAACTGATTTTTGATCAAAGTATTAATGTAAAGATTAACCACTTTTTTCTTGTCAGCATTTTTTACAAGATCTTTATAAAAGAAAACCACATCGTCACCACCTTTGATGTTTTGTGCAAAAAGATAGTCGGTTGACGAGAATTTTGAAACTTCTTTCGGGATCATTTTAGCCCCAATAACTTTGAATTTTTCATCGGTGTAGATGTAGTAAAAATCCTTGTTTTTGCTAGCACTATAATAACCTTCGTCTTTGTACATTTCCGTTAAAATCCCAACCCCGCCATCTTTCATCATGTAGATTGCTCGTGGCGCCAAATAGTAACTACCTTGTAGTTTTCCGCCATCTTTAACACTAGGAATATATTTTATTAAATCATTGGTATAATCGAACATGTCAAAAGAAACATCCAGTGTTTTTTTGTCCAACAACATGCGCACATAACCGTTGCCATTGAGGTTGTAATAGGTAACATCAGAACCTTCGTAGGCTCGACCAACTAGCATCAATTTATCATCAAAATTTTTGCTATTTGCAATATCGCCAGTTTGGGTGTACATAACCGACAAGTACTTCAAAGTCGTTTCTTTATTAATATTGCTTGGTAACTTGTCCATTAGAGGTTCCAAACTTTCTTTTTTAAGAACGTTTCCTGTTTTTATGTCTAAGACTAACAAACTGAATACGCTCTTCTTATTTTCGGTTCTAGAAAGGATTGAGATGATTTTGTCTTCGTCTAACGCCAATATTCTTAGCGCTTCATCTACTTTTTTAGCGCCATCTTTATTGTACTCGAAGCTCCAGATTTCTTTAGCATCTGGTGTATACAGAATAAGCTTATCATTTTTAGAATAAGATTCGTAATCATCAAGCTTCATGACAAGATAGTTGTCATATTTAGTCTCCCAAACTTCGGAGCGCTCTACAAAACCATTCTTTTTACGTTCTTCTTTTACTTCCTTTCGAGATTCTTTCAAAGTCTTATCAGAAGGGCAATCTACAAGTTTACCTTGTTCGTAACATTTTTCGTTACGGTCTTTCATTTCGTTGGTTGCAAGATCGACTTCTTTATCACTTGGCGGAACAAAAGCTTTTGCACCACCACTCATTGCTAGATAATTGTAAACCAATCGGGGCGACAGTGTTAACTTACCTCTAACGTTGGTGTAGGCTACATAAGATGAAATCGTTTTGTCCGCAACAAATTGCTTGTTAGCGACAACATTAAGGTTTTTATCCAAAAAAAAGTATTCGAATTTCTTTTTATCGTCATCGGTTTTTCCTTGATCATAAAGTGTAAAGTAACCTTCAATTTGTTCGCCTGCTTTGTCATAGATTGCATTAAAACGGACATTTTCGCCATTTGCAAGGTTCTCTAAATCTTGAGATTGCCCAAAATATAAACTCGAAAAACCTAGAAATAGTAATGGATATATTTTCTTCATAATATGCTTAAAAATTTTCGCTAAAATAACAAAAAACCTCTCCGAAGAAAGGTTTTTGTCTAAAATATTGTTTTGTACTATCTGTTGTAAAAATAGTTTTTAATGCTTGTCGTTGCTTGTCCGTTAGCGCTTAAGCCCTTTGTTGTCTGTTGGTCAGGCACATTTTTCGAACTAAAAGTGTAAGTTGATGTATTGGTTGCTGTACTAGACGTTGTACCTGCACTACTTGTAAAGGTCGTTTTCATCGTAGATTTTGTAATATTATTTTTTCCAAATTCTGGCGTTAGAACATTGATTTGGTAAAAACCTTTAACGTTGTAATATGGATTTTGTTTATTATCATATTCGTAGGTATTTTCAAATGTTGACGTCACATCGCCATCTTTAATAATGTTAACTGTTTTTGACAAGTTACCATTTGTATAAAAACATTCACCAGATACCGGAACTGGGTTTGCAACATCTACTTTAGTATATTTTAGATGCGTATCGTCTATCCAATCCAAAAGCAGGATAATTTTGCTATTGTCAGCCAATGTTGTAGTCATCGTAGATACTCTAGAACCAGCATATTTGTAATCGATCGTTTGGACTACTTTATCTTTATCATATACGCTGACTTTCGAGATATTTTCACCATCATAAGTGTAGACTTTTTTACCAGTTAAAAAGTTAATTTCAGAAATTTCAGAGGTATTTTTATAAGTAAAATTTTCAGTTGTGTTATTATCTGTAACAATTTTGGTCGGTAAAATCGGAGTTACATTTTCATTATTCGGATTGTCATCATTGCTGCTAGAACATGATAAAATAAATCCAGAAATTATAAAAGCGCTAATTATTTTTTTCATTTTTAAATTTTTGACAAATTTATTATTTTAAAAAGTATAAGGATTTTATTTAAAACGTATTCTAATCATTTTTAGTTTTAAAAAAGCAAAAAACCTCTCCGAAGAAAGGTTTTTTTTGTTTAAATATTTATAGAATCTTAAATCTTACTCAAAAGCGTTCTGAAATTCACCTTTTCGTCGATAATTCTTCTCAATTCAGAAACTGGAACACGCTCTTGTTGCATCGTGTCACGATCACGCAAAGTCACCGTGTTGTCTGTTAACGAATCGTGGTCAACGGTGATACAGAAAGGCGTACCCAAAGCATCATTTCTTCTGTAACGCTTACCAATACTATCTTTTTCTTCATAAATCAAGTTGAAATCATATTTCAAATCATTGAAGATTTTCTCTGCATATTCGCCCAAACCATCTTTCTTCATTAGCGGAAGAATTGCAGCTTTTACTGGAGCCAAAGCTGGTGGAAGTGATAAAACCGTTCTTTCAGATCCATCTTCTAAAACTTCGTCTTTTAAGCAATGCGAGAAGATTGCTAAGAATAATCTGTCCAATCCAACAGAGGTTTCTACAACGTACGGAACATAACTTTCGTTTCTTTCCGGATCGAAATATTGCAATTTCTTGCCCGAATGTTTTTCGTGCGCGGTAAGGTCAAAATCCGTTCTCGAGTGGATTCCTTCCAATTCTTTAAACCCGAATGGGAACCTAAACTCAATATCCGCCGCCGCATTCGCGTAATGCGCCAACTTTTCGTGGTCGTGGAATTTATAATTTTCTTGACCCAAACCTAAAGCCAAATGCCAATTTAGACGTTTTGTTTTCCATTGCTCGTAGAACTCCAATTCTGTTCCTGGTGGAACGAAAAATTGCATTTCCATTTGCTCGAACTCCCGCATTCTGAAAATAAATTGTCTCGCAACAATCTCATTTCTAAAGGCTTTTCCGATTTGTGCAATCCCGAAAGGTAATTTATGTCTTGACGTTTTTTGTACGTTTAGATAGTTTACGAAAATCCCTTGTGCCGTTTCTGGACGCAGATACAAATCCATTGCAGAATCTGCCGACGCACCCAATTTCGTCCCAAACATCAAGTTGAATTGTCTTACTTCCGTCCAGTTTTTAGAACCCGTGTCCGGATCAGCAATTTCCAATTCTTCAATCAAAGCCTTCACATCGCCCAAATCGTTAGCTTCCAACGACCTTGCCAATCTTTTTAATGCTGCATTTTGCTTTGCACGGTATTCCAAAACTCTTGGATTAGTCGATTCAAATTCCGCTTTATTAAAAGCATCACCGAATCTTTTCGCCGCTTTTTCAATTTCTTTTTGCGCTTTATCTTCAAGTTTTGCCGCCCAATCTTCAACCAAAACATCGGCGCGGAAACGTTTTTTAGAATCTTTATTATCGATCAACGGATCATTGAAAGCATCAACGTGTCCCGAAGCCTTCCAAATCGTAGGATGCATAAAAATCGCCGAGTCAATTCCCACGATATTTTCGTTCAACTGCACCATTGCTTTCCACCAATATTGCTTGATGTTATTCTTTAGTTCAGCACCATTTTGTCCATAATCGTATATTGCCGAAAGCCCGTCGTACACCTCGCTAGAAGGGAAAATAAAACCATATTCTTTTGCGTGCGACACGACTTTCTTAAAAACGTCTTCCTGTTTTGCCATAGTTCCAATGAGTTATTATGCAAAAATAGGCTTTTCTTTTGTCCTAGTCAACGGTCGAGCAGCAAAATTATTTGGGCGGACAATTCGCGCTATCCGCTATATCTTTTGCCATCGCTCGGTCGGCTCCGCTGCACTCCGCCGCCTCACTCCGCGAAAAGGATGCCGCTTCTATCGCGGCCGCAATTCGTCGCAGTTGAAAAAGTTGTCCAATAAAAAACCATCCAAATCCTCAAAAACTCAGAATTTCTTTCATCGAATAAAAAAGCCTTTCAGGGTTTAAAACCCTGAAAGGCTTCTGTCAATACTATTTTTAAAAAAGAGATTTTTTTAGTGAATTTTTTGTTTCACTTCAGTAAACGAAGTGCCTTTGTTTTCCTTAAAATAAAGCGCTACACTTTCATAAACCTTCGTTTTACCTTGCGATTAAATTATTACAAAGAATAATTAAATATCTTTAGAAAAAATTACTTGTTATTAAAAAACGTTTCGAATACAAAACCGTAGAAATTAAATCAAAAAAGTGTTTGGAGTACAGAATTTCCACAAAAGAAATCGACGAAGTACTAAACCAGTTAGGTCAAGACGGTTGGGAACTTGTAGCTGTAAAAGTTATTAGCTCGATGGGAACATCTCTTTCAAGCATGTATACTTTTAAAAGAGAATTGTAACTGATTCTCTTTTTTTTATTTCTGCTCCGTTTCTTTTAGTTTTTGTTTCAAATCGTTGATTTGCGATTGCAGAAATTTCATTTCACTGCTTGTAGACGTTGTTTGCTTGGAATAATGCCAAACCAATTCAATGTCCTTATTCAGCATATCGTGTTCGTATAACTCGTTTTTCGATAAAAATGTGGAGTCGTTTAGAACTGTAATATCCAAATATTTTTTATCTCCTTTTTTGAAAGCCTTATAGTTTACGATAGCGATTTCGGGTGTTCTGTCTTCAATTTTACTGATGTATTGGTCGGCTTCAATTCTAAAATTTTCCTTATTCCATTTTTTAACAGTCAAAAAGATACTTGGTGTTAAAACAAAAATCGAAAGAATGGTAATGATTAAGGTAGTGCGACGACTTTTTCCTTGTGAAGTTTCCAAATAATAGCGTTGATAGCCCAAAATAATGCTCAAAATCCACGTTCCGATCCCGATGAATACGCAGTTCACTAAATAATAATACAAACCACCGAAAAAGTATTCCCAATTTCCATTAGCCAAACCAAAACCAGCCGTACAAAGCGGCGGAATACACGCGGTTGCAACCGCAACTCCCGCAATGGTTTTAATTGCTTCCTTTCGTGTGATCCCAATAAACCAAGCCAAACCACCAAAAAGCGCAATCATACAATCGAAAACTGTAGCTTCCTTAAACGCCTCCAACTGACTTGTCTCGGAATGAAAAGGCGTTATCATAAAATAAATTGTGGATGCTAAAAGACTGGTAATGATCATGATGAGCCAATTCCAAACCGAAAGCCGAATCAAGTTTTTATCATGTATCGACAAGCCAAACGAAAGTCCAACAACGGGCCCCATCAAAGGCGAAATGAGCATCGCGCCAATCACTGCGGCTTGACTGTTAACATTCAAACCAATACAAGCAATCGCCATCGCACAAACCAATAACCAAAGATTATGACCCCGAAAATGAATGCCTTCTTCAATCTCGTTGTAGGTGTCTTTTTCTTCTTCTTCCTTTGAAAGCCGAAATAGGTTTATGATCTTGAACAAACTCATCAAATTGATTTTATAACAAAAATATATAAAAATTGGACTTTTGCTTTTCATCATTTTATAAATTCTTTGTTTAAACACACATTAAAAATTTCTGCAAGAAATCTCTATTTTTGCAAAATGTTAGAAATTCTGTATCGCGACGAGCATCTTATCGCCATCAATAAACCCAGTGGACTGTTGGTGCACAAATCCTATTACGCAGGACCTGCTGATGAATATGCGGTAGAAAAACTAACAAACCAAATTGGTCAAAAAGTGCATCTCGTACACCGATTGGACCGAAAAACATCGGGCGTTTTATTATTTGCATTAGATAAAGAAACCTTGAAATTGATCAGCGACCAATTCATGAGTCGTGACGTTGAAAAGAAATACATTGCGATTCTTCGAGGGTGGACAAAAGAAGAGGAAACTATCGATTACGACTTGACTAACGAGAACGAAGTTGTCCAAAATGCAATCACGTATTATCGCCGTTTACAAATGGTAGAAATCGATTTGCCTTTTAGAAAACATCAAACTTCTCGATACTCATTTGTAGAAGCAATTCCTGAAACGGGAAGGTTTCATCAATTGAGAAAGCATTTCAAACATATTTTGCATCCCATTTTGGGTTGCCGAAAACATGGTTGCAATAAGCAAAATAAGTTGTGGTTGCAGACTTTCAATATTACGGCGATGCCTTTACATTCACATCAACTCAATTTTATACATCCAATAACGAGCGAAGAAATCTCAATTAATGCAAGCTTAAACGTCAATCCAGAATTTTTAGAAATCGCTAAAATTTTGAGTTTTGATGTTAGTAAGTTTATTTAGTTTTAGAAAAAAAATTAAATTAGTTCTATAAGAATTTATATGTCCGAATTTGATGTATTAAAGACAAAACTTCAAGAAATTTCTAGTTTTTCTCAAGAAGAACTTAACGAAATACAAGCTCATTTTGAAATTCAAAGTTTTAAAAAGAACGAATTTTTGCTTAATTCCGATGAGGTTTGTCACTATTTATATTTCGTTACTAAAGGTATTTTGCGGACGTTTCACCTTAATGCCAACGCTTCAGAGTTTACAAGATTAATCGTTTCGGAAGGCGAGTTTTGTACAATTTTGATCAGTTTTCAGGAAAAAGTGGCTTCGCCAGCTTTTATCCAAGCTTTGGAGCACGGAAGTTTATTGAGAATTTCTAATGAAAACTTTCGAAAGTTGATTTCTGAAAATTCAAAATTTGAGAAAGTCTATTTACAGATATTGGAAAAGTTTCAGAATTTCCAAATCAAAAGAATCGAATTTTTAACCTCATATTCACCACAGGAGAAAGTTGATATTTTTTTAAAAGAACAAACAGAATTGTCGCAAAGGCTCACAGATAAAGTGATTGCAACTTATCTACAAATAACACCTGAGACATTTTCGCGATGTAAGAAAAAATCAAACTCTTGATTTCAATCATTTTTTTAGGAGGAATAATTGACTTATTTCGAATAAAATTTGATTATGAAAACTTTTATTTTATGTCTTTTATTGTTTTTATGTAACACTAATTTTCAAGCGCAAGAGGGGAAACAAGATTCACTTTCGCAAGCCTCAAATACTTATCTAACAAAATCGATTAGACAAAGGAAATTAGCTAATGTTTTTGCTATTTCTGGTGGCGGATTGATCTTGGTCGGGACCATTGTTGCGGCTACGGGAAGAGCTGACGGATGGTTTTTTTCGGGACAACAAATTATTGGTGCTGCGATGATTTTGGCAGGAACAGTCAACGCAATTGTTTCGATACCGATTTATGTAATTTCTTACATTAATAAAAGAAAATCTTTAAAAATTAGTCCGAGTATTTCGTTTCGGAAACCGATTTTAGTTCAAGAAAATTTTGCACAAGCTGGGATTTTAATTCAATTTTAAAAACAGAGAAATGAAAAATTTATTCTTTATTATTTCAGTTTTAATTTATGGATTTGGAAAGACTCAAGTTAAAAAAGTGGACAGTACAATAGCTTCCAGTTATCATTTTGAAAGCTATTTAGCAAATAAAAAGACAGCAAAAATAATGTTGTTTGGTGGAGCTACTGCAAGTGCTTTGGGTGGTGTTTTTCTGTTGACAGATGATGGCTCAGGGAGTGCAAATTCATTTTTTTCGACAGGGGAAACTTTTGGTTATTTGTTTTTGATATTGGGAGGAATGTCGATGATTGGATCGGTGCCTTTTTATATTATCGCAAGTCATCACAAAGGGAAAAATATTCAACTTAAACCAAGCTTAAGTTATCAACAAGTCAATAATTTTACTCCAAAAACTACAAATATTGGTGTTGAAATTAGGTTTTAAATAATAAAAATGCGGACAAAATTGCCCGCATTCTCTTTCACTTTTACGATTTATGTAACTGCCTATTAGTTTTTAATAAACTTGTGTACAGAAGATACATCTTTACTGGTAAGTTTCAAAATGTATTGACCGACAGGTAAAGCTTTAACATCGATATTAGAACCAGAAAGTTTTCCAGTTTTAATGATTTGACCAGCAGCATTTACGATTTCGAATTGATCGTAAGTTGTACTTTGTGCTGTTTGGATGTTAATACTATCTTTTGTAGGGTTTGGATAGATTGTGGTTGTAGAAACTGAGCTTTCGTTTGTTCCTAGATTACTAATAACTTTCACAGAGTAATCTTCCACTTGTCCATAGTCAAAAATTCTACAAGGATCTGTTCCGAAACCAGCATATTGTAAAACCAATCTCATTCTTAATTTTTGGTTTTTAATAGCACTGCTTGGTACAGTAAATGGTATTTTGAATGGTTTGTTAAATGTTGGTAAGCCAGAACCTCCAATCATCTCATTAGCTCCAGAGAAGCTACCATCGTTGTTCCAGTCGATATAAGCACCATAAGTTTCAGCAGAACTTCCTCCTTGTGGGAATAAAGGATGGATTTCTAGCTGATAGGTCTCGCCAACAACTAGATCCGTAGATACGTTAGAAAAATCTTCGTATCCTGCAGTCCCTGTACTAGATTTATCCAAGGTATTAAGAACGACACGACCGATGTTTTCTTCTGTTGCATTAAGTGCTTTAGCAGTACAATATTGTAATGAAGCTGCTGTTTTGAAACTCGCAATATTACTAGCTGCTGATAGATTATTTGCATCGTCGTATGCTTTTACCGTCATATTATAATCGGTATTAACTGTTAACCCAAAAAGATCAACTGTTAATTCGGTTGTACGCACAAGTTCTTCGTTATTACCGTATACGATATAACCTTCTACTTTTTCGTTATCTGTCGATCCTGCCCATGTTAAAGTTGCAGTTGTTGCTTTTACATTACTTGCTACTAGATTAGTAGGTGTTGTAGGCGCTTGCGTATCAGGAGTTGTTAGATGTTTTGTCCCAACACCAACAGCATAAAAAGCATCTTGTACAGCTATTGCTTCTGCTGAAGTGTCACCATATAACTCTTTAGCAGCTTGTATTGCAAAGTCTCTTGTATTTTTATAAGTCGAAAACTCTGTTAAGAAAGAAGACTCTAATCTATAAACAATATTGGCAGCTTTTTCCCATCCGATTCCTGTAACATTATAGCTACTTCCGACATCGTTGGTTCCTGTTTTTCCTGAAACTAGGATATAAAACCAATGGTTAAGAACGCCACTGTTAGTATGTACACCACAATAATCATTAGCTTCTTCACTTGGTATTGTACAACCTTCAGCTTTGGTCGCAGGTTGCCAATATTGACCTTTGTAAGTGTCTGGCTGTTTAGAAAGTGTTGCAGATTTTGGATTACTCATAGATCTGATGAATCCAGGTGCCACGTTCGTGATATCTTCACCAATTAAAAAAGGTTGTTTTTCTGGCGCATATTTATGCTCAATAATTGCAGCCCAAATATCAGAAAGTCCTTCATTAATAGCGCCATGTTCTCTCTCGTAAGCTAGATTTGCTGTATACTGACAAACTGCGTGTCCTAGTTCGTGCGCTGTAACATCAAAAGCAGTCAAAGGTTTAAAATAAACATCACCATCGCCATATACCATTTCGGCACCTGACCAAGCTGCATTTTCCAATTTTTCGTAGAAATGTACATAACTATTTATTTCTGCTCCTGCATTGTCAAAACTATCTCTGTTAAAAGTTGATTTGAAATAATCATATGTGTTAGAAACACCCCAATGTGCATCTAACGCAGCATTATCAAAATTAGAATTGTCAAATTCTGCCGCAGTCCAGTTGTTATCGTTATCAACAAACTCAGTAGCAGTCGATATATCATCTGTTTTATTAGCGTTTTTTGTAAAAACTTTACGACTTTCTGAAGCTAAAATATACTGCCCATTAACTAGTTTGGTTTCAATTTGGCGAGCACCGCTGTAACGTGTTGCAGCATTTCCTAGTTCTAGGCTTGTTGTTTTGTAAGATTCTGGAATTTCAATTTTAGATGTTATTGCTTGATTTCTATTAGTAGCAATTACATCATTTGACTCGCTTTTGCCGTGTGCATGTTTCATGATCGCATTGTATGATACAAAGTCGCCAGATGTTGCGTCAATGTATACGTAACCTCTACTCATAGGTTTAGCAGCATACACGTCAAATTTGTAAGCTAAGATTAGCTTGGACATTTGACCTAATGTCTCAACAGGAAGATAGACTAGCTCTGCTTTTGGCTTTGTGTAGCCTGTTTTTGCAGAATATGCAGCATTTTCCCACATGTATTTTTGAGCATTTACTTTTTTTAATGCACTTGCAAAAGCATTACTTTCCGAAATTTGAGGTTTCGATATAATATCATTAGTTGTAAAAACCTCACCACTCATGCTTATAAGCTTATCACCTTTATAATTAACATTGTATGTGCTTCCTTCAACACGAATACCGTTAATATAATGTGCAAATTTTTCAGTCACGAAATCAGAATTATATCTAACTTTATTAACTTTTTTCATACTCGATTCATCGGAAAGTTTCAGAACATCTTTTAAGATATTTTGAGTATTACTTTTCGATAAATTTGACCCTTCAGAAAAGGTAATAAGATTAATATTCCCCTTTTCATTAATTGTCTTTGACTTTACAAAATCTTGAGCATAAAGCATATTTGTTGCAAATATTGTTATGCTTCCAAGAATTAGTAGGCTTTTTTTCATATTAATAATTATTGTTTTGGAAGGCGCAATATAGAAAAAAATTATTGTAAAATATGTTTTTGATTAAAAAATAACCCTGTAATTGTTTTTAATCAAAGATTTTTTATTTAAATGTAGGTTTTTAGAAAGGATGCAATAGTTGATTATTTAAATGAATACTTCATAATTGAGGAAAGATATTATATGTTAATTTTAACCAAATAAGTTAATATCAATTTAGATTTGACTAAATTTGTAAAACTTTTCTTTGATGTACAAAAGTATCATACGTCCAATTCTCTTCAAATTCGATCCTGAAGAAGTCCATCACTTTACATTTTCAATGCTTAAGAATTTTGGTTTTTTGACCAAGCTGTTTCTTCCAAAACCTATTGTAGATAAGCGTTTGGAACGCGAAGTTTTTGGTTTGAAATTCAAAAATCCAGTGGGTTTAGCAGCTGGATTTGATAAAAATGCGGTTCTTTTTAATGAGCTAGCGGATTTAGGATTTGGCTTTGTCGAAATCGGAACTGTAACGCCAAAAGCGCAAGCAGGAAATCCAAAAAAACGCCTATTCCGATTGATTGAAGACGGCGGAATTATCAACCGAATGGGATTTAATAATGACGGTTTAGACGCAGCAATTGAAAAATTGAAAGGCAACAAAGGAAAAATCATCATCGGTGGAAATATTGGAAAAAACACTAACACGACGCCCGAAAATTACACCCAAGATTATTTGGATTGTTTCGAAGGTCTTCATCCTCATGTGGATTATTTTGTTTTGAATGTAAGCTGTCCGAATGTGGGAAGTCATGCCAAATTGGAAGATGTAGAATATCTTCGAGAGTTGATCACAGAAGTGAAAAAAATCAATGTTTCTAAAGCAAACCCAAAACCTATTTTACTAAAGATAGCACCAGATCTTAATAACAATCAATTGGATGAAATTATCGACTTGATTGCTGAAACTAAAATTGACGGTGTAATCGTCTCTAACACCTCTGTTAATCGCGAAGGTTTAAAAACTTCTTCAGAAATTTTATCGGAAATCGGAAATGGTGGTTTAAGTGGAAAACCAATTCGTGAGCGTAGTACAAAAATGATTAAATATCTAGCGGATAAAAGCAATCGTGCTTTTCCAATTATCGGCGTTGGCGGCATTCATTCTGCAAAAGATGCGATGGAAAAATTGGATGCAGGAGCAAGTTTGGTACAATTATACACCGGTTTCATTTACGAAGGTCCACAATTAATTAATGATATTAATGCTGAACTTTTGAAAAGAGCAAGTCGTCTTCCAAGATAACTTAATTGTGTTTTTTATTTAAATTAAAAAAAAATATGGAACTTGTAACGCTAAAAGTTTTTAATACAGAACCTGAAGCCCAAATGATAAAGGCTTTTTTGGAAGCCAATGACGTCGAATGTTTTGTGTTCGGAAATGTGTTGGCAAATACTTATAATCTTTTTAACTTGACTTCTGGTGGTGTTCAGCTAAAAGTTGCTGAAGAAAATCTAGATGCTGCAAAGCAGCTTTTGGAGGATTTTTATAAACACGATGATAACGAATAATTTTAGTTCAAAATTCTATATTAAGGCTTTATTCTAAGATAAAGTCCCTTAAAAGTTGTAAATTTACAGAGATAAAAATCCCATTATGCGACAAGCCATAAAGGCGACAAAGCCTGATTTTAATATTCAATATACCGAGCCAGAAATCTATTATTTCGAAAAAGATGGACTTCAATTAAAGTCTTCGTACACGGCTTCCGATTCTCAAAGTTTAACAGAAAAGTCTTATTCTGCAGGGATTGCGCCTTATTTGCGTGGACCTTATTCGACGATGTATGTTCAAAAACCTTGGACCATTCGTCAATATGCAGGGTTTTCAACAGCGGAAGAATCGAATGCTTTTTATAGAAGAAACTTGGCGGCTGGGCAAAAAGGATTGTCGGTAGCATTTGATTTGGCGACGCATAGAGGTTATGATTCTGACCATCCAAGAGTGGTTGGTGATGTTGGTAAAGCTGGTGTTGCAATCGACTCTGTGGAGGATATGAAAATTTTGTTCAACGAAATTCCTTTGGATCAGATATCGGTTTCGATGACGATGAATGGTGCGGTTTTGCCGATTTTATCATTCTATATTGTTGCAGCGGAAGAGCAAGGCGTTTCTCAAGATTTACTTTCTGGAACAATTCAAAATGATATTCTTAAGGAGTTTATGGTGCGTAATACTTACATCTATCCACCAACGCCATCCATGAAGATTATCGCGGATATTTTTGAATACACTTCTAAAAATATTCCTAAGTTTAATTCGATTTCGATTTCAGGTTATCACATGCAGGAAGCGGGTGCAACGCCAGTTTTAGAAATGGCTTATACACTTGCTGACGGTCTAGAATATGTTAGAACAGGGATAAAAGCAGGGATGAATGTTGATGATTTCGCACCGCGTTTATCATTTTTCTGGGCAATTGGGATGAATCACTTTATGGAAATCGCCAAAATGCGTGCAGCACGTTATATTTGGGCAAATCTTTTAACACAATTCAATCCTCAAAATCAAAAATCTTTGGCTCTAAGAACGCACTCGCAGACTTCTGGATGGAGTTTGACAGAGCAGGAGCCATTTAATAATATCACAAGAACTGCTATCGAAGCTTTGTCATCGGCGCTGGGCGGAACACAATCATTGCACACAAACGCTTTGGATGAGGCAATTGCGCTACCAACCGATTATTCAGCGAAAATTGCGAGAAATACACAGATTATTTTGCAGCAAGAAAGCGGAATTTGCAATGTTGTTGACCCAATGGGTGGATCAGATTTGGTGGAAGCTTTGACGCAACAGATGATTGAAGAAGCGATGAAGTACATCGATGAGGTTGAGAAAGAAGGTGGGATGACAAAAGCGATCGAAGCGGGAATTCCAAAGATGAGAATCGAGGAAGCAGCAGCCATTAAACAAGCTAAAATCGATAGTGGAGAAGAGTTTATCATTGGGGTTAACTCGTTTAAATCTCAGTTAAAACAAGAAGATATTGAGATTCTGGATATTGATAATTCTGTGGTTCGCCAAAAACAAATCGAAAGACTTAACAACATCAAAGCAACGCGCGATAATACGGCTGTTGAAGATATCTTGAATCAAATTCGTCAATCTGCGAAAACCACGGAAGGCAATCTTCTAGCTTTGTGTATCGAAGCTGCGCGTCGTCGTGTTACTTTGGGCGAAATGTCGGATGCGATGGAAGAAAGCTTTGGTCGTTATAAAGCCAATATCAAAACTATTTCTGGTGTATATGCTATGAATGCTGGTAAAAATGAATACTTCGATAAAGCGGTAAAACTAACCGAAAAATTCGAGGAAGAAGAAGGACGTCGTCCAAGAATTATGGTGGCAAAAATGGGGCAGGACGGGCACGACCGTGGCGCCAAAGTTGTTGCGACAGCCTTTGCTGATATGGGATTTGATGTGGATGTTGCGCCATTGTTCCAAACGCCAGAAGAGGTTGCAAAACAAGCCATCGAAAATGATATTCATATTTTAGGTGTTTCTTCTTTGGCAGCTGGACACAAAACTCTTGTACCGCAAGTTGTTGAAGAATTAAAAAAGCTAGGCGCAGAGGATATTACAGTAGTTGTTGGTGGTGTTATTCCGCAGCAAGATTACGAATTTTTGTATGCCAACGGCGCTGACCACATTTTTGGTCCCGGAACTAATCTTCCAAAATGTGCTGTAGAAATTTTAGAAAAAATGTTGGTTAAATAATCACGTTTATTAAATATATTGAAAAGAAAATCTTCAGGCATTCCTGAAGATTTTTTTTATTTATTTAAAGTTTTTTGAGCTTGCCATTTTTCAATGGACATCGTTTCGCCGCTGACTGCATCTATTATTTTTAATGAATCACAAAGTTTGCTTGAAGCTTCAAAAATGTGATAAGTTTCAAAACGATCAGGTCCATTATAACCAACAGAAATAGAGTAGTCCCAATTGTTATCTGCCTTTGTGCTATCTACCATAAAGGCTATTTTTCCTTTACCTTGTGTTAAAGAATCGAGATATTTTGCTTGGGTTTTTATTTCATCAAGTTCTAAAATTTTCTTTTCAAAATCTAATGATTTACAAGTTTTTATATCTTTTGTTGTCATATCGATTGTTGCCGAATTTTCTTTTTTACAAGCGAGAATACTTAAAATTAAAAAGCTGAAAATAAGTTTTTTCATAAAGATTATTTTTTCAAAAATAATAAAAAACGCGCTTTCCATTGCTGAAAAACGCGTTCCGTTTAATATAAAAATGTGATTGGGTTTAGTTTTTTGCGTTGGCACTTACGTAAGCCAGTAACCAAGTTCCTTCCTCGGCGTTTAGTTTTGCTTTAGGCATCATTCTTTCGATAATTGGTTTCCATTCGCTGGCTGTATGGTCTGTCGTTGCTGGCAAATCATGGCATTTTCCACATCTTGCGTCATACAATGTTTTCGCTGTTGCCATTTGTTCTTTAGTAATGCCATAAGAACTTCCTTCGCTATTTGCAGTATTTCTTGAGGTACAAGAATAAACCAAAGTCAAAGCAAAAACAGCGGTATATAGGTATTTTTTCATTATTTTTGATCTTTGAGTTATTTCAAATTTATAAATTAAAACTGAAACTACTCAGATTTAAAAACAATTTATAAACATTCCAAATTCTCAAGATGAGCGTTGAAATATCCTTAGAAACTTTAGTTGAAGGTATAAAATCAGGTGATAAAAGATTGATTGCTAAGGCGATAACTTTGGTTGAAAGTAAGAAGTTGGAGCATCGCGAAAAAGCCGAGCAACTTCTTAAAGCGATTATGCCATTAACAGGGAAATCAATTAGAGTTGGGATTACAGGCGTTCCAGGAGCGGGAAAATCTACTTTTATAGAAAACTTCGGGCAACTCGCCATCAAGAACGGAAAGAAAGTTGCGGTGCTTGCAATTGACCCAAGTTCTGCAATTAACAAAGGTAGTATTCTCGGTGATAAAACCAGAATGGAAGATCTTGCCAAAGATCCTAACGCGTTTATCCGTCCAAGTCCGAGTTCTGGCTTTTTGGGCGGTGTGGCCAATGCAACTTTTGAAACCATGTTAATTTGTGAAGCTGCAGGTTATGATTATATCTTGATAGAAACCGTTGGAGTGGGGCAGAGCGAAGTTTTGGTTGCCGATATTTCTGATGTTTTTTTGTTTTTAAAAATTATTGGTGGCGGCGACGAGTTGCAAGGCATCAAACGCGGTATTATGGAAATGGTAGACCTTATTTTCATTAATAAAGTGTCGGAAGAGAATCTTCAACAAGCCAAAAATACAAAGCTGGAATTGACGCGTGCACTTCAATTTATGCCACCAAAAGAGAAAGATTGGAAAGTCCCTATTTTACTTGGTTCAGCGCTTAATCATCAAGGTTTAGAGAATGTTTACGAAAAGATCGATGATTTTATTTCTTTAAAAAAATCAAGTGGACGCTTTGAGGAAGTTCGACAATTACAAGGTGAAAAACGTTTTCAATATTGGGTTCAAGTTTATATTTTAGAACAAACTAAAAAGAATCAACAGTTGGATGAAGCTTTTAATGAACATAAAAAAAATGCTTCAGAATTGTTGGCTAATCCAAGTTCTGAAGCACGTGAGTTTGTTAATAAATTGTTGAAGTCTTGATAAGATGTAAAACAAATTAAATTCTATTTTGTATTTAAATTAGAAATATAACCGTCGTAACTAATTGGCTGTCTGTCGTTAGCGTTGATGGATAAAAAGGCGCTTCCGTTTTTGAATACTTCTAAAATAAATGTTGGTGTATTCGATTGGTCGTTGACATTAATTGTTACCACCCAATTTCCTTTTTTGTTTTGCGTTTTTGTAACTCGGAAATCTTTAGATTCGAATCTGAAAGAGTTCTTATTAAGATCGCCATAAGTTGCATTGTATAATCTTCCAAAATAGGGAAGTCTCACTTCTAGTTTGTCCGATTTTAGATCAAAACCATACCCACTATCCAAATTTGTAACTCTTGATGAAGTCGCACCAGGGATAGAATTCAGAACATTAATGACATCCAAATTGGTAGGCAAAGCCGATTTAGCATTAAACGTAAATTCTGCTTTTTCGACCGCTGCATTTACCGCTGTGGTTTCCATATAGTTTTGCGTAGAACACGAACTTAGTGATAATAAAGCGAGACAAAATATCATTAAACTAAACTTTTTCATAATTATCTTTTGTTTAGGATACAGCAAAATTAATGCTATTTAGGATTTGATTTCAGATATTTGGAATAATAATTGTTAATTGGAAAATATTTATAAAATCCGGAACTATGAAAGTTACAAAAATATTAGGACTAGGCGCAATATCAATGTCAATGATAGCCTGTGTAACGAATCCCGTAACAGGACGTTCTTCGTTACAAATAGCAAACAATTCCGAGATCGCTACAATGGCGTCTCAAGAGTACAAAACAACTTTGTCAAAATCAAAAGTTATTAGTGGTACAGCGGAAGCTAACCGTGTGAAAAATGTCGGAAACCGCATAAAACAAGCAGCAGAAAAATACTATACAAGCATTGGTCGACAATCGGACTTGGCGAATTATAATTGGGAGTTTAACCTTTTGCAAGATTCTCAACTTAATGCTTGGTGTATGCCTGGTGGTAAAGTTGCCGTCTATACTGGGATTCTTCCAGTTACTAAGGATGATAATGGTTTAGCTGTTGTTATGGGACACGAGATCTCTCATGCTTTGGCTGGCCATGGTAACGAACGTATTTCTCAAGCTATGCTAGCGCAATATGGTGGTTCTATTTTAGGAAGTTCTATTAACAACTCGCAATGGGCTAGTGTTTTCCAACAAGTTTATCCAATAGGGGCACAAGTAGGACTATTAGCTTATGGCAGAAAACAAGAGCTAGAAGCTGATAAAATGGGATTATATCTTATGGGGATGGCTGGTTACGATCCTAGAACAGCACCAGCTTTTTGGGAAAGAATGGAAGCTTCTTCTAAAGGAAATGCGGTACCTCAATTCTTGTCAACCCACCCAAATCCATCGAGTAGAATTGCGGATATTAATGAAGCAATGCCACAAGCTCTAGAATATTACAAAGCTGCAGGCGGAAAATAATTTTTAAAATTTAAAATAAAAAACGGGCACTCCAATTTGGGTGCCCGTTTTCATTTGCTATGAAATTATATTATTCAGCGCTTTCTTTTTTACGCTCTTTTTTTGGCGCTTCACTTTCCAATGCATCTTTAGCGTCATTAAGTTTAAGAGTCACCAATTGTCCTTCCTTCATTTGTTTGTTAACCAACATTTCAGCTAAAAGATCTTCGATATATTTTTGGATTGCACGCTTCAATGGACGCGCACCAAAATCTTTATCCCAACCTTTTTCCGCAATAAAGTCACGCGCTTCGTCGGTTAATTGTACTTTGTAACCTAGCTTTTCGATTCTCGAATACAATTTGTTAAGTTCTAGATCGATAATTTTCTTGATGTCATCTTTCTCAAGAGAGTTGAAGATAATAATGTCATCAATACGATTTAAGAATTCTGGTGCGAAAGCTTTCTTCAAAGCATTTTCGATGGTTCCTCTCGCACGAGCATCGCTAGTTGTTTTCTTTGCAGAAGTACCAAATCCGACACCATCACCAAAGTCTTTAAGATCTCTAGTACCAATGTTAGAGGTCAAGATGATAATCGTGTTTCGGAAGTCAATCTTTCTGCCCAAGCTATCCGTTACGTGGCCTTCATCCAAAATTTGTAATAAAATATTGAATACATCAGGATGCGCTTTTTCGATTTCATCTAAAAGTACAACCGCATAAGGCTTACGTCTAACAGCTTCTGTCAACTGTCCTCCTTCTTCGTAACCAACATATCCTGGAGGCGCACCAACCAATCTAGACACCGCAAATTTTTCCATATATTCGCTCATATCGATTCTAATCAAAGCATCGTCAGAGTCGAATAATTCGCGCGCCATAACTTTGGCCAATTCGGTTTTACCAACACCTGTTGTTCCTAGGAAAATAAAGGTTCCGATAGGTCTATTAGGATCTTTAAGTCCAGCTCTGTTACGTTGGATGGCTTTAACCACTTTTTTAACCGCTTCTTCTTGACCGATAACTTTACCATTAAGTTTGTCATCCATCGCAGAAAGTTTGTCCAGTTCGTTTTTGCCAACTTTGGTAACAGGCACGCCACTCATCATGGATACAACTTCGGCAACATTTTCCTCAGTAACCTCTTCTTTTTTCTCCTTTACATCTTTGTCCCAGCTTTCTTGAGCGAGATTAAGTTCGATTTGTAAACGCTCTTCTTCATCTTTCAATTTACGAGCTTCAAGATAATCTTGTTTTTTAACTGCTTGTTGCTTGTGCTCTTTAACTTCCTCAATTTTGGTTTCGTAATCGATTATCTCAGTTGGGACTTTCATATTTTTAATGTAAACACGAGACCCAGCTTCGTCCATTGCATCGATTGCTTTGTCTGGTAAAAAACGGTCTGTAATGTAACGTGCCGTCAAATTAACACAAGCATTAATCGCTTCGTCACTGTAATGTACATTGTGATGTTCTTCGTATTTATCTTTAATTTGATGCAAAATTTGGATCGTTTCCTCAATAGAAGTTGGTTCTACCATAACTTTTTGGAAACGTCTTTCTAAAGCACCATCTTTCTCGATATATTGTCTATATTCGTCCAAAGTCGTTGCACCAATTACTTGGATTTCGCCACGTGCCAATGCCGGTTTGAACATATTAGAAGCGTCCAAACTTCCTGTAGAGCTTCCCGCACCAACAATGGTATGTAACTCGTCGATGAATAAGATAACGTCGCGGTTTTTCTCTAACTCCGTCATTATTGCTTTCATTCTTTCTTCGAACTGCCCACGGTACTTAGTGCCAGCAACCAAACTTGCCAAGTCTAAAGTAATAACACGTTTTCCGAAAAGGACACGCGATACTTTTTTCTGATGAATTCTAAGTGCTAGACCTTCTGCAATTGCAGATTTACCAACACCAGGCTCACCGATAAGAAGTGGGTTGTTTTTCTTTCTACGAGAAAGAATTTGCGATACTCTTTCGATTTCTTTTTCTCTACCTATAACAGGATCAAGCTTGTCATCTTTAGCCAAAGCTGTCAAATCTCTACCGAAATTATCCAAAGTTGGTGTTTTGCTTTTACCAGTTCCTAGATTACCCGTTGGTTTTTTCATTTGAGAAAAATCTTCTCTTTCGTCATCGTCATCGTAAGCACTATTTTGAGGTAGCTGATCCGTGTTTTTCAACATTTTTTGATACTCAGCTTGCACAAGATCATAGTCTATGTCGTAAGCCTGCAAAATATGTGAAGTCGGATCTTCTTGTTTGTAAAGAATACCTAATAACAAATGCACCGTATTAATTTCCGAGGACTGATATTGTCTACACTCAAGTTCAGAACGTTTTACCGATTGGTCAGCCATTTTGGTCAGCGAAATACTTCCCATATTGCTAACAAACGGATTGCTATTTGCTGTGCTCAGCGTTTCAATTTTTCTTCGGATTTGTGTTAGGTCTGCCTTAAGATCTTCAAGGATTTCTTTAGCGGAGTTTTCTGTTTTAATAATACCTAACAAAAAATGTTCGGTGTTTAGAAACTCGCTTTGGAGACGCCTTGCTTCGTTTTTACTTTGTTTGAACACGCGGTTCAAACCATCTGAAAATTTATAATCCATTTTTTATCTCCGTGTTAATAGTTATAATTAAAATTACAACAAAAAATATTGAATTTTACATTTTTTGTTTTGCAAATTTGTTACCATTCTAAAAAAATGGACTTTCTGACATTATTTTTTCTAAAATTTTTAAATTTCAGTAAGTTTGTTAAAACTAAAAATTATGAGTAATAATTGGGTAGAATACGTCGGATATTTAGCTTCTGTATTCATCATTGGGAGCTTTTTGACGAGCAAAGTAAGACGCATCAGGATTATTAATTTTTTCGGTTGCGTTTGTTTCGTTATTTATGGAATTTATAATGGACTTTTGTGGCCAGTTATTATACCTAATGGGATTTTGGCTTTGGTCCAAGTCTATCATATATTTTTTAAAAAATCGAATTAATGCGAATTATAATAAGTGTTTTCAGTAATCTCTATACCGACCAACGCGTCGAAAAAACTTGTCAAACACTTATTGATAATGGGTACGATGTTGAGCTAATAGGCAACGATTGGGGAGGAGCGCCAGAGATGCACAGAAGTTATCCTGTAATGCGAATTCCATTGAAATCCAAAACTTTGAAGTTGGCTTATCCGGAATTTATGTTCAAACTTTATAAAGAATTAAAGAAAAGAACTGACAAAAATTCCGTTTTATACTCCAATGATTTAGAAACGATTATTCCAAATTTTAAACTTTCCAAAAAATTAAATATTCCTTTGATTTTTGACAGCCACGAAATGTTTAGTGAAATGCCATCTGTACAAGGTAAAGCTTCGCAAAAATTTTGGAGATGGGTCGAGAAAAATTATTTCCACAAGTTGGATAATATGATTACCGCAAGTGATTCTTATGCAGATTGGTTTGTGAAGGAATATCAAATCAAGCGACCAACAGTTGTTAGGAATCTTCCGAGAAAACAAGACGTGAAACAAGTTGATTCTGAGCTAAAAAAGATGATTCTTTATCAAGGATGGCTTAACTATTCTAGAGGAATTGACAAAGCGATTATGGCCATGCAATATGTTGATAATGCGGTTTTAAAAATTGCTGGTGGCGGACCAATGGAAGCAGAATTTCGTGCAATCGCAGAAAAATATAAAGTCCTAGATAAAGTCGAATTTCTGGGGAAACTTTATCCTGCGGATTTACGAAAAATAACACCAACTGCTGATGTTGGGCTAAGTATCGAAGAAAATAAAGGACTCAGTTATTATTACTCTTTACCCAACAAAATTTCAGATTATGTCCAAGCGAAGGTACCTGTTGTTGTTTCGGACTTTCCTGAGTTAAAAAGGATTGCAACAGGATATGGAGTCGGGGAGACCATTACTTCACATGATCCAAAACATCTTGCTGACAAAATTAATATTGTCCTTAACAACGGAAAAGCTTTCTACAAAGATAATCTTGATAAAGCTGCCGAAGAACTTTGTTGGGAAAATGAAGAATTAAAAATAATTGATGTCGTAAAAAACGCCACTCAAATTTCTTGATTACTTTTTATATTTCGTGACTTTGAAAAGCATCTTCAATATGATGAATTTCTAAGTCGTTGGAATTTGTTTTAAGAACAGAAATAATATCAAATCTTACTTCTAATTCTTCATTTAATTCTTGACAATACGCATCAGCAGCCATGATGAGAAGTTTCATTTTCTTTTTATTAACGGCATCTTCGGGATTGATGAAATGATTATCGCTTCGCGCTTTAACTTCAATGATAACAAGTTTTTTATCTTGCTTTGCAATGATGTCAACTTCTGCTTTTAGAAATCGAAAATTACGTTCCAGAATCTGATACTTTTTAGACTCTAGAAGTTCGCAAGCTACATCTTCAGCCCGTTTTCCGAAATCATAATGCTCTGACATTTTTAAGATTTAAAAATAACTTCAGACTTTTTGCCAATGTTTAATTCAACTTCAGCACCCAAAATAATTGGTCGATTGTCGAAAATATGTCCATTCGGGAATTCGTACAAAACAGGGAAATTATAGCCTTTAATACGATGTTCTATCAAATGGTAAGCGAAAGGATCAAAAGACTCCTCAAAAGCTTTGTTTTCGCCTTCTTTTCCCATATTGGTCATTCCGCCAACAATTAATCCATTAATTTTACTGAAAACACCAGCCAATTCGAGGCTCATCAACATTCTGTCCAAGGCATAGAAATTCTCGCCGATATCTTCAATAAATAAAATTTTATCTTTAAAATCGAAAGAATATTTAGTTCCTAACAATGCATAAATCAAAGCTAAATTACCGCCAACAATTTGTCCATCGGTATTTCCTTTTTTATTAAAATCGTTTGATTTAAAAGTATAATTAAGTTTTTTCCCTTTTAAAATATCAAAAACCAAATCATAACTTTCTTCGCTAACGCCAAAAGAAGAAGTCTTCAAAGTTTGCCCATGGATACTCGCAAAACCTTTCTTTAAAAGTAAACTTTGTATAGCCGTATTGTCCGAGTAACCAATGTACCACTTTGGATTTTTCTTAAAGTCCGTTAGTTTGATATGCTCTAACAAATGTTGACATCCGTAACCACCACGTGTTGCCCAAATTGCTTTAATTTCGGGATCGTTGAGCGCCCAATTACTATCCGAAATACGCTGTTCTTCGTTACCTGCGTAACTATAACCATCTTGAAATTTCTCTAAAGTATGTTGTCCCAAAATAGGCTCGTAACCTTTAGAAATTATTAAATCTAAAGTGTTTTGTAATTGCGCTTCTTCAACAGAACCAGCTGGCGAAATAATCGCAATTTTATCAGCTTTTTTAAGACTTTTAGGAAAAATAATAGACTTCATTTTATTTCGAACGTTTGTATTTAACTTCAGTTTTTTCGGCTTCTTCTAGTTTTTTATCAAACTGATTGAATTTTTTGAAACTTTGTAAAAATATAAAGAAACTAAATATAATCAAGATAACGCCAACGCCCTTTCTGATGGCATTTGCGACCTTTTGAGTTAACTTATCATGGAATTGTTTTGCAAGGAAAATCTTCGCTAAATCAATTGCTAAATAAGTACAAATTACAATCCCAATGTAAAGTATAAAATCATTAGTGTCTGGATATTGATTACGAACGGAAACTACCGTCACCAACCAAAATAAGATAACCCCAACATTTAATAAATTTAATAAAAAACCATTAGCAAAGGTTTTGAAATAATTACGACTGATAAGTTTTTCTTCTCCCTTCATGTGCATTTTGGTTTTAGAAACCATCATGATACAGCCATAAATAAAAATGAGGAGCGCCGAAATCCGATAAAAGGAGGGATGTTTGTCAATAAGTTCGACGAGGTCGGCACTGGCGTAATACGATGCAACAATACAGAGTATATCGGCAGTTATCACCCCAAAGTCCAATGCTAAAGCATGCTTGGGTCCACGCGAAAAACTTGTCTCTATAAGAAGGAAAAAAATGGGTCCGATAAACACCAAACTCAGCATGATTCCTAGTACAATTGCATATAAAATAAGTTCTAACATAGCTTATAGTATCTTGCAAAGAAAAAGAATTTTTAATAAACCTTAGATTAAATTAAGCTTTACTAAAAATTCTTAATGATTATAATTAATTGATAATCTTGAAATCCAACTGTTTAGCCAACAAATTAGCTTTCATAACTTTTATCTTAACTTGGTCACCCAATTGGTAAGTATTACCAGTTCTGCTACCAACGATCGCATAATTCTTAGCATCAAAACTATAAGAATCGTCGATTAGATCGCGAAGTTTTATCATACCTTCGGCTCCGTTTTCAGGGATTTCTACCCAGAAACCAAAGTCCGAAACTCCAGAAATAACGCCGTTGAAATATTCGCCAACATGTTTCTCCATAAATTTGACCTGCATGTATTTGATAGAATCTCTTTCTGCATCGGCTGCAAGACGCTCCATCGAGCTACAATGTTTAGCTTTTTCTTCAACTTCGTGCATATCAACCGACTTGCCGCCGTCTAGATAATGTTGCAACAATCGATGTGCGATAACATCTGGATAACGACGAATTGGCGATGTAAAGTGCGAATAATACTCGAATCCTAGACCGTAATGACCAAGACTTTCGGTGGTGTATTTGGCCTTACTCATGCTTCGCATAGCAAGCGTCTCGATCATATTTTCTTCCGCTTTACCTTTAACTTCTTGTAAAAGTTTGTTCATCGATTCGGTTGTCGTTTTAGCATTGGCTAAATTCATTTTGTAACCGAAATTACCAACAAAATCGCGTAGAGCATTTAATTTAGTAGGATCTGGATCTTCGTGAACACGATAAATAAAAGTGTTGTGAGAAGGTTCATTTCTTTTATTTAATGAAACAAATTCTGACACTTTTCTGTTCGCTAAAAGCATAAATTCTTCAATCAAATGATTCGAATCTTTGCTAATTTTAAAATAAACACCAATCGGATTACCATCTGCATCTAGATTAAATCTTACTTCACTTCTATCAAAAGTAATCGCACCGTTTTTGATACGTTCATCGCGGAGAATCTTAGCAAGATCATCCAATTTATTAATTTCTTCTTGATAATCACCTTCTTTAGTTTCGATACGTTCCTGCGCTTCTTCGTAAGTAAATCTTCTGTCAGAATGCGTTACTGTACGACCAAACCATTGTTTTTTAACTTTAGCTTCATCATCCATTTCGAAAACTGCTGAAAACGTGTATTTATCTTCATTAGGACGAAGAGAACAAACACCATTACTCAAAACTTCGGGTAACATCGGCACCACGCGATCCACCAAATAAACGGAAGTTGCACGATCATAAGC
>JAEXRP010000113.1:0-34426 GCA_023440705.1 Bacteroidota bacterium
CCCAGGACGAACATAATGCGACACATCCGCAATATGAACACCGATTTGCCAGTTTCCATTTTCTAATTTTTGAATAGAAAGTGCGTCGTCAAAGTCTTTTGCATCTTTTGGATCGATGGTAAACGTGCAAATATTTCGCATATCCCAACGTTTTGCAACTTCCTCAGGACGAATTTCGGTATCGATTTCGTCAGCTTCTTTTTCAACTTCTGGTGGGAAATTGTAAGGCAAACCATATTCAGCTAAAATTGCATGAATTTCGGTTTCGTGCTCGCCAGGCTTTCCTAAAACTTGAATAATTTCGCCTTCTGGATTTTTGCTTCCCGCATCCCATTTAATCATTTTAACAATGACTTTATCGCCATCTGT
The DNA here is from genome assembly GCA_023440705.1 of Bacteroidota bacterium. Lineage (GTDB taxonomy): Bacteria > Bacteroidota > Bacteroidia > Flavobacteriales > Weeksellaceae > Soonwooa. The sequence goes on from JAEXRP010000113.1 coordinate 370, forward strand.
CGCATCATGGACTTTATCTTTCGGGATAAACATATCCGAATGCATATTCTTTTTATCAAAAACTACGAATCCAAAATCCTTATGCGGAATATCTTGGAAAGTCCCAACAAAGGTATCTTTTGCACGTTCGAGAACGTTAACAACAGAACCTTCTAGTTTTTTACCTTTAAAATGATAAGTCACAATAAGGACTTTATCACCTTGTAAGGCATCTTTTACATTTTTTTGATGGATAAAAATATCATCTTCTATACCTTCGACACTTACATAAGCGTTACCAGATTGGTTAAAATCGATAATACCTGTTAAAGTACCTTCAATCTTTAAGTTGATGATGTATTTACCTTTTTCAGTTTCTTTAATTTTTTCACTCGCAAGAAGACGATGTAAGGCTTGTATCACCAATTCTCGTTGTCTTGGATTTTTGTAATCTATACCATTCGCAATCTGTTTATAATTATAGATTTTGTTGGTATTTTGGTTCATAAAACGCAGAATAATTCTCCCTAATTCGATGAGTTTCTGATCGTTTTTTAGACTTCTATTTCTTTTCATAGGTTTAAAAATTAATAAACCTTAATATTTTAAGAAATACTAAGGTTTTTACAATTAAGAACAAGCAATCTTGTTGACTCTGTTCTGATGTCGGCCTCCTTCGAAATCTGTTGTGAGAAATTTCTCAACGATTTCTAAGGCAAGCTCTTTTGCAATAAATCTTGCAGGAAGAGCGACCATATTAGCATTATTATGTTGTCTAGACAATGCCGCAATCTCTGGCATCCATGCCAGCGCACAACGGATCTGTTGATGTTTGTTGGCTGTAATCTGTACACCTTGACCACTTCCACAAATCAAAATCCCAAGTTCGTTATCACCGTTTTCCACAGAAGAAGCCGCAGGATGTACAAAATCTGGATAATCTACAGAATCCAAAGAATGTGTCCCAAAATCCTGAATCTCGTATTTATCTTTTAATTGTTCTTTTAGATATTCTTTGTACTCAAAACCTGCATGGTCAGCGGCAATAGCTATTTTTTTCATAATTTACTTTTATATAATATTAGATAGATTTTCTACAAATTTAATATTATTCTGTTGATTGATAATCTTTGGAAGAGAAGAATAACTAAATAAAATCTCGATAATTAATACTTTGTTAATATTACCTATCAAAACCTGTGGAAAACTACGAAAACAAATGTGGAAAACTAGGTTGAGATTGTTCTTTTTAGTTTGAATTAAAATTCATATTGCACTTTCCAAATGGAAAAACAATTCCCAAACTTGAAAAACTTTTAATGTGCCAATCCGAATATTTTCCCCAGTTAAAATATCCATAATCTAGACTTATTAATATTTATCAGCATTTGTGGAAAACTAAGTTAAATTATTGAAAATCAAACGTCTTAAATGTTAATAGAATATGAATAGACTTTAAATTAAATGTTATCAAAAATTTCAAAAATACTTTTCCACAAAACTCACAACTACAATATACAATAACAATATTCTTTCTTTTTTAAATAAATAAAATTGTTAGATAATGATTGTTGTAGCGGTGTGGAATCTTTTGTGTGAAAAGTTCGTCTTTTGATAAAGAGAAATCTTACATTTGTAATCGTTGAAACTAGTATTTCAAATATCAAACCAATCTGAAATAAATTTAATAAATACGAATGAAAACAATTAAGGATTTCAATTTTTCTGGCAAAAAAGCTTTGGTACGCGTTGACTTCAATGTTCCGCAAGATGACAATCTTAACGTAAGTGACAATACAAGAATTGTTGCTGTTAAACCTACAGTTGATAAGATTTTGGCTGACGGCGGTTCGGTAATCTTAATGACGCATCTTGGTCGTCCAAAAGGTGAAGTTAATGATAAATATTCGCTTAAGAACGTTGTTTCTGAAGTTTCTAAAGTTTTAGGAAAAGAAGTTAAGTTTGTTGAAGAATCGATTGGTGAAAAAGCAGAACAAGCTGCTGCAGCTTTACAAGCGGGTGAAATCTTGTTATTAGAAAATCTTAGATTCCATGCAGAAGAGGAGAAAGGTGATGAAGCATTTGCAGAGCAGCTTTCTAAGTTAGGTGATGCTTATGTTAACGATGCCTTTGGTACAGCGCATAGAGCGCATGCTTCAACAGCAGTTATTGCTAAGTTTTTTCCTTCAACTAAATTTTTCGGTTTGTTGATGGCTAAAGAATTAGAAGCGATTGATAAAGTTCTTAAATCTGGTCAAAAGCCTGTTACTGCGATCCTTGGTGGATCTAAAGTTTCTACTAAAATTACAATTATTGAAAACATTTTACCAGCAATTGATAATTTAATTATTGGTGGCGGAATGGCATTTACTTTCATTAAAGCTTTAGGAGGGAAAATCGGAAACTCTTTAGTAGAAGATGATAAATTGCAATTGGCTTTAGAAATTTTAGAAAAAGCGAAACAACATAAAGTTGAAGTTTATTTGCCAAGTGATGTGATAATTGCTGATCAATTCAGTAATGATGCGAATACTGAAGAAGTAAGCGTTTACGAAATTCCAGAAGGTTGGATGGGATTGGATGCTGGTCGTCAATCTAGATCAAAAATTAACGATGTGATCCTAAATTCTAAAACAATTCTTTGGAACGGTCCGATAGGTGTTTTCGAAATGTCAAAATTTGCTGATGGTACAATTGCTTTAGGTGATAGCATCGAAGAAGCAACTAAGCTTGGAGCATTCTCGTTAGTTGGAGGTGGCGATAGTGTTGCTTTCGTTAAGCAATTCGGTTATGCTGACAAAGTTAGTTATGTTTCAACTGGAGGAGGAGCAATGTTGGAAAGTTTGGAAGGTCTAGAACTTCCAGGAGTTGCTGCAATTAATAAAGATTAATTTGTTTTAAATTATAAAAAATGAAAACCGACAAATATTTGTCGGTTTTTTTATGTCTTAGATTTTATAAATGCCTTGGTGTTTTTTTTCAAGCGATTCTCAAGCGATTTGTTTCTTTTTTAAAATTTGAATTAATTTTTAAAATTTTGAAGTTTTCCACAAAAAATTCACAAAATGCTCAAAAATTGGCTTTCAGAATATAGTCAAAAATCGATTTTCTACTTTTTTCCGATAATATATATCAAACTCGAAAATTCGCCCGAAAAAGATGCTTTTATGTTAGAAATCGCTCCGCGAAGACTTGCTTTTAGCCAAAAAAGACTTGAATTTTTATATTTTTCACTTAACATCGAAATATAGAACGCATCGAGTAGGAGTGGTTTAACTTTATCAACTTTCCAAGAATTATTATTCATAAGTTTTAACATTCCGTTTCTTGAGAAATGAAAAACATGACGAGGTACATCATAAGCCGCCCAAAATTCTTTATAATATTTTGCATCGTGAGAGGTTGGATTCGGCACAGCGATAATTAATTTTCCGTCAGTTTTTAATTTTTTGTAAAAGATTGAAAGCATTTCTTCTTGATTTTCCACGTGCTCGAAAACATGCCAAAGTGTAATCGCATCTAAAGAATGATCTTCAATTTCATCAAGATTTGATACTAAATTGGTTTTGCTAGTTTTTTGTTTTGCAGCATTTCTAGCATCATCATTTGGTTCAAATCCGAAAGTTGTAAAATCATTTTCTATGTATTTTACAAATTCTCCAGCGCCACAACCGTAGTCTAAAACTTTTATATTTTGACCCGAATTTAGACTTTTTGAAAGTATATTTTTCTTGTAGGAAAGATTGAAACCTTGTAAGAATTTATATAATTTTTCTTTTGCACTTCCGCTATCTTGATGGTGCGAGATGTAATCTTCACTTTCGTAATATTTAGAAAGATTCGATGGAATAGGGGAGGTTTTCCAAACGCCTTTAGTTTCGGTTTCTTTTAATTCAAAAATTTCTTGACTAAGAAAATGATCTTTTATTTTCATTAAAATTTGATGAATAGTTTTTACTCTTTTCTAAAAGTGGAATTGTAGTTATCCACAATTTCACAATCTAATATTTATGCTATGTTTTAAGCTTATATAAATGTTTCACGTGGAACATTTAACAAGTTATCCACAAATTATCTACCGAGAAATACCAATAAAACATTAATATCTGCAGGAGAAACACCGCTAATTCTGCCAGCTTGAGCAATAGTTTTTGGCATTACTTTGCTAAGTTTTTGTTTAGCTTCAGATGATAAACTAGAGATTTTAGTAAAGTCAAAGTCTTCAGGAATCTTGATGTTTTCTAAACGATTAAGTTTAGATACATTCTCTTTTTCCTTTTCAATATAACCTCTGTACTTAATATTAATCTCAGCTTGTTCTCTAACTTCATCATTGAATTGGCTTGCAAACTCTTTAATTGCAGGAATTTCTTCAAGTTTTTCAAGTGTCATATTAGGTCTTGTAAGAATCTGAGCAGCTCTATAAGCTTGATCAACTGGACTTGACTCTATACTTTCAAGAATAGGATTTATAATGCCAGGTTTTAAAGAAGTTTCTCGTAAAAAGTCTTCAAGTTGCTGACTTTTAGCTATTTTATCTTTTACACGTTCAAGTCTTTCTTGTGTTGCTAAACCTAGGTTATAAGACTTTTCAGTTAATCTAATATCAGCATTATCTTGTCTTAAAAGTAGACGATATTCAGCTCTTGACGTGAACATTCTGTAAGGTTCTTCGGTGCCTTTTGTAATTAAATCATCGATAAGAACACCGATGTAAGCTTCATCTCTACTTAAAGTAAATTCTGGTTTATCTTGTACTTTTAACGCTGCGTTAATACCTGCAATTAGTCCTTGTCCTGCTGCTTCCTCATATCCTGTTGTACCATTAATTTGTCCCGCAAAATAAAGATTCTGAATCAACTTAGTTTCTAAAGTATGGTAAAGCTGAGTAGGAGGGAAGTAGTCATATTCGATGGCGTAACCGGGACGGAAAACTTTTACATTTTCGAAACCTGGAATTAACTTCATTGCTCTAATTTGTACATCCTCTGGAAGTGAAGAACTGAATCCATTCACGTATATTTCAACGGTATTCCATCCTTCAGGTTCAACAAAAAGTTGATGTCTTGTACGTTCTGCAAAACGATTAATTTTATCCTCTATACTTGGACAATAACGTGGTCCTAAACTTTGGATAGTACCATTAAACATTGGACTTCTATCGAATCCTGAACGCAAAACTTCATGTACTTCTTCGTTGGTATATACGATATAACAACTTCTTTGTTCTTTTAGTTTTGGAGTATCTAAATATGAGAATTTTTGCGGATTTTCATCACCAGATTGTTCTTCCATTTTCGAATAATCTAGGCTACGACCATCAACACGTGGAGGCGTACCAGTTTTCATTCTACCAGATTCAAAACCTAAAGAAACCAATTGTTCTGTTATTCCATAAGCTCTAGGTTCGCCCATTCTACCACCACCAAGTTGTTTATCACCAACGTGGATTAGGCCATTTAAGAAAGTTCCGTTAGTTAATACAACCGATTTTCCACGAATTTCTATACCTAATGACGTTACAACACCAACGACTTTATTATCTTCGATAATAAGGTTTTTAACCATATCTTGGAAGAAGTCAAGGTTAGGTGTGTTTTCTAATGCTATACGCCATTCTTGCGCGAATAACATACGGTCATTTTGAGTTCTAGGTGACCACATTGCTGGACCTTTTGAGAGATTCAACATCTTGAATTGTATCGCAGATTTATCAGAAATAACCCCTGAATATCCACCCATAGCGTCAATTTCTCTAACAATTTGTCCTTTTGCAATACCTCCCATTGCAGGATTACAGCTCATTTGACCAATGGTTTGCATATTCATGGTAACCATTAATGTTTTTGAACCTAGATTGGCGGCAGCAGCAGCGGCTTCGCAACCTGCATGTCCTGCGCCAACGACGATAACGTCATATATTTCTGATATCATTTTATATTCAGTTTAATAATAAAAAAAACAAAATGTTTCACGTGAAACATTTTTAATTTAAAGATACTTTTCGTTAAATAATGCGAGATAAAAATCTTCTTTAGAACGCATTTCGGTTTGTTCTGCTTCGGATTTATCTTTGTATCCAACAAGGTGGAGTAGGCCATGTGAAAGGACGCGTCTCAACTCTTCGTCGTTAGATTTTCCTATTTGTTCCGCATTATCTATTACGCGCTGCAAAGATACAAAAATGTCAGCGTTTATTGTTTTACCCTTTACTTTGTCAAAAGTGATGATGTCGGTATAATAATCATGTTGAAGAAAGTCTTGGTTTATTTTTAAAAGATATTCGTCATCACAAAGGATGTAATTGATATCTCCAAGTTTTTTACCCTCAGTTAAAATTAAATCTTCAAGCCAGTTTGTATAGTTCAGCTGAATTGTATTCTCTACATCTTCAAAGAAAAATTGTATCATAATTTTAAAACCAGTGCCCTAATATCACACTGAAAATTCCTTTTTGTTTATTAATAGATTGACTAAAATTAAGTTTAATCTGACCAAACGGCGATTTGTATCCTGCAGTTATACCAACAGAACTAAAACTAATTTTTGCTGTATCTTCCAATCCAAAATCGTTGAACATATTTGCAATGCTAAAATTACCGATGATGTAATAGTTTTTGTTAAACCTAAATTGCACATCGTTGGAAGCATAAATCAAGTTATTATCATTAATTTGGCCAAACTGATAACCTGACATCGCTTTTATGTTATTAAAATTTTGTTCGAAAATTCCTCCCAATCTGTATTGATAGAAGTGCGGGATAACTTCACCAAAGCTAAATCCTCCAAAAAGATTAAGTCGGTAAGTAAACTTTTTGGAAAGTCTAAAACTCATCCTAATATCTGCCTTTGCTTGGACAGGTTTCTTCTCAAGTTCGTTAGAAAATACGTCAAGAACCTTTACTTCACCATTTAGATAAAATCCTCGAGTAGGGAAGTCCTTGTCATCTTGCGTGTCACTTTTTACAAATGCGTAAAGGTTGAGATATCTGTCCGAATTATAGTTTTGTCCAGCCGCATCTTCAGTATCGAAATAATCAAAACTTATCCCACCTCCCAAAGCATATCTGTCTTTCCAGATAGATTGTAGATAGACTTCATTTCTAAACCATTTCCAATCTTCGATAACGTTTTTGCTCTTATTTAATAATTCAAAACTCATCCCAGAAGCATAAAGTCCAAATCCAGGAATATAGCCATTGTCAATAAAATAATTGAAATAATATCGCGGTTTATCACCAACAACTAAATCTAGAGACAAATCTGTATTTTTAAATAACAATCGTTTTGCTGAATAATTTAATAATAAACCAGTTTTAAAAATCTCATCATAATGCAATCCAAATTTGATGAAATGTCTTGTATCGTCTTCTGTTACTTGTATTTTTAAATAATTGGTTTCAGCATTTTGAACGATATCGTAGTTGATAATTCGATAGTTGTTGGTTGCGTAGAGTTTATCAATCATTTTGTTAACACTTCCATAAGTTTGCATGGACGGCGTACGCAATCCCATCTTTCCTAAAACATAGTTTTTACCGTAGATTTTACCATTTTCTAGGACGAGACTATCAATCTTATAGACATTGCTATATATTGGGTTAATTGGCACTCTAAGACGCTCGTATTCGCGTTTAGGAAGCTGATCAAGGATTGTTTCGTAACGGTGAGCAGCAATATAGCCACTATCAAGAATCGACTTCTTGTTATCATAACTTGTAGCCGTCATTCCTGTTAAATCAGGTTTTATGTTGATATCCGTGTATTTATATTGTCTTTTGGTATCGCGTTGAATTCCAAAATCGATAATTTGATTTAAAATCGAAATCATACTTTTAAGATCATCACGCTTTGCTAGACCTTGATTAAGGTCAACACCAATGACAATATCCATTCCTTTTTCTTTTAAAGGTTTTGAAGGATAATTGACAGTCATTGCGCCATCAACATACAAACTATCATTAATCTTAACAGGCTCTAACAAGGAAGGAAATGCAGAACTTGCCATAATGGACTGCACCAAATCACCCTTTTCAAAAATTTTCATATTTCCGCTTTCTAGGTTGGTTGCAACACATAAAAACGGAATCGGAAGCTTTGAAAAATCAGTGACAGTTGATACGTTTTTCAAGAGCTCTTTCAACATATAAACATTACGCTGACCAGTCGAAATAGACGATGGAAAGCTGGCTTTACCGTTTTGTAATGGAATATTTAGAAGATATTTGTCAACAGATTTATTGAAGAATGTTGCATCCTTTCGTGAAGTTGGATCCGTAATTAATGAATAAAAATCGGTGTCCATTACAATTTTTTCGATGTCCTTTCCTGTATAACCAGCTGCATACATTCCTCCAATTATGGCCCCCATGCTAGTTCCTGAGATATAATCGATTTTAATTCCTAACGAATCGATAACTTTTAAAACGCCTACATGTGAGAAGCCCTTTGCGCCTCCACCACTTAACGAAAGACCAATTTTTGCATTTTTGGGTATGACTAGTGGCTCTTTAACTTGCGATTGAAACAAATTAAAACACAAAAACACTATTAATATCCAAAAATTCTTCATGTTTAATCTTTTATATAAACTCTTTTTACCCGAGGTGATATTGAGGTCAAAACTTCGTAAGGTATTGTATTACAATAACTAGCGAATTCTACTAAGCTTGGTTTTTCAGAAAAAATAACGACATCATCACCTTCTTTAGCCGTTACATCCGAAACATCGACCATCAACATATCCATACAAACCGTACCAATAATTGGTACTAATTGATTTTGTACATTAACTTTCCCAACTTTATTACCGATTAATCTCGGAATTCCATCAGCGTAACCGACTGGGATCGTAGCTATTTTGGATTGTTTTTCAGCTTTAAAACGTCTACCGTAACCAACTGTTTCTCCGATATTTATATCAGAGATTTGAGAAATAACAGTTTTGAAACTAACAGTATTTTGAAGCTTTTTCTGAATCTCATCATTATACGCAATTCCTATCATACCAATCCCAATTCTAACCATATCGTATTGATTATCAGTGTAATTTAATATTCCTGACGAATTCAAAATATGTCGAATTGGCTGATAACCAAGTAAATTTATTAATTTATTTGAAGTCTTTTCAAAATTTTCTAATTGAAATTCAACATAAGATTTCTCATTGGGCATATCAGCTGTTGCCAAATGACTAAAAATACTCTGTACTTTAATATTGTTATTTGCTACAAAATCAGCTAGTTGTGATATTTCTTCATCTTTAAAACCAAGACGATGCATACCTGTTTCTAACTTAATATGTATAGGATATTTTTCGGTTACACCAAGTTTTTTAAGTTCGTTACAAAATAATTCTAAAACTCGGAAACTATAGATTTCTGGCTCTAGATTGTATTCAATGACCGTTCTGTAGCTATGTTGTTCTGGATTCATCACAATAATTGGGGTGGTGATTCCTTTTTTTCTTAAATCGGCTCCTTCATCAGCAACGGCAACACCCAGATAATCAATGTGATGATGCTGTAGAAATTCTGAAATTTCAAAACTTCCTAAGCCGTAAGCATTGGCTTTAACCATTGCCATCATTTTGGTTTCTGGTTTTAGAAGAGATTTATGAACATTAATGTTATGTAAAAGCGCATTAAGATTAACTTCTAATCGGGTTTCATGTTTACGAAGTTCTAGAATATCTTTGATGCGTTCAACCTCAAATTTCCGTGCACCTTTTAATAGAATTAATTGATTATCAATCTCTTCAAAAGATTTACTTTCTATAAAACTTGATGTTGAATCAAAACTAAAAACATTTGTTTTGATATCTTTTGCAAAATTTGAGATTTCAGTTCCGATTAAGAAAACTTGTTCAAAATTTTGTTCGTTTACAAGATCAACAACTTCTTTGTAAAAACTAGGATTGTGAGAATCTGAATCTACAAAATCGGTTAATACCAAAGATTTTTTTGGTTTATTATATTCTTGTATAAACTGAAAAGCTATTTTAAGTGAATCTAAATCTAGATTATATGAATCGTTGATAATCAAATTATTACGAACGCCTTCTACCGCTTCTAGACGCATTTCGATGGCGTGTAATGCATTGATTTTTTCAACAATTTTTGAATTGGAGAATCCAAGCTCTTTTAAAACAGAAATCAAAGCTAAAGCATTTGACAAAGTTGCTTCATCTCGTGTACTTGCTTCAAATTCGACTTCATCTGCGAAAATTTTAACTTTTACAAGTTCTTGTCGGTTTTTATAATCATCAATAATATGGATGTCATTATTTGATTTAAAACCAAAACTAATTAATTTTTTACTTGAATGTAAGTTAGTTATTTTATTAACAACCAATTCTTTATCTCCGTTATAAATTATAGTTTTTGAATGCTTGAAGAGTTTAATTTTTTCATCAATCAGTTCCGCTTCATTTTCAAAATTCGATGAATGTGCAGAACCAATATAAGTTAAAACACCAATGTTGGGATGGAAGATTTCTTCCTGCAATTCCATTTCGTTGGGTTTAGAAATTCCAACTTCAAAAATTCCAAGCTCATGTTTTGCATTTATTTGTAACAAAGAGAGCGGAAGACCAATTTGAGAATTAAAACTTTTTGGACTTTTCACCGTTTGATATTCGTTCCAAAGACTTTGGTAAAGCCATTCTTTAAGAATCGTTTTACCATTACTTCCGGTAATTCCGATACTTTTTATGTAAGAATTTTCGAAATGATATTTGGCTAGTTGCCTCAAGAATTGCAAACTATTTTCTACAATAATCCAAGTGATCTGCGGGTTGTCCGATGTTTTTTTCTCTGCAATAATAACTTCAATACCTTTTTCGATTGCAGATTCGATGTACTTTTCGCCAGAATTTTTAGAAGAATTAATGGCGATAAAAGCAGTGTTTTTGGAAGAATAGATACTGCGACTGTCAAAAGCCAAATTTTTGACAATCAGTTTTGGGTTACCAATCAGTTCAGAATTGGTAAAAAAAGCAAGCTCTTGAGTTGTATATTTCATTGTTTTGTGGAATCATTATTTTGACTCCGGATTATTTTTTGACAGAACTTCGTCCATGAAAACTCTTCGGCTAACAGCCTCGTAGCTTTCGGTTTCGCCAAGTTCTACAATATCTTTGCCATGAGAAATTCTCATCGAATAATTCGCGAGATTTCCTGTCCTTTTACAAATAGCATGCACTTTTGTTACATATTCGGCTGTCGCCATAAGATTCGGCATTGGACCAAAAGGACGTCCAAGAAAGTCCATGTCAAGACCAGCAATCACCACTCGTGTGCCACCATTCGCAAGTTGATTAGCAACTTCGACAATACCATCATCGAAAAACTGCGCCTCATCGATACCAACAACATCACAATTTGATCCAAGTAGCAAGATTTCGTTGGACGAATCTACCGCTGTACTTGGTATTTTGTTATGATTATGCGACACAACATCTTCATCCGAATATCTTGTGTCGATTTTCGGTTTAAAAATTTCAACCTTTTGTCCGGCCATTTCGGCACGTCGTAATCGGCGAATCAATTCTTCCGTTTTACCTGAAAACATCGATCCACAGATGACTTCCATCCAACCACTCTGTTTAGAATGATTTATTGTATTTTCTAAAAACATTCTTTAATTTAGCAATTCATATAAGCCATTTTTTTTTCAACAAATTTTTGCTTCGTTTTTTTGAAGTTTTGACAGGTTGAAGTGGACTTATAATTAAGTTTCAAAATTACGAAAAAGATAATTAGATTGTTATGAATGGGCTGCAAGAAATCCAAGACGAGTTGTTTCTTGATATTCAAAATATTATTGAAGAATTAAACGATATTTCTTCTATTGACGACTTACTACAGAAAGAAAAATTGATCCGAGAATTGTCAGAGAAGACCAATTTTCTAAAATTAAGTGAAGCTTTTGGATTAAATCAAATTTTAAATAAACCTCAAGTTCTTCCCGTTGTTTCTGTTGTAGAAGAACAGGAAATTGTCGAAGTAACCGAAGAAGATAATGTTGAAGAACCATCACAAGTTGAAAACGTTGAAAACGAATCTACAGAAGATGATCTTCATGATGATGATTTGGATTTAATCGATAACCAAATTCTTGCGGAAGCGCATCAAGAAGAACTTGTGGAGATTGAAAACGTCGAAGATTTTGACAAAACTGAGGAAATCGAAAATGTTGATCATGATGACGAAGTTGAAAATGATCACCTAGATTTGTCAGACAACGAAATGTTGAAAGATGACGATACGGAGCATGATGTTGAAGTACTTGCTAAAGACGAAGAAAATCTTGTTGAAGAAAAAGAAGCTTTTTTAAACAACGAAAGTACCTTCTCTTTTGCGATGGATTCTGTTGCGGAGTCTAAAGTGGAAGTTGTTGAAGAGCCAAGTTTGGTTTCAGAAATCTCTGTGTCGGAAGATGCTAATGAAGTTAAAGAAAATTTGACTGAAACTACTTCAAAATCGGAAGAATTAGTAAGTGAATCTTCAGCAAAAATCGAAGATACTAAAGATGAAAATACTGATATAGAAGAAGAAAAAGAATCATTGTTTGATACTGAAAAATCAAATGTCGATGATAACCAAAATTCTAAAAAAATTAAATTATCTAACATTAAAGGTATTCACAAAACTTTGTTTGATGATGATCCTTTAGAAAGAGTTCAAGCTTCCGAACCTACTTCTGAGCCGAAGGAAATTGGAAGTCTTGGTAAGAGCAATATGCCGACCGATTATATGGAGGCGCCAAAACCAAAACCAGAATTCCGTTTGGATTTAAATGATAAAATTGCCTTTACACAACACTTGTTTAAAAATAGTCAAGTTGAGTTGAATCAAGTTGTTCATAAATTGAATGAATTTGATAATATTGACGATGCTAAAGAATTTTTGAGCGATTTGTATTACCACAGAAATTGGGAAAAAGCTGATAGTTACGCACAACGTCTTTGGACATTGGTAGAAAATAGATTTTTGTAATGTCAGGCATTTTATACTTTGTTCCGACGCCTGTTGGGAATTTAGAAGACATGACTTTTCGAGCAATTAAAGTTCTTAAAGAAGTCGATTATATTTTGTGTGAAGATACCCGAACTTCTGGTATTTTATTAAAGCATTATGAAATAGCTAAACCGTTGAAATCCTATCACTTGCACAACGAGCATCAAGCTACGGAAAAGGTGATTCAGGATTTGCAAAATGGTCAAAATATTGCAATTATCACGGATGCAGGAACACCTGGGATTTCGGATCCTGGCTATTTGTTAGCAAAAGCTGGCGCTGATAACGATATCGAAATGATTTGTTTGCCTGGAGCAACGGCATTTGTTCCGGCTTTGGTTGTTTCTGGATTACCGAATCACGATTTTTATTTCGCTGGGTTTTTACCACAGAAAAAAGGTCGTCAAACCAAATTAAAGCAACTTGCTGAAGAGAAAAAAACCATCATTCTTTATGAAAGTCCGCATAAGATTAATACAACTTTGGAACAGATAAAAGAATTTTTCGGTGAAGAAACTAAGGCAAGTCTTAGTCGCGAGATTTCTAAAAAATTTGAAGAAACTAAACGTGGTACAATCAATGAGTTAATTGAATTCTCCAAAAGTAAAACTTTAAAAGGAGAAATTGTCCTAATTGTGAATAATGTTATCTAAAATTTGGTGTTTTTAAATTGAATTAAATTCAATAAAAATATTATTCGCTACATTTGAAATTCGAAAAGAATAAACTATATATGAAACTATTAGAAGGAAAAGTTGCCTTAATTACAGGTGCAACAAGAGGAATCGGAAAAGGAATTGCCGAAGTTTTTGCAGCGCAAGGCGCAAAGGTGGCTTTCACTTATGCAGGATCTATTGACAAGGCAAAAGCTTTGGAAGAGGAACTTTCTAAAATTACAACTGTTAAATCTTACCAATCTGACGCATCTGATTTTGACGCTGCACAAAAGTTGGTAGACGATGTTATGGCAGAGTTTGGACAAATTGATATCTTGATTAATAACGCTGGAATTACCAAAGATAATTTAATGTTGAGAATGTCCAAAGACGATTGGGATACGATTATCAAAGTGAATTTGGATTCTGTATTTAACCTAACAAAAGCGGTAATCAAGCCGATGATGAAGGCTAAATCTGGTTCTATCATCAATATGTCTTCTGTGGTTGGTGTTAAAGGAAATGCTGGACAAGCAAATTACGCGGCTTCTAAAGCTGGCGTTATTGGTTTCTCAAAATCTGTGGCTTTGGAATTAGGTTCTCGTAACATCCGTTGCAATGTGATTGCGCCGGGTTTCATCGAAACTGAAATGACTGCTGTCCTTGACGAAAATACGGTTAAGGGTTGGAGAGAAGCAATCCCTTTGAAGCGTGGTGGACAACCGGAAGATGTGGCAAATGCTTGCGTTTTTTTAGGAAGCGACATGTCAGGTTATATCACTGGACAAGTGATTAACGTAGATGGCGGAATGTTGACGTAGTCGAGATTTTACAAATATTTAGCAGCTTTCGGGCTGCTTTTTTTATATCCTCATTTTATGATAGATTTTCCTGTTACGCTTCATCTTTTCGGAAAAGATATTTTGCTGCATCCAATTACGGAATCGCTTGGGATTTTTGTCGCGATGCGTTATTATACTTGGCTAAAACGTAAAGACATCGAAAAATTCAGTAGTGTTAATTCCCTTTTGATCGTCATTGCAGCAACTTTTGGCGCTTTGGTTGGTTCGCACGTTATTGGCTCTTTAGAAAGACCATTGGACCTCATGAAAGCACCAAATACTTTAGCTTATATTTGGTTAAATAACACAATTGTTGGCGGTTTAGCTGGTGGATTAATCGGTGTTGAATTAATGAAAAAAATCATTGGTAAAAAAGAAAGTACAGGCGACAGAATGGTTTATCCATTAATTGTTGCGATGTTTATTGGCAGGATTGGTTGCTTTTTTACAGGTGTTTATGAAGAAACTTACGGACTTCCGACACAGTCGATTTTTGGAATGCATTTAGGAGACGAATATTTGCGTCATCCAGTTGCTTTGTACGAAATGTTTTTTCTGCTACTTTTATTTGTTTTCATTAAATATTTGGAGCGAAATTATTCTTATAAATCAGGATTTCTGTTTCAAGTTTTTATGTTAAGTTATTTTTCTTTTCGTTTTCTGTTAGACTTTATAAAACCGAAATATGATGTATTTTTAAATTTAAGCACGATTCAAATTGTGTGTTTATTGGTGATGATTTACTATATTTATTTAATCAAAAAACAGAAACCGGTTAAAAATTAAGTTATGAAATTTCTTGAAGTAGGTAGTTTTGGTGGCGATCTTGCTGTAGTCGGGATGTTGTTTCTCGGTGTAGGATTGGTTGCATTTTGCATTTCTGTATTATACGCTCTTGTTTTAGCAATGATTTCGGCCTCGAACAGAGACAAAAAGTATGATTTTAAACCAGCTTTATACGGCATTCTCTTTGGTCTTTTGATTTTTACAGCAGGCGGATTTATTTGCGGTTTCGAATTATAAATTAAGTTTATGCCAGTAAGAAATTATACTTATTACGATTATACGATAAGCCTTTGCCCAGAATGTTTGCAGCGTGTAGGCGCAAAAATTATTATTGAAGACGACTTGGTTTTCATGACAAAACGTTGTCCAGATCATGGATTCTTTAAAACTAAAATCGCAACCGATGTAGAATATTATAAAAACATCAGAAATTTCAACAAAGCTTCAGAAATGCCTTTGCATTTTGGGACAGATGTAGCTTACGGTTGTCCTTACGATTGCGGCTTATGTGTTGACCATGAACAACATAGCTGTTTATCTATTGTGGAAGTTACGGATCGCTGTAATCTCACTTGTCCGACTTGTTACGCGATGTCTTCGCCGCATTACGGAAGTCACCGAAGTTTAGAAGAAATCGAAGCGATGTTCGACACGATTGTAAGAAATGAAGGCGAGCCAGATGTTGTACAAATAAGCGGTGGCGAACCGACCATTCATCCAGAGTTTTTTAAAATTATGGATATTGCGAAATCGAAACCGGTTAAGCATTTAATGCTCAACACTAATGGGATTCGTATTGCAAACGATCCTGGTTTTGCAGAAAAACTGGCAACTTACTCACCCGAATTTGAGATTTATCTTCAATTTGATTCTTTTAAACCTGAGGTTTTGGAAGATTTCAGAGGAAAAGATTTGACAGATGTTCGGATGAAAGCTTTAGCAAAATTGAATGAGTTGAATCTATCAACAACACTGGTTGTCGTTTTGCAACAAGGTAAAAACATTGATGAAATCGGAAAAATCATCGATTTTGCTTTAAAACAAAAGTGTGTCCGTGGAATCACTTTCCAACCTGTTGAAATTGCGGGACGAAATCGTGAAGATTCGGCGGGCGAAAAAATTACATTAACGGAAGTTCGACAAGAAATTTTAAATCAGTTTCCTGCTTTAAATTCTGATGATATTATTCCTGTTCCATGCAATCCAGATGCTTTGGCGATGGGATATATTTTAAAATTAAATGATGAAATTATTCCTTTAACTCGATACATCAATCCAGCTGATTTACTGAATAATGAATCGAAAAATACCATTGTTTACGAACAAGACGAAGGTTTGAAAATGCAACTCATCGATATTTTCAGTACTGGAATTTCTGTGGATAAAGTTCAGCCAAAAGTTAATCAGTTATTATGTTGTCTTCCCGAAGTTGTTGCGCCAGATTTGGGCTATGACAATTTGTTCAGAATTATCATTATGAATTTTATGGATGCTCACGATTTTGATGTTCGTGCTGTTAAAAAATCTTGTGTACACATCGTCAATAAAGATTTAAAATTGATTCCATTCGAGACCATGAATCTTTTTTACCGTGATGACAAACAAAAACGTCTTGAAGAATTGAGAAAAGATACCAGAGTTTTGTTTTAAAAAAAAGGGTTTGAAAATCGTCTCAAAACCCTTTTATCATTTGTGTTTTTAGAAGTATCATTTAAAATACTAACACAAATGTACTTTTATTAGTTTTAATATGAAATGAACTTGGGTTAATTAATTCGCTTCCGAATACGACTTAAAGCTTGTGGCGTAACGCCGATATATGACGCAATATATTTGAGCGGAACTTTTTGCAGTAAGTTTTTATCTGTTTTTAAAAGTTTTAGATAGCGCTCCTCGGCCGATTCGGTTAATAGAGAAAGTTCTCGTCCAGCTTTTGAAAGATAAAGTGCTTCCGCTGAAATCCTACCAAGAAAATTTCCGATTGATGAATGTTCAAAAAAGTGTAAAAAACTGTCGTGGGTGGCGCGCCACAAGACCATGTCGGTCATTGCTTGTATCGAGTACTGGCTAGGTTCTCGTGTGAGAAAAGATTCGTATGATGTTAAATAATCATTTTCGAAAAGAAAATTAACAGTGATTTCTTTTTCTTTTTTATCTAAAAAACATCGTCCAATACCTGTTGTTATTAATGAAAGATGATTTTCAACTTCGCCTTTTTCTATTATAACATCATTTTTTTTGTAGGCTTGGACAAAAATTCTAGGTTCATATATTTCCCAATCTTTGTCGGTCATTTCAATCCCGAATGAGGTTAAATAGTCTCTATAATTCATCATTTAAGAAAGTGGTTTTTGTTATGTAATAACCAGTATAAAATTAGGGATTTGTACTATATTTAATAACTAAAAAGATATAATCATAGAAAAATAATCGTTTGTAATATCAATTTAATTCATAAAAGTTATTTGCAATAATTTTTAAATCCATAAATATTTAATTTGAAAAATATTTTATCTAAAAAAAACTATATTTGACCAAATTCTATAAAGTTTTGATTACAATTAATACTAAAACCTATCAAAATCCGCTTTTTGTTTTTGCACTAGAAAGCGAGGCTGGTAGTCATTTTGATAAGGATAACAAAGTTTTTGTTGGTGTAGGGAAAGTCAACGCAACTTATCATTTGACAAAAGCAATTGCGAAATTTCAACCAGATATCATCATTAATCTTGGTACAGGAGGAAGTACAGTTTTTGATCGTGGAAGTGTTGTGTGTTGTACGCAGTTTATCCAACGTGATATGGAAGTGTCGGCTTTAGGTTTTGCAAAATTCGAAACACCTTTCGAAAACTCAGCGATTGTTTTGAATAACGGGATCGAACTTCCAAATTTTCCGATTGGCATTTGTGGTACTGGCGATCAATTCGAAATGGAACATAACAATCACGAATACAATGTTATAGAAATGGAAGCTTATGCTTTAGCTAAAGTCGCCAATTTGGAAAATATTCCTTTTTTGGCTTTAAAATATATTTCTGATGGCGCCGATGGCAATGCCGTTGATGATTGGACAACAGAAGTTAAACGAGCATCTGAAGCTTTGAGTAAGGCTTTAGGAAGATAGAAAAAGGCGATTCAAATTTTTGAATCGCCTTTTTATTTTAAAACTTCATGATAGTATCAAGTTCTTTAAGATACTCATGCGCGGTTAGGTCAAATTTAACAGGAACAATAGATATGTAACCATCAGCCAAAGCCGTTTCGTCAGCATCTTCTGACTTGTCCATATTGTTAAAATAGCCAGATAACCAATAATATTTTTTGCCGTGAGGATTAACACGCTCATCAAAACTTTCTTCCCATTTTGCATGCGCTTGTTTGCAGACTTTTACACCTTTTATTTCGTCTTTTGCAAGTTTAGGAATGTTGACATTTAACACAACTCCTTTTGGAAGTGGATTGTCAAGAACTTTTTTAACGATCGCTTGGATATATTCTTTAGCTTGGGTGAAATCGGCATCCCAAGAAAAATCTAATAACGAAAAGCCAATGGCTTGCAAACCTTCTACGCCAGCTTCAACCGCCGCTGACATTGTCCCAGAATAGATGACGTTAATCGAAGAATTAGCACCGTGATTTATCCCCGAAACTACAATATCGGGTTTTCTTGTTAAGACTTTATCCAATGCGAATTTCACACAATCAACCGGTGTCCCACTTAGCGCATAATCTGTTTGTGGACCTTCGAGATTTATTTCTTCATAAGTTAAAGTTGCATTGATGGTTATTGCGTGTCCTTTTCCGCTTTGTGGCGAGTTAGGCGCAACGACAATTACATCGCCAATTTCGTTCATAAAACTTACCAAATTTCTAATACCAGGCGCTGTTATACCATCATCATTGGTTACTAATATCAAAGGTTTTTCCATAATAATTTTCAAAAATATCGTGATGCATCTTAATTTGTAGATGCTCTTTTTTAAAGAATATCACAAAATTAGCTAAAATATAGCAGTCGAATAAAAATAAGGTATTAAATTTGATGTGACTTCGACTTATGATTTAGAAATAAATTTTCAAAGATTTGTAACAAAAATCAAAAGCTAATTACCAATATTTTATCACTTAAGTAATCTATATGTTTAAGAATTTTAAATGGAACAGAATCTTCATGTTTGCGCCACTTATGACGCTGATGTTTTGTTTCAACGCACCACAGAATGACGACGAAAAAATGCAAACCATTATGGTAAGTGTTAAGAACACACTTTCGTATTTGCATTATGCGCCAAAACCTATTAATGATGCTTATTCAGCAGAAGTTTATAATAAATTTTTTGAGTCTGCAGATCCAGACAAAAGGATTTTTTTACAATCGGATATGGATGAGTTTTCGAAACATAAAACCAAGCTTGATGATTACCTTAACAATGGTGATTTGACTTTTTATAAAGCGACAACAGATCGTCTTTATCAAAGATTGGATGATATCGATAAAATGACACAAGATATCTTGAGCAAGCCAATCGACCTTAATGAAGATGATAGTATGATTCTTGAACCAAAACTTAAGAAAAATGCAACTACTAATGCTGACCAAAAAGCAGAATGGAAGCGTTATGTTAAGTATTATATTCTTCGTGAGATGGAAACTTTGAACAACAAGGAAGAATCTGCCAAGAAAAGAAAAGACTCATTAATTGCTAATAAACTAAAAGATACTGTTAAGTTAGAAATCCTTTCTGCAGATCAAAAAAGAATCAAAGCGCAAGGTGAGGTCAAAGATTTGATCACGGATATGTTCCGTCGTTATAAAAAGAGAAAGAAAAACGATTGGTTTACAGTTTATATGAACGCTTATACAGAAGTGTTTGATCCGCACACTAATTATTTTTCACCAAAAGATAAAGAAGATTTTGATACTAATTTCACAGGGAAAATCATTGGTATTGGTGCTTTAATCCAAGAGAAAAAAGGATATTTATATTTAGGCGATTTAACAATCGGCGCACCAGCTTGGAAGTCTAAACAATTGGCAAAAGGAGACAAAATCCTTAAAGTTAGATCAAAACCAAAAGAAGATCCAGTTAACGTCGTTGGTATGTTGACAGAAGAAGCGGTGCGACTTATCCGCGGCGAGAAAGGAACGCCAGTCACTTTAACTGTTGAAAAAACAGATGGTACTGTTAAAGATGTTACTTTAATAAGAGAAGAAGTTGCGATTGAAGACACTTACGCAAGAAGTTCGATTATTAACTCTCCAAACGGGAAAAAATTAGGCTATGTTTATCTACCAGGATTTTACGCAGATTTTGAGGATAGTAAAGGAAGAAACGCTTCAGACGATGTTAAAGCTGAACTTTTAAAACTGAAAGCTCAAAAAGTTGATGGCGTTGTTTTAGATTTAAGAAATAACGGTGGCGGTTCATTAACAGAAGTTGTTGATATTATGGGCTTGTTTATCAATGCTGGTCCAGTTGTTCAGGTTAAAGACGGAAACGGAAAAATAAATGTTCTTAGTAACAAAACCAATGCGCCAGTTTGGACAGGTCCGCTTGTTATTATGCAAAACGAACTTTCTGCTTCCGCATCTGAAATTTTGACAGGAGCAATGCAAGATTACGGAAGAGCTGCAATTGTTGGTTCTCCACAATCTTTTGGTAAAGGAACTGTACAGACTTTTGTATCTCTAAACAGATTTTTAAATACAAGCGATGACTTCGGAGATCTTAAATTAACAATTCAAAAATATTATCGTGTAACGGGTGAGTCGACACAGAGAAAAGGAGTAGAGTCCGATGTTAAGATGCAAGATTTGTATACTTATGCAGAAATAGGAGAGCGTTATGACCAATTTGCTTTGCCTTGGGATAAAATTGCACCAGCAAAGTTCAATAAAGTTAATAGCATCAATACAGCAGCTTTGCAGCAATCAATAGATTCTAAAATTAAAAATAATACAAATTATCAACTGCTTGTAGAATCTGCAAAATGGAGAGAAGCTTTATCTAAAGAAGAAAAAATTACGTTGAACGAAGCTAAATATATGGCTTTGATGAAAGAACGTAAAGCGCAGATCGAAAAATTCAAAGCTTTGGATAAATACAACAATGGTCTCAAAATTAGTTTGCACGCAGACGAAGTTGCTAGAGAAAAGAAAGACGAAGCTTTTGCGAAAAAGTCCGAAAATTGGATCAAAAATTTACAGAAAGATTTTTATCTGAAGGAGACATTAGACGCCTTAGAACAATCTTCAAAATAATAAAAAAGCCCGACTTAAAAAATCGGGCTTTTTTATTTGAATTAAATTTAATTTAATGAAGTATTTAGTTTTTAATAAATTTAGAGCTAAAGACTTTGCCTTTATTATTTACTTCGATAATATAGTTAGCTTTAGGAAGATTCTCGACAGAGATTATGTTGCCTTTGATAGTTTCGGATTTTACCAATTGACCAGAGAAATTATAAATTTTAACACTTGCATTTTCAAGATCTTTTGAAAAATTTAGAACTGAAGATGTTGGATTTGGATAGACATTCAAATTTGAATTATTAACTTCTGTTGTTGCTAAATAAGAATCTGGCATCATTGCATTTTGCGCATATACAGATGACGGAGCACTGTCTCGACTTTCATTATATTTAAAAACGATTTGATTATCAGGTAGTTTTAATAAATTGTTATGCGACGTAAATGATTCTCTAGTTATCAAATCTATGGATTTTTCTTTCCAATCAAACTCGCCGTTTTCATTTAGTCTTGTAAAATGTGTCGTAAAAAGCTGAACATTAAATTGTTTAATATTATTGTAAGCAAAAATTGGTTTGTCATCGTCCAATAATAAAGTTCCTACGTGCGATTTTGCATCATTTAATGATATTGGAAAAACAGCTTTCGCATTATCTGAGAATAAACGAGAGCCTGTTTCCTTATCAAATTTTTGAACATATTCGCCATAATTGTTTTGAGATCCAGCAGTTGTAAAAGTTGAAATACCACAAATATGATCTGTCCCTATTTTTGAAGCTATTTGAATCTCTTTTTCGAAATTAGCATTGTTGGTACTAAAATCTACTCCGCCAACACCCCAAGGTAAAGTGCCATCAGGATTTATCTTTATTAAATAAGAATCCAAACGTCCACCTTGTCCGCTCGTAAATGCATAGTAGACTTTATCATTCTCAAAAAAAGTACTATTTTTTTTGCTCCAAGTAGAACTATTAGGAGACAATAATACTGGTGCGTTCCAAACAGGTTTTCCATCTGTATCAAAAGTTTGTGCATAAAGATTGGAATATGCACCTGTTAAGACTTTATTGAAAACAATTTCTATATTGCCATTACTTAATTCAAAAAGATCTGCAGGCACCGTTTTTTTAGTTGTGTCATCAGAATAAATTATTGTTGGCTCCGCCCAAATCGGAGTACCAGCACTCGTGAATTTTTGTAATCGTGCTTGTACTTTGCTTGTTGGCCAATAACTAATCATAATATCACCAGATTTCAATGGCAAAATGGTTGGTACATAGCCTTCGCCTAAAGCAATACCATTAGTTCCCCAAGGCAAATCTCCGTTTGGTGTTACTTTATAAGCAAATGCAGGATAACCGCCAGTTGTTCCTGTAACACCAATGAAAAGGTTATCATCCTTGTCCAAAGCAGTTTGCTCTACCATGGTGTATGTTGACATCGGAATTTGGTTGCTAATCAATTTTCCTTCTTCACCCCAAAGTTTGTTACCATTCTTATCCAAATACTGGATTCTAAGCTCATAATTAGTTGGTGCTGCCACTTTCTTCCAAAAGCCAAGATAAATATGCCCATCTGATGTTGCGACTGAGAAAGATGCTCCATTGTTATTCGCAACAAGTAATGTATTCTCATTTGTATCATTCGTCCATTGTGCATTGATAAAACTTCCTATGATAAGGCTAAGTGATAAAATTATTTTTTTCATAATATTTTGATTTGTTGGTACAAAGCAATTGATTAAAATAATTTTGACCTAAAAAAGCACCACACACTTAGCACACACTGTCGATTTTACACCACACACTTAATGCAATGTTAACTTGTTTTGTGTTGATTATCAGTAATTTGTGAAAGAATTAAGATATTGATAAATATCTGCTTGTGTGTTGGTTAGATTTAATTTTTTACGAAGTCTGGTTCTAGAATTCTCAATGGTTTTTGGAGTAACATTTAGAAGATTTGAGATTTCTTTAGTACTTAATTTTAATAAAATCATAGCAGCAAGTCGACGATCATAAGTTGTCAGATCTGGATGTTTTGCTTCAAGATTTTTATAAAAAGATTCATGAATGTTTACAAAATGATGCTCAAATTCTTCCCAAGAATTGGTTTTCATGTTGGTCTTGATTTCCAAAATAATATGAGAAATTTCGTCCACTGTTTTTTGATTTTGAACTTTTAATTTAAGATGATCGATTTGCTCCATTATCGATTTAAAAATCTCTTCTATTTTGGATTGTTCTATAGATTTATAAACGAGTTGCTTTTCTTTCATATGGTTTTCAATTTCCAATTGATTGGTTTTAGCAACTTGTAGAAGTTTTTCCAGCTCCAGCTTCGACACTTTGTTTCGGTAATTAATAACTGCAAGAACCGAAATTATAATACACAGCAAAAGGAAAATTGCACTCGCAATGTAGTAGCTTTGTTTTTTATCTTGTAATAACTCATCAATCTTTTTCTGAGATTCGTAATCGTGTTTTAATTTGGTTCGTTCAACGCTAACTGCTTTTTCCTCAATATTTAATTGTTCCCGAATAGAATCATAAGTCTTAAAACTATAAGCCGCATTTTTATAATCTTTTTGCTCCAAATAAGTGTTATAAGTTGCCCATAACAAATCACGATACACGAAATTAGGATTGGATTTGTTGGTATATTGCTCCATTTTTTTTACATAGCTAAGCGCTTTGTCATGTAGACCAACACTGTTGTAATAATTAGTTAGATAGAAATATACTAGGGAAAAAGCTTTTGGATTTTCAATTTTATTAGTGTTGAGAATAGTTTCGGCTCGTTCTAGATAATCTAAAGCTTTTGTATTCTCACCATGAAAAGAGGCTACCTTACCCAAATTTGCAAGAACGTAAACTTTTAGTTCTGGTTTGTTATAAGTATCAAGCCTTGTTAAAGCTTTAGAAAAATAATAATTGGAAGAGTCTAGCTTTTTAATGACAAAAAATGCATTTCCGAGATTATTATAAGTTTTTATTTCTTCGTAAGTATTAGCATTCTTAATGTGTTCAGATAATAGTTTTTTATAATACTGTATTGCCTTAGGCGTGTCGTTAAGTTGCGTGTAGACAAAAGCGAACATATCATTAATCTCAGCAATTTTTTGTGGCGATGTTTTATAAAAAATATTGTATGCTTTCCGAGAATAATCTAATGCGATGTCAAAGCGATTGGTTTCGGAATATATTTTTGAAGCCTCAATATAGAAATCACCAAGTTCTTCAGGTGTCTTTGCTTGCTTTTGTGCTTCATTAAGAAAGTTTTCCGCCTTTGTCCAATCTTTGAATTTGTATTGTTGAGCTTTGGTAATCAGCATGTTGATTTCATTCTTTCTATTTTGAGCTATACTAAAATTAGTCAACAGAAAAAATAAAATAATACAAAACCCAAGTTGTTTTATTTTAGAATAAGGACAAGCTTCCATGTTCTAAAAATACAAAAACAATGATTTTATTGAGAAAAAAGATTTTAGAAAAGAAAATTATAATTTATAAACCCGAGGTTTCGAAGGAGCTTCGGGCTTTTTA
The DNA here is from genome assembly GCA_023440705.1 of Bacteroidota bacterium. Taxonomy (GTDB): domain Bacteria; phylum Bacteroidota; class Bacteroidia; order Flavobacteriales; family Weeksellaceae; genus Soonwooa. The sequence goes on from JAEXRP010000113.1 coordinate 25,447, forward strand.
TGATCACGTATAGCTGTAAAGATATGATCTAGACCATTAAGTTTAACTTCATAAATCGTTGCTAACTGCGAACCTAATTTGTTTTGAGGAAAACCTTTGCGATTGAACCATTCCAAATATGAAATCGGAAGGTCAATAATCCATTGGTATTTATATTTCCCATACGGCATTTTTACTTTGCAAAGTTCTTGCAGAATTTCGGGCGTCATTTTATATAATTAAATCTACTTTTTGTTCGAGGTGGTCATTGTCGGGTAAGACAATATCTTTGGGAGTTTCGTCATCGTCGTCTGAAAATTCGTTGCGATAAACCTGAATTAATAAAACCGTCACAGACACCAAAATTGGCCCAAATATTAAACCTAAAAAACCAAAGATATTCATCCCTGCGATAATTCCGAAGACGGTATTCAATGGGTGAATGTTTTCTAGTTTTTTTAATAATGTAAAACGAAGTAGATTGTCAGTTAAACCAACTACAATCAAACAATAAGCAGCTAATCCTAGCCCTGGACCTGTTTGACCTTCAGCAATCATAAAAATACAAACCGGAACATAGACAAGCGCAGCTCCAACTATTGGAATCATACTTGCAACAAATGTCAATGCAAATAAAAGAACTGGACTCGGCGCTCCAAAAACAAAATAACCGACTAAGCCAACAATACCTTGTCCAAGTGCAACTACAGGAATTCCGATTGCATTTGCGATTACCATTTTTCGGATTTTTTCGCCTAATAAATTAATATTTGCTTTTTTGAAAGGTGCTGCATTTGTAAGTAATTTCTCAAACTTACGAGGATCAACCAGCATAAAATACAAGATAAAATACATCGAAAATATAATCGTGAATGTATTAAAAGTTGTACTAAGAGCCGAAGTCGAAAACTTGCCTGCTGCAGCTTTTAGTTTGTCAAGATTTTCTTTGCTAAGAATATCGACATGAATTTGCGCATAGACATAATCATGAACTTTATCGATAAATGCATTGAATTTTCCCATATAAGCTTGGGCATTTCCCAACTTCTCAATGAGCATATCTACGATCCAATACACAGGCAGAATAAGAACTAGCAGCGTTGCAATTATTATAACTGTCGCAGCTAAAGATGGTTTCCAATTTTTAACTTCGATAAGATAAAGAAGGTATTTTCTGGAAATAATGTATAAAGTTAAAGCGCCTAATAATGAAGGAATAAATAAAGCAAGATTATAACAGATAAGCCCAACTAATATGACAATCAGTAAGATAAGGGCGATTTGTTTAATAACGTTACCGCTAATTTGTTTTTCAGAATTAGGCACTTTAATAGTTTTATTTAATTAAGAATTGTAAGTAATTTGTTTTGGTAGTCCAACAAATGCAATATATAATGAATAAGCAGCAGTTAGATAAAATGGCGCTGTTGCCAAAAGTCCAATACCACAAAGGATAATACCAGCAAAGCTAATAATCGCTGATAAAACTGCAACACCTAAAAAAGTGCCATAATTTTCTTTAGCGATGTTAAAAGCTTTTGATATCGCATCAATTGCACTCGTTTTTTCGAAAATCAAAATTGGATAACCAATAAAAAATAATGGCATTAATAATAAACCTGGAATTAAACAAGCCGCAAATCCGATAGTCAAGATAATACCAGTAATTAAACTATAAATAATAATGTTAATTAAATTCTCTTTATAAGCATAAAACAAATCTGAGAAAGAAACTTGTTGCTTCGTATTTACTTTATGAGAAATATATATTAATCCCAAAAACAATGGAGACAATAAAAGTCCAAATAAAGACGAAACTGCATAGTAGGTTTTAAGTCCTGGGATTGCCATATAGTCAATCTGGCCACCACTGATCATAGCTTCTTCATAAATTGCTTGAGAGTTAAATCCAGAAATGGCTTGGATTATAAAAGAAATAATAAGGTAAAGAATCATCGTTACAATTGCGTAAAGCACTACACCTTTGTAAGTCTCAAAAGCATGAGAAATAATGTCGCCCGTGTTCTTAGCTGGGACTTTTGCTTGCGAATCAAATTCGTTAAATGTTTCCATATTTTATTTTTTGTTGTTCCAAATTACAATTTTTTCTAAAGATTTAGATTAATTATATAAAAATTTTAATTTTTCACAGTAAAAATCTGTCGAAAACATGAATAAATGATAGCATTCCAAAACGGAAACGTCAATAATATTCCAAATCCAAACATCAAAATACCAGAATATGAAAACAAAATCGCAACAATTGTACAAACGAAAATAATGAAGAAGTTGGCACGAATCGCCTGAAAGCTCTTCCCAATCGCCTGAAAACTATTAATGTTTGTAAAAAACATCAACGGACTAACAAAAAAAGTAACTAAAACCCAAACCAATAGCAAAGGCGCAAAAATTGAACATAAGTAATAAACGCAACCCCAGAAAATCCCGTAGGTGAAATATTTGAAAAAACTAACGCCTTGGTAACCTGCCAACAGATCGTTCAGACCAGGATTTTCGTCCATTTCCTTCATGGCATAGACTTTAAACATCCCAATATTAAGAGGGAAAACCAAAGCTTTTATCAAAACAATAACATACACAAAATTCGAATATTCTGGTGTCACCGCAAGTTCTCGAAGTTTTGCCATGAAAGCATCTGGATCCGACTGCATCAAGGGTGCAAAGTCTTCGACCTTTTTATTAATTCCGAAATAATTAAACGCAAAAGATGCCAAAACTAAAAGTATCGCAAAATAAAAAATGCTAAAACTTATCTGGAACTTCATCGTATTGCTCCACAAAGCAAAAGCACGAGAAAGTACAATATTGATTTCAGAATTGTTGGGAGTATTCTCCATATTGATTTATATTTGAGCTGCAAAAATAAAGCTTCAAAGCCTAATAAAAGAATGTTACAAGAAATTGATTTTGATTTCGCAGCTATTGACAAACTTTCTTTGTCAAAAATTCCGTTTGTGTTTTTTATTGATTTTCTAAAAGGAAAAATGATTCTTTTAACAGAAAGTGAACTTAAAAATTCGAATATTAAAATAGAATTTCCAAATATACAAAATGCTAATAATGAAATATTTAATAATGAAAAATTCAATCTTAGCTTTAATGCTGAATCTTTAGAATTTTACCGAAAAGGTTTTGATTTGGTTCAAGAAAATTTGAAGAAAGGCAACTCATATTTAGTAAATTATACGAGAAAAACGCCGATCGAAATTAATTATACTTTAGATGAAATTTTTGCACATTCTAAAGCTAAATATAAAGCTTGCATTCCGAATAAATTTGTGTTTTTTTCTCCTGAAACTTTTATTGAAATAAAAGACAATCAAATTGTTACACATCCAATGAAGGGTACAATAGATGCCGATATTCCTAATGCAAAAGAGCTTCTAAAAGCCAATATCAAAGAAAAAGCTGAACATTATACCGTTGTGGATTTGCTACGAAATGATCTAAGTATGGTCGCAAATGATGTTAAAGTTGATGAGTTTCAACGGATTGATTATATCCAAACACAACAAAAAAATCTTTTTGCAATGAGTTCTGAAATTTCGGGGACTTTAAAACCTAAATTTCAGAATAAAATCGGTAGCATTCTTAATCTTCTTTTGCCAGCTGGCTCCATTCTTGGCGCACCAAAAAAGAAAACTTTAGAAATAATTTTGCAAGCCGAAAATTATGATCGAGGTTTTTATTCTGGCGTTTCTGGGTTTTTTGATGGCGAAAATTTAGATTCTTGCGTCATGATTCGTTTTATTGAAAAAGAAGGCGACAAGTTTGTTTTTAAAAGTGGCGGTGGCATTACACATCAAAGCCAATTACTCGACGAATACGAAGAAATGAAAAATAAAATTTATGCTCCAATTTATTGAAAGTATCAAAGTTGAAGATCAGAAAATCTTCCTTGCAGAATTGCATCAACAACGGATGATTGAAACTTTTTCGCACTTCGAAAAAGATTGTCGAATCGATGTTTTAGAAGTTTTTAAAAACCTAAATCACGATGAAGATGGCTTGTACAAATTCCGTTTGGTTTACGATTTAGAAAATAATTTTAAAACACAAATGTTGCCTTATGCTATTTCAGAAATTGAAGATTTTGAATTAGTTACTGATGATAATCTCAACTATCAATTTAAATATCTAGATCGGAAAAACTTAGATCGTTTAAAACAAAAATCGCACGCTGACGAAGTCATCATTTTACAAAACGGAAATGTAACTGATACAAGTTTTAGCAATTTGCTTTTCTTAAAAGATAAAACTTGGTATACGCCCGAAACTTATTTGTTAAATGGTGTGCAAAGACAACATCTTTTAAAACAGAATCAAATAAAGTCAACAGCAATTTCGGTTGATAACATTTTGGAATTCTCTCATTTTCAAATCATTAATGCATTGAATGATTTTGATGAAAATTTCATTTATCCTATTTCAAAAATTAAAAATCTACCATCCAAAATTTTGGATATCGACGATTTATAAAGTCTGTTTTAAGTTTTCAAAATAAGCTTTTAATTGATCTTCGTTATGATGTCCTTTTGTCATCACTTCGAGAATTTTTGGCTTTTGACCAGGTTTAAAGAAAGTCTCAACAACACGATCTAAGCTCAATTCGTCTTCCGCTTTTATGTAATCGAAACCGAAATGTTTTGCCAGAAGTTCTGCACTTTTGTGATGTTGCGTGGCAATTAACTCGTCAACAGCGTTGGTATCACTTGGTCCGGGAATAATTCTGAAAATGTTGCCTTCGCCATTATTAAAAATCACAATTCTCGCAAACGGCGGAATGTATTGGTTCCAAAGTCCGTTGATGTCGTAGAAAAAGCTAATGTCTCCAGTTATCAAAAGCGTTGGTTCGTCGGTCATCATCGCAAATCCCATGGCAGTTGAGGTACAGCCATCGATGCCGCTTGTCCCACGATTACAATAACAATCAAATTTATTAAAATCAAAAAGTTGAGCATAACGAATCGCCGAACTGTTTGAAAAATGGACTTTATAATTGGCAGGAATAACGTCCGAAAGCATATTAAACAAATAGAAATCTGAATAACCAATTTTAGGAAGCGTAGCATCGTGACGCGCATCGGCTTTATCTCTCAAAACATCCCACAAATTGTAATATGGCGATGGTTCTAGATTGATGTTATTCAACAATTTAGAGAAAAACACTTCTGGTTTTGCTTCAACATTTCGGTCTAAAACAAAGTAAGTGTCTGGTTGCCAGTTCTCATCAACATGCCAATGATGTTTTGTTTTTGCTTCGCGTAAAAATTTCTTAACCTTCTTAGAAACAACATTTTGACCAACTGTAATCAACAAATCTGGTGCATATGTTTTGAAATCTTCTTCATTAAAATTAAAAATATATCGATCAATATGTGAGAAGAACTTTTCGTTGTTTAAGTTAGATGTTACTTCTGTTAAAACAACAACGCTATGATTTTTAACCAATTGCGATAATTGCATTTGTAACTCAGGATTTGGATCTTGACTTCCTACCAAAATCAAAATGCGTTTTGAAGTATTCCATTCTGCAGTCAAGTTTGGTGCAAAATCAAATTTCTTTTTTTGAATCGTCGACTCAACACTTGGTAAAACAGGAAGTTCGTTGACTAGATTATAAAGTGGCTCACTCAGAGGAACATTGATGTGTACAGGACCACTTTTTTCAAAACATAATTCGACTGCTTTTTTCACAGTATCAAGATTATAATCATAAGAACCTTCCTCTTTATCTTCTTTTAACTGAAAATCTCCGTAAGAATGTTGCTGATAAAGATGATTCTGGCGAATCGTTTGTCCATCAAAAATATCTACATAATCTGCTGGTCGATCGGCTGTTAAAATCAACAACGGAATGTTTTGATAAAAAGCCTCAACAATCGCAGGGTAATAATTAGTCGCTGCTGATCCACTGGTACAAGTTAATGCAACAGGTTTTTTAAGAGCTTTAGCCATCCCCATTCCGACAAAAGCAGCAGAGCGCTCATCCACAATACTATAACATTGCATTTTGTCCAATTCGGAAAAATGAATTGCCAAAGGCGCGTTTCTAGAACCTGGTGATACAACAATTTTATCGATGCCATATTGTTGTAGAACATGTGCTAAAATCTGTACGCTTCGTATTGAGGAATATTGTTTCATTAGAAATAATCTTAAGTTTGGCAAAATTAGTCAAAAAACATGGCATTTTTAGTAACGATATTTTTCAAAAATCCATAACAACAAGTTAAAAAGCTTATAAATATTGTAAAGATTTGATTCAATTAAGATTAGAACAATTTAAAATAAACTAATATTTAAGAATCTAAAACACTTAATTATGAGGATTTTAACACGATGTTTTGTTATTTTTTATTAAAAAATTATGCGCTCCATAAATTCTTGGTCTTATTTTTGATTAGGACTTAAATAGAAGAAACAATATGAAGAAATTGATGCTAGCAGCTTTAGGTTGCTTTATGATGACAACAGCTTCGGCTCAAGCTTGGAACGGAAAAGGCGATCAAAAGGTACAAGCAGGTCTTAATTTTTATGGAAGTGAAGGTCTAGGTCTTAAAGGTAGTTATGATTATGGTATCGCAGATGCCATTTCTGTAGGAGCGGGATTGGGTCTCTATTTTGGAAAAAACGATTCTAAATCTGACTTTTCAATACATGGACGCTTCAATTACCACTTACATGATTTACTCAATTTAGATAACAATTTGGACATTTAACCAGGTGTAACTCTAGGTGTTTTGGGCGATACTTTTGATTTTGGGGCACATGTCGGTGTTAGATACTTCTTCACAGAGAAAATTGGAGGTTTTGTAGAATTAGGAAACCGTGGCGGCTTGGGAGTCGTAGTTAATTTATAAAAAATCAGAATAAGAAATATTACACAAACTATTAAAATTTACAATAATGAAAAACTTAGTTAAATCAATCGCTTTATTAGGTGCAGTAGCACTAGGGAGTCAATTTGCAAATGCGCAGTCTTATAGAGACGCATTAGGTCTTGCAGTAGATTTAGGAGATGGTCCAACATTATTTGGTCCTCAATATAAGCACTCTTTCGATGGAAAAAATGCAGGTAACGTACAAGTATTGTTTGGAGATAACACTACTGTATTAGGTGCAGACTATACCTACAATCAAAAATTCAACGGTGCTGGTGGTCTTGGATGGTACATTGGTGTGGGTCCACAACTTACATTTTGGAAAGCTGGAGGACATAGCGATACTTCATTTGCTATTAGACCACAATTAGGTTTAGAATACAAAATCCCATCTGCTCCATTAGCAATGAGCTTTGACTGGAAGCCTTGGTGGAATCTTTCTAATGATTCTAACTTCGAAGCAGGACGCTTTACTTTAGGATTCAAATATGTTTTAAAATAAGAAATTATTTATAAAAATAGTTAAAAAAGACCTTATCTACAGATAGGGTCTTTTTCTTGTGAAGAAATCTAACTCCAATTGCTTACCTTTGCGTAATTTAATTTTAAACAAAATAAATGGCACCAGAACAGTTATTTCAATTTATACTGAGTATTTCTATCCTTGTTATTCTACATGAGCTTGGACACTTTATCCCAGCAAAACTTTTTAAAACTAAAGTAGAGAAGTTCTATCTATTCTTTGATCCTTGGTTTTCGATTGCTAAAAAGAAAATCGGCGAAACCGAATATGGTATCGGTTGGCTTCCATTCGGTGGTTATGTAAAAATCGCAGGTATGGTTGATGAAAGTATGGATACCGACCAACTTAAAAAACCTGCAGAACCTTGGGAATTCCGTAGCAAACCAGCTTGGCAACGTCTTATCATTATGTTAGGAGGAGTTACGGTTAACTTCTTTTTGGCTTGGTTAATTTATTCTTGTCTTTCTTATTTTAAAGGTGAAAAATATTACGACAATTCAAAATTTGAAGCAGGAATCGCAGTCACTTCAGAAGGCGCAAAAATGGGTCTTAAAACTGGGGATAAAATTTTAAAAATAGATGGTAAGCCTGCAGAGCGCATGCAAACTTCTATTATGAATATGCTTTTTGCAAATAACGTAACTGTATTGCGTGATGGTAAGGAAGTGACTTTCCCTGTTAATGAGGATGGTGTTGCAGAAGTCTTGAAAGCAAATGAAGCAAAATTGTATTTCAGTAACCGTTTTCCAGCAGTTGTAGATAGTATTGCGCCTAATCTTCCTGCATCGACAATGGGACTGAAAAAGGGTGATAAAATTATTGAGATTAATAATCAACCAACACAATATTACGATCAAGTGACTACAGCTTTATTACAAAATGCTGGAAAACCAATTACAGTAAAAGTTGATCGAAATAATCAAGTTGAAACTTTACAAACGACCTTGGGTAAAGATGGTAAATTAGGTTTCGGTATTAATGGGGCTTTAGCGCAAAAAGAGCTTGATAAAACGCAAGTTGTTAAAAGCTACACTTTCCTAGAGTCTATCCCAAGAGGTTTCGAAAGAACTATCGATGTATTGGTAATGCAGGTTAAACAGTTCAAAATTATCTTTAACAGCAAAACAGAAGGTTACAAAAAAGTATCTGGACCAATTGGTATCATCAAACAAATGCCAGAGACTATAAATTGGGAGTTTTTCTGGAGTTTTACAGCGATGTTCTCTGTTTGGCTAGCATTCCTTAACCTAATTCCGATTCCGGGCTTAGATGGTGGTCATGTTGTTTTCACGTTGTGGGAAATGATTACAGGTAAGCCTGTTCCGCAAAAAGTTTTAGAAAATGCACAAATGATTGGTGTTATTTTCTTACTTGGACTAATGGTGTTAATCTTTGGAAACGACATCGTTAAGTGGATAACAGGGAAGTTCTAAAAAATATTTTCAAAAAAAGTTCAAAATAAATTTGGTGCGAATATAAAATCTATATATATTTGCACCACTTTAAACGAAGGACCTTCCTCCTTAGCTCAGTTGGTTAGAGCATCTGACTGTTAATCAGAGGGTCGCTGGTT
>JAEXRP010000034.1:0-17969 GCA_023440705.1 Bacteroidota bacterium
CAGGATGTACACAAACGAGTTTTAGAACTTTGACAACTGCAACTGTTCCGAGTTGTACAACAATTATTTCGCCCGCAAATAACGCGACCAATATTTCGTTAACGCCGACCATTACTTGGAATTCGGTATCTAATGCGACAGGTTACAGAATTACAATCGGGACGACGCCAACCAATTCCGACATTCTAAATAATCAAGATGTCGGAAATGTAACTTCGTACACTTTGACTACTGCCCTTGCTCAAAACATCCAATATTACGTCCGAATTATACCTTACAATTCGGTTGGAAATGCGTCAGGATGTACACAAACGAGTTTTAGGACGTTGACAACTCCAACTGCTCCGAGTTGTACAACGATTATTTCGCCCGCCAATAATACAACAAATACCTCTGTAAAGCCGACTATCACTTGGACTGCAAGTTCTGGCGCGACAGGCTACAGAATCAGAATTGGGACAACAGCTGGTGGAAATGATGTTTTAAGTCAAGATTTAGGAAATGTAATGAGCTTCACGCTTTCGTTTAATTTAGATTATAGCACAAATTATTTTGTGCAAATCATCCCTTTTAATTCAGCCGGTGATGCGACAGGTTGCGCGGAACATAGATTTACAACTGAAAAAGAAACTATCGAAGAGCATAAAATCCCAAATGTTTTCACACCAAATAATGATGGCATTAATGATGTCGCTGATTTTTCATTCCTTCTAAATAAAAAAAATGCGACGCTTCAGATTGTCGATCGTTATGGGACCCTACATTTTGAAGGCAACCAAAACAACAAATTCATTTGGAATGGCACTCACAATGGTTTAAAATCAAAAACAGGAACTTATTGGTATATTATCATTTGGACAAATTCGGAGGAAAAAATTGTGACACTAAAAGATTGGATTTTATTAAAATCAAATTAAAAACTGACAAATTTTCTCATTTTTAATTTTAATCTGACAATTATAACTTATAACTTATAACTTATAACTCGTAACTATAAGTGGCATATTCTTGGAGAACAACAGGGTAGATAAAAATTAAAAAATAAATACAATTATGTCAGTAAACTTCACACCATTAGCAGACAGAGTGCTTATCGAGCCAATTGCTGCAGAAACTAAAACTGCTTCAGGTATTATTATCCCAGACACAGCAAAAGAAAAACCTCAAGAAGGAACTGTTGTAGCTGTGGGCGCTGGTAAAAAAGACGAACCAATGACGGTAAAAGTTGGTGACAAAGTTCTTTACGGAAAGTATTCAGGATCTGAATTAAAACTAGACGGAAAAGATTTCTTAATCGTTAGAGAAGCTGATTTATTAGGAATCTTAGGATAAGATTTGTAAAAAGTACAATGTACCAAGTACAATGTATTTTCTTATTCAATAAAACTTTAAACTTTTAAAAAGTACATTTTACATTGTACATCATACAATAATACATTAAAAAATGGCAAAAGAAATAAAATTCGATATCGAATCAAGAGACGCCCTAAAAAGAGGTGTTGATGCATTAGCAAATGCAGTAAAAGTAACTTTAGGACCAAAAGGTAGAAACGTAGTAATCGAAAAATCTTTCGGTGCTCCTCACGTTACTAAAGACGGGGTTTCTGTAGCTAAAGAAATCGAACTTGAAGACAGAGTAGAAAACATGGGTGCTCAAATGGTGAAAGAAGTTGCTTCTAAAACCAATGACATCGCGGGTGACGGTACAACTACTGCTACAGTTTTGGCTCAGGCTATCGTAAGAGAAGGTCTTAAAAACGTTGCAGCTGGTGCAAACCCAATGGATTTGAAAAGAGGTATCGACAAAGCTGTATCTGCAGTTGTTGAAAACTTAAAATCTCAATCTCAAGCGGTTGGAGATTCTTCAGAAAAAATCAAGCAAGTTGCTTCTGTTTCTGCTAACAATGACGAAACTATCGGTTCATTAATCGCTGAAGCTTTCGGAAAAGTTGGTAAAGAAGGTGTTATCACGGTAGAAGAGGCGAAAGGTATCGATACAACTGTAGATGTTGTAGAAGGTATGCAGTTCGATAGAGGTTATCAGTCTCCATATTTCGTAACGAATCCAGAGAAAATGATCGCTGAGCTGGATAATCCTTATATCCTTTTAGTTGAGAAAAAAATCTCTTCAATGAAGGAATTATTACCAGTTTTGGAGCCAGTTGCTCAAGGTGGTAAATCTTTATTAATCATCTCTGAAGAAGTTGAAGGTGAAGCTTTAGCTACTTTAGTGGTAAATAAATTAAGAGGTTCTCTAAAAATTGCTGCTGTAAAAGCGCCAGGATTTGGTGACAGAAGAAAAGCAATGTTAGAAGACATCGCAATCCTTACAGGTGGACAAGTAGTTTCTGAAGAAAGAGGAATTACAATGGAAGCTTTAACTTTGGATATGCTTGGAACTGCTGAAAAAGTAGTTATCGACAAAGACAATACAACAATTGTAAACGGTGCGGGCGATGAAGCTCAGATCAAAGGAAGAGTTTCTCAAATTAAAGCTCAAATCGAAACTACAACTTCTGATTACGATAAAGAAAAATTGCAAGAAAGATTGGCTAAATTAGCTGGTGGTGTTGCGGTTCTATACGTAGGTGCGGCTTCTGAAGTAGAAATGAAGGAGAAAAAAGACAGAGTTGATGATGCACTTCACGCAACAAGAGCTGCGGTAGAAGAAGGTATCGTTGCAGGTGGTGGTGTTGCTTTGGTAAGAGCTATTTCTGCTTTAGCAAACCTTACTGGAGAAAATGCAGACGAAACTACAGGTATGAAAATTGTAAAAAGAGCTATTGAAGAACCATTGAGACAAATTGTTTCTAACGCTGGTGAAGAAGGTTCTGTAGTAGTTGCAAAAGTAGCAGAAGGATCTGGTGATTTCGGATACAATGCTAAAACTGGTGATTATGTAAACATGCTTGAAGCAGGTATTATTGATCCAACTAAAGTAACAAGAGTTGCCCTAGAAAATGCAGCTTCGGTATCTGGAATGCTTTTAACAACTGAATGTGTTATCACAGAGGCTAAAAAAGACGAACCAGCAATGCCAATGGGCGGCGGAATGCCAGGAATGATGTAACGGTAAGCGACCGACGCAATACAAAACCTTCACTTTCGAGTGGAGGTTTTTTTATTTTATTTGGGCGCCATTTCCAACTGTCACTACTCGCTTCCAGAAGCCCACACCAAATCTCCCACCCATTTCTGGAGAGCTCAAACACGCCGTTCCATCTGGGGCGCAACCAGTACATATTAAATAATTCCTATATAATATCAATTTTCTAAACCCAATATCGGATATCGTTTAGTAATTCGTTACAACTTATAAAAATTTAACAAATATTTCGTAAATGTAAAGAAGATTTTAAGTATATTTATAATCCCATATACCCCAAATTCGGTATTGGAATTTACCTCTGTATTATTAATCTTTGTATAAACTAATAACCATGAAAATCCAAGTTGCTATTGTCGAAGATGATAAGAACTACAACAACACGTTGAAAAAGGTTATTAATTATAATGATCAAATGTGTTGTGTGGGACAATATTTTTCTGGCAAAGCAGCTTCGGATAATCTGGCAGAACTCGATCCCGATGTTGTATTAATGGATTTACAACTATACGATTCTTGGGGCACTGACATTATTCGAGCTCTCAAAAGCCAGCTCCCAAAAACTCAATTCATCATTTGTACCAATCACGAAGACGACGACAAAGTATTTGACGCTCTAAGATCTGGTGCTGTCGGCTACTTGGTGAAAGGTGAAAGTCTACAAAATATAACACAAGCAATTATTACTGCACAAAACGGCGGAAGCCCAATGAGCAATAATATTGCAAAAAAAGTTTTGAAACACTTCCAAAACCAAGAACAAGATCATCAACTAGTTGATGAATTAACGCCAACGGAAAAGTATATCTTAAATGGGCTATCCGAAGGATTACAGTATAAGGAAATAGCGGCAACAAAGGCATCTCGCCCGAAACTGTAAAAAAACATGTTGGAAGTATCTACAGAAAGTTAAATGTAAATAACAAAGTAGAAGCGCTTAATAAACTTAATATTTCTAAACACTAATACAATTAATAAAACTAAAAACCATGGATCAAGAAAAAAACCAATCAGGACCAATTCCAAAGGACTTAGCTTTGGAAATGATGAAAAATTTTGAAAACGAATTTGGTGGAGACATATTAGTAGACAAAACTTATAAAATGAGTTACAATCTACTAAAAGGACTTATCGATCAAAAGAAAGATTTGGTGTTGAGATTCGCACAAGTAGATAAAGAACTTAATCTTCTGTACGCCGACGAAGCAGGGAAAACAAAACTTCTAATCGATCAAGATGTTGCAGTAGAAATAGATAGCCGTGGTGATGATGCCATGCGAAAAAACTTTGATGATACTGCTAAAGGATTACGTCCAAAGTTTGACGCACGTATTACAAAAATGTTTAATGATGGTACTAAGCATGAGAATACGAGACAAATAACGATACATTACCAAAATAATTTTGATGCATTTGATCCACAAACACACACAGGAATTGTTTTACAAATGGGAATTGATAACAAAACTAGCGATATAACAAGATTACACAAATTAACTTTCGTTATGCATTTTGAGTCTCGTCTAGCTCTTGCAGGAGACCCGACTTATTTTGACATGGCAACATTATGTCCTCCTGGTAAATGTAGATAATGCTAATACTGTACATTTATCTATTTGTTGTTTTCTTATGTTTTGTATCTTCTATCATCAATAGAAAAACAAATCAGCATTTTCTATGGCTTTATTTTGCAACGGTTTTTACTTGTGAAAACCTAAACAAAATTGAGTTAATGCCTTATGATCTTTACATTCTTACAATTCCTCTATATAGCCTATTTTTCATTTATTACTTCAGTACAGAAGAAAAAAATAAAAAACTTAGCTGGATTTTAGCAATCATCAATATTATACTAAGTGCTATATTTTTCGGGACAGAAGCCAACTATCAAATTATACTAAGTGTTATTTTGTGCGTTACCTACACGTTCTTAAGTTTACGATGGTTTTTCTTACAACTTAAAAATACAGATGTAACACCAATTTATAAAAAACAAAAATTTTGGGTAGCGACTAGCTTACTATTCTTTAGTATAGTTTTTATTTTTAGAATTGTACCCACCAACTTACTTAATGTAATGGATGTAGAATTTTTGCAATTAATAACCAAAAGTTTTATGATTGCAGTAATTATTTCTTATCTTTTACTATTGAAAGCTACGACTTGTAAAATATGATTCTAACCGTCGCATACGAAGTAAAATTAACATTTGCATTCGCTGTTGCGCTTTTGCTTCTTTTTTTGGGCTTCATTATTTTCGTGATTTTACTTTATAACAAAAACCAAATCAACCACATCAAGGAAAGCCAAATTAAAGATATTGAACATAAAAATAATCTCTTACAAAAGGAAATAGAAAAACACAAATCTTTACAATCCGAACGAGAAAGAATTTCTCACGATATGCATGATGATATTGGTGCGGGACTTTCCGCTATAAAACTGCAATCGGAAATCCTGAAACATAACATCGATAACAAAAGCATTAGTAAAGCCGAAATTGATGAACTTATAAGAATTTCTGAAGAGATTAATCTATCGATGCGTGAGATTTTGTGGTCACTCAACTCCTCCAACGACAATGTTAGAAAAATGCTTGATTACTGTAAAAACTATATCGAGAGTTATCTATCTAAAACAAAAATTCAATTTACGCAACAACAAGATATCGAGAATCCAGACACAATCGTTAGTGCAGAGTTACGTCGAAATGTATTGTTAATCATCAAAGAAGCTTGCCACAATATTGTTAAACACAGCCAAGCAACACGCGTTATTTTCGATGCCGTTGAAGGTCAAAATTTCATTCGTATTTCCATCCAAGACAATGGTGTCGGAATACAACAAGCACGTGTTGATGGTTATGGACTAACCACCATGAAGTCTAGAGCTGAAAGCGTTGGCGGCACTTTTAACATCTGTAAAGAAACGGAAGGAACAAAAATTAACATTTCTTTTAACCTTAATAAAGATTAAAAAAGACTTTAGAAATTTCTAAAGTCTTTCTTACTTAATGTTTTAAAATGTGGCTGGAGGCGCTGTATCATTATTAAGTTTTTTATCGATTTGATTCTTCTTACCTTTCGCAAAATCATAACTTAGACCAAGAACAAACATCGATTTGTTATTCATTATTTCTGTTTTAGCAGTGTAATTTACAAGACTTTCGGACAAGCTTTTTGTTAGATAATGAGACGGCATTCCTAACCAATAAAAGCCAGTCGAAAATGTCCAGTTATCATGTTTGTAACTTGCAAAGAAGTGACTTTTGTTTTCGTTGGTAGACAAAAAAGCACCACTTAAAGTATAAACCGGAAAATTGAAATTATATTGGAATGAAAAATTTTTATACTCCGAAGAAATCACAAAATTATTAGAGATATAATCATTTTTAATTACTTTGTTTTGATTGGTTACGACCTTAACAGAAGTTGGCGAAATAACAGTTTTTAAAACCAACAATACATTTCCGAAAGGTTTAACAGAACCGATTAATTGTGCTCCAATTTGTCTTGTATAATTTGAGTTTTCATAAGTTAAAGCGTAACCCCCAGTTGCTATATCTTCAGTGTAATATTGGTTAATATCTTTATTAATATGGTTGTAGAAAACGACCGACGTAAAGTCAAAATATTTATTATTGAAAGTATATTGGACGTTGGTATGGAAAGTCTGCTTTGACTGTAAATACGGATTACCACGAGACACAATATTAGGAGCAACCTGATTAACATTACTACTCAACGCAGAACTCCACGGACTTGTCGGCGTATAACTGCTTATAAAACGTAGACTTTGATTATTTTTAATTTGATAACCTAAAATTAGTTTTGGTGTAATCGTCCAATTATCTTCTACCGATAACTCACTTTTGTTATGAATATTGGTTAAACCTAAACCTAGTCGATACATCCATTTATTCTTTTTACCAGCAAATTCGGAATACACATATTGTGTCAAATAATTCACTTTGTAATTAGAATTTCCTAGAAGATTTCGAAGTTCGTTATCAACAGAATTGTTAGTAATACGATAACCCGCGCTAAGCTTACCCGCTGTTAAGTCGTAAGAATAAGCAACTTCGCCGACGATACTTTTTTGTTTCGCCTTTAAGTTCATATCGTTTTCAAAAACACTTTCCCCTGAGTTTGTCACCCATTCGTTAGCCAATTGCGAAGATCTCGTTGTATAAGTCGATCCAACAATATTAAAACTAATTTCACTTTTCTTACCCAAATTTTTAGAATAGTATAAATCTAATTTCGGAATATTATAAGCCTCCTCGTCATGTTGTTTCATGCTATGATCTTCGATAAGATTAGCTTTAGAAAAAAGACTTGCGCCAATTCCGTTAGAAAAATAATTAAACAAATTAATATTTAACTTGGCTTGAAAAGCGTACTTTCCAATTTCCGAATTCGAATACCGAAGTGCGATATCTTGGCTCGTATAACCGAAATGGTCAATTTTATTAAGTTCTGACCGATAATGTTCTCCAAGAAGTTGATAGTCATAGATTTTGGTGACGTGGCGATCGTCATAGTCTCTAAGATTAAAATTATATTCTAAACCAAAATTATGTTTTGCCTTCGTATAACCCACATAAGCAGAAGCGTCAACAAAGCCTGTCGTTACCGCCGAACTAACATCAGCTCCAAAAACATAACCAGTCTCTGGGTTTCTGGTAATTACATTAACAACTTGATCTGCTTTAGTTGCCCAACGCGTTGGTGGATTATCATAATATTCGACACGTACAACATTTTCTGGACGTATCGACCGCATTTGCAACTCGGTAGCTTCAACACCGTTAATGAGCATCAAGGTAGTTCCGCCTTTGGTACTAGCCACACTTTTCGTAATAGGATCGTATTGTAACTCTGGAAGCGTTTTCAATAGATCGTTTGCATATCGCGCTTTCTTCAAAGCTTCCTCATCAAAACTATACACCGACTTGTCAACAAATTGTTTTTTGCGTTGCGCTTTTATTAAAACCTCTTGTATTTCTGCAGATTGTTTAATTGTATCTTGAGCGACTTGTTGTTCTTGCGCAAAGAAAAATCCAGATAAAATGATAAATGAAAATGTAAAAATTCTGTTCATGTTTCAGTCTTATAAAAAGGAGACAATTCAAAATCATGAAATATTACATCGAACAAGAATTTAATAACAATAAAAAACAAAAATCTATTTTAAAACCAATCAAATTTTAAAAATATTACATAAAATTCAATTTATTTTTACTAAAACTTTATCTTTACACCACCAAACTTAAAAATAATTTATGAAAAAACAACTACCACTTTTAGCAGCGGTATTACTTTACGGCGCTTTATTCGGTCAAGATAGTCAAAGCTTCCATGCAACAATGGATGGCAAAAGTGCCAAAGCTCTACAAGAACTTTTCCCGAAAGAAGTTTCGATTTTAAAAACGATTGACAATCAATCTGCCGTTCTTTTGACTGAAGAGGCTGCGCATCATTTACACAGAAACATCCTAACGCACGGTCCTGGATTCGTTTATCAAAACAATGCTGAAACAGCTCTAGATGTTTTAAATAAAAAAGTTAGCAAATCGTCTCAGCTTCTCAATTTGACAATTACTGAAAATGATTGGGTTAACCACAGCATCGGAAAAGTAAATGCTGACAATATCAAAAATCACATTTCGACATTAGAAGCTTATGGCACGCGTCGACACGATAATGCAAAAGGAAAACAAGCCGCACTGGATCTGAAAGCAAAATGGGAAACCATGATTGCAGCAGCTGGTCGCACAGACATTAGCGTTGTACTTTTTAACCACACTGCAACGCCGATGCCTTCGGTACTTTTAAAGATAAATGGTAACACAACTCCCAACGAATCTGTCATTATTGGAGGGCATCTCGATTCTATTTCGTTTTCTGGGCAAGCACCTGGTGCAGATGATAATGCCTCAGGAATTGCGAGCATTACAGAAATGCTTCGCGTACTTTTGGACATCAAATTTAAGCCTCAAAAAAGTATCGAAATGATGGCTTTTTCTGCGGAAGAAGTGGGATTGGTTGGGTCTAATGATGTGGCAACTAGCTATGCAAATAACAATAAAAATGTGGTGGCTTACGTTCAGTTTGACATGACGAATTATAAAGGATCGAACAAAGATGTGTATTTAACGACAGATTCTTACAACAGCAACGACCTTAATTTATTCTTAATAGAACTCATGGAACATTATAATAAAACGGGTTCTCATGTTTTCACTTATGGCAATACGATTTGTAATTACGGTTGCTCGGATCACTTTAGTTGGGCACAAAATGGCTATAACGCCGCCTTCCCTTTTGAAGCTAGTTTTAACGATTCTAATCCTTACATCCACAGCTCGAACGACAAATTATCTGTTAGCGGAAATAATGCAAATCACGCCGCAAAATTTGCAAAACTAGGTCTAGAATTTGTCATCGAAGCAGCAAAATCTAGTCAAGCATTTTTAACCGTTCAAGATCAAAATATTAACAAAAATGATTTGAAAATTGCTGTCGAACATAAAGTTTTAAAACTTTTAAATATCGATTTTAAAAATGTTAAAACTTTGAAAATTATGGATGCTTCTGGACGTATTGTAAAAGAAGTATTGAACCCAAATTCTAATTCAATCTCTTTAGAAAGTTTGAAAGAATCTTACTATTTGTGCATCATCGAAAACAACGACGGAACAATTAAGAGTACTAAATTTATCAATCAGTAAAAATAAAAAAGCCCTGGATTAACTTTCCGGGGCTAACTCTATAATAAGTCCTTCTAGATCATCTGTTGCAGGAATCTGGCAACTTAGTCGACTGTTTGGCTTTACATTATAAGCTTCATCCAACATCGCTTCCTCATCGACTTGCATCTCTGGCAAAGCAACATTCTCGCTAATAACATAACATTGGCAAGAAGCGCACATCGCTAGACCACCGCAAATGCCAATGGTCCCTTCTGGCACCAATTCGTAAGCGCGAATCACCTCCATAAGGCTCATGGCCATATCTGTTGGCGCAGCAACATCATGAGAAACACCGTCCCTATCTATTATGGTAATATTAACATCTGACATTTTAAAATCTTTTCTACAAAGTTAATAAATATTAGGTTTAAAGGAAATTCAAATATTATGAAATATACCCAGAAATAGGTATTTTGTAGTTGATAATCTTAATCTAAATTTGAAAAGGATAAATGAATAAAAACCATTTTCAACAGTCCAATTACACAATATTTTTTAAAATGAGTAATTGTTATATTATCATTTATTTATCACAAAAAAGCCTAAGTCTACTCAACTTAGGCTTTTGATTTTGTATTTAAATCTGATTAATCAATTGATTTTACAACTGCTTTTTCAGCTTCTTTTCTTGTTCCGTCGAATCCATCAATACCCGAAACCGTTGTATATTTAAGAACGAATTTCTTACCAGGATTAAGCCTGTTATAAACACTTTGACACATCAAAGTCGCCTCATGGAAACCACAAAGAATCAACTTCAACTTCCCTGGATATGTATTAACATCACCAATAGCATAGATACCATCGATATTGGTTTGATAGTCTAATGCATTATTAACTTTAATGGCATTTTTCTCAATATCCAATCCCCAGTCACCTAATGGACCAAGTTTTGGTGTTAATCCGAATAAAGGAATTAAATAATCTGTTTCGATGATTTCCTTTTCTTCGCCTTTTGTTACTTCGATTGCAGTAAGTGTCTCCTCTCCTACCAAACCAGTTACTTCGGCAGGTGTAATGAGATTGATTTTGCCAGCTTTCTTAAGCGCAGCCACTTTCTCAACTGAGTCTAAAGCACCGCGGAACTCATTTCTTCTATGGATTAAGGTTACATCCGATGCAACATCTGCCAAGAAAATCGACCAGTCCAACGCGGAATCTCCTCCACCAGCAATGACAATTTTTTTGTCACGGAACATTTCTGGATTTCTCACGAAATATTCAACACCGTTTTCTTCAAATTTTTCAAGATTTTCTAATTCAGGTTTACGAGGATCAAAACTTCCTAATCCACCAGCAATTGCAATGGCTTTTCCTTTAATTTTGTTACCGCGACTTGTGGTTACGATAAAATCTCCTTCTTCAGTTTTTTCATAGCTCATTGCTTTTTCTGAAAGAGAAAATTGAGGTTCGAATTGTTTGATTTGTTCCATCAAATTATCAACTAAAACGCCAGCATCAACACTTGGAAAACCAGGAATATCGAAAATCGGTTTTTTAGGATACAACTCCGACAACTGTCCGCCAGGTTGCGGCAATGCATCGATAAGATGACATCTCAACTTTAATAATCCCGCTTCGAATACTGCAAATAATCCTGTTGGACCTGCGCCTATAATAATGATATCTGTTTCGAACATAATCTGATAATTTTAGAAGTACAAAGTTAAGCATAATGATTTATTTCTTAATATTCTAAGATCATGATTTTGCTTAGTGTTTTCAAATAAAAAGAATATAAAATTTTAATTAAACACATGTAAATTTTAATTATTTTGCAATAAAAATAAAATCGCGTATGAAAAAAAATACTTTTTGGAAAATTGTTTTATTAATGATGATTTTCAGCACATTTTCGTTAGATTTTGTAGCACAAACAATTCCAGAGAACACTAGACTTTTCCAGCTGAATGCTAAAAAAGGGAGTCGCTTATCGATTGTAGAGAATACGGATAATTTTGTTTATCATATTGGAACCAATAATTCCTCTGATGTTAAATTCGGCAATCTAAGTCTTGCTAATAAAGGTTTTGATGATTTATTTATTCTAAAATCAAAAATACAAGATGGTAGTCATGTTTGGTTAAAAGCCATTGATGCGGGTGTTGATGGGAAAATAACACCAAGTTATGCATCTGTTGATAATAACGAAAATTTAGTAATTTATGGAAAGTTTTTAGGAAGTATAACCGTTGCCGGAAAAACAATAAATTCGACTGGGCAAAATGATGCCTTTTTACTAAAATTAAATCAAGACGGATTGCCGTTATGGATCCAAGTCCTACCTAATGGATATAACACAACATTTAAGACGAGCTACACGACCGATGGCACTGATGCTTTTCTGTTATATGGTGGTACAAACTTGATAAAAATAGATCCGAATTCAGGAACAATTTTACTAAATAAAAGTTATCCTAACTTTGAATTAAAATCCGTAGCATTATTCAATAATGGGTTATACCTTGCAGGCTCAGTTACTGATGTCGGATATATAGAAAACATTTCCTTTACAGAAAGCAATGTTGGTTTTGTGGTAAAAGGAGACAAGAATGCAAATTTCAATACCTCATTAGAAACTAGGTCACGAAACCTACCTCAGTCTAGATCTGATGTAGGCGATATTGCTTTTACTAATGATGGCAAACTGGTAATATCAGGATTTAGTGTTAATTCAATTTATTTAAAACCATCTAATGGGCAATTAGTAGACTACACTTATAATCCAAATGCTGATTTTACTAATAATAGAATGTATCATTATGTTGCAAAAGTTGACAGCAATCTGCAAACTGTAAATTTTCTTAAAACATCATCACCTATTAGTCAAGATGTAACTTATGGAATTATTTCTTCATATTTTTCAACTGATATTAGAAAGTCTAATAATAATTTTAATATTCTAGTTCACATTACGGATAGATTTAGAACAATAACAGAATATACTAATATTAATGGATCTATTACAACTCTTCCTGATGATATTATTAGTTCTAACGAAAGTTATTCTTTGCTCCTAAAATGTGACACGAATGCTAATGCTATTGGGGACGGTCAAGTCATTAACAGAGGTATAAGGATGAGTTCTTCATCTTCGATGTATACTAAAACAGATAACATTATTAGAATATTTGGAACCAATATCTACAACATCAACTCAAATGCACAGATTGCTCATATCGAAAAAACACAGAGTAATGGAGGCGGTATATCAAAGTATTTTGCAAAACATCTAAAATCAGTAAAAGACGAAATGTTTGTTAGCGCCTTGTTGGAAGCTAAAAATAACTTTTTTGGAACATTAGTCAATAATAATAGTAAGCAATACTCTCAGTACATTGCACGTCTAAGCGCAGATGGTCAAGCAAAATGGGTTGCTCATTTTGATAACATCAATGGCGAATTAACAGAATTAAACATATCAGGTGATTTTGTAACAATAGACCAAGAAGATAACCTATACATTTGGCTTAATGCGTTAGATTCTAGCTCCAAATTCACTGATGCGGCAGGGACTGTAGTTAATTATTCTGAACCTACTAAAGCACTTATTAAACTCAATAAAGATGGTAAGCTATTATGGCATAAAAAAATAACATCTGATTTCGATCTAGTAAATACTGGATGTGCCATTCGAATTGACAATAATGGAGATCCTTATATATTTGGTCAAGCGTACGACCAGTTAAATTTTGAAAATCAAACAATACTTGGAAACTCTATATTTATTTCCAAACTTACCAAGGAGGGCGCTGTTACATTTCTTAAAATTTTCGAAAATTTTCCAGTATTTAATTTCAATCCTGTTTTCGACAGCCAAAACAACCTTTATGCTTTCCTAGAACCTGTACATGAAGCTCAGATCCCTTATAATCTTGATGGCATCATGATACCAAGTAATGAAAATGGTCTTGATTTTTTAATGTTAAAATTTAACAATAATGCTAATGTTATTTGGGGTAAAAACTTCTACGCAACCAACACAAGCTATAGCTATGCATGGTCAAATGACGTAGCATATGATGGGACCGACTTCGTCCTTTTTGGAAACTATTGGAAGAATAGATCGGCCACAAATTACATAGGTCTAGATATGCTTGAAATCCCAAGTGCGTACTCAACTAACGAAACTCGATACACTCCATTTATCGCTAAAGTATCACCTTCTGGCGCAGTTGCTTGGCAAAAAATACTCGATGTTAACACAAGCTCAACTGGCGCTTATACTAACATTATGCTTGATGAAAACAAAAATACTTATGTATATTACTACTCAAAAGGGAAAGTTAAAATAGACAATACAGAATATCAATACAACCCAATCTCAGGAAGTAAAGCAGTTGTAAAATTTGGACAAAATGGAATCCTTAAATACCATAAAATTGTTGATAACAGCTTTTTCACCTCTTTTATTGATGTTATCGGCGAAGATAAGTTATTACTTTCAGGACTTACCTCAGAGAATAATATACTCAACTACTCCATCAACAACCAAGGATCAAACTTCTATGTTGCTACTTTAGGTAAATTAGATGCAAAATATCTAACGCCGACACAAAATTATTTGTCATTAACCAATGCTGAAATCTCTAATGATCCTACAATTGTTAATGCTTTTAATTTTGATTTAATCAACAATGTTAGTTGGACTGCAGTTAGCGATCAAAACTGGTTAAGTCTTTCTTTTACAAATCTTACAAACGGAAAAGGTGCAACTAATACGATCTCAGGAAATGGTGACGCAAAAATCACATTAACAGCCCAAGTTAACAATACTGGTGTGACGCGAAATGCCAGCGTTCTTGTCTCTGGCGACCAAAATGTAACGTCGAAAACAGTTATTGTAACACAAAGTGGCATCTTAGCAAACAACGAGGTCAAAACCTTTGTAACTGTGATCTATCCAAATCCAACGTCTGACATTCTGAATATCCAAACAGAACAAAAAATTTCTAAAATCGAAATTTTTGACATGAGTGGAAAATTGGTTAAAACACAAATGAATGGTGATAAAAAAATCGATATTTCTAAATTACTAAAAGGAAGTTATCTTATTAATATCGTAACTGATCAAACTATTTTAAAATCGAAGTTTATTAAAAACTAGTAAATTTTCTAAAAGTAAAATGGGCGACTTCCTTTGGAAGTCGCCCATTTTCATTCATATTAATTAATCCAACAAAGATTAATTATCTCTCTTTATCAAAGCCATATAGAATCCGTCGTAACCTTGGCTAGGCATAATTTTCTCTTCTTTAACCAAAGAATAATCAGGATTATTGGTTAAGAATTTTTCGACTTGAAGATTATTTTCCGATGGCAAAATTGAACAAGTTGCATAGATCATTTGACCTCCTTTTTTAATAATTTTAGAATAATCTTGAAGAATTTGCTCTTGCTCTTTTTTAATTCTATCAATAAAATCTTGATCGATTTTCCATTTAGAATCTGGATTACGCTTCAAGACACCAAGTCCAGAACAAGGTGCATCGATCAACAATCGATCCGCTGTATTATGAAGTCGTTTAATAACTTTAGAATCCGAAATAAAACGTGCTTCGATATTATGAGCGCCAGCACGTTTAGCACGACGTTTTAATTCTGCCAATTTCCATTCAAAAATATCTAATGCGATAATTTGACCTTTGTTCTTCATCAAAGCTGCTAAATGCAAAGTCTTCCCACCTGCGCCAGCACAAGCGTCAACAACACGCATTCCTTCTTTCGGATCCAATAGTTGTCCAATAGTTTGAGAAGACGCATCTTGCACTTCGAACAAGCCATCTTTGAAAGCCGATGTCAAAAACACATTTTTCTTCTCTTCCAACTGCACAGCATCTGGATAACCATGTATCGTAAAAGCAGGAACGCCCACGTCTTGAAGGTCCGCCACCAATTCCTTCGGCGACGTTTTCAAAGTATTGGTTCTAAGAACTGTCGGTGCTTGTTCGTTAAGCGCTAACATCTCTTTCTCCCATTTTGGACCCAATTCTTTCTCCATCGTTTCTGCCAACCAATCTGGAATCGAATATTCAATAGCCTTTGTTGGGATATAACCTTTTTTAAGTTTATTAAGAATATCGGCAGTTTTAACACCATCAAATTCTTCAAACTTTTTATAATGCGACTTACTCCAAAGCAAATATGCCAAAATTAATTTGTAAACATTATTTGGTTTCACACCTTCGCCCATATAATATTCCAGACGTTTTTTCCAACGAATAATGTTGTAAAAAATCTCCGAAACAACTTGTCGGTCTTGACTTCCCCATTTTCTATTCGCTTTCAAAAGTCTTTCGATAACTTTGTCAGCATATTTTTTATCTTGAAAAAAGGTCTCTTGCAAAGCGTCGTGGATGCCTATGAGAAGATTGCGATGTATTAATTCCATAAAGTAAAACTTCTTAAAATGAAGAAGACTACAAATTTACGAAAAATAAAAAAGTTTAGAAATTAATTCTGAACTTCGTTTAATACTTCTGGTAATTCTTTTTCTTCTTTGCTAAAAGTTAATTTGACATCGCCCCAGTTTTCCCCAGTTTTAATGCGATGTATTTGCATTGATGACACCCCGAATCGTCTTGCTAATCTAGCCATTGTTTCGCCTTTGTCTAACTTTCTTTTAATAAATACGACATCGCTGTATGTTAATTTAGCATGATCTCTTTTGGGTCTATCGCGACGTTCTAGCTTGAGATTGTGCTCGATCCACTTTGGACTTTTTCGACCGTGCTCGATCACCTCTTCTTTGGTTGCCCAAGCTAAGTTCTCCACACGATTATCTTGCTTATCATAATTAAGATGAATTACAAAGGGTTTTTCTTCGGGATTATCGTTCGGGATAAACAATTCAGCGACTGCTTTATGCACTAAGATTTGGTAATAGATAGATCGCTTTTTGTTAATCTTGGCACGTTCTTTATAGCTCTTTTTTAAGATTTTATCTAAAGATTCTTTTTTAGGAATCAGACTTCTTTCAATCTTTCTACTTTCATCGTAGGTTGTCGATTTCTTTTTTAGAAGTGCTTTTTTTTCTTTTATTTCCGACCTTAGGGCGTCAATTTCTTTTTGTAAATTTTCTAAAATACTTGAAGACACCTCATCCATCTCGCCTAGAATCTTGAAACGGATAATGGGATAACCTCCTTGTAATCCTCCAGTTATCAATCTTCCATTTGGACTATTTAGGTTAAAAGATTTGACTTCGCCATAATTAGAAAATTCAAAGCGGATATCTTTATCTTCAGTACCATTAAAAAAATATTCTTTCCAAATTACATTATTTCTATCCACATTATTACATTTTTAACAAAATTAATAATAATATTTTTTTTGTAAACTATTTATCACATAAAGTTAGGTTTATTAACATATTTTATATTCAAAAACGAAAATTGGCGTCATTACCAATCCAATTGAAATCGAATCATTTAAGTCTTAAAAACTAATTATCAGTCAGTAACAAAAATAACGTCTTAGGTATTGGTGCATAACAGCTAAAAGTAGCCAGTACTTAACTGTTAATTTTCCGTTAATTAATTGTTGACATTTTTGTTAAATATAAAAATTTAATAATTTTGTCAAACTTTTTTGTTAAACATAATTAAATGAGTCAAGAAATTAAAAAAGACGATACAGAAGCACTTATTCGTAAGACCGCAAAGAAACTGTTTTTCGGGGAAGGCAAATTCAATGCGACAACGCAGGAGATTGCTGATGCTGCAGGCGTTAACCGTACTTTGATTAATTACTATTTCAGATCAAGAGATAATCTTTTCAATTCAGTTTTTGAAGAAGCTTTACTAAAAGAAAAAGAAAAATCGGAAGCAATTATTAACTCTAACGCAAGTTTTCGTGATAAGTTGGGTCATTTTATTGATGATTCAATGTCTTCTGCGATGCAATATCCTTTTTTAGAGATATACATTGTCACACAAATGAACCAAGGTTGTGCCTACAAAACGCCAGAAGACATGCAAAAAACAATGGAAAAACTAGATAGTGAATTGAAAGAAGAAATTGAGCAAGGAAATATCAGTCCTATTAGTACGGAACAATTCATCCTAAATCTAGCATCATTAGTGTCTTTCCCAACATGTATGCGACCAC
>JAEXRP010000035.1:0-13307 GCA_023440705.1 Bacteroidota bacterium
CAAGCAGAGAGTTAACACAAGCCGAGATCTGTCGCCAAAATCCAAAAATTATGGGTTACAAAATACAAGTGGCAGTTGTTAAAAGCAATGAAGAAGCTCGAACAATTGGCGCTGATTTTAGAAAAAACTTCCCTTCTTTAAAAGTTGAAATTGATGCTTCTCTTCGTCCAAACTATAAAATATTAGCTGGGAGTTATTTTAATAAACAAAGTGCATCTAGTGATTTAAAACGTGTCAAAGCTACTTACGGATCTGCAACAGCAGTCCAATACAGAATCTTCTGTGTCGAAGCAAAGTAAAAATTAACTTAATATAAAATAAAAGTCCGAAGCAAAAACTTCGGACTTTTTTATTTGTAATAAACATTTAAAAAATCAACAAATTCATCGAGTCTAACGAAGTTATTAATGCCTAGATAAACCGTTATCAAAACTAAACTAGTTGTTAAACTACTTATTAAAACAGTATTTTTTCGGTATGCAAAAAATAACCATCCGATAAGTAATGGAAACACGAATACAAAATGTCCACCGTAGATGTAAGATGTATGTAGTCCAAATTTCAGAACACAATGGATAACAACATCAATCATTAATGACCAAAATAAAATCTGTACCAATCGATTTTTAAAATTTTTAACAAAACTCCAAATCACAAACGTCACGATCAAACCAACAATCAGATAAGACCAAAAACTGGAATAAACATCCATAAAAATGGCTTTATATTCGAAGCCTTTTTTGTTGTGATAATCGCGCAAAACGAAAGACGGAAACAACATATTACCACCAAAAAACCAAGAATAAATCATGTCCCAAAGCGGCGTCACCTTCGGATTTGAAAATTTATCATACTGTTCTTCAGTTTTACTAAAGAAATTCTGAATGTTAAAATTAATTCTGTTTAAAAATAAAAGCACAAAAACCGCTACAGAAACTAACACTTTGGAAATTTCGAGACCGATTTTTTTCCAGTTCCAATACAATTTTGGTTGAAAAAGTAATGGCAAATAGACTTTAACAATATTTGTAATAGTTAAACCGCCAATTGTAACTCCGAAAAACGTTATTGCACCAAAAGATAAAGTTTTATCCGCTTGATATTGTTTGGCTACATAATAATTAAACAAACAAAGCAAAAACAAGGTATAAGTATAATTCTCAGGTGTAAAAGACAATAAAATATTAGTTGTAAACAATCCGAAAAAAGTAATAACTAAAAGACTTAGCCAAAGCGGAAGTTTAATAATATTTTGTAAATACTTGAAAACCTGAACGATTGACAAACTTACTATAAAACTAGAGCAAAGCGCCAAGACAATTCTAAAGTCAGCATTCATTTTTCCATTAGAAATCCAAAGCGCAAATTCACGAATCCAATCAAAAAAATAGTTGGAAAGCGGATGTCTCTCAAAACCGCCACCAGTCATGACAATGGCGCGATTGTCAAAACTAAAATAAGCATCCCACGGAATGCGGTCATCAAATATAATCCTGAAATTCTTAGCAATAAAATATGCAAAACTCGAATAACATGTTAACGCAGCAGCGAAAACAATCCACTCCCACTTTTTGGATGGAAAAACAAGTTTCAGAATATTAATAAAATAAGTCTTAATCTTCAATTGAGAAATTTTTGCAAAAATAAGAATTGTAGCAAAACAAAGCGATTAAAAAGCAAAAGCCTTTCAGAGTTTCGAACTTTGAAAGGCTTGTTTTATTTAAAATTCTACGAACTACACGACAATTGGGAACAGCCGTAGATCATATTATACTTTTGAGGACGCTTTTGGTTAAGGCTTTCATCGACTTTTTGATAAGGATTTTTTAAAGCTTTTAAAAGAACATCAAATTTAGTTTGGTCACCGTTTTCCAAATCCTGAATCGCCTCGTACAACAGGTAATTTCTCAAAATAAACTGAGGGTTGTTAGCCAACATCAATTGTTGCGCTTCAACTTTTGAAATTTCATTTTGCGCTAAACGCTCCTGATAAGATTTTAAAAACAAATTAATTCTTTCTAAATCTTCATTTTTCGGAACAGAATAAAATGTCGAAATAAATTCCTCAGCATCAAGATTTTCTTCCAAAATATTATCAGCCAAAACATTAAAAAATAAAGTGTAATCCAATTTTAAATCTTGCATCATTTGTTGCCAAATAGTAAAAAATTGATCGTCATTTTTTAATAAAGCATCAAAACCGAATTTCTTGCAAAGCATCTCGTCATGAAGTTTCAAAAAATTAGTAGCATAATCTTCCAAAATTGTTTGCAAAGCTTTCTCATCCTTAATCACGGGAAATAAAGAATTGGCTAATTGCATAAGATTCCAATGTGCAATTTGGGCTTGTTTTCCAAAAGCGTAACGCTTTCCTGGCAAGTCAGTTGTGTTAGGTGTAAACTCCAAATCGTATTCGTCCATCATCGAATATGGACCATAATCGATTGTTAAACCCAGAATCGACATATTATCAGTATTCATCACACCATGCACAAAACCAACACGATACCATTCGATAATCATTTTGGCAGTACGATCGGCGATGGCTTTAAAGAAATCCAAGTTTTTTGTGTCGGAATTGATTTTAACTTCATCAAAATAATTTTCGATTGCAAAGTCAATTAGTTTTTGTAACGTATCAAATTCTTTGCGCGCTGCCAACAATTCAAAATGCCCAAATCTTAGAAAAGATTCGGCAACGCGAAGTACCGCAGCACCATGCTCTTGTTTGGGATGCCCATCATAGGCAATATCTCGTGTTACCAACTCGCCAGTTTTAACCAAACTTAAAGCTCTGGTTGTAGGAACTCCAAGATGAAACATCGCTTCACTCATCAAAAACTCTCGAACCGACGATCGCAAAACGGCGCGTCCATCAGCAAAACGCGAATATGGCGTTGCACCAACACCTTTCCATTGAAGTTCAAAACTTTGTTTATTTTTATTCTTGATTTCGCCAGCAAAAATTGCACGTCCATCGCCCAATTGTCCAGCCCAATTTCCGAATTGATGTCCTGCATAAGCAGTTGCATAAGTTTCGATAGTTTCGGGTAAATTTTGCGCCGCCAAAAAATCTAAATCTTGATCTAAATTGCCGAGACCAATCTCTTGACTTAACTCTTCATTAAAAGCAATGAATTCAATTTTATTAAATTCGGCAGGAAGTACTTTTGCGAAAAGAAATCCTGGTGTTTGTCTTTGATGTAAATCTCCAGAAAAATCTCCTGGAAAAGAGTCAACAAACTTATGTGTAATATTTTTAATATTCATTGTTAAAAAAAGCCCACAAATTGTGGGCTTTGGAATTTATTTATTAAAATCTATATCGTCAGTCGTATTAACTTTTTCATTAATATTCTCTTCCTTTTTAGGTCCAGAATTATTATGATTAGTTGGTGGTGGCGTTGGATTTTTGATTTCATCTATTGTCCTTAATCCGCCTTCGTCACCATAACCACCACGAAGTCCACTAAGGTCAGAACAGCTTCCTGTCCAATCGCTTGGTTTTATAAATTTATCTTCTGGTGAGATATTTAATGTTTTATCTGCGTATACTTTTTTCATAAAAATTGCCCAAATCGGCAATGCCATTTTCGCACCTTGACCTTCGCCAGTACTTCTAAAGTGCGTTGCACGGTCTTCCCAGCCAACCCAAACACCAGTTGCTAATTTAGGAGCAATCCCCATAAACCAACCATCGGAGTTTTTCTGAGTTGTACCAGTTTTACCAGCAATTTCAGCAGCTTGTACACCTCGACGTTTAAGCTCACCAGAAGCCGTACCAAATTCGGTTACACCTTTCATTAGATCAATCATCGTGTACGCATACATCTCGTTCATGACTTCTTTAACGACAGGTTTTACTTCTTTAATCACACGTCCGTTGGCATCTTCAATACGCCAAATCATCTCTGGCTTGGTATAGTTACCGAAGTTTGCAAACGTACTATAAGCACCTAACATTTCATAAATTGTAATATCCGATGTACCAAGCGCCATTGGTAAACTTGTATCAATCGGGTCTGTAACCCCAAGGTCTCTAGCTGTTTGAATGACATTTTTAGTTCCAACCATTTCAGCAAGACGAATAGCCACAGGGTTTTTGGAATGCGCAATGGCGTCTTTAAGTGTTAACATCGCACCGTTACCTGGTACTGACCAATTACCTTTAGAATAAGTAGCATTCGATACTTGCGAACAAGGCGTCATCCCAAGATGCATAATCGCCGTCGCATAAACGAAAGGCTTAAAAGTTGAACCTACTTGACGTTTACCTTGTTTAACGTGATCATACTGGAAATGCTGCCAGTTGATACCACCAACCCAAGCTTTGATATCACCCGTCTGTGGATCCATCGACATCAAACCTGCTTGTGCAATTTGCTTGTGATAACGGATAGAATCCCACGGTGACATTTCAATTTCCTCTTCACCACCCCAAGTGAAACGTGTCATTTTGGTTGGTGTTTTGAAATCCATCATAATAGAATCTTCTGGCATGCCTTCAGCTTTCATTTGCTTATAACGACCTGTTCTTCTAACGGCAGACATCATCAATTCATCAATCTGTTTCTTACTCAAATTATAATAAGGACGATTAGAGTTGTATTTCATCTCGTTATCGAAATTTTTTTGCAGAGAAGTCAAGTGTTCTTTAATAGCTTCCTCGGCATATTTTTGCATTTTAGAATCTAGAGTAACATAGATTTTCAATCCGTTTTTATAAAGGTTAAGTTCTTTACCAGTTTGCTTTTCGTATTCTGTAAGGTATTGTTGAATCTCTTTTCTTAAATAAAATTTATAGTAAGCAGAGTAATCTTCTTCAACCTTTTCAACAGGAGAAAAAGTTACAGTTACTGGCTCATCAATAGCTTTATCATAAGTCTGTTGATCAAGATAACCAGTGTCCAACATTTGCTTAAGTACAACATTACGTCTTTCTTTAGATCTTTCTGGCTTACGGTAAGGATTGTTTTTACGTGGATTTTCTAACATCGCCACAAATGTTGCAGCTTCCGGAAGCGTTAAATCTTTAGTCGATTTATTGAAATAAACTTTAGAAGCCATTTCAACACCTTTTGCATTAAACAAAAAATCAAATTTGTTAAAATACAAAGTGATGATTTCTTCCTTGGTATATCGTTTTTCTAAACTTACAGCAACACACCATTCTTTCAACTTTTGAAACGCTCGTTGAAACTTATTTTGAGAAGCTTGTCCAGTAAATAACAACTTCGCTAACTGCTGAGAAATCGTGGAACCTCCACCTCTATCGCCCCCAAAATAAACGGCTCTAGCAATCGACTTTAAGTCAATACCAGAGTGCTCCTTAAAACGTTCGTCCTCTTTTGCTTGTAACGCGTACACCAAATAAGGTGGCAACTGCTTGTAAGTAACAGGAATAGTTTTTTCTTTTTCAAACTTACCAAGAAGCTGATTGTCAGAAGAATAAATCTCCGATGCGACATAGATATCTGGATTATCCAAATCCTTCACATCTGGCATATCGCCGACAAATCCTTGTGAAACAGCAAAAAACAATCCCGAAATCCCAAGAATTACTGCTATTAATCCTAACCAAATAAATTTAATCCATCTTTTAGTACCAGAAGATGTTTTTTTCTTCTTTGGTGGTAATGGAAATCCACTTGCAGGTTTTGATTTTTTATTGTCTTCCATATATTATTTATGGCTTTACATTTACAATTTTAACGCCCAAATCTTCAATCCCTGGCAGATTATCTTTTCGCATCGCTTGTATAACGCCAATGCTAAATTGACCATCTTTCGGGAATTTGAAATCTGATTTGTACTGAAACAATATCTCTTTAGTATCTCCAAATCCGCTTCCAAGCCATTGACCATTAGGTTTTGCAAGGACATAATTGAGCGTATCTTTCGACAAAACTTTTTTCTTGTCATCTAGAATTGTACCAATTAATCGCAGATTACTATAAGGATAGTTGTCATTGTTTCTAACAACAAATATAATATTTTTCGGATTTTGATGATCTTTCACCTCAAAAGTTAATTCTTGGATTTTATTTTTATTCCAAGAACCAGCCAAAGATTGCATACTAACAACCTCATTGGCATCATTACAACTAATACAAAATAGTCCCAAAACAAAGACTCCTAAAAACTTACGCATTGTTCCCATTATTGGACTTAGGATTAGAATTTGGTTTTTTATGAAACTTCTTTTTATTGTTAAAAGGTTTTTTAGCCTTTGGCGCTTCTCCATTGTTAGCTTCCGCAGAAACTTCAACTTTCTTCACCTCTTTTGTTACTTCTTTTTGAGCATTTCCATTTTGGTTATTTTGACCATTTTGGTTAGGCTTAGAAGCGTTTCGGTTTTGGTTTTGTCCAGAATTGCTACGCTCTCTTCTTTCGCGATTATTGTTCGGTCGATCATTGTTATTTTGATCATTAGAACTACGGTCGTTATTGCGATTTCGAGGATTCTTTTTATTATTCGGACGCGATTTCTTTTCAAAACGATCTAGGCTACTTTCTTGGATTAAATCCACATTAGCAACTGGCGCACTTTGAGCCTTGAAATCTTCCAAAGCTGGCGATGGTTTTCCTTCCTGATTAACAGAAATCATCATCTTGACATCCGTAATATCAATATCATACCAAGCCATAGAATTTTCTACGTAAGCAAACCACATTTTTCTTTTGAAAACGTCGATTTTAATACAAAAAGCTTTTCCTTTTTCGGTATTTAAAACAGTATTGGTCGCAGGAAAATCGCGCAATGTGTCCATATAACTATCCAATTCGTAGTTAAGACAACATTTAAGCTTTCCACATTGACCAGCCAATTTTTGAGGATTGATACTCAGTTGCTGATAACGCGCTGCATTGGTATTAACAGATCTAAAATCTGTCAGCCATGTCGAACAACAAAGCTCTCTACCACATGATCCAATACCACCAACTTTCGCTGACTCTTGACGGAAGCCAATCTGCTTCATGTCAATTTTTGTACGGAAAGCGCCCGCATATTCTTTAATCAACTGACGAAAATCGACGCGAGAATCGGCTGTGTAATAAAAAGTGATTTTGGAACCATCACCTTGGTATTCTACATCGGTAATCTTCATCGCTAGACCAATTGAATATGCAATTTTTCTAGCCTGAATTTTCACATCGTTTTCTTTTTTACGAAGTTCTTGCCAAACTTCGATGTCCTTTTGTGTAGCGTGTCGATAAACTTTAAGAAGTCCTTCTGTAGAGGTTTTCTTCTTTTTCATCTGGATTTTTACTAATTCTCCAGTTAAACTAACTACGCCAATATCGTGACCGGGATTCGCTTCTAACGTAACGGTGTTACCTGCCGCAAGAGGCAAGTTATTTGTGTTTTTGAAAAAACTTTTTCGATCATTTTTAAATCTTACTTCTACATATTCGTTAGAAGAAGTGCCTGGGTTTTTGACATCAGACAACCAATCGAAAACATTTAATTTATAGCTATTTCCACAAGTATCTACACTGCTACATCCATTCGAGGATTTTGTTCCACATGAATGTCCTGAATCGCCGGATGTCTTACATCCACAACTCATATTAAAATATATTATTCTCGCAAAGTTAACTTTTTTTGATTAAAGTTGTATTGCAGATTTTAGAAATCCTGATTTTATATTTTATATAAACTTTTATTAAAAACAATTAATATTTAATAATGATATGTTCAATTTATTAACACATCAAAACTTAAAATTAACATAGTTTATTATGGTTTGCATTGCAATGTTTAACATTAAACAAAATATTAAATAAATATAATGAAACCCTAATCTATCCAGTATTTAAGATATATTTTAATCATAATTAAATTTAAACAAGCTTAAAAACTAAATGCTTGTTTAGTTAATTTTATAAAATTTTAACATTCTTAAAAAAATAAATTTTATATTTGACCATAATATAACATTACTTCTATGAAAAAATTACTTATAACAACGGCTTTAGCAGCAGGTGTTTTATCATACGCAGGTGGATTCCGAGTTTCGTTACAAGGAGTTAAACAACTTGCGATGGCACACACAAGTGCACATGCCGAAGATGCGAGTGTGACTTTCTTTAACCCTGCGGGTATGTCTTTCATCCCAGCTAAACTAAGCGTTGTTGCAGGTGGTTTCGGAGCCATAAATAAAGTGACTTTCCAAAATCTTTCTACGCTACAATCTACGGAAACTGATAACCCAATTGGTACACCTTTGTATGCGGCTGTAGCCTATAAAGTAACAGATGACGTGTCATTAGGTTTTAACTTCGCAACACCATTTGGTAGCACCATTCAATGGCCAAGCACTTGGGAAGGCGCAGAAATGGTACAAAAAATGGAACTAAAGAGTTTCTATTTCCAACCAATGGTTTCTTTTAAACTTGCACCTTGGGCATCATTCGGAGCAAGCTATATCTACGCAAAAGGAAAAGTAGATTGGGACAAAGCAATTACTGGTTACGGAGGAAGTCTTAATATTAATGATGAAAAAGCATCTGGATCTGGATATGGTTTTGGTTTTTATTTCCAACCAAACGACAAGTTAGATCTAAGTGTTGCTTACCGTTCTCCAATCGATATGAAAGCTAAAAACGGAACTGCAACATTCAACGTTCCAAAATCTTTATATCCAAATCTAGGTATTGACGCTAATGGTCAAGACAAATTTAAAGCAACTCTTCCGTTGGTTGACGAGTACACATTAGGAGCAACTTATAAAATTACACCTAAATGGTTAGTATCTGCTGACTTCAACTACACAGGTTGGTCAAGATACGAACGTCTTACTCTTGATTTTGAACATGCTCCAGTTGGCAATCAACCAAACGACCCAACAGTTTTGGTAACACCTAAGAACTTTAAAAACACTAAGACTTTCAGACTTGGTACACAATATATGTTTAATGACATGATTGCTGGTAGATTGGGAGCATATTATGATGAATCTCCTTATTCTAATGAAAACTTTATCCCAGAAACGCCATCATTTAACTCTTATGTTATTACTGCGGGTCTTGGGTTCAAGTTCAACAAATTGGGTGTAGACATTGCTGGAGCTTACGCAATGCCACAAAGTCGTCAAGTTAACAACACGTATTATAACTTCGTTGGACAAGCAAAAGCGAAAGCTTACTACTTCGGTCTTGGTCTATCTTATAACGCGTTCTAAAATTTTAAATCATTATGAAAAAGATATTATTTTCACTATTTAGCATTTCTGCTTTATTAGCAACGCAAAGTTGTAAAACAGATTTTGACACTGACGTTACCGACGTTGTAGTAACTAAAGGCGATGCAGATTTTACAAAATATATCGCATTAGGCAACTCACTTACTTCTGGTTATAGAGACAATGCATTATACTCTGATGGACAAAACGAATCTTATCCATCGATGATTGCACAACAAATGAAATTAGCTGGTGGCGGCGAATTCAAACAACCAATGATGCCAAATAACACTGGAGGATTCTCAAACCTTCCAGGCTTTGGCGGGAAACTAAATCTTCAAGTTGTTAATGGAAGCTTAGCTCCTGTAGCAAGCAATCCTGGCGGAACATTAGATAATATTTCAGCAGGTGGACCTTACCAAAACATGGGAGTTCCTGGCGCAAAAGTAGCACATCTATTAGCTCCTGGCTACGGAAACCCGGCAGGCCTTGCATCTAATCCAGCAACAGCTAACCCATACTTTACAAGATTTGCATCTAATGCTCAGACATCTGTTATAGCAGATTTCTTAGCTCAAAAACCAACATTTTTCTCTTTATGGATTGGGAACAATGATGCACTCCTATATGCACTAGCGGGAGCTGACTCTTCTGTAGAAACATTAACACCAGCTGATCAATTTAAAACATATTACAATATGTTAATTGCACAAATTGCGTCTACTAAAGCAAAAGGTGTTATTGCAAATATTCCTGATGTGACAACCATCCCTAATCTTACAACTGTTCCGTACAATCCTTTAACATCTTCTGTTCTAGGTGGAGGAAATATTGCAGTAGGTGAGGCTACAATTGACAAATTGAATGCAAACCTTTATGGTCCTTTAGTACAACTGTTAAAAGCTGTTGGTGGCGGCGACAGAATACAAATGCTAAGCAAAACGGCAGCTAATCCTCTTTTAATAAAGGACGAAAGTTTAAATAACCTAGGCCCAGCAATTACATATGCAGCAGCTAACTCTGGCAACCCAGTTTTAGCGGCATTAGCAACTTATCTTGGTGCTACTTACGGGCAAGCAAGACAAGCAAAAGCAAGCGACTTAATTCCATTAGCTACAAAAAATGCAATTGGAACAGCAGAAGCAGGCGTTCCAGCAGATTTAAGTGCTAGAGGTATTGCATATCCTTTTGCAGATAAATATGTCCTTACATCAACTGAAGTTACTGAGGTTAACACTGCAATTGCTAGTTACAATGAAACAATTAAAGCTGCAGCAACCGCTAATGGCTATGCTTTCGTGGATGCTAATGCAAAAATGAAAGAATTGGCACAAAAATCAGGTATCCAATGGAATGGAGTTAAATACACTGCAACATTTGTAACTGGTGGAGCATTTTCCCTTGATGGTGTTCACCTAACAGGTAGAGGCTACGCAATTGTTGCTAACGAATTCGTTAACGCAATTAACAAACAATACAAATCAACATTACCATTAGTAGATGTTAACAAGTATTCTGGCGTGAAATTCCCTTAATCCAAAAGACACCAATTATTCTTTATAAAAATAAACCACTTGACTTATCGAGTGGTTTATTTTTTATTAAATTTGCAAAAAATAAAAAGTAAAATGTCAGATCTACAACCCAGCTATCTATTTTCGACAAGAACAAGTAGAGTTTTAGCTGAAAAAATCGCAGAAAATTACGGTCAAGAACTTGGTCACATCATTATTCAAGACTTTAGCGATGGCGAGTTCGAGCCTGTTTTAGAACAATCTGTAAGAGGAGGACGTGTATTTTTAATCGGTTCTACTTTCCCACCAGCAGACAATCTTTTAGAGCTTTTGTTAATGATTGACGCAGCTAAAAGAGCTTCTGCTAAAAACATTACTGTCGTACTTCCATATTACGGTTTGGCAAGACAAGACAGAAAGGACAAACCAAGAGCACCAATTGGCGCAAAACTAGTAGCGAATCTTCTAACCGCTGCAGGCGCAACAAGAATTATGACAATGGATTTACACGCTGATCAAATCCAAGGTTTCTTCGAAATTCCTGTTGATCACCTTTATGCTTCTACAATTTTTGTAGACTACATCCAGTCACTTAATCTTGATGATTTAACAATTGCTTCACCGGATATGGGGGGTGCAAAAAGAGCAAAAAACTACGCAAGTCATTTAGGAGCTGAAGTTGTTATTTGTTATAAGGAAAGAAAAAAAGCTAACGTTGTTGAAGAGATGTTATTAATTGGTGATGTAACCAACAAAAACGTTATCCTTATTGACGATATGATTGACACCGCAGGTACACTTTGCAAAGCGGCTGACATCCTAATGGAAAAGGGTGCAAAATCTGTGAGAGCTATTGCAACACATCCAGTTTTATCAGGAAAAGCTTATGATAATATCCAGAATTCTCAAATTTCGGAAGTTATCGTGACAGATTCTATTCCTATTAAAGAAGGTTTATCATCAAAAATAAAAGTATTGAGCTGTGCACCACTTTTCGCTGACGTTATGAAAAGTGTACACGAGCATCATTCTATTAGTGATAAATTTATCATCTAAAAATAAATATTTCGCATTTTCAGAAAATTCTGTATATTTGCACACTTAAAATTTAAACATTTTTAAAATGAAATCTATTACAATTCAAGGTACAAAAAGAGAAAACGTGGGCAAAAAGTCTACTAAAGCTTTACGTGATGCTGAATTAGTTCCTTGTGTTGTTTACGGAGGTACAGAAACTTTGAACTTCTCTGCTGAAGAGAAAGCTTTCAAAGGATTAGTATATACTCCTGAAGCACACACGGTATCTATTGAGGTTGATGGTCAAACGATTGCTGCTGTACTTCAGGACATCCAGTTCCACCCAATTACTGACAAAATTTTACACGCTGACTTCTATCAATTAGCTGCTGACAAGCCAGTTATCATGGAAGTTCCTGTAAGAATTACAGGTCGTGCAAAAGGTGTTGTTTCTGGTGGTGTGTTAAGACAAACTTACCGTAAGTTGAAAGTTAAAGCTATCCCAGCTAACTTACCTGACGAAGTTGTTGTTGACGTTACACCTCTTAAAATTGGTAACAAACTTTATGTTGGTTCTATTAAGAACGAACAATACACTTTCATGCACCCAGACAACGCGGTTATCGTAGCTGTTAAGATGTCTAGAAATGCAATGAAAGGTGGTGCTGCTGCTCAAGATGAAGAAGATGAAGAAGAAGCTGCAGAAGTTAGAGATCAAAATCCTGATGTACCTACAACAGAAGAGAAATCTACTGAAGCTTAATATTCTTTTAAAGAATTTTATTCTAAATATAAAACCTGTAGCAATGCTGCAGGTTTTTTTGTTTTAAAAATCTTGTTAAATCTAATTTTCAACTAACAAAATAGGCTCAAAATTATTATATTTGTTGATATGGCGACCAAAGCAATGTTTAACACCGTAGTTAACTGGTTTATTCGACAACGAATAGACCAAATCAATAATTTTATAGATCATCCTATAGAAACTCAAAAAGGTGTTTTATTCTCGCAATTGTTTCACGCCGAAGATACTGTTTACGGGAAAAATTATGGTTTTAAAGATATTTCGAATTATCGAGATTTTCAAAACAATGTCCCAATTGTAACCTACGAAGATTACGAGCCTTATATCGAAAAAGCTCGCCAAGGCATGAAGGATATTATCTGGCCTGGACAAATTAAACATTTTGCAAAATCTTCTGGGACAACTAATGCGAAAAGCAAATTCATTCCTATTTCTGATGAAAGTCTCGAAGATTGTCATTATAAAGCTGGGAAAGATTTAATATCGATTTATGTCAACAACCATCCAGAAAGTGGTTTATTCCAACATAAAAATTTAAGACTTGGCGGAAGTTCAGAAATGTATCAAAACTTCAATACAAAATTTGGTGATCTTTCTGCAATTCTTATTGAAAACTTACCTTTTTGGGTAGAAATCATCAATACGCCAAGCAAAAAAGTATCATTAATGTCCGAATGGGAAAGCAAGCTAAAAGCCATCGTTTCCGAAGTTGTTAAACAAGATGTCGGCAGTTTAACTGGCGTCCCGAGTTGGATGATGGTACTTCTACGTCGAGTTCTTCACGAC
>JAEXRP010000038.1:0-17635 GCA_023440705.1 Bacteroidota bacterium
CAAAGACGATTAATACAGCAAAAGGTGTTCAAGATATGTTATCGAGTTTCTATTATTTAAGAAATTTGGATGACGATCAATTAAAGGTCGGAAATGTTATCAAAATGAATGTTTGGATT
This sequence comes from Bacteroidota bacterium, assembly GCA_023440705.1. Lineage (GTDB taxonomy): Bacteria > Bacteroidota > Bacteroidia > Flavobacteriales > Weeksellaceae > Soonwooa. Next base: position 120 of record JAEXRP010000038.1, read on the forward strand.
GATGACGAGATGTTTCCGTTTCAGTTGAGAATTGCGGGTACAGAAAACGTTTCGACAAAATTTGGAAAAATTAATTGTCTTAAAATCATTCCGTCTGTAATGAGTGGTCGCGTTTTTAAAGAAAAAGAAGGTGTAACACTTTGGGTGTCAAATGACAAAAATAGAGTTCCGATTCTTATTAAAGCAGAATTAACGGTTGGTGCGATTAAGGCAAGTATTGATAAGATTGCTGGGACAAAATATCCCGTTAATTTTCAGAAATAAAATTTAATCTAAATATTTTAAAAATTAAAAGTCGAAGTAATTCGACTTTTTTTTTATTTGTAAATCAATGTGTTAGTGTTTTGTTTTAAAAATGATGTAATAAAATTATCACTTCGATAGTCTAATTGTTATAACTAACACACAACTATGAAACGTCATTTTTCATTAGGATTTTGTCTTTTGATTTCCGCTCTCTATTTTGGACAAGAAACTAACAATATTGACAATATTGTTCGGAAAAAAATGTCCACTATCAAATCTGATGTGACGCCGAAAATTGATGGTGATATTTCGGATGAGGTTTGGGCAAAAGTCCCGATAGCAACGGATTTTATCGAACGTAGTCCTAACAATGGAAAACCTTCGGAACAAGCTTTTAAAACTGAAGTTAAAATGCTTTACAACGATTTAGGATTGTACATTATGATGAAAATGCACGATCCTGAACCTTCTAAAATTGCAAAAGAATTAACTGAACGCGACGGGATTTCCAACGATGATTTTGTAGGTTTGACGCTTAACGGTTATAATGATAAACAGCAAAGTCTTGAATTTGTTGTAACTGCGGCGGGTGTACAATATGATGCGAAATTAACAACCGATGGCGAGGACGATTCTTGGAACGGCGTTTGGCATTCGGAGGCAAAAATTACGGAAGACGGTTGGACTGCGGAGTTTATGATTCCGTTTTCGGAATTGCGTTTTCCTAAAAAAGATGTGCAAGAGTGGGGGATTAATCTTTTCCGAAAAGTACAACGTACGAATGTCTTTTATGACTGGAATTTCGTGGATAACAAAAAGAATTCTTACACCTTATTTGATGGTGTTTTAACAGGCATTGAAAATATAAAACCGCCAACTCGACTCAGTTTTATGCCTTATTTTTCGACTTATGTCAACCGTTTTGATGGCGAAACATCGACCAACTTTAATGGTGGAATGGATGTTAAATACGGGATTAATGATGCTTTTACGTTTGATATGACTTTAATTCCAGATTTTGGACAAGCTAATTTTGATAATTCAATTCTTAATTTAACACCGTTTGAACAACAATTTGCAGAACAACGACCATTTTTTACCGAAGGAACAGAATTGTTTAGTAAAGGAAATTTGTTTTATTCAAGAAGAATTGGTGGCTCGCCTTCAGGAGAAATTGAATTAAAAGATGATGAAAAAATCACTGAGTTTCCTGCGAAAGTTAAACTTTTTAATGCTTTTAAGATTTCTGGTCGTACCAACAAAGGTTTAGGAATTGGGTTTTTTAATGCGGTGACACAAAAGATGTTTGCAACAATCGAAAATGAAACAACTGGGGAAATTCGTAAAGAAGTTGTGGAACCATGGTCAAATTATAATGTATTAGTTTTAGACCAAAGATTTAACGAAAATTCTTCTGTAAGTTTGATCAATACGAGCACTGTGCGCGACGGAAGTTTCCGAGATGCGAATGCGACAGGTTTGTTGTGGTCGATTAACAATAAGAAAAATACGTATAATTTTTACGGAAATCTGCGTGGAAGTTGGGTGATGACCGACGAAACAAAATTCGGGACTAAAAATCAATTTGGATTCGGAAAAATTGATGGTAAACATCGCTTTGACATCAATGCTGGGATTACTACGAAAGATTGGGATATTAATGATTTAGGATTTTCGACCATGACGAATTTCGCCAATTACAATGCTTGGTACGGTTACCGATTGTTGCAGCCATCAAAGCGATTTAATAAAATATTTTTGAATTTTAATGCACAATATTATCAACGATTATCACCTTTTTTGTATAATAATTTTGTGCTAAATCATAACAATCAGTTTCAAAATAAAAAATTTGAAAACTATGGTTTTGGTGTTGAAGCAACGCCTTTTGGACAAAAAGATATTTACGAACCTCGTGCTGAAGGTCGATTCTTAAATGTTCCATCGTATTTTGATTCTTGGATTTGGTTCGAAAGTGATAGTCGTAAAAAATTTCAGTTTAATATTAATGTAGATTATTACGCTTACAATGAGAAAGCTCGGAATCTGGTGTCAACAAGTTTGATTATGCGTTATCGTTTTTCTGATAAATTCAATGTGTTTTGGCAGATTCAACCGAGTTTTAGTAATAATGAAAAAGGTTATGTGGGCAAGGACGATTCTGGAATCTATATTGGACGACGTCAAAGAAACACTTTGGAAAATAGTCTTAATTCTAAATATACCTTTAATAATAAAATGGCTCTAAGTCTAGCATTCCGTCATTATTTTTCGGATGTTACTTACAAACAATTTTACACGCTCGACAACGATGGCGATGTGACGCCGACTAATAATTTCACTAAAAACCTGAACGGAACTTACAACGCTTGGAACATTGATCTGCGTTACAGTTGGTGGTTTGCGCCAGGAAGTCAGTTGACTTTTTTATATCGAAACGCCATTCAGAATTATCTTAATGAATCGAGATTAGGTATGAAGAATAATTATAATCAGTTATTTGCTGAGCCAGCCGTTCACAATTTTTCGTTAAAGTTGACTTACTATTTAGATTATAATCGTGCTAAGAATTGGTTTTAAATTTTAAAATAAAACGAAATAAAAAATCCACCAACTTGGTGGATTTTAATTTTATAAAGATTTAAACTGATTCAGCATTCTTACATCATTTTCGAAGAACATTCGGATGTCGCTCATTTGATAAAGTAACATAACAATTCTTTCGATTCCCATTCCGAACGCAAAACCACTGTATTTATCAGCATCGATATTAACGTTTTTAAGAACGGCAGGATCTACCATTCCGCAACCCATAATCTCTAACCAACCTGTACCTTTTGTAATTCTGTAATCGGTCTCAGAGTTAAGTCCCCAATACACGTCAACCTCTGCACTTGGCTCTGTGAAAGGGAAGTACGACGGACGCATTCTTATTTTTGATTTTCCAAATAACTCTGTTGTGAAGTATTGGATGGTTTGTTTAAGATCTGCAAAACTTACATTTTCGTCGATGTATAAACCTTCAATTTGGTGGAAAATACAATGCGAACGAGACGAGATTGCTTCATTTCTGAAAACTCTACCCGGCGACAAAATACGAATTGGTGGTTGATTTTCTTCCATGTAACGCACCTGTACAGACGATGTATGCGTACGAAGCAAGATGTCAGGATTGGTGTCGATGAAGAAAGTATCCTGCATATCTCTCGCTGGATGATACTCCGGCAAGTTAAGCGCCGTAAAGTTATGCCAGTCGTCCTCAATTTCTGGACCGTCAGCAATGGCAAAACCGATAGAACGGAAGATTTCGATAATTCTGTTTTTAACAAGATTAATCGGATGTCTCGTTCCTAATTCTAAAGGAAAAGCAGGTTTTGTAAGGTCGTCTTTTATGATGTTAGATTGGCCTTCAGAAGCATTTTTAAGATCTTCCAACTTCGCAGCAACGGCTTGTTTTAGGCTATTGATTTTTTGACCAAAATCTTTTTTCTGATCATTTGGGACTTCTTTGAATTTTTCAAAAAAGTCGTTCAATACGCCTTTTTTTCCGTTGAATTTGATGCGGAATTGTTCGATTTCTTCTTTTGCCGAAGAACTGAATTGTTCTACTTCAACCAATAATTCATCAATTCTTTCTATCATCTTTTAGGTATAATTATAAGTTGCAAAATTACAAATTTTATCCTTATTTAAAACAAAAAAATCTGCCAACTATGGGCAGATTTTATATAATTTTTAAATAAAATTTATTTCTTTTCGATGGCTTTCATCAACATTTGGATGTTGATTTCATCTTTTATTAAACCATTAGCTGCAGGAATTTGGAATTTGATACCAAACTCTTCACGACTAATATCTTTAGGTTCTGTCGCAATTTGCAATTCGCCTTCGCCAGTTTTCACATTAGCATTAAAACTCATAGGTTTTGTAATCCCTTTTATTGTCAAATTACCATCCAAAACTGTGTTGTAATCGCCTCCAGCTGGTGCTTCGCTCACTTTTGTAATTTCGTATGATGCAGTCGGAAATTTTTCTACATCGAAGAAGTCAGCACTTTTTAGGTGACCATTTAGTTTTGCAGATTCTTCAGCATCTTTGATATCGCTGTTAGTAAGCGTGTTAAGCGCTACCACAAATTTTCCACTTTCTAATTTGTTTTCGTTAATTGTAACTTCACCATTTTCAAATTTAATAGAACCAAAATGGCTGGTATTATCCGTTTTGAAAACTTTAAAACCTTTCCACTCGATCTTACTATTCATCGTATCAACAACATAGACTTGTCCTTTTTTTGTAGTTAGGACTTCATTGCTTTCACTTGTTACAGGCTTATCTTTTCCACAAGAGATAAGCGTTAAAGTAATCGCCAACGCAGCTAAGCCGCCAAAAAACAAATTCTTTTTCATTTTAAATTACAATTAAGACATTATTTTGCTAATATAACAAATTTAATCAGTATTTTAAAATCTGTAATTTTGCACAATGCTTTTAGAGATAAACAATTTAGAATTCAGTTATTTACCCGATCAAAAGTTATTTCAAGACTTTAATTTTTCTATGGAAGAAGGACGAGTTATTGCTTTGGCGGGCGAAAGTGGATGCGGAAAATCAACATTATTGAGTTTGATTTACGGACTTCACGATTGGAGAAATGGCGAAATTATTTTCAATGGAAAAAAATTAAAAGGTCCAAAAGGGAATCTTGTACCAGGAGAAGCAGACATGAAGTTGGTAGCGCAACAATATGACTTGATGCCTTATGCCACGGTTTTTGATAACGTTGGAAAATTTATCTCAAACATTAATTTAAAAGCTAAAAACGAAAAAGTTACAGAGCTTCTAGAAGCTGTTGGGATGGAAGACTTTGCAAAAGTTCTTCCTAAAAATCTTAGTGGCGGACAGCAACAACGTGTTGCAATTGCGCGTGCTTTGTCTGTAACCCCGAAGTTGCTTTTACTGGACGAACCTTTTAGCAATCTAGATACATCGCGTAAGTTTGAGCTACGAGATAAGTTTTTTTCTTTGGTTAAAAATTTGGGACTTTCGGTTATTATTTCGACACACAATTTAGAAGAAATTATGCCTTGGGTTGACAAAGTAGCGATTCTTAAAAATGCAGAAATTTTGCAATACGATAGTCCAGAATTGATTTATCAACAGCCTACGAATGAATATGTTGCTAAACTTTTGGGTGAAGTTAATGTCTTTGAAGATTCAGAGAAAATTAGGTTGAATTTGGATAAAAATTTCTATTTTCCACAACAGATAAAAGTCGCTGATCAAGGTCTGGAAGCGGAAGTACAGGAAAGTCGCTTCGCAGGCTCTTTCTTTTGGAACAAAGTTAAATTAGAAGATAAAGTCTTGATTGTACATACTTTAGAAAAACTCGAAGGTAAAATATTGCTAAGTTTCTGTGGATAAAATGTTGATAACTTAATCCACGGAAAATGAGAGGATTACAAAAATTAATTCTAATTTTGATGTAAGAATCAAGGAAATTTTTGGTTAATTCTCTTTCTGCCTTTTTAGGACGATATTAGCTTTCTCGAGGCAATTAAGTCCTTCGAAAGTTGACCCTGCCAAACTTTTCCTTTTTTTATTTAAACTTCGTTAAGCTTCTAAAGAAATCTTTGTTAAGATATTTGTCCAAAGGATAGATTTTCAGAAAATGATTACCAATCATTAAAATTACAAGAACGATACTCGGTTTTAAAAATAAATTCAGAAGACTGTTTGAAAAATTTGGTGTCACAATCGCTACTGTAATCGCTATAAAACTTAAAACCAAAGCATAAAGCATCTCCATACTTAAAGGAAAAACCTTGAATTTTTGATAATTAAAAATGATTTTGATAAGGTTGAAAATCGTTAAAGAAATTGCTGTCGCCATCGCAATTCCGATAATGCCAAGATCTGTGTATTTCAAAAATGCAAAATTAAGTCCGATGGTTAAACTCGCCAAAATTAGCATAACGATGATGTTGAAACGATAATATTTTGACAAAGAAATAATGTGCCCGTTAAATCCTGTTGCTAAATCGAAAATAAACGCAGTTCCCAAAATCCAAACCACGGGTTCTGCTTCTTTTAGTAAAGCACCGTTTTTGATCAAATCTGTCAAATACGGAAAGCCAACCAAAATACACGAATAAAGCGTCAGTCCAAGGAAAAATAAACTTAAAGATGTTTTTTTGTGGAAGCGATCAAGTTCGGTGTAATTATGTTCTGCAATGGTTTTATTAATTATGGGTGCAGAAATGTTAAACAATCCCATTTGAGGAATATTAATAATCGTAATGATCGACAAAATCGTACTGTAAACACCATTTGCTTCGAAATCGATAAACTCGCCAATCATATAATTGTCGATTCTCACCGCTAAATAATTGCCGATATTTCCTAGAAAACCAAATAAACTATAACTAAAAACCTGTACCCAAAATCCATTTTCTTTGATGTAGTCTAGACTAAAATCAGGTTTTATTTTTTCTAATTTGTTGGTGTAAAAAAAGTAGCCTATAAAAGTCAAAACAAACATTCCGAAGAAAAAAGCATAAGCAACTTTTTCGGAATAAAGTTCGGCGTGACTAAGAACCAAATACGAAAATATCAAGAAAGCACCAAGGTTTGCGATTTTCGGAACAATGTTTTCGAAGATATTAGAAACAACAATTCTTTTGTAATTCGTAATAAATTTATTGAGAACTGACGATAACGCCAAAACCAAAATCATTGGAAAAATGAGCTTTTTCATATTCCAAGTTTCGGATTCTTTTAAACTTGGAAATAAGTTGGCGACGAGAAAGTAAATCGCTGTAAAAATCACAAAATTAATAACAACTACGAGAAGCGAAAGACTCAAAAAATTGTGATGTTTACCATCTTCCTGAGTTTGAAGAAAGAATTTAACATTCGAAAAAGATAAACCAAACACAACGATCGGAATAAACATTTCAGCCGTTGGTAGGATGAAACGTAACTTTCCGTAAAATTCCATATTGTGAGGGAAAATAAAAATAGAAGAGATGATCCCTAGTAAGGTTCCCAAATAGCCAATAATGGAATATTTTATTCCTTGTCGTGCGACAACACTCATGCTTTAGTTATTAATTCGGTATGAAAATAATGTTATTGATGTAAAATTGATAATTTTTGACATTGTCAGCGTTTTGCAAAAGTATGAATTCTTCAGTTAGTCTTTTTAAAGTTAAAGTCTCACGGTCGAGATAATTTGCGCAGAATCCCCAACTTTCAATTTCCGAAATTAATGACCAAAGCGTTTCGTTATGATGGCGTTGTTCCATCTCAACCATTAATGTTGGTCGATGTTTTAGGATGGTTTGTTTAGCGCCGCGTAAAGTTTTCATCTCGTTGCCTTCAACATCGATTTTAATGAAATCAATTTTTGAAGTATTAAGATTAAGGTCGTCCATTTTCACGACATGTACTTTTTGAAGAATTGTCTTTTCCTCATCTTTTTCTTTAAGTTGTGTTTGCAACGTGCCGCGACTGTGTACTTTTTGACCTTTTATTACTGGGATTTTAAATTCTGCGGTTGTGTTTTCATCAGACAACGCCGAAGAGAAAACATGCATTTTAGGAAAAAGTCTTTTCAGACGATCATTAAGTTCGGGATTTGGCTCGAATGCGAAAATATTTTTCGGTTTAAGATGATTTTCCAAAACATAAAGATAAGCGCCAACATTAGCTCCAATATCAACAAATACGGCATCTTTGTTAAGATAACTTTTAATCCAAAGAAACTCTGGTTCTACTTTTCTTTCGATAATATTGGTTGGATTGAGGTTTTCGAGTTTTTTAAAATAACGAGATTTATAAAAACTAGGAGACAAATATTGCAGATATTCTGCGAGGTTGCTGTATGCACTCATGGATGTTCAAAACATTTTGAAAGTATCAAAGATGATACTTTTATAGCATATATTGGTTAAATATTTTTAGTTTTTCTTTAATTAAATTTTTAAAAATTGATTTTAGAAGCTTGAGGGTCAATATATTTTTGTTAACAAAAGTTTATAAAAATTGTCAAAAATAAAATCGTATCTTTGCAAAAATTTTATACAACTTAATGAAGTTATTTTCCGAGTCCAGTTTAAGTCCTGATATCTTGAAGGCAATTGGCGAGATGGGCTATGAAAGCCCTACAGAAATCCAAAAACAGACTATCCCTTTTATCTTATCAGATATACGCGATCTAATCGCACTTGCGCAGACAGGGACAGGCAAAACAGCAGCGTTTTCGCTTCCGATTTTGGATATGATTGACGAAACGAGTCGCAAAATCCAATTTTTGGTGCTTTGTCCGACGCGAGAATTATGTCTTCAAATTACGAAAGACATAAAAAACTACACCAAGTATTTACCAAACATCAAAACGACAGCGGTATATGGTGGTAGTAGTATTATGGAACAAATCCGTTCTTTAAGAGATAAACCACAAATTATTGTGGGTACTCCGGGACGTGTTATCGACCTTATTAACAGAAAAGCTCTAGACTTCTCTAGCATCCATTGGTTGGTGTTGGATGAGGCTGATGAGATGTTGTCAATGGGTTTCAAAGATGATTTAGAAACAATTATCAGCGAAACGCCAGAAACAAAACAAACTTTCTTGTTCTCTGCTACGATGAACAAAGAGGTTGAAAGAATTTCTAAAAACTATTTAACCAATCCTCATCGTATTTCGGTGGGATCGATTAACGAGGTTAAAAAGAACATCAAACACGAATATTTCGTAGTTGGTTACCGTCAAAAGAAAGAAGCGCTAAAGCGTATGATTGATGCTAACCCTAACCAATATTCGATTATTTTCTGTCGTACAAGAATGGAAACTCAGGAGGTTGCAGACTTCTTGATGCAAAATGGTTACGCAGCAGATGCTCTTCATGGTGACTTATCACAAGCGCAACGTGATACAGTTATGAAGAAATTCCGTTTAAAAAATATCGATATTCTTGTAGCGACGGACGTTGCAGCGAGAGGTTTGGATGTTGACTCTTTAACGCACGTTATCCATTTTTCATTACCAGATGATCCAGAAGTATTTGTACACAGAAGTGGTCGTACAGGACGTGCTGGGAAAGATGGTATTTCTTTAGCTTTGATTAAACCTGAAGAAAGTAGAAAACTTAAGCAAATAAAAGCCTCTACAAAAATCGAAATCAACGAAGGGAAAATCCCTACTGGTGACGATATTATGAAAGCGCAAGTTAACGGTGTTTTCGAAAAATTGTTAAATGAAGGTGCTGCTGAAGATGTTTTTGCGTTTGATGATGCATTAATCCCAGATTTGTCTCAATTCTCAAAAGAAGAGTTGGTGCACAAGTTACTTCAATTCCAATTGAAAGAATTAGGAACTTACTACAAAGACAGAAATGACTTGGTGGAAGCTAGATTCAATGGAGGTGATGACAGAGGAAGTCGTCGCGAAAGAGGTAGAGAGCGCGAAAGAAGAGGTGAGCCTCGTGAGAGAAGAGAAGGCGGACGTGACGGTGGTAGAGATCGTAAACCTAGACGTAACTCTGAAAACATGGTAAGATTTTTCTTTAATCTTGGTAAAAGAGATCAATTGAAAAAAATGGACATGTTAGAAATCCTTAACAAAGCAACTTCGAAATCTAAAAAACGTGCTGACATCGGCGATATTGAGATTCTTGAGAAGTTTTCGTTCTTCGAGATCGAGAAATCTTTCAAAGATGAAGTGCTTAAAGGTCTTGAAACTCAGAAATTTAAAGGAAAAGATATGCGTGCGGAAGTCGCTAACTAATCCTGAAATTATAGCTTAAAATTAACCTACATCAATCGATGTAGGTTTTTTATTGTTAATGATTTGTTAACATTGGCTTATTATTGAGGTTAAGCTAGTTTTCGATATTTGTGGATTCAAAAATTGTAAATAAATATAAAATGGGAATTGGTAATATTTTCAGAGCATTCCAGCCAAAAGACAAGATTTTCTTTGACCTTTTCGAAAGAATTGCAGACACATTAATTGATATGTCAAAAACTTTTCACGAAGGATTGCTAGAGTTTGATGTTAATGATGAGTCTATGCTTAACCAAATGAGCGATTATGAGCACAAAATGGATGACTTGACGCATGAGGTTTTTGTACAATTAGGAGAGAATTTTATTACACCATTTGACAGAGAAGATATCAGCCAATTAGCTGCTGGTCTTGATGATATTGCAGATTACATTTACGCTTCTGCAAAATATATCTACCTTTACAAAACACCAGAAAACAAAGTATATTCTGAGTTTTCATTGTTGATTTATAAATCTTGTGTAGAGCTTAAAAAGGCTATCGAAAATCTTAAAGATTTCAAAAATCCTAACGAGGTTAAAGAATCTTGTATCAAGATTAACTCTTACGAGAACATCGCGGATGATGTATTAAGCCAAGCAACAGTTAAGTTATTCGAAACTAACGACGCGATCCTTATCATCAAACAAAAATCGATTCTTGATTATCTAGAAGTAGTAACTGACAAGGCAGAAGATGTTGCTAACATCATGGAAAGTATTGTTATTAAATACGCTTAAGTCTGTTCAACTATCAAAATAAAAAAGAATGGATTTTCCAATTTTACTAATTGTTATTATTGCGTTAGCATTAATATTTGACTATATCAACGGTTTTCACGATGCAGCTAACTCGATTGCAACCATCGTTTCAACCAAAGTTTTAACACCGTTCCAAGCAGTTTTATGGGCTGCCGTTTGGAACTTCGCAGCCTTCTTTATTGCTGCTTACGTCATTGGCGAATTCAAGATTGGTAACACGATTGCGAAAACTGTCAACGAAAACTATATTAATCTCGAAGTGATATTTGCGGGTCTTATCGCTGCAATTGCTTGGAATCTTTTAACATGGTGGTTTGGTATTCCGTCATCATCGTCACATACTTTGATTGGTGGATTTATCGGAGCTGCGTTGATGCATGCTTTGTATTTGGATTATCATGCTATAAGTGTAGCGCATCCAGATCTTGGGTTTTTCCAAACTTTGGGACAAGCTTTTAAGCAACTCTTTACACAAGATGTTGTTAAGTTTAAAGTCGTGATTCCGATTTTCTTGTTTATTTTCTTGGCGCCGTTAATCGGTATGATTATTTCGATTATTATCACGTTGATCATTATTCAACTTTATAAAAGATCAAATCCGCATAAAGCTGAAAGACAGTTTAAGAAAATGCAGTTGGCATCATCGGCATTATTTAGTCTTGGACATGGTCTTAACGATGCTCAAAAAGTTATGGGTATCATCGGTGCAGCGGTTATTTATTACCACGTTAATATGTTGCAGGATCACTATGCATTGATGGAACCAAGTGTTAGATTTAACAACTTTACAGAGCATTATATTTGGGTGCCTTTGGTATCTTTCTTAGCAATCGCATTGGGAACAATGAGTGGTGGTTGGAAGATTATCAAAACAATGGGTACACGTATTACAAAGGTAACGCCTTTAGAAGGTGTATCTGCTGAGACTGCTGGTGCGATTACATTGTTCATTACAGATCACTTTGGTATTCCGGTATCAACAACGCATACAGTTACAGGATCTATCATCGGTGTAGGTTTAACAAAACGTATCTCTGCAGTTAGATGGGGTGTTACTGTTAGCTTACTTTGGGCTTGGATTCTTACAATCCCGATTAGTGCGCTTGTTGCAGGGATTACATATCTTATTGTTATCGCATTTTAAGTTTTTTTAAACTTTAATTTAAAATACAAACTTTGTCTTCTCTTGAGGGCAAAGTTTTTTGTTTTTAAGCGTTTTCATAATGCTTTTGATTGACTTAAACCGTTTTAAAATTGTATTTTTGTGTCAAATTAAATACGACTATGAGTTTTTTAGATAAATACCAAAATATCGTTTCTGAAGCCGTTGAAAAGCATGTGTTCTTGGACAAACCAGAAGAACTTTATGCTCCAATGAATTACATTATGTCACACGGTGGCAAGCGTATGAGACCTATTATGGTTCTTATGGCGTGTGATCTTTTTGGTGGTAAGTTAGAAGACGCGATTAAGCCAGCTTTGGCGATTGAGTATTTTCATAACTTCACGTTGATACATGACGATATTATGGACGAGGCACCACTTCGTCGTAATAAGGCGACAATACATACGCTTTACGGTCTTAATATCGGAATTTTGTCAGGCGATAATTTGTTGTTTAAAGCTTATCAATATTTTTTAGATTTAGAACCTGTTTTATTTAAAAAATGTCTTAAAATATTTACAGATACTGGGATTGTTGTTTGCGAAGGACAACAATACGATGTTAATTTTGAAAGTATGAACGATGTTAGTCATGACGATTACATCAAGATGATTACTTACAAAACGGGTTCTCTTAGTGCTGCGTCGTTGCAGATTGGTGCGCTTATCGCTGGTGCGAGTGACGAAGATGCGGAGTCTATTTACAACTTCGGAAAACATTTGGGCATCGCTTTCCAGATTATGGATGATTATCTAGATGTGTATGGTGACCAAGCTGCGGTTGGTAAAAAACATGCTGGTGACATCTACGAAAATAAAAAAACAATTCTTTATCTAACGGCTTTACAAAATGCTAATGAGGAAGAACGTAAAGAATTAGATTATTGGTACACCAAAAAAACCGATAACGTTGATAAAATCTACGGTGTCGAAAAGATTTTCCGAATGACAAAGGTTGAGGAGAAAGTGCTTCGTTTGGTACATCAACACAGCGAAATCGCTTTAGAATACTTAAATAAAATCGATGTTCCTGCGGAGAATAAAAAACCGCTTTTGGAACTTGCAGAATATCTATTAAAAAGAGAAAAGTAGATCATGGTTTTCAGAACAGAAGTTGACATTAATGCCGTTGAAGAAAAAATCCAAATTGAAGATTCTATATTTTCGATAGGCTCATGTTTTGCATCCGAAATCAGTTCCAAATTAGCGGATGGACAACTCAAAACTTTTCACAATCCGTTTGGGACTTTGTTCAATCCATTTGCGATTAATAAGGCTTTTCAAAAGATTTATGCAGGGAAAGATTACACCGAGGCAGATCTTATTTTAGCCAACGATTTGTTTATGAGTCTCGATCATCATTCGTCGTTTGACTCGCGTTATGCGCACAAAACTTTGGAGCAAATCAACTCAAAACTTCAATCTGCCAACGATTTTTTACAAACTTCAAAATGGGTGATTATCACTTACGGAAGCGCATTTATTTATGAGTTTTTACCAAAGAATAAAATCGCAGCCAATTGTCATAAGATTCCGCAAAAATTCTTTAATAAAAGATTGCTTTCCAATGAGGAGCTTCGTCAAAATATTGCAGAAAGCATCGAGTGTATCAAAGATATTTGCCCTGACGATGTGCAGATTTTGTTCAGCTTGTCGCCCGTTCGTCACACCAAAGATGGCATGACCGAAAATAGCCTTAGCAAAGCGAAACTATTGACTGCAATCCACGATGTAATCCCGAATTATAGCAATTGTCATTATCTTCCGATTTATGAAATTTTAATGGACGATTTACGCGATTATCGCTTTTACAAAGACGATATGTTGCACCCCAATTCGCAGGCGGTTCAATATGTTTGGGAGAAATTTGGAAATGCATTTTTCGATGACGAAACTAAAATCTTTATTAACGAAAATAGTAAAATTCAATCTGCGCTTCAACATAAATCGTCTGATGAAGAAGGTCCAAAACATCAAAAGTTTTTAGAAAGTTTAAAACAGAAAATTCAAGATCAACGTCAAAAAGTTAAGCATCCGATTTTCTCAGATTTAGATTTTTAGGGCAGCTATTTCCGCCTGAGCCTGTACTGAGCTTGTCGAAGTGCTCCCGCTATTTTTTTGCCTTGGCTTTTTCCATTTCAAAAAAATGAGCTCCGCGCTTAGGTCGGGCTGCGGATTACGGATAATTAGAAAGTTTGGATTCAATAGTTAATATTCACGAAATAAGATTTACGAATTACGAATTACGAATTAAGATTTAGGAATTACGATTTACGAATTACGATTCACGAATTTTAAATACATAAAAATCCAATAACCAACAACTAACAACCAACAACTAACAACCGACAACTAACAACCAAAAACTGACAACCGCGGACCAACAACAACCAAAAAAAATGATTGACACACATACGCATTTATATTCAGAACAATTCGATGAGGATCGAGCAGAGATGATTCAGCGTGCTTTAGACAAAGGCGTTGAAAAGTTTATGTTGCCAGCTATCGATTCCGAAACGCATGAAAAAATGCTCAGTTTAGAAGCCGATTATCCCCACCAAATGTTTACGATGATGGGACTTCATCCATGTTCGGTGCAACCAGAATCTTGGGAAAAAGAACTCGACATTGTAAAAAACTATATCGATCAAAGAGATTTTGTTGCCATCGGAGAAATCGGAATCGATCTTTATTGGGACAAGTCAACTTTGGACATCCAAGTAAAAGCTTTTGAACAACAAATCGATTGGGCGATAGAAAAAGATTGGCCAATTGTTATCCATACTCGTGAAAGTTTTGACGAAACTTTCGAAGTTCTCGACCGTAAAAAACATCCAAAACTTCGTGGGATTTTCCATTGTTTTTCAGGAGATTTAGACCAAGCTAAACGTGCTTTGGATTTAGGCTTTATATTGGGGATTGGTGGCGTTGTAACTTTTAAAAACGGAAAAATTGATCAATTTCTTAACGAAATTCCGTTGGATAAAATAGTTTTAGAAACAGATTCGCCTTATCTTGCGCCCGTTCCGCATCGTGGGAAGCGCAACGAAAGTTCTTATGTAGAATTGGTTGCTGGGAAGTTGGTGGACATTTATGGGCTTCCGTTTGAAGAGATTAACCAAAAGACGACAGAGAACGCATTAAAAATATTTGGAATTAACTAATTATGGATTCTTGTTTAGATTCAATTCGATTTTATAATAAAGAAGAGGTACAACCTGCGTTGCAATCGATGGCAAAACATCCAATGATGTTGGCTTTGTTGCAGTTTACATTTCCGAATAAATCGGAGGACGACATTGCAGAAATTTTAGTATCAATTGATAGTATCGAAGATTTTCAAGATAAAGTGATTAGCCATTGTATTCGCAATATTTTGAAGCAATCTTCGGAAGGTTTAACGGTGTCTGGTTTAGAAAATTTAGATAAAAATAAAACATATCTTTTCATTTCGAATCACCGCGATATCGTTCTAGATACAAGTTTAATCAATTTGGCTTTACTCGAAAATGGCTTTCAGTTGACGGCTTCTGCCATTGGTGATAATTTGGTACAGCGCGATATTTTTATGGTTTTAGCAAAGCTGAATCGTAACTTTTTGGTGAAGCGTGATGTTTCGCCGCGCGAATTGTTGAAGAGTAGCCAACTAATGTCCGATTATATCAAAGATTTAATTCTAAATCAGCATCAATCGGTTTGGATTGCGCAACGTGAAGGTCGTACCAAAGATGGTAACGATATGACGCATCCAGGCGTTCTTAAGATGATTGCGATGACCAACGGTAAAGATGAAGTTTGCGACTATTTTAAAAGCTTAAACATTGTCCCAGTGAGCATTTCGTATGAATATGATCCAACGGATAAATTAAAAACTTACAAGGCAATTCAGGCGCAAAAATCTGACGTTGTTGTTAAATCTAAAAACGAAGATTTCGAAAATGTGATGGCGGGTGTTTTAGGACAGAAAAAACGAATTCACATTCATTTTGGGGAAGTTCTTAACGATACTTTGGATGTTATTAAATCGAATGCCGAAAACAATAACCAGAAAATTCAATTGTTTGCAGAGTCGATTGATAAAGCAATTATCGGTAATTATCATTTGTTCCCGAATAATTTTATTGCTTTGGATATTTTGAAAGGAAGTAGTGATTTCGCAAAATATTATAATCAGGAAGAAAAGGATTTGTTTAACAGAAGAATGGCGTGGAGTATTGATACGAACGATATAGCGATTAAAACACATTTTTTAAGTCATTATGCCAATCCTGTTCTCAACAAAATAAAACTCGGTTTCGAATTTTAAAATTTAAGTTTAAACCAAAAAATAAAACGTCATAAGTTAATTGCTTATGACGTTTTTTTGTTATCTGTTGCCTTGTCTAGAACTTTTTTTGTAGTAATTTTTTTTCGCGGCTTTTTGTTTTTCTTGCGTGTTGGATGGTCGTTGCGATCTAGCGGCCATTGGTTTGTTATTGCTATCGCGCTTTTGCTCGACCAAATTATCTGTGTGGTAAGGATGATCTTTTTCTACAGGAATTTTTTTACCGATTAATTTTTCGGTGTTTCGTAGGTTGACAAGATCCAATCCGTCAACAAAAGAGAAGGAAGTTCCTTCGTTACCCGCGCGTCCTGTACGACCTATTCTGTGTACATAAGTTTCGGAAACATCAGATAATTCGAAGTTTAAAACATATTTCAGCTCGTCAATGTCAATACCACGCGCTGCAATGTCTGTCGCTACAAGTACACGTGTTTTTTTCGATTTAAAATTGTTAAGCGCATTTTGTCTTTGATTTTGGGACTTGTTGCCGTGGATGGCTTCTGCAGAGATTTTCGCTTTGTGAAGGCTTCTTGCAATTTTGTCTGCGCCATGTTTTGTTCTCGCAAATACCAGAAGTTGATCAATTTTTTGATCTTTTAAAATATGAATTAAAAGATCTAGTTTATCATTTTTATCTACTAAAAATACACTTTGTTGAATGGTATCTGCCGTTGACGAAACTGGCGTCACTTCAACTTTTACAGGATTGTGCAAAATACTGTTGGCAAGTGCGCTAATCTCTTTAGGCATCGTTGCTGAGAAGAAAAGTGTTTGTCTTTTTTGAGGGATAAGTTTGATAACTTTTTTAACATCGTGAACAAATCCCATGTCCAACATTCTGTCCGCTTCATCCAATACAAAAATCTCTAAATCTTTAAGACTGATGATTCTTTGATTGATGAAATCTAGCAATCGACCAGGCGTTGCGATAAGTACATCGACACCTTTTCTAAGGCTCGCTTCCTGAGCGCCTTGCTTAACACCACCGAAAATTACTAAAGATTTTAAAGGTAAATCACTACCATAATCTTTGAAGTTTTCTTCAATTTGGATCGCTAATTCTCGCGTTGGTGTAAGGATTAGAGCTTTTATTTTTTTGTTGTTAGGCGAATACCTAGACATTAAATTTTGTAAAATAGGAATCGCAAAAGCTGCGGTTTTTCCAGTTCCAGTTTGGGCGCAACCCAAAAAG
>JAEXRP010000013.1:0-7619 GCA_023440705.1 Bacteroidota bacterium
GCGTTTGGGGAAATCGTGGTCCAACAATCATTTACAGATTGGACGGAACTTACAGCGAAACTTTATTCGATTTAAGAATTGGAAGCGTCTTACCAATTTTGACTTCGGCGGTTGGTAAAAACTTTGCGGCCCATCTTCCCGAAAACCGCGTTATGCCATCACTAATCGAAGAATTAAAAAGCAACAAAGGAGAACTAAATCTCGACGAAAACCTACGCAATGTTGAAGAAATGTTAGCGACCATCAAAAAAGACGGCATCAGCCAAGGACGCGCAGAAATGCTATCGGATCTTACGGCTATTTCGGTTCCTATTTTTGACTTTTCAAATAACATGATTGCAGGTTTGACAATTATGGGAAAAATCGGTGGATTGGACGATCGCATCAACGGAAGCGCAGCCAAAATGCTAAAACAAGCTGCTTTCGAAATTTCGCAAAAAAGAGGTTACAAAGTTTTGGAGCAGAATAATTAACAAAAGTTATTTTCGACACACCTAGCCACAACAAACATTGAACTGCTATTTCATAAAAAATGAAAAAACTATCTATACTTTTTATCTTATTTGCAACTTTTCTGAATGCTCAAAATTCTTACAAGAAAATATCCGAAAAGAAAATAAGTCAAGAAAGAAAAATGATTGCAAAAAACTTCATTAATGAATATCTAACTAAATGTTCAAACAAAGATTATTCTGAATTTCAGAACTTTAACTTATCCAAGAGAATGGAAATATTTATAAAAGAAGAGTTGAAAAATAGTTGTGAGAAAAGTGAAAAAATATATGGAGACATGAAATTACTAAATTTTGATTCTGCTTATATCCACAAAAGATCAATCAATTCTGATCCACTTGAATTATTTGTATTTGAGGCAAAAACCGAAAAAGATCCTCTCATAAAATATATGAGTGTTTGGATTTTTCAAGACAAAAATTACATCAATGGAATTTGGTTTTCTATAGAAAAGCCTCTTAATTCAAAAAAATAAAGCGCAACCTTTTTCCTTTTATAGCAATATTACTTCCCTTTCAAAACCTCCCAAGCTTCTTCGATATTATTTTGAAGTAAATAAGATTGGGCTTTTTTATGAATTTCGGAATCACTAGAAAATTCAGCTTCCAGAAGAACATCGATATTTGCTAACATTCCTAAATCATTTCCTGTAAAGACTTTGCTGGTTTTAATTTCGGTGGGAAGTAAGTCAATTCCGATGTTTTGATTATTCGGTCTTGGAACTTTAAATAGACTTTGTTCATTATTTCGAGAATACCAATCGCCACCAAGACGCGCCACAAGATCCAATTTTACTTGGTCAATTTTCCCATTCTCACCAAAGCATTCATCTTTAACATGAACCTTTAGAACTTCACAAATAACTAGATTTCCAGCACCGCCATTTTCGCCAAGAGGTTTTACTTCCAAAACTTTACATTCAAAGTTCACGGGACATTCTGCAATCAATTTAGGTTTGACCAAATCCGCTTCCAAAGTGGTTAAATTCACTTTTTCAAACTCATTAACATCACGGCCAAAAGGCGCCGACGCCAACGAAATCTGTTGAACGATGTCAAAATTCACAATCCCAACCACAACTTCCTTCGTTTCCAAAATATTATGAAGCGTATCTTTATTTGGATTGTCTTTTCCTTGACGCAAAGGCGAAAAAATAAGAATCGGCGGTTTTGCGCTAAACATATTAAAAAAGCTAAACGGCGATAAGTTAATATTTCCATCCGCGTCAATCGTTGACGCCAACGCAATCGGACGAGGCGCAATCGCATACTTCATAATATCTTGCATTTCGTAAGTCGAAATCTCTGTTGCCGCAAAACTTTTCATGCTGTTTTTTCAAATTAGTTTGAATGCCTAAGTTCGCAATAAAAGCTTTAATACACAAAAAGCGAAGCAAGATTTTAATTACAAACATTCATTTAAATCAATATCTAAAGCGTACAAAAAAAGCCATCGAAAACGATAGCTTTTAAATCTTTTATTAAATTTTATTCTCGATACAATTTTTCGTTAGTTCATTTTAAAAAATAACTCCAATTAATGAATTTATTTTAAAACTTTGAACATATTTGATTATTATGTTGTCAATCTTGGCTGAATAAGTTTTGCGACCGTTGCTGTCCATCCTGTTTGATGCGACGCGCCTACACCACGACCATTATCACCATGGAAATATTCATAAAACAAAATATAATCTTTAAAATTAGGATCCTGATTCATCTTTTCGTTGCCGCCGTTAAAGGCACGATTTCCGTTTTCATCTTTTAAGAAAATACTGCAAAGTCGGCGAGACAGATCTTTAGAAATTTCATCGAGATTACGTTCCACGCCACTTCCTTTCGGATATTCGATTTTTAAACTATCACCATAGAAAAAGTGAAAACGTTGCAAACTTTCCACAATCAAAAAATTAATCGGAAACCAAATCGGTCCTCGCCAGTTGCTATTTCCTCCAAACATTCGACTATCGCTTTCGGCAGGCGTATAATACACAACATAATCGTGACCTCCAACACTGAAACTAAATGGCGTATTTTCATAAATTTTCGACAAAGCACGAATGCCATAATCACTCAAAAACTCAGCTTCATCAACCATTCTGTTTAAGACTTTTGTTAAACGAGTTTTACGCATAATGCTCATCAGATGTTTATTACCTTCACCTTCCACATACCATTGCGAAACAAGTTTCGTCAAATCAGTTTTGTTGCGCAACACCCAATTCATACGTTTTTTAAAATTCGGTAGCTTCTCCAGAAGATTATGCTCGATAACCTCAACCGCGAACATTGGGATAAGCCCAACAATGCTTCGTAACTTTAGGTTGACGCTATTTCCGTCTGACAATTTTAACAAATCATAGAAGAAACCATCTTCCTCATTCCAAAGTCCAATATTATTTTCTCCCAAATTCTCCATCGCTTCGGCAATGTATAAGAAATGTTCAAAAAACTTAATCGCCATATCTTCATAGACAGGATTGTAAGTCGCCAACTCCATCGCAATACGCATCATGTTAAGCGCATACATCGCCATCCAACTTGTGCCGTCGGCTTGCTCTAAAGTTTGACCAGCGTCCAATTCCATATTGCGGTCGAAAGCACCAATGTTATCCAAACCTAAGAAACCGCCACCAAAAATATTATTGCCGTTGACATCTTTTCGGTTAACCCACCAAGTAAAATTGAGCAACAACTTTTGGAACACATTTTCTAGGAAATACAAATCCGCTTTTCCGTTATGTTTTTCATCGATTTTAAAAACCCTGAAAGTCGCCCAAGCATGCACCGGTGGATTAACATCACTAAAATTCCATTCATAAGCTGGTTGCTGACCGTTCGGATGCATATACCATTCTTTAGTCAACAACATCAATTGATTCTTCGCAAAAGCCGCATCAATAACACTAAAACTTACACAATGGAATGCCAAATCCCAAGTCGCATACCACGGATATTCCCATTTATCCGGCATCGAGATAATGTCTTTATTATGAAGATGCTGCCAATCGGCATTTCTCACAAAACCTTGTCGTTCTATTGGATGATTAGGATCGCCTTTCAGCCATTTGCCAACATTGTAATGATAGAATTGTTTATTCCAAAGAAGTCCTGCAAAAGCTTGTCGTTGCACATTTTTTTCGTCCTCATCTTTTATATCTTGTTGGATGCCAGCGTAGAAATCATTCGCTTCTTGAATTCGACTATTAAACAGATCTTCAAAATCCCAAAACGCGTCATCCATAATATGTGGCGACAATCGGAATTCAAAAGTTTTATTGCCTTTCGCCGGAATCATTTCCTCACATCGAAAAGCCGCTTTTGTCCCAACACGATTTGGATTAACAGAAGTTCCACCTCGTAAGACATAATCGTTTATGCCGTCTTTGTAAAACTTACCAGAAGCATCTTCACCGAAAAGTTTCGGTCTATTGGTTTCATTGTCACAAAAAAGAGGTTCTACATTGCGATTTCGAGAGTACAATTTTTTTATCGATAGACTATCGTGATGCACATCGATTTCTGCATCTTTCGAAAAACCTAGATTTGGTTTGTAAGTATTATAACCCCAAGACCAATTATTACGATACCAAAGCGTTGGCAACACCACCAAAGGCGCATCCTTGTCGCTTCGGTTATGGACATCAACCCGAACTAAAAAATCGTCGACGCCAACTTTTGCATATTCAATAAAAATATCAAAATAAGCATCGTTGTCAAAAACGCCAGTGTCAAAAATCTCATACTCCATTTCCTTGTTAGATCGTTGGGCATTAGTCGTCACCAAATCATCGTACGGAAAAGCATCTATCGGATATTTGTACACCATTTTCATGTAGCTGTGCGACGGCGTATTGTCGATATAGTAAAAAATCTCCTTAATATCTTCGCCGTGATTGCCTTGGTAATTACTTAGTCCAAAGAAGCGTTCTTTGATCATTTTGTCATTTTTATTCCAAAACGAAAGCGCAAAACACAACATTTGCTTATCATCAGAAATCCCTGCAATTCCTTCTTCCGCCCAACGATAAGTCCAACTTTCGGCGCGATCATGCGTCGTATAACCCCACGCATCGCCATTGCTACTATAATCTTCTCGCACATTTCCCCATTGGCGGTGGCTCACATACGGACCCCACTTTTTCCAATTAGGATTATTGAGTTTATCTTGTTCTGTCATATAATTTTATTTCTGATGCATTTCAGATTCATTTTTAGGAGCATCGAGATTATTGAATTCTTAGACATCAAATCCCGCTGTCACTACTCGCTATTATATTTTAAAAAAAATATATAATGAGCTCAAACATGCCGCTCCATCGGGGCTATATTTGAAGATTTTCGATTCTTTTGACTATACAAAAGAGCCAATTCTAAAAGCTAAAAACTAAACACCAAATCAAGCTTATCCGTTATCTGCAAAACTCTCTAAAGTCGACATTCCGCCATCGATGTAGATACTTGCTCCTGTAATATAATCTGAAAAGTCGCTTGCTAAAAATACTGCTAAATTTCCAATATCTTCTGCTTTTCCGATTCTATTATAAGGTATCAAAGTCATTAATGCATTAAAAGAAGCTTCGTTATCCCAAGCCGATTTGTTAATTGGCGTTTGGATGGCACCTGGACAGATATTGTTAATTCGGATTTTGTCCTTTCCATATTCCTGAGCCAAAGTTTGCATCAACATTCTCAACGCACCTTTACTAGAAGCATAGTTGGCATGTCCAGCCCAAGGGATACTTTCGTGGACGCTACTGATGTTAATAATTTTCCCTAACGAAATAGATTTATTATTCATGCCTCTTTTCAAAAACTCCCGAATCGCCTCGCGTGCACACAGAAATTGACCAGTAAGATTAACATCAATAACTTTTTGCCATTGCGCTAAAGTCATGTCAATAAATTTTGCATCTTGTTGCAATCCAGCATTATTTACAAGAATATCAACAGTTCCATAAGTTTCAATAGTCTTCTGAAACATCGCTTGGACTTCATCTTCTTTACTTACATCACATTGAATTAGCAAACCTTGTCCTCCTTTAGCAATAATATCATCAAGAATTATTTGTGCAGCTTCTTTCGAGTGCTCCGAAGAATGATTAACAATGACAATAGCGCCAGAAGCCGCTAAAGATTTTACAATTCCTTCTCCTATTCCGCTGCTAGAACCAGTAACGATTGCAACTTGTCCATTTAACTTTATTTCCATTTTATGTTTTTTAGAATTCTTTTTTATCAAAAATCATACGAGAAAAATAAATTTTTAAAAAAAATAAGCAAGATTAAAATAATTTAATTTTCAAAGGAAAAATCTCAAAACCCCGATAAATACTAACAATTGTTAGCTGATTATTTTAAATTATTATTGTGAAATATCGTTTAATAACAATAATTTATTCTAAAAATGGAAATATTTTAGATTATTTTATTGAATTATCAAAATTTTCATATATTTGCACTACCGTTCATTCACATATTGAAAATGTTATCCAGAAAGGTTGAGGGATTAGACCCTATGAAACCTTAGCAACCCTTTGCAAAAGCCAAGAAGGTGCTACGTTCTACCAAGATATTTGGACAGATAACAACTGAAGTTCTTTACTCAGCCATTCTTAGAGGCATTTTCAATGAAAAAAAATATTAAAGCATTGAAAAAAGAACTTTTAACCACAGACATTAAGTACAAATCCTTTTCAGGACAGAATTTTGACATCCCTTTAAGCTACGAAGTATTCGGAAAAGCCCTAGGCACCGCACCTATCGTATTGGTTAACCACGCTTTGACTGGCAACTCTACAGTGTCTGGCAGCAAAGGTTGGTGGAAAAACATAATTGGTCCACAAAAAATAATTTCTACCAAAAAGTATAGTATTATTAGTTTTAACATCCCTGGTAATGGTTATAATGATTTCTTTATCGATAATTATGAAGATCTCACAACCAAAGATATTGCGGCGATTTTTTTACAAGGTTTAGAAAATTTAGAAATAAAAACGTTGCACAGCATTATTGGTGGCTCGTTAGGAGGTTCCATCGGTTGGGAAATGCTCGCCATCAACCCTAAAATCAGCGAAAACTTTATCCCAATTGCTTCGGATTACAAAACCCACGATTGGCTACACGCGCAATGTTTGGTTCAAAAATACCTTTTAGACTCCCCAGAAAAACCACTAGAAAAAGCAAGAGCACATGCCATGCTTTGCTACAGAACGCCAGAATCGCTTAATGAAAGATTTGGTGGTAAATTAATAAAAGAAAATACTAGGCGCGAGTCCGAAGATTGGTTAATCTACCACGGCGAAAGTCTCAACGAAAGATTTCGTTTAAAAGCTTACAAACTGATGAATCATCTCTTGATGACCGTTGATACTAACGAAAAAGCGTTATCAAAAATAAAAGCAAACATTAACCTTATCGCTATCAACACAGATTTGTTTTTTCCAGCTTCGGAAATCAAAAAATGTTACGAAAAAATTAAAACACATAAAAAAGATATTTTCTACGACGAAATTGTTTCTATCCACGGCCACGACGCATTTTTAATGGAGTATGAACAATTGCAAGAATTATTAAAACCTATTTATTAGAACAAAATGACAGACCAAAATCCAATCAGTATATATAGAAAGAAAGCATTAGTCAACTTTGAAGGCAAAGACTTTCTTGGACAAATCGGCATCGACTCTCGAATCTTTACAACACTTAACAAAGGCGGCATCAGCGTTGGCGTTATTTCCCAACAAGCCATCGAAAATGGTGTTTCAGTTTTGGTTGATGAGAAAGATGCCGAGGACGCCGTGGCATTGTTGGTGAAAGAATTCCAAAGCGAAAAAGCATCTGGCATTGTAAGCAATATTTACAGTATTGACAATCTTTGCGTTCTTGGATTTGTTTCGGAACAAAATGCGAAAATCCTGTCGGAACTTCAACGCAACAAAATTTATCCTTTGTTGCTTAACCAAGTGTCATCTACTGGAAGAGTTAACATAGTTGTGACTGATAACCAAACCGAAATCACTCAAAACATTATTGAGACCGAACTTTTCGGAAAACCTAAAGTTGTTCACTTAGCTTTAATTGGTCACGGAAATGTTGGTTCAACAC
>JAEXRP010000029.1:0-51683 GCA_023440705.1 Bacteroidota bacterium
TGGTTAACCTATCATTTAAACAAAAATTTAAAATTAGGTCCCGTTCGAGCGTCAGGATTAATTGCCATGTTGGTAGGTGGATTTTATCAATTCAACACCTGGTTTTGGCATTTTGATTTACCGAAAGATATTCCGTTTATCGTGATTGGGTCGACGTTCATTGGGATGATTTCTTCGAGGAAACATTTTAAAAATTTCAATTTATTTATCGCTCCGATTATTTTCACGTTGATTTATCAAAATATTTCAAAAGAATTTAAAGGCTTTGGTGGTGCACTCGGAACGGCAGCTTGTATTTCTTTGGTTGTTACCATTTATTTACGATCACTTCGACCAATTAAAAAAATGATTCGACCGTTTAGAAAGGTGAAGGTGAATGCGATGAAGAAAATGAATAAAGGCGAGAAAAACATTTAGCACAAACAAAGTTTTCTTTACATTCGTAAAAATTTTTTGAGATGAATTACGATCAGCTGATGTTTAACATTAATGCTTATAAAGAGAACAATCAGATTTTGGATTTGGTTAAATTTCTTGTTTATGAATTTGAGCTTGATCATCCAAATTTAGAAGGTTTTGGCTTTCGAGATGAGTTGGAGAAAAATTCCATTTTGTTGACTGCAAATGGCGATATTGGAGAGCGTCAAATGGTTTTAATACCTCGGAATTTATTCGATTTTGAATTTAATTTAGTCATTAATATGATTGCTCATGAGATGCTTCATGTTCGACAAAAATCTCCTGAAATGATGCTTGAAGATAAGAACGAACGCGAATGGCAAGCTTACTACGAAATGTTATTCCATACCAATTTTCCGAATGTTCCCGATGTTAGTGATTATCACAAAAAATTCTTTGCAGAAAAAGCTTTAGAATATTATCGAAGAATGGGTGAAGGATCTGAACTTCAAATTAAATATGAAGATCAAAAATTAAAAGTTTTGAGTTTAATAAACAATATTCAACATAATCAAGCATAAAAAAAGAGCGAAATTTTCGCTCTTTTTTATTTGGAAAGCATATTTACTTTTTAATAAATTTTTCGCTAAAGACTTTATTATCAATATTAAATTTGATAATGTAAGTGCCAGGCAACAGATGACGAACATCTATTTCATTATTTTGTGTTTTTAGAATTTGAGTTTTTGTTCCAGAGATATTGTAAACTTCGATATTAGAAATTTTTTGATTTGTCTTTATACTAAGTTTATCCGTAACAGGATTAGGATATATGGAGATTTTGGATGTCGTAAGATTATTGATAGTTCCTAAAGTTGCGTCATCTAGATAGACTGCCCAACCATACGCAAACGCCGCCATTGTTGAGTTGATGAAGCCTCCAACATATTTTCCATCCGAAGAAATTGTTGACGCAGTTCCTAAAGTTTGGTCTGTTGCTGTCGAAAAATCGATTCCGTTAGAAGACAGAAAATCTGTTAAATACATGGGAGTATTTCCCATTGACGGATGATAAATAACGGCTTTTCTGGAATTTCCACCCATACTTGCGAAACCAACAGCAACTCCAGTGTTCGAGATGTCCATTAAAGAGCACGAAATAGAACCTGCAGGATTATCTAGTGACTGGAAATTATTATTGTTCAGATCGTAATAAAAAGCTTGATTTTCATAGTTTCCAACAATGATATTGTTGGCATTGATGCCGCCTGCCGCATTAAGAATGGCTGAAGGCGTTGGTAAAAATTCATGAATCTGCATATCATTAACATTAAGATAGACTGGTGTTCTTTTTGTCCCAACTCCCAAAAGGTCAGCCCAGCCTACGACAATTCCGTTATCGTTAACACTATAAGCAGCGTAATGTTCGTAAGCGCCACCGATCACACGTTTCATTTCCATAGTTTCGGTGTTGAAAACAAACATTCCGTATTGTTCTGTACCAATTGACATTTGTCCAACAACCCATTTTCCGTTTGGCGAAATTTTGTAAGTTGTAAATTGAGATTGACTTGGGACAGACTCAGAAAACCAAGGAATTGCTTGCCAATTGCTAGATTTTTTAAAACTTGGTTGAAAAATATAATTGGCTTCATCTAAAAAAGTTGCGCCTGCATATTGTCCGTTATCGTTGATTGATGCAATATTTCCAACTTGTGATTCGGCAGCGGTAAGTGCGTTTGTGGCAAAATTATAATACCTTAAACCCATAACACCTTCACCGTTTTTATTAATTCCGTAAATAGCAGTCCCGAATGTTTGATTAAGAAAGTTAAACTTCTTTTGCGAAAATAAAGATGTAACGGATAGCAAACTAATTGCAACGCCTAAGTAGATTTTTTTCATGATTTTTTATTAAATATTTGATGCTCAAAAATACTATGCGTCTTTTTTTATTAAAAAACTAAGTGTTTTAAAATTCATGAATCTTGATATTTTAATTAGTGTAAATATCAATAGGAGAGTTGTTTATGGTGTTTTCGTTGCTTTGGATTATTGATGATGTCTTTTAAAAATTCATTCATTTTAAAACTAAAATTTAAAAATGGCAAACAAAAAAGTGATGCCAGATTTGACATCACTTTATATTTAAAATAGATTGTAAGTAGATTAAGACCTACTCAAAATTTTGTAATTCAACTAACTTACGATAGACGCCATTCTTTTCCATAAGATCATGATGGCTACCTTGTTCGACGATTTCACCTTTTTCCATCACCACAATATGATTAGCTTTTTGGATGGTTGACAATCTGTGTGCAATTACTAACGACGTCCTGTTTTCCATCATTTTTTCCAAAGCATCTTGTACAAAACGCTCAGACTCTGTATCTAACGCAGAAGTTGCCTCGTCCAAAATCATAATTGGAGGATTTTTGAGAACAGCTCTCGCAATCGAAACACGTTGCTTTTGTCCGCCAGAAAGCTTGTTACCATCATCACCGATATTGGTGTCGTAACCTTCAGGAAGGCTTTCGATAAAGTTGTGGGCATTAGCAATTTTTGCAGCTTCGATAATTTCTTCGCGAGTAGCATTCTCTTTACCCATCGCAATATTGTTATAAACTGTGTCGTTAAACAAAACCGATTCTTGTGTAACCATTCCTAAAATCGAACGGTATTGTTTTAAGTTTAAGTTTTTAATATTAACGCCATCAATGTTGATGCTACCTTCTGACACATCATAGAAACGCGTTAGCAAGTTTGCGATCGTTGTTTTTCCGCTTCCACTTTGTCCAACAAGAGCGACGGTTTGTCCTTTTTTAATTTCTAAATTAAAATTCTTTAGAATTAAATGTTCTTGGTTATAATAGAAACCAACGTTCTCAAAAGTGATTTTGTCTTTTAATTCAGAAATCGGAACAGGATTAGGAATTTCATCAACTTTGACATCAGCGTCCAAAATATCCATCACACGAACCAAAGAACCTTCGCCTTTTTGTACATTAGAAATGGATGAAGAAAGACTTTTGATAGGAGGTAAAATTTGGAAGAAAATTCCTAAAAATACCAAGAAATCTTCTGGACGAATACTTTGGTTAACGATAATCTCTTTACCGCCGTACCAAGTAATCATTAAAAAAGTTAACGCACCCAAAAATTCGCTGGTTGGTGATGCTAATTCCTTTTTGCGACCGAGACTTACAGAATTATTAATCCATTTTGTCATCGAACCAGAAAAGCGGTTACTTAATAATTTATCAGCATTAAAGATTTTAATAATTTTAGTGGACTTTAAGGTTTCATCAACAATAGAGAAGATGTTTCCTAATTCGTTTTGAGCTTCGTGAGAATCTTTTTTAAGGCTTTTTCCAATTAAAGAAATAAGTGTTCCCATGATTGGTAAAACGATTAAACTAAATAAAGTTAATTGCGGACTTAGATAAAATAAAGTCACCAAAGTGCTGATTAACATGAATGGCGAATTGATTAGATCCACCAAACTTCCTAATATATTATTCTCAACTTCGCCAACATCATTTGACATTCTCGACATCAAATCACCTTTTCTCTGTTCTGTAAAGAACGAAACTGGCAAAGCTAAAATCTTATTATACATCGCGCTTCGCAAGTCTTTTGTCACACCAACGCGATAGAAAATAAGTAAATAAGCGCCTAGATAACGGAAAATATTACGGAGTAGAAACATGAATCCTGTTATCAAACAAAGCCAAGCCAAAACGGTTAATGCGCCTCTCTCGTTAACTTGAGATTGAATATAATAGTAAGAATATTCTTTTAGATAATTAAAATAATGCGAAATGTGCCCATCATAAATTGGTTCTACAAGTTTGTCTTCCATTTTAATAGTTCCGAATAACATCCCTAAAACTGGCAAAATTGTTCCTAACGATGCTATCTGGAATAGTGAATATAAAACATTGAAAAATAAACTAGCGTAGATATATTTTTGGTGTGGAGCAGCAAATCGTAGAATTCTTCTATATAAATTCATTGAAAATTGATTAAGCTACAAATGTAATGCATTTCCGTAACAACATAAAAAAAACAGCTCCTTAATAAGAAGCTGTTTAAACTCAAAAAAATCGTTGTGTGATTTATCGAAGACGGTCGACAGATTTTACGAGCCTCTCGTCACGACGGATATACAAATTACTCATGAGTAAAAAGATAATCGCCAACAACGGGAAAACTGGCTCAATACCCTTCTCAGGAAAACTAATTCCTCCGGATAAACTTAGTAACCAATACCCCAACAAACCGATCAACAAAGCGTTTATAACAATACTGATGTTGTTCAGTAGAATTTGTCGTTTTCTATTTTTGAAACTAAAAATACTTAGCAAGCCCAAAAGTACTAGGACAATACATGCAATAAGCATTACCGGGACACTTTCTACAATGACAACATCTTGCGAAGTCAAGAATAAAAAGACTGCTGATAATACAGCAAAGAACATGGTAACGGACTGTATTCTTTGGATCATAAAATTTTAGTATCTTCTTTATCTTTAAAAGATTAGGCAAATTTAAAATAATTTTTGCGTATTTCAAAAATTAATGTAGATTTGCATAGTAATCACTCAGAAAATAATTAAACCGCCTGGTTTAACTTTCTTACTTACAAAGTTTTAAAATACAATATTTTTACAACATTTATGTTTAACATTGATACGCTGAAGTCAAAGTCGCTCGACGATTTGACTCAAATTTCAAAAGATTTAGGCGTTAAAATCAGTAGAAAACCCGAACACGAACAAGTGGTTTTTGCGATTTTAGATTATCAGTCAACGCATCAAACCGAAATAAAATCCTACTTAGAAGCCAACAACCAACTTATGAAGGAAGTGGAAATTAAAGAAGAAGCAATAGAACAAAAAGCAACGCCAGCCAAAAAACCTGGTAGAAAGCCAAAAGCTAAGCCAGAGCCAGTTGCTACAGAAGCTGCCCCAGTCGAAGAAGCTAAAGTTGAAGAACAACCAGTTGCTGCTCCAGTAGCAGAAACGCCAATAGCAGAAGCAGCTTCGGAACAGGAAGCAGACAAAACAACTAAGAGACCTCGCAAGAGACTTCCAAAAACGGAAGAACCAAAAGCTGAAGATGCTAACAACGCAGAAACTCAGCCAGAGAGCACAACAAGCACTACACCAGTAGAAGCTGTCGCTCCCAAACCACAACAAACGCAAAAGCCGCAACACCAAAACAGGAATTCTCAAGGTCAACAAAACCAAAACCGCGGCAACCAACAACACAACCACAACAACAATCCGAATAAAGAACAACAATCTCAGCAGGAAGAAGTGCCAGCTAAGAAAGAATTTAACTTTGATGGACTTGTAACCATCGAAGGCGTTTTGGAGATTCTTCCAGACAACTACGGATTCTTACGTTCTTCGGATTTTAGCTATATTTCTTCGCCAGACGACGTTTATGTATCGACAGCGCAGATCAGAAATTATGGTCTTAAAACGGGTGACACTGTTAAAGGTATCGTGAGACTTCCAAAAGAAGGTGAAAAATATTTCTCATTACAAAAACCAACAGAAGTTAATGGTAGAGATTTAGAATTTATCAAAGATCGTGTAGCTTTCGAATATTTGACGCCGCTTTTCCCACAAGAAAAATTTAATCTTGCTGGTCGTAATTCGACTTTGTCAACAAGAATCGTAGATCTTTTTGCACCAATTGGTAAAGGTCAACGTGCGATGATTGTGGCGCAACCAAAAACTGGTAAAACGATTTTATTAAAAGATATCGCCAACGCTATTTCTGCAAACCATCCTGAAGCTTATATGATGGTGCTTTTAATCGACGAACGTCCAGAGGAAGTTACCGATATGCAAAGAAGTGTGAATGCTGAAGTTATCGCTTCGACTTTTGATGAAGCTGCGGAAAAGCACGTTAAAGTAGCCAACCTTGTTTTGTCAAAAGCACAAAGAATGGTAGAATGTGGTCACGATGTTGTGATTTTGTTAGATTCTATCACGCGTTTGGCAAGAGCTTATAACACGGTGACTCCAGCATCTGGGAAAATTCTTTCTGGTGGTGTTGATGCCAATGCGCTTCACAAGCCAAAACGTTTCTTTGGAGCTGCTCGTAAGATTGAAGGCGGTGGATCTTTGACGATTATCGCAACTGCGCTTATCGACACTGGATCAAAAATGGATGAAGTGATCTTTGAAGAATTCAAAGGGACAGGTAATATGGAATTGCAATTGGATAGAAAAATTGCTAACAAACGTATTTATCCAGCAGTGGATTTGGTATCTTCGAGTACACGTCGTGACGATTTGCTTCAAGATGAAGTGACACAACAGCGTATGTGGATTATGAGAAAATACCTTTCTGATATGAATCCTGTGGAAGCGATGGATTTTGTGATGAAGAATATCAAGAACACACGCAACAACGAAGAATTCTTAATGTCGATGAACAAATAAGATTTTTTCTTTAAATATTAAAAACAGCTTTATGAAAATGAAGCTGTTTTTTTTATGTTTAATTTTTTTTTAAATGGAATGCTTTTACATTTTTTAAACTTAAACTTTATCGCTTTTCTTGCTGCTTTAGTGGTTAAAAATAATTTGTCATGAAATTTTATTACAGCCTTTGAAAAATTGCTTAAATTTACATTCGTATAAAAATTACAAACAATGCAAAACATTCCTAGTGTTGACTTGCGTGATTTCCTATCGGATGATCCGGTACGTAAACAAAAATTTGTAAATGAAATCGGTAAAGCCTACGAAGACATCGGCTTTGTAGCACTTAAAGGTCACTTTCTTGATGACCAATTGGTTGAAAATCTGTACTCAGAAGTACGCAACTTTTTCAGCCTTCCATTAGAAACCAAAGCTAAATACGAGATTCCAGGTATTGGAGGACAACGTGGTTATGTTTCTTTTGGTAAAGAATCTGCAAAAGGTCGTACAACTGGCGATCTTAAGGAGTTTTGGCACTTTGGACAATATGTCGAAAATAATCCAAAACTAGAAGCTGAATATCCTAAAAATGTGATGGTTGATGAGTTACCAAAATTCAATGAAGTTGGTAAAGAAGCTTATCAAAAATTAGAAAAAACGGGTATTTATGTGTTGAGAGCTTTGGCTATTTATTTAGGTTTGGACGAGTTTTATTTTGACAACTACATCAAAAACGGAAATTCAATCCTACGTCCTATCCATTATCCGCCAATCCAAGATGAGCCAAAAGATGCTGTGAGAGCAGCTGCGCACGGTGACATCAACTTGATTACGTTGTTGATGGGCGCACAAGGTAAAGGACTTCAGGTACAAAACCATAAAGGTGAATGGATTGATGCGATTGCACAAGATGACGAATTGGTGATTAATGTTGGCGATATGTTGTCTAGACATTCTAACAACAAACTAAAATCTACGATCCACCAAGTTGTAAATCCACCGAGAGAATTGTGGGGAACGTCACGTTTTTCGATTCCTTTCTTTATGCATCCAATCAGCGAAATGCCATTAAATGTTCTAGAAAATACAATTGACGACGAACATCCTAAAGCTTTCGACGATATCACTGCAGGTGAATTCTTAACAGAAAGATTAATAGAATTAGGTTTAATTAAAAAATAAAACCATTCTTTCAAAAATAGAAAAGTCAGCAATTACGCTGACTTTTTTCTTATCTAAATTTTTAGTTTAAACTTAGGCTTTTTCACCATTAACAAAGACTTCGTAGCTAACGTCAACATTAGGTTCCAAAGTTTTGGAAACCGAACAATATTTTTCAAATGATAGTTCTGCTGCTTTTTGAGCTTTTTTAGGATCGATGTCACCTTCTAGTTTAAAAATCACTTTAATGTGTTTAAAAGGTTTTGCATCGTCAACTTGTACACGCTCACCTTCAACCTCTGCTTTGAAATCCGTAATCGTTTGTCTTTGCTTTTTAAGAATCGAAACAACATCAATTCCACTACATCCTGCAACTGCCATCAAAACTGTTTCCATTGGCGAAACGCCTGTTGCACCTTCTTTCGAGGTATTATCAATTAAAATTGAATGTCCGTTTTGGTTACTACATTCGAACAAATAATCGTCGTTGATTCTATTAAGTTGTATTTTCATTTTTAAATTTTTATTGTATTACTAAGTGCGTCAATTCGAGTGATTTTTCGAAGCAACGCAAGAAAAATTGTATCGAGAATTCTTATGTAAAATTACAAAATTCCGCGCGCTTTTATCTCCAAATATTTATTGATAACATCGATGTTGAGATTCTCTGGAAGTGTATAAACAGAGTAAATTCCGTATTTTTTTAATTCTTGAATAATCAGTTTTTTCTCGAACTCAAATTTTTCTGCGATAATTTCGTCGTAGATTTCTTGGATGCTTTCAGGATTTGTTTTTAACAAGGTATTAATTTCTGCATTTTTAAAAAATACAACCACCAATAAATGGTTTTTAGCAATACCTCTTAAATATTTAATTTGGCGATTTAACGCATCCAAAGTTTCAAAATTTGTGAATAATAATACTAAGCTTCGTTGGTTGAGACTAAATTTTACGTCTTGATAAAGTCGGTTATAATCGCTCTCGAAAAAGTTAGTTTGAATATTATACAAAGCCTCTGAAATCTTGCGAAGTTGTCCAGATTTATTGTCAACAGGCACTCGATTTTCCATCTTTTTGGAGAAAGCCATCATGCCTGCGCGATCTCCTTTTTTAAGAATAATGTGTGACAGAGCCATCGTGGCGTTGATAGAATAATCCAAAAGGCTCAACCCATTGAAAGGCATTTTCATCGTGCGACCTTTATCAATGAGCATCACAATACGTTGCGATTTTTCGTCTTGATATTGATTAATCATCAGTCGATTGGTCTTGGAAGTCGCTTTCCAGTTAATGCTTCGGATGTCGTCACCTTGGACATATTCACGAATTTGCTCAAACTCCATGGTGTGTCCTAGTTTTCGAATCTTTTTAATGCCTCCAAGTTGAAATTCATTTTGAAGCGCCATCAATTCATATTTTCTTAAATGAATAAATGATGGATAGCTCGGTAACAATGCATCTTTTTGAAACTGAAAACGTTTAGCAACAAAACCAATCGGTGAATTTGCAAATACATTTAAGCTTCCAAAACTATATTCACCGCGTTCTTTCGGTTCCAAAATATACTGCATCGAAACTTCCGACTTGGCTTCCAATTCTTTCTGGATAAAGAAATCTCTTTTCTGAAACTGAAACGGAATTTCGTCAATAATTTTTATTTCAGTTTTGAAAGGATAGTTGCTTTTAACATCGATTCTAACTGGATTTTGGTCGCCATTTGATAGCTTTTCTGGCAACATTCTTTGCGCTTTTATCGCGTCTTTTACTTTAAATAAAATAAGATAATCAACGAAAGTTAGAATTAAAATCAAGATTAAAACAATATGTGCGAGCCAAATCAATATTGGAAAAAAGAAAGCCAACACGTAGATAATGCCCGCTAGCATTAGCGCGAAGAATAATCTGTTGTTGAGGTAAAGTGCTTTCATAATTTTTTAAAAATCTATCGCGGAATCTCAATTGATTCTAAAATTTGGCGGATAATTTCGTCAGCTGTTAGACCTTCCATTTCGCGTTCTGGTGCGACAATTACTCTGTGTCTTAGGACTGCAAGTGCGGCTTCTTTAATGTCGTCTGGCGTTACAAAATCACGACCACGAATTGCGGCAAAAGCTTTGCTCGCTGTTAACAAAGCCAAACTTGCTCTAGGCGAAGCACCAAGATATAAGAATTGGTTTTCTCTTGTATTAACAATAATCTTAGCGATATACTCAATCAGTTTTTCTTCAACAACAACCTCTTTTACAAGATTTTGATAAGTTTTTAATTGTTGTCCAGTTACGACTTTGTTAACCACATCGGTTTTGTCATCAAGCTTGTTGTGATGTTGGTTTTTAATGATTTCAATTTCTTGGTTAAGATCAGGATAACCCACTTCAACTTTAAAAAGAAAACGGTCAAGTTGTGCTTCTGGAAGGCGATAAGTTCCTTCGTGCTCGATTGGGTTTTGAGTAGCGATAACCAAAAATGGTTCTTCCATTGGGTAAGTCACGCCGTCCATTGTAATTTGACGTTCTTCCATCACCTCAAACAACGCGGATTGCGTCTTTGCAGGCGAACGGTTAATCTCATCAATCAAAATGAAATTCGAGAAAATTGGTCCTTTTTTAAAATTAAAATCAGATTCTTTAACATTAAAAACCGACGTTCCCAAAATATCTGACGGCATCAAATCTGGCGTAAACTGGATTCTGCTAAAATCAACGTCAATAGTTTTGGCCAAAAGTTTTGATGTAATAGTCTTAGCAACACCAGGAACGCCTTCTATCAACACGTGTCCGTTGGATAAAAGCGCAGCCAAAAGATGCTCGATCATTTTGTCTTGTCCCACGATGACTTTAGAAATCTCTTGTTTTATTTGGTGTAAGCTGTTGCTCAGTTCAGACATATCTATTCTGGACTGGAAGTCGTTGCTTGGTTGATCTTGTTGTTCCATAATTTTTAATTTTCAAAATCTATTTTAAAATGTCATCGAGAAGACTATTCATTTTAATAAAATCCTCCTTCATAACGTTAGAATAAGGATCTTGCGCTTTCTTGATTAAAGATACAGCTTCCTGAATAGTTTCTATTTTGACACCCGTTTTTAAGTGTAATTTTTTAATGAAATCCTCGTCCAAATTGGAAGTATCAATCAATAAATCCAATCTAATTTTGTGTAAAAAATATTGCGCTTTTTTCGCCATCATATCATGGAAATCCCCTTCTTGCAAGTACAGATTTCCGATGCTTTTTACAAATTCTAATGACGTATTTTTCAGTGGTTCTACAATTGGGACGATGCGTTGTTTTCGTTTAGCATTAAAAATCATAAACAAAGCCAAGCCTAGAACTGCGATATATAAAGCATAACGCAACGGTGGATTTGCAAGGATAAAACGCATCGGCGACTGCGAATTGCCCACAGATTTACTTTCTGTAAACCAAATTGTTTTCTGCTGAGGTAAGAACGAAAATAACTTGGTAGGATAAGCAGACCGCGATTTTAAAAGATAATAATTGGAAATAGCACTCGGTTCCGAATAAAGGTAAAAATAACCTTGACCATGTTTAACCTTAATAAAATTGGCGTTTTTGTATTCGTCGTTTCCGAAGCCTGATGTTTTATTGTAGCCTAAAATCTCAATGTTTTTATTAATCTTCGTAAAACCGCGACTATCGGGCAGTCGGTTGATAAGTAAAGTGTCGCTTTTTAGTTTGACATCCGTAAATTCTAGATTGTATTTTGTGTCCGAATTGTTAATCCAAAGTCTAAACTTCAAGCTGTCTTCCAACATTTCGGGAAGAGATCTCGAAATCAACATGGCGCTAGAACCAGTATTAACATTATCAAGAATTTTTTTCCAAGATTCGGTGTCAAGATTTTTTTCAATGATTAAAATATTGTGCTTCGGCGTCTCTTTTTCTTTAGAATAATAATCATAAGGCGATTGGTCAATGCGCTCTAATGCGCCACCGAAAAGATGATCGGCTTCTTTATTGAAAACGAAAAGTCCGAAAGGCGTTTTTGAGTTAGGATCAAAATTTTTGCGCCAATCTACAATTGGTTTTTTATTGACTTGGAAAATTCCCATTATTGCTAAAATAACGAGAAAAACACCAAGATATATTTTGAAATTTTTACTCATTATTTAAAGTTGTTAAAATAGGATTTGAATGACTCATAACGCGATTGGTCAAGCTCTATCTCGCCATACCAAACGTTTTCGAAAATGTATGTCAGTCGATTAAACTGTGTTTTTTGATCATCATTTTTAAGTTCTCGACTGTAGTCACGATTGGTTTTTTCAATATTCCAGTCAATTAATTTTCTGTCAGAAAGCTTTTTTAATAATGATAAAAACTGATAACGCGTTGCCATACGATAATTGGCTTTGGCTTCGTATTCGGCAATCGTTTTTTCAAAATTGATTTCGTGAATATTTTCTTTAAGATCTTCCGTTGCGATTTTTAATTTTTTATTCTTTTTACTAAAGAAAATATTGCCATCTTTCAAAAAGAATTTTGTGATAATGAAATAAAGTAAAAAACCGACCAACAAAATAGCAAAAAACTTAATGATAATATCCGTGTATTTGAAAGTGTTCGGCGTGTCGATATTTCCAAATAGTGCGTTGAGAATTTTATCTAACCATTTTGAAAATTTTGCAAAAATGGATTCTCGTGGTTTTGTTAAGCGATAATCGAAATCTTCACCTTGATATTTTTTATAGTAATTCGGACTAAATTTTCTCGTCGTTACAGTATTGTCTGTTTGGTAATTAGTTTTTAAAATAGAATCGGTTTCGGCAAGAGTTTCGATAGCTGGTACTGCTGGCGATTTTGGAGGAACCACAACATCATAATCTTGTCCAAAAATAGGGACAAAAATGTACATTAATATGATGACTAAAAACTTACGCATCTGTTTGATTACCAATAGTATCAATTTCATGAATGTCTAAGTCGCGGTGTAGATCTTGTCGACTATCATAATACATAAAACCTGCATTAACGGCCATTAGATTATACACAATAGAACTGACCAAAATAGAAACGCCGTAGCTAACAAAAAAAATAACGCCCATTACGCCCGAGAAAATAGTACTTGGATCATTAATTTGATCATAATTTGGGTTAAGGCTCATGTTCCCGATCATCATAAAATACGGAATCATCGAGAATGCCATACTCACAATGTAGATGATAACACCAAGAACTAATGTTGATCCCCAATATTTCCAGAATTTTGTTTTTTGTGTATTAAACATATCTCCGAAAACGGTTCTAGCAGCATTGCTGAGCGCATCGAAGTATGTTTTGTTAGTGCTCATATAATCGTACAAGGTTAAATAAAGTACGTTGTAAAATGCTGGTGCTAATAATATTAATAATAAAAAACCTACTAGAATTACAATTAAAAAAGAGGAAATTGCCAACATGACCATCATAACTGGAGCGACAATAAAGCACGTTGCTAAACAAAAGATGAAGAATTTCCCGATATTTTTTTTCATATCAGAAAGTAGTTCGTCGGTTGTGATTTTGGTTTGATGTTCGCCGATGCGTTTCATGTAGAAAATAGGAAATGTGTATACAACTGTAGAAATAACAAAAAGCAAAATAAAAGCAATAATGCCCACCAATACAAGAATTGGCCAGTTGTTGCTAAAATAACTTTCGAACATATAGCTTTGCCCACCAGCATTGGCAACGAAAATTTGCATAAAAAATTCGCGATAGAAAAATATCGTTAACAATGTCATTATTATCAATAACGCACCATTGATTATAAAGTAACTTTTAAAATAATCTTTCCCATAAATTCGGAAAAAATTAAATGTGTCACTTACCAAATTACCGAAGTTTCGCTCCTGAAAAATCTGCATGTTTTATGTGTTTTTTATAAAGCATTCTTGGATATATACCATAGTAGAATCCAATTGTTGATAGACAAATAATGATAATAGCCAAGTTAGCCCAAAGTGGCATAACCTGCGCATGTCTCGTAACATAACCTTCGATAACGCCAGCAATTATTGTAAACGGAACGGTACTTAGAAAAAGTTTCATACTTGTTTTGAAACCGATTTTGAAAGACTCGAATCTCGAATAGGTTTTTGGAAATAATATTGATGCTCCCAAAATAAGTCCTGCGGCAGCCTCGATAACCATTGCGATAATCTCAAACGTCCCATGTAACCAAATGCCCTTAGCACTTTCTAGTAGTACACTTTGGTCTTTGAAGAAATATTGAAAAGCTCCTAGCATAACACTGTTTTGGAACAATGCATAGATGGTCCCAACTCCTCCGAATATACCGTAGACGTAGAGTCGTGCACCAACATATAAATTATTAAGAATTATGACGAAAGAAGTGCCCCAACTTGATCCTGTCCCATAGATGGCAGTTGGGTCTCCTTTTTTTATGTTTTCTAAAGTTTGGTTGATGTAATCGTCCCCCAAAATAAGTCTTGCAAAATCTTTATCATAGATGGATGACAAAACGCCAATGCTTGTAAATGCTACGAAAAAACAAATCGCATAGAGTAGATATCTTCGATATTGGTAAGCGATTAGTGGGACTTCTTGTAGAAAAAATGATTTGAAGCGATTTTCTTCAACACGTTTTGTTTTGTATATTTTTTGGAAAACTTGCGAAGACAAAAAATTGAGATAAATTGTTGTCTTACTTTTTGGGTAATAAGTCTGTGCGTATGAGAGATCGTTGACAATACTTATGTATAAAGATGACAAGTCATCGGGATTTTTTTTAATTTTTCCCTGAATGACTTGGTCGATTTCCAACCATTTTTCTTTATTTTGTTTAATGAAAGCGATTTCTCTCATGATTTTGCTAATGTAACAAAAAAATGAATCAAATAGGCATCAATACATCTCAAAATGTAAACATTAATTTTAAAATTGCTAGTGTTGGCGAAAGATTTTTTGCCTTCATTATTGATATGTTGATAAAAGCAGCTTACGGATTTGCAGTTTTTTGGATTCTTTTTGATGTTTTGGGTATTGGCGGATTAATGCAAGGTTGGGATAGTTGGTCTATCGGAGCTTTTTTATCAATCTTTTATTTACCAGTCATCTTGTATACTTTTGTTTTAGAAAGCCTTTTTGAAGGACAAACACCTGGTAAAAAGTTATTAAAAATTAGGGTTGTAAAAATAGACGGTTATCAGGCTACATTTGGAGATTACCTTATGCGATGGTTCATGCGACTTATTGATGTTTATTCTAATTTTGGCGTTGTCGGTTTGATAAGTATGGTGTCTTCAAAATACAACCAAAGATTGGGAGATGTGGTTTCTGGATGTGCTGTTATTTCTTTAAAAAGTGAATTTAATATTTCACATACGATTTTGGAGGAGCTTAAAGAAGATTATGTGCCTATTTTTCCACAGGTTATTCTGTTAAATGATAACGATATGCGAATCATCAAAGAAAATTATGAGCGCGCAATAAAATCAAAAGATAACATTATCATTAAAAAATTAGCAGACAAAATAAAACAAACGATAAAACTTGATACTACTAATTTTTCATATTCTGACCTTCAATTCATCAATGTAGTTATAAAGGATTATAATTTTTATACTGGAAAAAATTCTTAAAAATTAGGCTTTTAGTATAGTTTTGCAAAAAATTAACATTCGTAGCATGATTTTTTTTTCTATATTGGATGAAAATAAAAGTTATGAAAAAAATAATTATTGGAGCTTTTCTAATAGGCTCTTGTGTGACGATTAATGCACAATTCAATCTAAACAAAGCTTTGGATGTTGGTACTAAAGGACTTAAGGCTTTAACTTTTACTAACGCAGATGCTGCTAAACTTGCGAAAGAAGGTGTTGATTGGATGGATAAAAACAATACTGTCGCTAGTCCTAAAGACCCATATACTGTTCGTCTTAATAAGTTATTTGCCAAGCACAAAAGTCAAGATGGTCTTAATCTTAATTATAAAGTCTATAAAGTGACAGATATTAATGCGTTTGCTTGTGCAGATGGTAGTGTTCGTGTTTTTTCATCTTTAATGGATATTATGACGGATGACGAATTGTTGGCAGTTATCGGTCACGAGATTGGACATGTTAAAAATGAAGATACGAAAGATGCTATTAAGTCGGCTTATCTAAAAGCTGCTGCCATGGATGCTGCATCGGCAAGTTCTAAGACAATTGCGACACTTAATGATAGTCAGCTTGGTGCAATGGCTAATGCAATGCTAGACGCATCTCACAGCAAAAAGCAGGAGTCGGAAGCGGATACCTATTCTTACGATTTTATGAAGGCGAATGGCTACGATGTTGTTGGGGCGTATAGAGCTTTTAAAAAATTAGCTTTGTTGTCTGAGGAAGGCGGCGCTAAACAAAGTGGTTTCCAAAAGATGTTCAACTCGCATCCTGATAGTAATAAGCGTGCTGAAGCTATCAAAAAAAGAGCTGAGAAAGATGGT
Organism: Bacteroidota bacterium; assembly: GCA_023440705.1. GTDB lineage: Bacteria > Bacteroidota > Bacteroidia > Flavobacteriales > Weeksellaceae > Soonwooa. The sequence goes on from JAEXRP010000029.1 coordinate 16,453, forward strand.
CTTTGGAAAGATCCTGGTACTGTAACTTTGCCTACAACTAAACTTACGAAATAAGAATTTTGTTTAAGTTTTATAAAACAAGAAAGAGACTATCAATTCTGGTAGTCTCTTTTTGGTTTTAATGGTTATTGGTTTTATATAATTAGTGTTTTTGTTGTATCAAATGTATAACTTATTATATATGAATGCATCAGGAAATAGCCGTAAAAATTAAGGGGAAATTTCCCCTTTTGTATTCTTGGCTTTGAGGTTAATTTTGCAGGACTTGTTGATTGATTCTTAAGTGGAGAATCATTGATTGTTATTTTCTAATTTCTGTTTTGATGAAAATCAAAAGCTTAATTTTTATAAAATGCTTCAGATTAGTAAGCTAGAAATTCTTTGGATTTTTGGTGGTTTATTTATTTTGCTGTTATTCATTGCTTATGTTTTTTTCAAGAAAAGAAAGAAATCAAATTTTCATATCCAAGGTTTAGAAAATAAAATAAAATTTCAATCGGCATTACAGAGTTCATTGTTAGAAATTAGAGAAGAAAGAACTTTAGCTTTTAGTAAAGAGTTGCATGATAATGTTGGCCAAATTCTTTCGGTCGCGGTGATGCAACTTAATATGCAGATTGGACGACAAACAGACGAAAACGAGAAAGAAAACTCTATCGCTATCAAAGGCCTTGTAGAAAAATCTTTGGATGAAATTCGTTTTATTTCTAGATCTAGTTTAGCGGACGTAAAGGATGAAGTGTTATTCACAGATTTGATACAACAAGATTTGCAACGGATAGAATTGTTAAAAAATATCGAATGTCATTTTAACCTTGTTGGTGATCGACCAATTAACATCCCAATGGAACATCAGGTAATTGTGTACAGAATGCTGCAAGAGGTGATTAATAATATTTTGAAACACTCGCAAAGTCAAAAAATTGATTTAGAAATAATAAATAATATCCAAAGTTGTTTTATATGTATTCGCGATTATGGTAAGGGATTTGTAGTTAAGGGGAAAGTGATGTCGGGTGTTGGGCTCAAAAATATTAAAAATAGAGCCAAGTTAATAAATGCAAAATGTGTGATAAATTCAACGGTAGGACAGGGCACAGAACTGACTATCGATTATCCATATTTGTAATGTAGTAATATATATGAAGGAAAAACTGAAGATCGTTATCGTTGATGATCACCAATTGTTTGCCCAATCCTTAAGTTATCTTATTGGTACTTTTGGAGAATATAATGTCATAGGACACTTTGTTAATGGTAAAGATTTTATAACATCTTTGGAGCAAGGAGACATTTCGCCGGATCTTGTTTTGTTAGATGTCAATATGCCGATTATGAATGGCATCGAAACTATGAAGCATCTTAATAGCAATCATCCCAATATTAAAGTCCTTGCATTATCAGTCAATAATGATGAAGAAACAGTCATGCAAATGCTGACCAATGGAGCTAAAGGCTATATATTAAAAGATACAAGTCCTAATCTTTTTAAACAAGCTGTTGATGAAGTCTATGAAAAAGGCTTCTATTATACAGAAATGGTTTCTAATTTTTTGATTCATTCTTTGAACAAAAATGAAGAAGAATTGGTTTTAAAAGACAGAGAATTAGAATTTATTAAACTCGCTTGTACAGAAAAAACCTATAAAGAAATCGCAGACATCATGTGTCTAAGTCCTAAAACTATTGACGGTTACCGCGAAAACCTGTTTCAGAAACTCGATGTTAAAACAAGAATCGGGATTGTTCTTTACGCGATTAAGCATAAAATAATTGAAGTGTAAAATACAAATGTCTATATATAAGGAATAAAAAAGCCGCAAGTTGTTTGCGGCTTTTTGTTATAATTTTTAAAAGAGATTAAGAGTACATTTGGTCTCTTAGTTCTTTTATTTTTTTATCTTCAAGATATTCGTCGTAAGACATATCGCGATCAATAACACCTTTTGGCGTTAACTCAATAATACGGTTACAAACTGTTTGTAACATTTCGTGGTCATGAGATGACAAAAGAATGTTGCCTTTAAAATTGCTCAAAGAGTTGTTCAAAGTCGTGATACTTTCTAGGTCTAAGTGGTTGGTTGGTTCGTCCATTACAAGAACATTTGCTTTTTTAAGCATCATTCTAGAGAACATACAACGCATTTTTTCACCTCCAGAAAGTACTTGGCTAGATTTAAGCGCTTCGTCACCTGAGAAAAGCATTCTGCCTAAGAAACCTCTCACATATTCTTCGTGTCTTTCTTCATCTGTTAAAACAAATTGACGTAACCAATCTACAAGATTAATTTCTTCTTGGAAGAAAGACGAGTTGTCAAGTGGCATATAACTTTGAGTTGTTGTAACGCCCCATTGGTAGTTTCCTTTGTCCGCTTCTACATTTCCTGTAATAATTTGGAAGAACTCAGTAATCGCCAAAGAGTTTCTGGAGATGATCGCAACTTTATCGTTTTTCTTAAGGTTGATGTCAACATTAGAGAATAACAATTCGCCATCTTTTGTTTTTTCTAAACCTTTAACTTCCAAAATTTGATCACCAACTTCTCTCTCTTGGTCAAAAATAATGGCAGGATAACGACGAGAAGATGGTTTAATATCTTCGATATTTAACTTGTCAATCATTTTTTTACGAGCAGTCGCTTGTTTTGCTTTCGCAACGTTAGAACTAAATCTCGCAATAAAGTCTTGTAATTCCTTTTTCTTTTCTTCCGCCTTCTTGTTAGCTTGAGCTCTTTGTCTTGTTGCTAATTGGGAAGCTTGGTACCAGAATGTATAGTTACCAGTATATAAGTTAAGTTTAGAATAATCTAAATCGCCGATGTGCGTACAAACCGCATCTAAGAAGTGACGGTCGTGCGATACAACGATAACTGTGTTTTCGTAACCGCCTAAGAAATCTTCTAACCAAGCGATTGTGTCGATATCCAAGTCATTGGTAGGCTCATCCAAGATCAAAACATCAGGATTTCCGAATAAAGCTTGTGCAAGCAATACTCTTACTTTATCCTTGTTTTCAAGTTCGGACATCATTTGATAATGCATATCATCTTTGATACCTACGTTAGATAACATAGTTTGTGCGTCAGACTCAGCATTCCATCCACCCATTTCGTCGTAGATAACACCAAGTTCTCCAGCTTTAATACCGTCTTCGTCAGAGAAATCTTCTTTTGCGTACAAAGCATCCATCTCTTCTTTGATCTCAAATAACTTTTTGTTACCACGAAGAACCGCTTCTAATACGGTGAAATTATCGAACGCAAAGTGATCCTGCTCAAGAACTGACATTCTTTTGCCTGGTTCCAAAGAGACATTACCTGTAGTTGCTTCTTGTTTCCCACTTAATATTTTAAGGAAGGTTGACTTACCAGCACCATTGGCACCAATGATACCGTAGCAATTCCCTTTTGTAAATTTTATATTGACTTCATCAAAAAGTACTCTTTTTCCGAACTGTAATGATAAATTAGATACTGTTAACATAGAGTTTTGTAAATTTGTGCAAAATTACGAAAATAAGTTGGTATAATAAACTGTATCTACTTATACTATATATATACATATGAAAATCGAAAGAACTGTTAATATTCTTAATAAACGCGCGCGATTCGAATACGAAATTCTAGACGAATACGAGGCTGGTATTGTCTTGACTGGTACTGAAATCAAGTCACTGCGATCTTCTAAAGCTTCTATATCAGAGAGTTTTTGTGAATTTACAGATGATGAGCTCTATATTATTAATATGCAGATAGATGAGTATAAATTGGGGACTTTTTATAATCATAAAGCAAGAAGGGCACGAAAGTTGCTACTGCATAAATACGAATTGCAAAAACTTAAAAAAAAGTTAAAGGATGTTGGCAATACTATAATACCTTTAAAATTATATATTAATGATAAAGGAAAGGCTAAACTTCTTATTGCATCGGCTAGAGGGAAAAAACTTTATGATAAAAGAGAGGCTATAAAAGACAGAGAGAATAAAGTAAACCTCCAAAGACTATTAAAGAAAAGTTAAAAAAACTTTGTTTTTAAAGAAAAATTATATTTATTTTGCATTATCAATTATTTAATCATTTAATTCTATGAAAAATCTAAAATTAGGAATTTCAGCTTTGGCACTTACGGTTGCCTCTACTGTTTTCGCTCAGACGACTTCTAACCCTTGGGTTATTGGAGTAGGTATGCATGGGGTGAATCACGTAGCACAGAGAAATACTTTTAGTAATACGTTTTCTGCATGGAACGTAAAACAAAATTTATTAGGAGTGTCTAAGTACTCTATTACACCACCATTATCGAAACTTACTGTTGCTAGAAACTTAAACAAGTATTTGGTTATAGACTGGCAAACTACAGTTGGTAATGTTGATAATAAGAGATTTGGTCTTGATAAAGAATTCTTTTTACAAACAGGTCTTGGTTTACAATTCAAATTCAACGGTCTTTGGAATGAAGAGTCTTGGTTTGATCCATATTTGAGAGTTGGTGCCAACTACCTAAGACATGACTATAGTGGTGTTAACTTCCCGTTATATTCTTATCCTCGTGGTGCTGGTGTTTATAACTCTTGGGATGGAGAAGGAGGAGCTGGTAAAGCTAATCACTTCACTGTTGCAACAGGAGCTGGTTTAAACCTTTGGGTAACTAAAAACTTCGGTTTAGGAGTTCAAGGTGATTATGTTTCTACACCAGGTGATAAATCTAACATCGCTAACTTTTGGCAAGCATCTGCTTCATTATTATTCAGATTTGGTAATACTGACAGAGATAAAGATGGTATCCCAGATAAAGAAGATAGATGTCCAGATACACCAGGTTTAGCTGAATTCCAAGGATGTCCTGATACAGACGGTGATGGTATCCCTGATATCGATGATCAATGTCCAGATGTTGCTGGTCCAAAAGAAAATAACGGTTGTCCTTGGCCAGATACTGACGGTGACGGTGTATTAGATAAAGATGATCAATGTCCTACTGTTGCTGGTCCAGCTGAAAACAACGGTTGTCCTTGGCCAGACACTGACGGTGATGGTGTATTAGATAAAGACGATGCTTGTCCTACAGTATTCGGTCTTAAAGAATACAACGGATGTCCTAAGCCAGCTGATGCATACGCAACAGAAGCTACAGGAGCACTTCAAGGTATCTTGTTTGATTTCAACAAATCTTCTATCAAAGCAGAATCTAATCCAAAATTAGATCAAGCGTCTACAATTATCAAAGATTCTAAGGATGGTTTATTCTTAGTTGAAGGTCAGACAGATAAGAAAGGTACAGAAGCTTACAACTTAAAACTTTCAAGAGAAAGAGCTGCATCAGTAGTAAGAGCTCTTGAAGCTAGAGGTGTTAGCGGAGATCAATTAAAATCTATCGGTGTAGGTGAGCAAAAAGCTACAGTTGACGAAAAAGCTTCTGATGCTGAAAGAGCTATCGATAGAAAAGTAGTTGTAACTGCGGTTAATAGAGAGGCTTGGCAGTCTATGCAGAAGTCAGATCTTCCAGTAGTACAGAAAAAAGTAGTTAAAAAAGCTCCAGCTAAGAAAAAAGCTCCAGCTAAAAAGAAAAAATAATTAACTTATTTTTCTAAATATAAACACCCTCAATTGAGGGTGTTTTTTTGTTTAAAAATTTTTATAATTCACGAATTGAAAGTATTTTTGTAGAATAAATTACAGATTAAAATGGGAAGAGCATTTGAATATAGAAAAGCATCAAAAATGGCTCGTTGGGACAAGATGGCCAAAACTTTTTCAAAAATTGGGAAAGATATTGCATTAGCTGTTAAAGCCGGTGGTCCTGACCCCGAATCTAATCCTGCCTTGCGTCGTTGCATCCAAAATGCAAAGGGCGCTAATATGCCAAAAGATAACGTAGAGCGTGCAATCAAGAAAGCTGCTGGTGCTGATGCGGAAAACTATGAAGAAATTACATACGAAGGCTATGGTCAAGGAGGTGTTGCTTTTTTTGTGGAATGTACTACGAATAACCCAACTCGAACTGTTGCGAATGTAAGAGCTGTTTTCAATAAGTTTGATGGTAACCTTGGCAAAAATGGAGAATTGTCATTTTTGTTTGATAGAAAAGGGATTTTCACGATTGATAAATCAAACATCACAATGGATTGGGATGATTTTGAAATGGAAATGATTGATGGAGGTGCCGAAGAAATTGATCAAGATGAGACTGAAGTCGTGGTAACAACAGCTTTTGAAGATTTTGGAACCCTATCTCACAAGCTGGATGAAATTAAAATAGAGGCGAAAAGTGCAGAATTGCAACGTATTCCAAATAACTCTAAGGAAGTTACGACAGAGCAATTTGCAGCTAATATGAAAATGTTAGAGCGTTTTGAGGATGATGACGATGTGCAAAATGTTTTCCATAATATGGAATTTACAGATGAACATTTAGATTCTTTATAAAATAAAAAAACCGCATTTAGCGGTTTTTTTTATTTAATTATATTTTTTATTTCGGTTAAGTGATCGACAATTTTTACATCCGTCATTTGATGAGCTTTTTCATTTAATGCATCAAAATATATGACCTTCATTCCAAAATTGGTAGAGCCAATGACGTCAGCAATCCAATCGTCGCCGATCATTAGACTTTCGTCAATATTTGCTTTAGCTTCATTTAAAGCAAACTTAAAAACTTCTGCATTTGGTTTTCTTTTACCAACGGAATCTGCACTAGTTATCGTTTCAAAATACTTATCAATGCCAGATAAAATACATTTCCTTTCGGTAACTTCTTGAAAGCCATTAGAAATAATATGGAGTTTAAATTGCTTAGATTTTAAGTAGTCAAGAAGATCAATAGTGCCTTCAACTAAGTCATTATAAGATAGAATCCGGTCTAGAAAATGTTCTTCAAAATATTGAGATAGCTCAAAATTATCTACCCCAAATTCTAAAAAGGTGTCGTAAAATCTATGTTTTCTTAAATAGTCTTTATCGATTTTAGCATCACGAATTAATTCCCAAAGATGTTCATTAATACGATCGTATGTCTTGTGAAAACTCTCAAAATCAATATTATATTTTTCGTTGATTTCTAGTTTTAAAAATAAATCTTTGATTGTATTGTAAGCATTTTTACGATGATCCCAAAGTGTGTTATCAAGGTCAAAAAAAATGTGCCTTATATTTTCCATAAGGCACAAAACTAATCAATTTTAACCATACAAAATGAATGTATTCATTAATCTAAAACTATTTAAAGCTGAAATACTTAATTCTTAATCATCCCAAGAGAACTTCCATTTTTCAATTTAACTACCTCATAGCTTTTTGAGAAGTTTAATAAAAATGCAATTGTTTCCTTTTTGGGTTTCAAAGTTTTAAGTGCTAAAGTGTCGTTTTTTTTCATAGGCTACTTTACTATTTATTTTTAAAACGAGGTAAGCCTCAAAATATTATATTCTATTTTGTTAAAATTATGTTATTATCTTCCATTATTTTCCGAAGATTGATAAGAGCATACCTAACACGTCCTAAAGTCGTATTAATACTAGAATCTGTATGCTCTGCAATGTCTTTAAAACTTAAGCCATCAAAAAATCTTAAGCGAATAACTTCTTGCTGATTGTCTGGAAGCATCGATAGCATACGGAAAAGATCATCGTTAATTTGTTGATTAATTAATAAATCTTCGATGTTATCGTCTGGTTCTTTAATAATGTCAAAAATGCTAAATTCCTCGTCTTGATATGATGATTCAGACACTTTAATGTGTTTCGATTTTAGCCTATAATGATCAATTATAAGATTGTGGGCAATACGTTTCGCCCAAAGAATAAATTTGTTTTCTTCCTTATAGCGACCTTCCTTTAAGGTTACAATTATTTTCATAAAAGTCTCTTGGAAAAGGTCATTTGCTAATTCTTCGTCCATTACTTTATAAAATATAAAGTTGAACAATTCTTTCTGATGTCTGTGGATCAGCCTTGATAAAGACGTCTCACAGCCTCCTTGATAAAAATGGATTAATTGACTATCGGTTTGCGTTTTCATAACTCTATCTCTCACATGAATTCATAGAAATACTTGCGTATTCCTTAGTTTCTTCATTAATTATTTATAAAAGAGATAAAATTTTTGTCGATAGATTGGTGATTTGGTGTTGGTAAATATAGGAAAAAAAAGTTAACGAAATCTTAATTTTTTAATTTTAACATTTTTATTGTGTTAAAATTATTTAAGCATATCATTTAACATTACAAAAGGGAGGTTAAGACCGAAGTTTATGTTGAGGCCTTTCAATTCTTTTCCGTTGATGTTTTGTCCAGAAAATCCAAATCCATAGCCTGCCGTAAGATCGATTATACCTAAAACACTAACGCCAACTTTTGGTGCAATGTACTTAGTCGTCGCCTCTGCGCCCAAAATAAAATAATGGGAATGATAAAGATCAACACCTTTTTGAAAATTTAATAATACATCGCCTTGTAGTTTTGGAATTGCTGCAAATTTTCCATTAGCGACTCCCAGAAGGACAGAACCACCCAGTCTGTACAAGACATCATCGTTTTTTAAAAACAAAGCTTTAACACCGATTTCCCCGAAACTTTGTGTTTGATAAACATAACCTGTGTTTAGTAGCCAATGCGTTGTCATTTGTGCTTTAGTTTGATTGAAAAATGTCGTACTAAAGATTAGACTTATGATAAAAAATATTTTATTGAAATTCATATTAGAAATTTAAAATTCAAAAATAAAAAAAACAGCTTTATCCAAATGAATAAAGCTGCCAAAGATTTTGATTATATTGTTATAAACCGAATTCTTTTTTGATGTCATCAACTCGGTCAAGTTTTTCCCAAGTGAAGAATTCTAGATTATCTAATGTTAATTCGTTTTTATGTCCTTTATTAAAAGTTTTGCTACCTACATAATAATCTTTACCCATGTGGCCATAAGCCGCAGTTTCTTGATAAATAGGATTACGAAGTTTTAAATTTTGCTCAATAGCATAAGGACGAAGATCAAATAACTTTGTAACACGATTTGCAATTTCGCCGTCGTGAAGATCAACTTTTGACGTTCCGTAAGTATTGATGTAAAGTCCACAAGGCTCTGCAACACCGATTGCATAAGAAACCTGTACCAAAACTTCATCAGCAACACCAGCTGCTACAAGGTTTTTAGCAATGTGTCTCGTAGCATAAGCTGCACTACGGTCAACTTTAGACGGATCTTTTCCTGAGAATGCGCCACCACCGTGAGCGCCTTTTCCACCGTATGTATCAACGATAATTTTTCTACCTGTTAATCCTGTATCGCCATGAGGACCACCGATTACGAATTTACCAGTTGGGTTGATGTGATATTTAATTTGATCATTAAATAAAGCTTGAATCTCTGGTTTTTGCGTTTCGCGAACTTTAGGAATTAAAATTTCGATGATATCTTTCTTAATTTTAGCAAGCATCGCTTCCTCAGAACCAAAATCATCATGTTGCGTTGACACAACAATGCTGTCGATTCTAACTGGTTTGTGATCATCAGAATATTCGATAGTCACTTGGCTTTTCGCATCTGGACGCAGATATTTAATTGCATCATTATCTCTTCTAAGAACAGCTAGTTCTTTAAGGATTTGATGTGCTAAATCTAAAGCCAACGGCATGTAGTTTTCAGTTTCGTTAGTTGCATAACCAAACATCATCCCTTGGTCACCAGCGCCTTGTGCATTTGCTTTCGCTTCAAAATCTTCTGCAGAAGCTGCACGGTCAACACCTTGGTTAATGTCTGAAGATTGTTCGTGGATTGCAGAAATAACACCGCAAGAATCTCCATTGAACATATATTCGCTTTTTGTATAACCAATTCGGTTAATAACGTCTCTCGCGATTGATTGTACATCTAGATAAGCCTCCGACTTAACTTCTCCAGCCAATACAACTTGACCTGTTGTTACAAGCGTTTCGCAAGCAACTTTCGAGTCTTTGTCATAAGCTAAAAAATTGTCGATTAATGCGTCAGAAATCTGATCCGCAACTTTGTCAGGATGTCCTTCCGATACCGATTCGGATGTAAATAAATATGGCATAATATTCCTTTTTTTAAATTATAGAAAAACCTGCGATTGCAATATAAAAGGAACTAAAAAGATAATTCTGTTTTAGCATTTTTTATGGAGGTTGCAATCAGGTCAAATTTTTCCTCTAGTTTGAGATGCAAAGTTAAATACTATTTTTGTCTTAGCAAAATAATGTGTCATAAAAATATAAAAACCTCATTTACTGAGGTTTTACATTTTTATAATCGTTAGGCGCTTTGTAGTAATTAAGGCGTTTTTCGATGGAAGATTTTATTTCAGAAATAAGCTCATCGATAATTCTTTGCTTGTAAGTCGGTTTGTAATAGATCAAACTTATTTCACGATAAGGGAACGGTTTTCTAAATCTAGTTACTTTGCACTTTTGCTCTGGTCCAAGTTGCTCAACGCCCATTTCTGGGATTATGCTGATGCCGCCTAACTTATCAACCATTTGGATTAATGTGTTGACGTTAGATGCTGCAAAGTCCAAGTTTTTAGGTTTTAATTTATTCTCTTTTAAATGACAAATGTTTTCAAATTGAGTTCTCAAGCAGTTGCCTTCTTCTAGTAGCCAAACTTTGTCAACATCGATTTCTTCTGGCACAATGAAGCGTTCTTCTTTCTTTTGACAATCTTCATCAGTAGCATAAAGCATCAACTCTTCATTAAATAAGAAGTCGTGATAGAATTCATTAGCGGCATCGTAAGGTGTTGAGATAATTCCTGCGTCCAATTCTCCAGATTTTAAAGCTTTAATGACGTTTTCGGTAGTCATTTCTTTCACATTAAGATCGATCTGTGGATTTTTAGAAATAAAACTAAAAATTTCGGTTGGAAGGATGTAGCCTGCGACTGTTGGGATAATTCCGATATTTATTTTACCAGCAAGTATGTTGTTAAGCTGGTGCGCTTTGTTTCTTAATTCGTTGACAGAATCAACAATTTCTTTTGCTTGATCGATGATCACACTTCCCGCATCTGTGGTACGAATTGGATGTGTTGTACGATCAAAAATTTTAAGATCTAGTTCTTCTTCAAATTTTTGAATCATCGCACTAAGCGTTGGTTGCGTGATAAAACAAGCTTGAGCAGCTTTTCCGAAATGTTTATACTTATCGACAGCAATAAGATATTCTAGTTGTTGAATGTTCACTTTAATATACTTTATCTATTACAAATATAACTATTAATTTGTTTGGTGAATATTTTTTTCAATTGTTTGATTTTTTAGAAGGCATTTTCTTTTAACTAATAATTATGCTTTAGTCTTCATAAAATAATGAGATAATGCTTAACTTTATACTCCCAAAACTTAGTTTTTATGAGCAAGGATAAGTTAACAAATGCAGTTGGTTCGCCATATTTTGAACATCAAGATTCTCAGACAGTTGGTCCACGAGGCCCTGTGTTATTGCAGGATTTTATACTTCAAGAAAATTTGGCGCATTTTGTAAGAGAGCGTATACCAGAGCGTGTAGTCCATGCGAAAGGAACGGGAGCTTATGGAAAATTTACGGTGACTCACGATATTACTAAATATACAAGAGCGAAACTTTTTTCTAAAGTTGGGAATTTTTGTAAAATGTTTGCACGTTTTTCAACCGTTGGAGGAGAAAAGGGAAGTGCCGATACAGAAAGGGATCCAAGAGGTTTTGCACTAAAATTCTATACAGAAGATGGTAATTGGGATTTGGTAGGAAATAATACACCTGTTTTTTTTATTAAAGATTCTAAGAAGTTTCCAGATTTTATACATACTCAGAAAAGACAACCTAAAACTAATCTTAAAAGTGCGACAATGATGTGGGATTTTTGGAGCTTTAATCCTGAATCACTTCATCAGGTTTTAATATTAATGTCGGATCGTGGAACGCCGCAAGGTTACCGTCACATGCACGGTTTTGGCTCGCATACTTTCTCGATGATTAATGCTCAGAATGAAAGAACTTGGGTTAAATTTCATTTTAAAACAAAGCAAGGCATCAAGAACTTTACTAACGAAGAAGCTACCAAAATGAAAGGTGAAAATCCAGATTTTGCGCAAGAAGATTTGGTTAATGCTATTGAAGCTGGCGATTTTCCAAAATGGACTTTGTATATTCAAACCATGACGGAAGAGCAGGCAAAAGATTTCCGTTGGAATCCTTTTGATGTGACTAAAGTTTGGCCACATTCGGAGTTTCCTTTAATTGAAGTTGGTGAGATGGAACTAAATGAAATTCCTGTTAATTACTTTGCTCATGTGGAACAAGCAGCGTTTTCACCGAGTCATTTAGTTGACGGAATTAGCTTTTCACCTGACAAAATGTTGCAAGGAAGATTGTTCTCGTATCCAGATGCACATCGTTACAGATTGGGCGCTAATTCGCATCTTTTAGAAGTTAATCGTTGTCCTTTTGCAGTCAATAATTATCAACGAGATGGTTTTATGGCAGATTCTAGTAGCTACAAAGACAGACCAAATTATTATCCAAATAGTTTTGATACCGTTAATCCAGATTCTGCATACAAGAATTTTGAGTACGAGTTAGATAACAATCACGTGGCTAATTTTAATCGAAATGAAAACGATGATGATCACTACACGCAACCGGGATTGCTGTACACAAAAGCTATGAATGCTGACGATAGAAATGCTTTGATTAATAATATTATTGCATCCATGAGCGGAATTTCGGGTCCACATCGAGAATTAATAATTAATAGACAGCTGTGTCATTTTTTTCGTGCAAATATTGAGTTAGGAATGCGTGTGGCACAAGGTTTACAAATTAATATTGATGCTAACACGATGAATCACGCCAAGTAAGTTTTAGATTTTTCATTATAGAAAGTGCAGTTTTTTGTTTCGGCAGAAAGCTGCATTTTTGTTTTAAATTAAAATCCGATCGCGATTCACGAGGCGTGGATAAAACATTATTCTTAAATTTATTGCTCTAAATTTTATTTATGAAAATTATAGGTCCTTTTAGACAAATTGTAACTTTAGATAAACTTCCTTTAAGAGGAAAAATCCAAGACGAATCCTTAGAAATACTGACGAATGCTGGTGTTTTAGTGGATGGTGAAAAAATTGTTGCTACTGGCGATTTTGAAGAATTAAAATCTAACAACCCGAATGCATCAATTGATTTAATCGATACTGAACAAGTGCTTTTGCCAGCTTTGGTGGATGCGCACACGCATATTTGTTTTGGGGGAAATCGTGCTAATGATTTTGCAATGCGAAATGCTGGCAAAACTTACCTCGAAATTGCTGAAGCTGGCGGCGGTATTTGGAGTAGCGTGAAACATACACGTGACGCTTCTGAGGAAGAATTGTTAAAAACGACTTTAGAAAGAATCGATTATCTTTTAAGTTTGGGAATTACAACAATTGAGATTAAAAGCGGCTATGGATTAAACGTTGATGAGGAGTTAAAAATGCTTCGAATTGTTAAAAAAGCACAAGCTCAAACTAAAGCGACTTTATTTCCTACATGTTTGGCGGCGCATCTTAAACCGAAAGATTTCGATGGAGGAAATCAAGAATATTTGGATTATATTTTAAATGAAATTCTTCCAAAAGTTAAAGAAGAAGATTTAGCGAAGCGTGTTGATATTTTTATTGAGAAATCTGCTTTCTTACCAGAAGAATCAAAAGTTTTTTTGGAAAAAGCAAAAGCAATGGGATTTTTGATTACGGTTCATGCAGACCAATTCACAGCGGGAAGTTCTCGTGTAGCAGTTGAAGTTGGTGCGCAATCTGCGGATCACCTCGAAGCAACTGCTGACGAAGATATAGATTTTTTAGCGCAATCTAGTACCGTTGCAATCGCATTGCCAGGCGCAAGTATTGGTTTGGGCGATCGATTTGCACCTGCTAGAAAATTGCTAGATGCAGGTGCTATTTTCGCAATCGCAAGTGACTGGAATCCTGGATCGGCACCGATGGGGAATTTAATAACACAAGCTTCTATTTTGGCGACATTCCAAAAATTGACGACTGCGGAGGTTTGGGCGGCGATGACTTATCGTGCAGCTTATGCGCTTGGTTTTGAAGATCGTGGCGTTATCGCAAAAGATAAAAAAGCAGATTTTGTGAGTTTTGAAACCGATAACTTCAACAATGTGTTGTATTATCAAGGTCGAATGTCTGCGAAACATACTTTCATTAACGGTGAAAAAATATAATTATGGCTTTTGATTGGCAAGGTCGCTTTGATGGTGATGAAGCGCTGTATCATCGAATTTTTCAACGTGTTAAAAATACTAGTGATTTTTCTGATGTGTCAGAAAATGCTTTTTCAATTCATGGATTTGCGGTTGATGAAGGTGTAAGACGAAATAAAGGTCGCGTCGGTGCGGCAAAATCTCCAGATATTATTCGTAAGAATATGTCGAATTTTCCTGTTGTACAGGCGGACTTTAGATTGTTGGATTTTGGAGATGTTGTCTGTGAGAATCAAAATTTAGAGGCGAGTCAAGAAGACTTTGCAACGAAAGTTTCGGAGGTTTTGAAGAAAGGTGGGAAATCTGTTGGTCTTGGTGGTGGACATGAGATTACGTTTGCACATTATTCTGGTGTGAGAAAAGCTTTTCCCGATGCAAAAATTGGCATTATAAATTTTGATGCACATTTTGATAATCGCGAACCTGAAAATGGTCTTGCAAGTTCGGGGACGGGATTTTGGCAAATTGCACAAGAAGGACCAATTAATAGTATGCATATCGGAATCCAAAGAAATAGCAATACACTGAAATTGTTCGATACGGCTCATCAATTGGGCATGAATTACATTCTTGCAGAGGAATTGTTTTTCGAGAATCTTCCTCGACTTTATATTGAAATGAATCGGTTTTTGGAAAGTGTGGATGTTTTGTATATAACGATTTGTATGGATGTCTTTAATGCGGCAATTGCGCCTGGCGTAAGCGCTTCTGCTTATAATGGAATAATGGCTGATCCTGCTTTTATGAATCTTTATAGACATATTTTGGCAAGTCAAAAACTAAAAGCTTTGGATGTTGCGGAAGTTAATCCAGAGTTTGATATTCAAGATAGAACGGCGCGTTTGGCTGCTTGTCTTGTTAATGAACTTTTTATGGTTTAGAGGACAACGGCGGTGCGTGAGGTGGACGAAGGATTTGTCTGGAAGACAAAGTCCACGTAAAAGGCGAAGCCGCAGGCTTCGCCTTTTACGTGGACCGAAACGAAGTGTAGTCCGTAGGAGACCGACCCAGCGCCCCGACTGCTAGAATCTTCCTTCAAAAAAACGAAATCTTCTTCCAGTCGGGGTGTTGGGGCACGCCCAAAAATATTTTAAAACTGAATTGGCAAGCTAACTTGCGCGGTGTCCCAAGCTGCAACCATATTGGCGCCGTCGTCGGTTTTTACAAAGCTAATTGAGAAATATTCCATCGGGGAAGTCAACTTGGTAGCTGGAACTTTGACACGAACAAGGTCGTTAGCCGTGTTGTAAGCGTAAGCGCCCCAAACGTCTGTGGTTTTGTTGAGAATAACGGTCCATTCTGTCTCGCCAGGAATCGCGTACATGCTATAACAGCCAGCAGGGATTTCTTTACCATCGATTTTGATAGGTTTGAAAACTTTAAGTTCTGTGTTTTCGTTAGCACCAAAACGCCAAACTTCGTTGTATTTCACCAAGTTTCCGAAAATTGCTCTTCCTTTGCTTGAAGGACGTGAGTAAGTCACCTTCATAATCGGTGTTACATTCTTGCCAGTCGCCGCATCCAACGGATAATATACCATGTCCAATGGACTTACGTCGATGTTGGCGAATTTTAGTTGTTTGGGATCGTTTTTAGTTTGTGCAGTTGCCATTAGCCCGAAACACAAAAGGCTAAGTCCAATTAATTTTTTCATATTTTAAGTTTAACTAAATTTTCAATTGCTTGATCTAAAGTTTCCTGCTTTTTTGCAAAACAAAAGCGAATTACTTTTTCGTCCATAAAATTATGATAAAACGCCGAGAAAGGTATGGCTGCAACCTTATAAACTTGTGTTAAATGTTTGCAAAAATCTTTATCACCAAGTTCTGAAACTGCAGAATAATCGACTGCTTGGAAGTAAGTGGCTTCACAATTTAGTAATTTGAAATCCGTGCCAGCAAGCGCATTTCGGAAATAATCGCGTTTGGATTGATACATTGTTGCGATGTCATGGTAGTCCAAAACCTCGTCCATGTATTTTGCAATCGCATATTGCGATGGAGAGTTGACGCAAAAAACATTGTATTGATGGACTTTTCTGTACTCTGACATCATTTCTTTTGGCGCTAAAATATAACCTAGCTTCCAACCTGTAATGTGCAGCAACTTGCCGAAAGATGCTACAATAAAGCTTCTTTCTTTCAGTTCAGAATAACGGGCAAAATTCAAATGTTCTTTATTATCGAAAGTGATATTTTCATAAACTTCGTCGCTCAATAAGAAAATATCGGTGTCTTTTACAATTTTTATCAACTCCTGAATATCGGATTCTCTTAAAATTCGAGTGGACGGATTGTTTGGATTATTGAAAATGATGAGCTTTGTTTTGTTGCTAATTAAATTTTTGAAATCTTCCCAATTGATAGCGTAGTCAGGTTTGTGAAGAATTAAATGCTTGGTTATTCCTCCAAAAAGCTGAATCGTCGGCTCGTAGCAATCATAGGCAGGTTCTATAATAATGACTTCGTCGCCAGGTTTTACAATTGTTGCAATCGCAGTAAAGATGGCTTGTGTTGCGCCTGCTGTTACGGTAATTTCGGATTCGATGTCGTAGATCGCTTTGTGACTGTCATACATTTTTTTCAAAATAGCTTCGCGAAGTCCAATGTAACCAGGCATTGGTAAATATTGATTGAGCCCTTTTGCAGAACCTTTTTCTAAAAATTGAGTAAGCTTTGCATCAATCGGAAAATCGGGAAAACCTTGTGATAAGTTAACAGCATTTTCTTTTGCAGCGAGTTGGCTCATTTCTGTAAAAATGGTGATGCCGACATTTGGTAATTTGGATTGAATATTTGGTGTCATATTTTGTTTCAAAAGTGGATTAAAATTAATAATAATTATTCGATTTCGTATTTTCGCAAAAAATAAAATTTTGAAAAGGCTCATCTCTGTTGTAGGACCAACCGGAATCGGAAAAACAAAACTCGCTATCGAAATAGCAAAGTCTCAACATACTGAGATTATTTCTTGCGACTCGCGACAGTTTTATAAAGAGATGAAAATAGGAACCGCCGTGCCTTCTGACGAAGAATTGGCCGAAGTTCCGCATCATTTTATTGGAAATCTTAGCATTGACGATTATTATTCGATAGGGCAATTCGAAAAGGAAGCACTTGACAAATTGGATGAATTATTCATTAATCGCGATGTTGTGGTTATGGTTGGTGGCAGCGGTATGTACGAAAAAGCGGTTGTTGAAGGTATGAATGATTTGCCTGAAGCCGACGAAGACAATCAAAAGTTGCTGCAATTTATTTTTGAAAATGAAGGAATTGAACCTCTTCAGAATCTTTTGAAAATTTTAGATCCAGATTATTACAACAATGTCGATTTAGAAAACCCACGACGTTTATTCCGCTCTTTGGATATTATTTTTCAAACGGGGAAATCTTATACTGAAAATCTTGATTCTCCAAAAAATAAAAGAAACTTCGAAACCATAAGAATTGGCATCGATGCGCCGCGAGAAGTTATCTATGACCGAATTAATCGCCGCGTAGATATTATGATGGAGCAAGGTCTTTTGGAAGAAGCGAAAACTCTTTTGTCACATCGTGATAAAGTTGCTTTGCAAACAGTTGGCTACACCGAATTATTTCGGTACATGGATGACGAATGGACGCTGGACTTTGCGATTGAGGAAATTAAAAAGAATTCTCGTCGTTATGCAAAACGTCAAGTCACGTGGAACAAAAAGTTAGTTGATGTTAATTGGGTTAACTACGAAAATTCTGTTGAAGAAAGCTTATCTTTGCTACACAAAATTTTATAAAAATGGCTAATACTCCTTCTAATATGTTGGCTTTAGGAACTGTTGCTGCAGATTTTGCGCTACCTAATCCTTCCAAAGAAAATAAAATTGAAACACTTAATGCGCTGAAAGGTGAAAAAGCGACTTTGGTGATGTTCATTTGTAATCACTGTCCTTTCGTATTGCATGTGATCGAAAAGTTGGCTGAACTTTATGACGATTATAAATCACAAGGCATCGAGTTTATTGCAATTAGTTCTAACGACGCAATTGCATATCCAGCTGATGGACCAGAGTTGATGGTAGATTTCGCGGAGGAACATGATGTTAATTTTCCATATTTATACGATGAATCTCAAGAAGTTGCTAAAGCTTATGAAGCAGCTTGTACGCCAGATTTCTTTTTGTTTGATAAAGATTTAAAATTGGTATATCGTGGTCAGATGGATGATTCGCGTCCAGGGAATCAGAAAGAAATAACAGGTGAAGATCTTATCATCGCTTTCGAAAACCTTTTGGCTGACCAACCGCAAGAAGAATTGCAAAAACCAAGTATGGGTTGTAATATCAAGTGGAAAGCCTAATAAATATAAACGCTCTCAAATTTTTGAGAGCGTTTTTTTATTTAGCGAAAAAGCCTTTTGTGGTTTCAAAAAAATATCAGTTTGACTATTTTTCTCAGAATATATTTTTACTAAATCTTAAATTGCTTTGTAAAATTTTTAAAAAAACTTACTTCAAGAAAGGATTAAAATCCTTTTCGAAACCGATAGTTGTTGGATCGCCGTGTCCGCTATAGACTTTAGTGTCAGGATTCAAAACTAATAACTTCGTTTTGATACTTTCGATAAGTTGTTCGTAACTCGCTTTGTAAAGGTCTGTTCTACCAATACTTCCGTAGAATAAAACATCGCCCGAAATTACAAAGCCTTCTTTCTCGTTATAGAAAGCAATACTTCCTGGAGAATGTCCTGGCACAAACAAAATTTTAAATTCTTCATCGCCAAGTTTGATAACATCACCTTCATTCAGAAATTCTAAATTTCCCACAAAAGGCGTAAAAGCAAATCCAAATTGCATCGCGCTCATTGGCGCTCTATCAAGCAATTCTTTATCATTAAGGTGTAACAAAACCGGAACATCATATTTGTCATAAGCCCACTGAAGTCCCAAAACATGATCAATGTGCGCGTGCGTTAACAAAATGTTTTTAACTTTTAGTTGGTTATCGTCCAAGAAAGATTCAATCTGTTGCGTCTCGTGGATTTGGAAATTTCCAGGATCGATGATAAAAGCTTCTTTGTCGTCGTTGTAGATAATGTATGTATTTTCCGAAAACGGATTAAATGCAAAAGTCTTGATGTGTAACATAGGTATTTCTTAATATTACAAAAATACCAAAACGAATCTAATTTTCTTATCTTCGTGATATGAAGAAGTTAAGTTTTGTTTTTCTTTTAATGACAAGCCTTTTGCAGGCTCAGAAAATTGCAGGTGTACAATTGTTTAATCCACAAACTAACGACGAGACGGCGATTATTAGTTTCAATCAACAACTTATTTTAAGGTTTGATGATTTAACCAATAGCAGCCAAATTTATCGATATACCATTAAACATTACGACCGAAATTGGCAAGATGACGGACTTTTCTTTACAGAATATGCCAACGGAAGCCTTAATGCGTTGATCGATAATTTTCAGTATTCGTTTAACACAACTCAGGCTTACACACATTATCAATTGACTTTCCCAAACGAAAAAATCACACCAAAAATTTCTGGTAACTACGAGATTATCGTTTATAAAGACTCTGCCGATAAACCACTTTTCAAAAAAAGATTTGCAATTTATGAAGAAGCGGCTAATATAGGTTTGCAAATGTCAAGATATCAAGATGCCAAAAAGCCCGACTTGCGTCAGCGTATAGAAGTGCAGGCGGTCGGTAGTGGGACAAGCGTTACCAATAACATCAATTCGATTTCGATGTCGTTGATGCAAAATAACAACTGGAATACGATGATTACTAACCAACGTCCAACGTCGACTTTGGGTAACAAAATGTTGTTTCAACAACTTGGCTTAGCGTTTCCCGGTAATAGCGAATTTTATTATTTCGATAACAAAATTCTTAATCAGGCGTACGATATGGTTGCCAATGTAGGCTCAGAAAATGGCCAGAACCAAACTTACCTATTCCCAGTTTGGGCATATCCCGAGACTTACCAAGCTTATGGCGACGTTAATGGCGCTTATTATTTCCGTCGAAACGACCTAGGCATCGAACGTGACGCCAACAAAGAAGCCGATTATTCTATGGTGCATTTCGCTTTAGAAAGTTTAAAAATGAACAAAAACATCTACGTTCTTGGACAATTTAATGATTACAAAGCCGACGAAAATAGCTTGATGAGCTATGACGAAGCCAACAAAATGTATGTTGCAAAAATCTACTTAAAACAAGGCTTTTACAACTATATGCTCGCTACTAAAAACGAGGATGGAAGCCTTAATTTTGGAGAAATAAATGGTAACTTTTGGCAGACAGAAAACTTATATCAGTCTTTATTATATTACACGCCATTTGGTCGTAACTACGATGGATTGTTAGGTTACGGCGAATTGAGAACGCCAGTTAGATAGTATTTTGGGCGATTCCCAAGCCTTCGCTTTTTCCGAAGCTTTCGGGTCGGGCTATCCGCTGCTATCTTTTGCGAGGTGGACTTCGCTGCGCTCAGCCACCTCACAAAAGGATATTCGCTACTATCCCTATCGCGTCCCGCAGTTGCCCTTTTTGGAATAATATTTGAAATTTCATTTAAAAATAAAAGATTATGAATTACACATACCAAAACAACCAATCTGGCAACGGCGGATTTATGACGATGCATAATGACAGCGAAGAAGTGGGAAGATTAACCTACACGATAATGCCAGAAGATAACCGATATGTCATTTCGTTTGTCAATATTTATCCAAAATTTGAGGGACAAGGACTTGGCAAGTTAATCGTGAAAGAAGCCATCGATTTTGCTCGAGATAACAATTGGAAAGTCTATCCACATTGCTCATATGCTAGAACAGTGATGTCTCGTATGGAGGATGTACAAGATATTTTACTTAAATCTTAATTAACCTGAGTTCGAGATAAGAAGATTAACGTCAGCTTGAGTGGTTTTCGCAGAAAACTGTATCGAAAACAAGTTAATTTTCTTATCATTAAAACTTCTCGATACAAAATCTTTCAGATTTTTACTCGAAGTGACGCCTCGTATAAATAAAAATGCTTTATCCCGAACTGACGTTAATTAGATTTTACAAAAATAAAATCAAGAATATTAGATTCAACACAAATAAAAAATCGGCGAAACAAATTCCGCCGATTTTTTTTGTTTTTATAAAGCTCTATAGTCCTAGACTTTTTCTTGCTTTTTCTAAAGTCTGTTGTGCAATTGGACGTGTTTTGGCAGCACCTTCTTGCAATTTCGATTCTAGTTCGTCAAGATGCGACATATAATAATTGAAAGTTTCTCTCTCTTTTTCGAAACGTGTTAAGATAAGATTTAACAATTCAGTTTTTGCATGACCATATCCGAAGTTACCAGCCAGATATTTTGCTCTTAGTTCCTCGGTTTGTTCTGGTGTTGCAATCAATTGATAGATCGCAAATACTTTATCCGTTTCAGGATCTTTTGGTTCTTCCAAAGATTTAGAATCTGTTTCGATGGACATCACTTGTTTCTTCAATTCCTTTTCTGGTGCGAAGATGTTGATGATATTACCAATAGATTTTGACATTTTGCGTCCATCTGTCCCTGGAACATATTTGGTATCTTCTTGTAACTCAGCGGACGGCAAAACAAAAACTTCGCCCATTTGACGATTGAATTTTTCTGCCACATCTCTTGTAATTTCCAAGTGTTGAAGTTGATCTTTTCCTACAGGAACAATCTCCGCATCGTATAACAATATATCTGCAGCCATCAATATTGGATAGTTAAACAATCCAACATTAACATCAGCCAATCGATCCGATTTATCTTTGAAAGAATGCGCCAATTGCAATCTCTGGAACGGGAAAAAACAATCTAAATACCAAGTCAATTCACAAGTTTCTGGGATGTCGCTTTGACGGTAAAAATGCGTCTTTTCGGTGTCTAGTCCACAAGCAAGCCAAGCTGCAGCAATCTCATAGGTGTTTTGTTTCAGAGCTTCTGCATCTTTAATCAAGGTTAAAGTATGAAGATTTGCAATGAATAAAAATGATTCGTTCTCTGCTTTTTTTGATAATTCGATTGCAGGAATAATCGCTCCTAAAAGATTTCCCAAATGTGGGGTTCCGGTCGCTTGGATGCCGGTTAAGACTCTTGCCATAATAGTGTTCTATTTAATAGCAAAAATACAAAAGATTGTGTTGTTGACCAATTTCTTGACCTCCTGACTTTACATAAAAGATTAGTCAGTTAGTTGACTTCCTAATTTTTGAGTAAGCGTTTTGTTTCGTTTTCTAAAATCAAAAATTCGTTTTAACATAATAAGTAAAGCTAAAATTACAATTGACCAAATGATGATTTGATAAATAGAAAACTGTTTTTCGGATTTTGAAAGTTTCTTTTGGAAATCTTGGTTTTGCAAATTCATGAGACGGTTAAGCGATTTCAGTTCGCTGTCTTGCTTTTTTTGTCTCGTCAAACGAAGTAACTCGTTATAAGATTGATATTTTGTCCAATCATTTAACGCCAAATAATTGTCGCGCGTTATTTCGTAGATGCCTTCTTTTAGACTTAGATCCGAAACATCTTTAGAAAGAATCTCCGCTGCTGCTAGAATCTCTAAGGATTTTTTGTAATCGTGTTGTGTGTAGTAATTGTCTGCCATACCTTTATACGCAAAGGCTTCTAGGCTTTTTGTTCCTGATCTTTTACCATAGAAAATGGCTTCATCAAAATAGTTTTTGGCTTGGTTGTAATTTTTTAGTTCCAAAAAACAATAAGCAAGATTGTATGAAAATACGCTAATATTGGCATCGTTTTTTGGTTCTGTTGCTAAACTTTTGAAAAAGCTGATGGCAGGGACAAATTTGTTAATCGCCATTTCTGGGTTAGATTGACTACGATAGATCATCCCACGAACGGCGTCTATAAAGTTTAGATTAAAATTTCGGTCATAGTCTTTCGCAGGCAGCGTACGGCAAAGTGCTTCTGATTTTTCAAGATTTTCTAAAGCTTTATCGAACAAATCCATCTGCTGATATTGCACGCCAATCGTGTTAAGAATCCTGATTTTGGTAACCGTTTTAACGTTGGTCGTCAATAAGTCGGAGGTCCGCATAATGTAGTATAACGAGCTGTCTATGTCGCGTTTGGCAACATAAGCATTCGAAATCAACATATAGATATTCGCAATTTGGTCGGGCGTTTTTTCTGTTTTTAAAAGACTTTTGGAGATGCTAATTGCTTTTTCTGGTTCATCATAAAGCAACATTCTCGCCTTCTTAAATTTTAATTTATCAGCCTCTAAATCTTGTGCAAAGATCTGTTTGGGAGCCAAAACAAAGCAGCAGCAAATTGCAATTAACCAACTTCTCATATCAATTTTCTTTTAGCAATTTGTTGTATGTAATCATTCGGGGTAACGCCAGTCACATTTTTGAAAACGATGCTAAATGTACTGTGCGACGCAAATCCTGCCAACTCGGCGAGATAACTAATCTTATATTGACGATAAGCCGCATCTGTCGAGATGAGGTATGCAATATGATTGATTTTCAATTCGTTAATGTATGTTGTGAAGTTTTTCCCTTTACTTTTTTTAATAACTTCAGAAAGATATTTGGTGTTAACTTCGAGTTGCGTTGATAGCGCTGCCAAAGACATATTGCGATCCATAAAAATTTTTGACATTTCGAAGTCATTTAGTTTGCGCAGAATTTCATCTTCTTTCTGTTTTGAGATCGAAAAGCTTTTTTGTTTAGTAGTTTTTTCAAGTTCTTGATCCGCAACTTGATTTGCGTCATTTTCAACTGGCGTTTCAACTTCAACTTCTTTTGAAACTGACGGAACTGATTGCTGTTTTTGACTTTCAAATAATTTGGTTTGATATTCTAAAAACCTTGATTGCGTATTTAGAAATTGATTTTTTTGATAAGTCTGAAATAACCAAAATCCCATTAATAGTAATAATCCGGCACCAACAGCTAGAGATGTGTAAAGATTTGTATGGTTTTTATGCTCTATCGTTCGGAAGTTTTGGTTTTGGAAATCGAGATTAAGTTGCATCAAATTTTCGATCGCTTCTTTGCGACTTTCATCGATTTTATTTTGACTTTCTTGATGCAGTTTTTGGAATTTATCGTGTTCGGTTGTGTGACGCAAAGCCAAATGATTCTTCGCAAGATCATCGTATAGATTATTTTTTAAACCTAAAAAATCGACGTGATTAATTTTGGATAGGGCAGAGTCTAGATGGACAATCGCTTCATCGTATTTTTGTTGATCAAATAATATGCTCGCCTTCAACTTTTCTAACCGAGAAGCAACATAAAGATTTTGAGGATGTTTTGCGGATATACCACTGAGTTGATCGACCAAATTTTTTAAATGTTTATAATCTTTTTTTTGAAGCGAATGTCGCGCATTTATTAAAATATTAGTGGATAAAATGTTGTAACTCGATGTTTCGTTGATATCGCAAAGAGCATTACTTTTTGTCAGCAAATCTAGCGCTTCGATTATTTTGTTTTTTCTAAAAAGATTTTTCGCATGCAATTGATAAAGTTTGGCAGCAATAATTCTATTTTCTTGGGCTGCAATTCTTTTTTTATCTTCTTTAAGAATAGTGTCCACAAGTTTTTCTGACTGCTCATATAGTCCTAAATTTTGTAATTGCTGAATCATTCCAATATTATTCAGTAATTGATCATTAGGCTCGAGCTCACCTTTTGTGTTTACATTTTCTAAAGCCATTTTAAGAGCTTCGTCATAATTAGCTTTTAATTGATAAGATTCTGAAAGTAGGCTTCTTGTAACCAGTTGTCTATGGATGTTATCAGAAGTAGAACTAATAGATTTTATAGCTTTGATGCCCGCATCAGGATTTTGATACATCTTTTCTATACTATTAGAAAGCATTAACTTAAATTCACTTTTATCCTGCGCTGTCAGGGAGAAATAGCACATCAGAAAAAAGACCACACAATATTTATATATATTTTTCACACCACATTTATAAGCTTGTTCTTAATGCAAAATTGATAACAATTAGTTAAGAAGCGTGAATTTAGTAAAAGATTTGTAAATATTTGTTATTTATCGAATAATTTAGAATCCTTATTTCTCTTTTTTATCAAGATTTTATAATTCGAACTTGTTTTTAAAGTCTTTGATTTTCAATGGATTAAAATTAAGTTCTTTTTGATTTTCCGAAATCCCAAAGATAGATTTTAGTTCATTTCGTTCCTAACCAGTAAGTTAGAGAATCAAAAAATTAAATAAAAATTTATGAAAAAACTTTACATTTCTGGACTTCTGGTGAGCGCAACTATTGGTATTAATGCGCAAGTCTATGATGTAGGAAGTTTTGCACAGATGACAAGCGTTTCGGATAACGGTGTTGCTGTTGGTAATGTCTATGGTGTATTACATGTAATTTGGACTGAAGAAGCGGGCGGTTCTGTTATTGGTGAAATTCAGAATGACTATATCGGAGGGATGACTACAGTGTCTAGAGATGGTACAACTGTTACAGGATCTATGACAAACCCAAGCACAGGTAAAGACGAAATGTCAAAATATGATGTTGCATCACAGACTTGGACATATCTTGGAGGTCTTGGCAATAGCTCGGGTACAGATACAAGTTCGGCTTGGGGTGCGTCTTACGATGCCAAAACAATTGTTGGTCTAGGTTGGACAAGCAGTGGAAAAGGTCACGGTATAAAGTGGACTGAAGCCAATGGTATGCAAGATTTAGGAAGTACAGTTACTGGCCGTAGCTCTAGAGCAAATAGCGTAAGTGGAGATGGTAATGTTGTAATTGGTTGGCAAGATAGTTCTACTGGAGGAAGACAAGGTGTATATTGGAAGGATGGACAACAAAATTACATTAAGACTACAGCTGGCAATCATGTAGGTGAAGCCATTTCGGTATCAGAAGATGGAAGTGTTATCGTTGGGCTAGGCTTGGATGAAAACGCTTTCTATTGGAGTGCTACAGATGGTTACACGGCAATTGCGCCTTTAGATGAAGATTATTTTGGCTCAGCAACTGCTGTGTCTAGCGATGGTAAAACAGTATTAGGATACTTTACACCCTATGGTGGGATGGCATTAGACGGTTACGGATTTATCTGGACTAAAGAAAAAGGTGTTGTCAAGTTTGACGATTATGTTGCTAGCCTTGGTTATGATACACTTGGTTTAAAATTCTCTTTGCCGATGGCGATTTCTCCAAACGGACAATACATTGCTGGTATTGGTTTGACAGCAGATGATGCAAGAGGATTTGTTATTAAACTTCCAGATTCGACGATGGCAACCAATGACGCTAAAAAAGCAAAACTTAGCATTTATCCTAATCCAACTAAAGATTTTGTAAATATTAGTAATGAAGGAAAAATTTCTAACATCGAAATTTATAATATGGCTGGACAAAAAATGAACACTATTTCGACTTCAAACGAGAAAAAAGTGGATGTTCAACATTTCGAGAAGGGAAGTTATATTTTAAAAATCACTAATGATGGCAAGGTGGAGACTTTGAAATTTATTAAGGATTAATTTTCATATTTTGTTATTAGTAGATAGCCGATCTCTTTACAGGTCGGCTATCTTTTTTTTATTATTAAGCTTTTGTAATTTCTTGAAATCCAAAAGCCCAATTCTTGATATCAATTTCAATTTTGTTTTATGTTTGAAACATCAAATCAATATTAAATATTATATACTCAATAAGCTTACTATTTCAAATTATTGAAAGGAAATAACACACCAAGAATCATCAATTACAAGAAGTCGGAATGTTATAATTCGCTAAGAATTAGCCTTCATATTAAATTAAGTTAAAGGAAAGGGAGCTGTTTTAGGTTCCCTTTTTTTTGTTTTGTAAGTTGTTGTTATTTAAGTGTTTAAATGACTTTTGCTTTAGGATTTCCCGAAATACGAAAGTCATTCCTTTGTTTTTTTTATGTGATAAATCTAAGTTTGTTCAATAACGAATATTTACAAAATTTAAAATGAAAAAACTTTACTACTCGGCTTTACTTCTTGGTTCTATCAGTTTAACTAATGCCCAAGTTTTCAATACAACAGAATTCGGATTTATGACTGATGTTTCTAACAACGGTGTTGCAGTTGGAAGCGTTATGTACGGTAACCAGATTATGTGGACGGAAGCTGGTGGCGTTGTTGTGATCGGAGAGCCATCTAATGGTGAGCAAATATCTGGTAACACAAGTGTTTCTAGTGATGGTAAATATATTTCTGGTACCATGACAAATCCAGATACCATGATTAACGAAATGGCGCATTACAATGTCGCAACCAGCACTTGGAAGTATCTAGGAAATATAGTAGCAGGACAAGAAAGTTCAGCTTACGGAATGACAAGCGACGGAACTACAGTTGTAGGACTTGGATTC
Organism: Bacteroidota bacterium; assembly: GCA_023440705.1. Classification (GTDB taxonomy): domain Bacteria; phylum Bacteroidota; class Bacteroidia; order Flavobacteriales; family Weeksellaceae; genus Soonwooa. Next base: position 44,105 of record JAEXRP010000029.1, read on the forward strand.
CTAAATGCTATGGAAGCGCATGCAATAAAGTGGACAGAAGCTGGCGGTCTTGTTGACTTAGGCAGTACAAATCCAGAAACAAGCTCTCGTGCTAATGGTATTAATGACGATGGGACTGTTATTGTTGGTTGGCAAGATGATGACTTTGACCGTTTTGGAGTTTATTGGAAAAATGGAGTTCAACACTTTATTAAAGATACAGATGGTAACAATGTGGGCGAAGCTTTTTCTGTAACACCAAATGGAAAAACGATCATCGGAGCAAATTACGATTATCCATACATCTGGGATGAGACCGAAGGTTATCTTGAGTTAACGCACGAAGATCCAATGTTCGAAGGTTCTGCAACAGGTATTACTGACGATGGTAAAACGGTGGTTGGTTACTTCAGACAGTGGGGGACTGGCGCTTTTTCGGGTAGTGGTTTTATTTGGACAAGAGAAGGTGGACGCATCGACCTTAACGAATATGCAGAAAGTCTAGGTTACGATACAAAAGGGATTAACTTTTCTTTGCCATTGGCGATTTCTCCTAATGGTCAATACATCGTTGGTGTTGGACTTAATGACAGCAATCAAATTATGGGATTCGCTATCAAATTACCAGAATCAAACATGGCAACTAGTAATGTGAATGTAGACAAGGTGAAACTTTATCCAAACCCAGCAAAAGATATTATTAATCTTACAAATGTTGATAAACAAGACACTATCGAAATCTACAACTTGGTGGGACAAAAAGTAATTACTGAGAAAAATACAGTTAGCAACCAAATCAATATTTCTAAATTATCAAAAGGAACTTACATTCTTAAAGTTCTTAAAAACGGAAAAGAAGAAAGTATCAAGTTTGTGAAAGGCTAATTGCTTTTTCATATTATATTTTAAGTTAGGTAACAAAAAACCGTCTTTACGACGGTTTTTTGTATTATTAGAATCGGTTTAGATTCCGAAAGTTTCTTTAAAAATGACAGCTTGTCGGCGCGATATTTCGACGTCGTTGTTGTTAGGAAGTTTCACCATGAGATTTCCGCTGAACCAAGGCTCGATATTCTGGATAAAACTTACATTGATAATCGTATTGCGGTTAGCTCTGAAATATTTTTCGGGTGGCAATTTTTTTTCGATGAGGTTAAGCGATTTAGAAAGTGTCGCTTTTTCGTTTCTAAAAAATACTTTGGTGTAATTACCTTCCACCTCAAAAAGATAAATTTCCGAAATACGAACCATCCAACATTTTTCACCTTCTTTAATAAAAATCTGATCATCAAAATCTAATTTCTTCTCGCGCTTTTCGGCTTGTTCATTTAGTTTATCAATCACTTTTTCTAAAGCTTGGTTCAGTCGTTTCGGATTGATAGGTTTTAGAAGATAATCGAGCGCATTATACTCAAAAGATTTAATTGCGAACTCGTCAAAAGCCGTTGTGAAAACCACCATCGGCACATCGTCCAAACTTTCTAAAAGTTGAAAACCATCGCGTCCTGGAAGTTGGATGTCCAAAAAGATGAGGTCAGGTTTTAGGTCTTTTATTAATTGTTCGGCAACATCGGCATTTTCTGCTTCTGCAAGCAGTTCAATTTCTTTGTGTGCTTCGAGAAGTTCTTTCAGTTCGTTGCGTGCAAGACGAGAATCTTCAACAATTATGGCTTTTATTTTCATCATATTTTAACTTTTCAAAACATCTTTTTTTATGCTGATGTGGGCAATGACATCATTTTGTTCTTCTTTTAGACTAAATTCGGCTTGGTTGTCATATAATAATTTTAGACGTTCTTCAATATTTTTAATTCCGATTTGGGTTCCTTTTTCGGACGTGTTGAGTTGACCAGAATTTTTAACTAAAAGATTAAAAGTGTCTGCGTCTTCATAAGATTTAACTAAGATAGAACCTCCATCTTTTAAAATAGAAATCCCATGTTTAACAGCGTTTTCGACCAACATTTGCAAAATCATTGGCGGGACATAATAACGATAATGCTCTTTTGGAATATCGATGTCGTAGCTAAGACGCTCTTCATATTGGATTTTAGAAATTTCTAAAAAATTTTCTACAGTTTCCACTTCCTGTTCTAACGGAACAAAATTACTTTTCCCCGATAGAAGTGACGATCGCAATAACTCGGAAAGTCGCGTAATCATTTCCTTAGTTTTTTGTGGATCTTCTTGTACAAGACCTCGGATGTTGTTAAGACTATTAAAAATAAAATGTGGATTAATCTGTCCTTTCAGCGTGTTGAGGTTGGCTTCTTTTAAGTTTTTTTCGATGGTGAGTTTATGCTTCAGTTCTTTCTGATTGTTTTTATAAATTTTAAAAGCATATATAAAAGCAAGCCAGTTGAATGATATGAAAAGAAAAAACGAATAGTTAACCAATTGTTTTTCTGTTAATGCTAATTGGTTTCTTTTAGGTTGTATCGATCTAATATTTGTAAAATCTACAGAATAATCTAGAATTGGCCATAACACAATTTGAAACAAAATATGTAGAATCATCGCACTTACAATAACCAAAGCAATGCTTTTGGGTTTTAATAGTCCGTACTTTTCTGTTTTTTCTAAAACTATCATTAAAGGAAAACAAACGACATAGAGTAAAAAAGCACAAGAAAGCCATTCTAGTAAAAAGTAGATCGTAAGATTATTGTTATTCATATTTGCGGCTGTAACGACTTTATCAACCGAAAGCGAAAAAAAGCACACGCAAAAAATGAATATAAAAGTGAAAAGTTGGATTTTCCAATTGGTAAGCATTTTCATATCTAATTATTTTAGAAAAGACGACTTATAATACCAAGACAAAGTGCAAAGATAAAATAGCTTAAAATAAATAAAACAAAGAATAAAATCACCTTCGTGATAATACCTAACCACGACTTTTCTGGATAAAAACCTTTGTAAAACCACATCAATAACAGTGGTACAATTAAGGTCGAAACTAAAGTTATATTTAAAAATAAACTGATATTATCTTTAGAAAAATAGAGTAGTGGATAGATGAGCAAAATCGTAATGAGCGTGTAATCACATTGGAAAAATGCGTTCATTACAATATGTTCGAAGAAATTATTTCCCCATTTTTTAAAAACGATAAAAGTGAAAATCGCAAAAATCGGTAATAAAGCTAATGAAAACAGCGACATGTAAGACGTTATCCAAGTCAAAATCGGATTCGCAGTATGTTCCGGGATGCCCATTTGCGTATAAGACTTCGCTAACATTTCTTTAAAATTCAAAAATTTAAAAGAAATAAAAGTCGAAAATCCACTCAATATAAAAGCAAGTCCAATTGGTTTATAATGATTAATACGGTTGCCATCAACAAAGTCGCGCGCCGTTTTTCCAGGGTTTTTCAGAATATTTTTAATAGAATAGAAAAAACCTTTGTTGGTATGGATTGCGACATATTGCACTTCGTCGATCAGATATTTTCTATCGATGCGTTTATACTTTTTCTGACCGCAGTTGGCGCAGAAGTTTTGTTCGATGACAAAGTCGCAATTTTTACAAATGTTGTCGGACATGTTTTTTTAGAGATTTCTTTTTTTTAGTTCTGCTTCTAGGATTTCAGTTTTTTTCGAAGCTTTATAAAGTAAGTAACCTAAAAAGACAGGAAAAATAAAAGCAAACCCAAAGCCTTTTTTCCAATAAGCGAAAACCGCTATACCTACCATGAAGCCAAGTAAGACCGAATTAAGGATTTTGGTTGACTTCAAAGTTTTCTTAGCTTTTAACAATTCTTCGTTGCTAAGCGTTGTATAATCGATGTCGGACATATTTATTTTTTTCTACTTTTTAATTCTTTATCCATTGTCGCAAAGGTCGTGTAGATCGGCAACAAGGTAATTGGGAGAATAAAAATAGGAATTGCTGCTGGGAAATTAAATTTTTCAAAACCTTTGTAGATGTTAATTCCTAAATACACCAAAAGTATGACGATCCAAATGCTAGCAAAAGTAGTCCAGATCTTCTTTTGTTTGTCACGCAATATCTGCAATTCCTCAGTTGGCATCTCTGAGTAGTTTGGTTTTTTATTCATTTTTTGTTTTGGTTTAAAAAATTTTAAGCGAAAAATTGTGTGATAAAATCTATAATTTTAACAGCGATTTCGATGATTAATGTGATCATAATTTTTGTTTTTTGAGTTTTTTCTAAAACAAATATAATATCTCATGATCAGCAATTATTGTTATAAATGATGAACGGTAATTTTGAAATGTCGAATGGTAAATTACGGAATCTGAATCTTCTCGCCACCGAATTTCGGCTCCACACCAAAGAACATATCCCAATAGACTTTGGCTCTCGCAAACTTTTCTCTGAGGTTGGTTTTGAAGCCCATCGCTTTGTTGACATCTTTTGCGTTGTAGCCGTAAGCGGTCATTCCGTTTTGTTGCGCTAGAAAAACCGCACGTTGATTATGGAATTTTTGTGAAATGATAACGAGTTCTTTTTGACCGAAAATATCTTTTGCTCTAACCACAGAATCCAAAGTTCGGAAGCCTGCAAAATCTTCAAAAATGTGATTTTCGGGAACGCCTTTTTCCATTAAAGCCAACTTCATATCTTCGGGTTCGTTGTAGTTTTTTTTAGAATTGTCACCACTTACGATGAAATATTGGACTTTTCCTGCCTTGTATAATTCTGCAGCGGCGTCAATCCTGTAATTGAAATAAAGATTTGGTTGACCATTCGCTAGCGTTTTTCCAGTGCCAAGCACAAGACCAACTTTCTCCTTCGGAATATCATTAATATTAAACGAATTAAAAGTTTCGGTGTCGCTTTCTATCGTTGTGTTGGACCACCAAACAAAAAGGGCTGATACTACGATGAGTATCAGTCCTGTATTTATTATTTTCTTGAAAATTTTCATTCTAAAACTCGTATCATTTAATCGAATTTTAAAAATAAGATTTATTTATTGCTTTTCAAAAATTTTAATTTAAAAATCTAAACCATTTGGGAAAGCTTTCTTTCTAAATATATATAGGAACAAAGCGCCAACTGTAATCGCAGAATCTGCTACATTAAAGATATATTTGAAAAACTCAATATGTTTACCGCCAAATATAGGGACCCAATCTGGCCAAGTCGTGTCAACCAAAGGGAAATGCAGCATGTCAACCACGCAACCACGCATAAACTGCGAATAACCATCACCGAAAGCTGTTAGTTTTGATACGCTGTCGTAGTCAATCCAACGGCCGATACTTTCTTCATACATCGTTCCAGAATCGAAAATCATCCCATAAAACATCCCGTCGATAACGTTACCAATTGCACCTGCAAAAATCATTGCCATCGGAATGATGAGGTAATTGGACGCACCTTCTTTTAACCATTTTCTGAAAAGGAAAATCATCCCGCCAGCTAAGACAAGTCTTAACAAGATCAAAGTATATTTTCCCCAAAGTCCTCCGAAATGCAGACCATAAGCCATGCCTGGATTCTCAACGAAAGTCAATCGGAACCAGCTAAGTCCAAATACTTCCACGCTTTCACCAAGATGAAAATGCGTTTTAACATAGATTTTTGAGGCTTGGTCAATTATTAAAATCAATAAAGTGATTAATGCAATCTTCTTCATTATTGTCCTTTTGGCTTATTAGGTCTATTGATTTTTTGCTCTTTTTTATCGTTGATTTTCTTCACAGTTTTTTGATTGTGAAAATGATTTCTTGTATGAAATTTTTCAAACTCGATATTCATGTCTTTCAAAACACTTTTAAGAGCTGCTAACTCCATTGCATTTTTTGTGTGTACTATTATAGATTCCATTATTTAGGATTTATTTTTTTGATAATTCGTCTAGTCTTTTTCGTTCTCTTGGACTTAGATCGTCTATTCCGTTTTTGCCAATTTTGCTTAGCAGTTGGTCAATTTCTTTTTCGCGTTCTCGTTTATCATTGTTAAAACGATCGTCGATGCTCATGTACTTTTCTTCTGGTTTAGAAATTGAGGCGCTAAACTTGTCTTTAAAAACAAACGCAAAAATAAGGATAATAATAAGAAAGATGATAACTAATGTCATGACTTTATAACCAAAAAAGGTTTACAATTTCTTGTAAACCTGTATTATTACTTAATTAAAGAAAATAATCGTTTATACAATCTCAAATGTTTTTGGATTAACGTTGCATATTTTTAGCTTCAATACTCAAAGTTGCGTGTGGTACAGCTTTTAATCTTTCTTTCGAGATTAACTTTCCTGTTACACGACAAATCCCATAAGTTTTGTTTTGTATTCTGATTAACGCATTTTTCAGATCACGGATAAACTTCTCTTGTCTTCCTGCTAGCAACGCATTTTGCTCTTTGCTTAGCGTCTCAGCACCTTCTTCAAAAGCTTTGAAAGTTGGTGAAGTATCATCAGTTCCGTTATTTTGATCGTTGATAAAACTTTCTTTAATAAGACTTAAATCTTTTTCAGCTTTATCTATTTTATCTTGAATCAGTTGTTTAAACTCTTGTAAGTCGGCGTCACTATATCGTAATTTCTCTTCTGCCATGTTCATAACTTTAAATAATTTGGTTTTTTTATATTAATTAAAGATAGTAAAAAATATTTATAAAACTGTTAGAAAAAAAACTACCAATATTAACAATTTTTAAACTTTTTCTACCTTTATTTTAAATTTAACTTCATCTATCTCAATTTCGTTGAAGTTTTCAGAAATCGTTTCTGTAGCAATATTATTTGCTAAAACTTCTTCAGAAATATAAGCTTTATTTCTTTCGATGTCGGCTAAGAAAGGATTATCGCTTTCTATCGAAATGTTAATTCTATCCGTTAGCTCAAAATCTTTGTCTTTTCTAAGGTTTTGAACACGGTTGATGAATTCTCTTGCAATTCCTTCCGATTTCAATTCGTCCGTTAACGTCAAATCTAATGCCACAGTGATTTTTCCTTCACTTGCCACTGTCCAACCTGGGATATCTGATGTGAAAATTTCTACATCATCAATCGTGATTTCGTGTCCAGACACTTCAGCTTTTCCTGTTTTTTCAAGGTCAGCAATCTGCTCGCTTGTGAAAGCGGAAATCTCTCCTGCAACCGTTTTCATATCTTTTCCTAGCTTCGCTCCTAAAGCTTTAAAGTTCGGTTTGATTTGTTTTACAATAATGCTCGCCGCTTGTTCTGCATTAATTAATTGAAGTTCTTTTACGTTTACTTCTTGCTTAATTAATTCCGCAACAGCATTGATTTGAGCTTCTGTTTTTGCATCCAAAACTGGAATCATCACTTTTTGAAGAGGCTGACGAACTTTTTGGTTTTCTTTCTTTCTTAAAGAGAATACCATCGACGTAATTTGTTGCGCCAAATGCGTTTTTTCAACCAAATCGGTATCAATTAAGCTTTCATCAGCAACTGGGAAATCTGTTAAATGCACAGATTCGCCGTTTGTTTTTCCAGTTACAGCATTCAAATCTTGGTACAATTGATCCATAAAGAATGGCGCAATTGGAGCCGAAAGTTTTGCAATCGTGTCCAAACATGTATATAAAGTTTGGTAAGCCGAAATTTTATCATCGCTGTAATCGCCTTTCCAGAAACGTCTTCTACACAATCTTACATACC
>JAEXRP010000049.1:0-28292 GCA_023440705.1 Bacteroidota bacterium
CTCAAAGTTCGTTTTTCAACATCAAAAAACTGATTGTAATTTTGCGATTTAATTCTTAAAAATTTAGCATTTAAAGTTTCAAAAATTTTGTAATCAGCGTTTGGTTCAATACAAAATTGATGTTCCAAAGCGTGATATAAACCTTTACCAGAACTGGTTCTTATTCCCCAAGTATTTTTAAAAGCATATTTAAAATCATCAAGAAATATATCCTCAATTTCTTCATTTTCTAAAACATAAACATGTTGAACGCCATCAAAAAGTCGCCATTTTTTATCTTTCTTAAAAGCAAAAGATTGATAATCGTCCAAGACAATAACTTTATCGATTTCGGTTTCTAAAATTTCTCCTTTAGAATTGATGATAGAAAACTTAGTCTGGAATTTATTTGGTTTTATTTGATAATATTTTTCTCCGATTTTAGAAATCGATTCTTCAACAAACTCTCCAATATACAAGCCTTTTTTAGTATAGAACTTCCTTTTCTGAGTCCCTTGTTCTTTCGTAAAAAACAAATCTGACCAATACTCAATATCAAAAACACTAGAACCAGAAACGTTCAAAAGTTGCTGATTTTCGATATCGAAAATATGCCATATTCCGTTTTTAGAAACATTAAAATAAGCATAATTCAGAATCTGCAATTCGTCGTACTCACAAGGCAAAATCAGTTGATTCGTGTTACAATTAATAATCCCGATTTTGTTATTCATGTGGACTTCCGCCACCGACATTTTACCAAAAGAATTAACATCGAAAGCGTCTTCGTAAATCGTCGGAACCAAAACTTTTCCATCCATCGCAATGTAACCAAAAAGCCCATCCTTACTAACCAAAGCAATATTAGTATCGCTCCAATCGTAGATTTCATCATAGATTGGATCGATGATTTTAACTCCTTTACTTGTTTCTAAACCAAATTTTCCATCAACTTCATAAACATTAACATTATTTTTTAAAAACAAATCGTACTCAAAATAACCCAATCCATAGTTAATCCAATCGGTTTCCATAATCTCCTGAAACGACTGGTAACCCGTCATAAAAAACTGCGGATTTAGGAAATTAAGGTCTTGATGCTCAATCGCTGTTTCAAAATTTTTCCATTTGTTATCGATTTCCAAAACCCAATCTTTGGCCTGTTCTTTCGGAGATTCTTCATTCATCGTGAAGACGTCGCTGCCATCAATCTGAAATGTATCAAATGGCAAATCCTCCAAAAACTGGAACATCTGGTTAACTGGCTCGTAATAAAACTTCTTGTAATGCCATTGGTAAGTGTCCGCGATTAGGTTAAAAAAACTTCGCAAACGACTGATGCCTTCTTGTTTATCCGCAAACAATTGCTTGCCTTTTGCGCGCAAATTCCCAGAAACAAGCGGAACCAACAACAACGGAATTTCGTAATTCCACTCACCGAGATAGTTAGGAAAAGTTTCTTTGCTTTTACTGTCGAGATTGTATAAATAAATGCGATGTGCCAATGTCTAAATTTTAAGTTCTAAAAATAAGGATTCCTTTTTCAAAAAGCTAAAAACAGTTTAATAATCGATGTTAAAGAAATTTTAAAATTGATAAAAAAACAAAAATCCGCCTTCGAAAAGACGGATTTTGATATCATTTAAAAACTTATCTATTTAAAATACTCAACACCATTTTTGAAAATATTGTGGTAGTTTGCTGATGGAATATTTTTCATTAAACCTTCTGCAAAACGTTCTGGATGTCCCATTCTTCCGAAAATTTTTCCGTCCAAACTCGTGATTCCTTCAATTCCAAAAAGTGAATTATTTGGATTGAACGGCATTCCGTGAGCGATGTTTCCATCAAAATCGATGTATTGTGTTGCGATTTGTCCGTTTTTGTAAAGTTCTGTCAACACTTCTTCCGAAGCCATAAAACGACCTTCACCATGAGAAATCGGAATTGTATATTCCAAACCTTTCATTCCTTTTAACCAAGGAGAATCTTCGTTTACAACTTTTACATTCACCATCTGAGAAATGTGTCTTCCGATTGCATTGTGCGCCAAAGTTGGAGAATTTGCATCCAAATCGCGGATTTCACCGTAAGGAAGCAAACCAGATTTCACCAAAGCTTGGAAACCGTTACAAATTCCTAAAATCATTCCGTCACGTTGCAATAAAGCGTGAACAGCATCTTTCATCTTTTGGTTTTTCAAAACATTCACGATGAATTTTGCTGAACCATCAGGCTCGTCACCTGCGGAAAAACCTCCTGAGAAAACTAAAATTTGAGATTGTTCGATTTCTTTCACCCAAGCATCGATACTCTCATTCAATTTATTAAAATCAAGATTGATTAACGGCAAACTCGAAACTTCCGCACCTTCTTTTCTGAAAGCGTTTTGTGTTTCATATTCGCAGTTTGTTCCAGGGAAAACTGGTGCGAAAACTTTAGGTTTTGCTAAACCATGCTTCTTAATATGAATCGTTCTCGGATTTGTAGAATTTAAGCTTTCATCTATGTTTACAACGATTTTCTCTTTCTCCGAAGTTGGGAAAAGATTTTCGAAAGTACCAACAAAGTTGGATTTGAGATTCGACACTTCGACTTCGCTCAGTGTGACATTCTCTTTATTTTTGAAAGTTAAAACTGCAGTTTCAACAACATTTCCGATTTTTTGTAAAGCTGGATGAGATAATTCTTCAACAGATTCGATGATTAATCCACCAATATTTTTTTCTAAAATTTGATTTTCATCTAAAGAAACTGTCGCTCCAAGATTATTTCCAAATGCCATTTTAGCCAATGCAACCGCTACTCCACCTTCTTTTATGTTTTTTGCAGAAACGATGGTTTTCTGTAAAATTCCATCATGAATAAATTCATAAACCTCTTTTAAAACCTCATAATTTGGAAGTCCATTTTCGTCCGTTTGATGGTAAAAATGGTACAAATGATTTCCAGCTAATTTGAATTCTGGTGAAATAATATGACGTTTCACGCCGTTTGCACAAGCAAAAGAAATCAATGTTGGAGGAACATTAATATTCTGGAACGTTCCACTCATTGAGTCTTTTCCCCCAATTGCAGCCAATCCAAGATTCATTTGAGCATTGTACGCTCCCAAAAGTGAAGCCATTGGTTTGCCCCATTTTTCAGGTTGATTTCCTAATTTTTCAAAATATTCTTGGAAACTCAAACGTATTTTTTTATAATCGCCACCCATTGCAACGATTTTCGAAACGCTTTCTACAACCGCATTTGCGGCACCAACCATTGAGTTTTGACTCGAAATATCAGCATCAAATCCCCAACTTGCTAAAGAAACAGTTTCGATGTTTTCAGCATTCAAAATTGGAAGCGTTTGCACCGAGCCTTCCATTTCCGTCAACTGATATTTCCCTCCCAAAGGCATCGCAACCGTCGTCGCTCCAACCGAAGCATCGAACATTTCCAACAAACCTTTTTGCGATGCGTTATTTTTATCTTTTAAAATGTTTACAAAATTTTCTTCTGTAAACTCTATTTTTTCTGTCTTTACAGGTTCTAAGTGAGAAATCTCAACCGTTTGTGTTTTTGCACAACCGTTTGTATCAAGGAATTCACGACTCAAATCCACAATTTTATTGCCTTTCCAGAACATTTGCATTCTTCCAGAATCGGTTATTTTGGCAACAACAACTGCTTTGATGTTTTCTTTTTCGCAGAACTCAATGAATTTAGCTTCATCTTTAGCTTCAATAACGACTGCCATTCTTTCTTGAGATTCAGAAATCGCCAATTCAGTTCCGTTCAAACCTTCGTATTTTAAAGGCAAAACATCCAAATTAATTTCCAAAGAATCTGCAATTTCACCAATCGCTACAGAAACTCCACCTGCCCCAAAATCGTTTGATTTCTTGATTAAAGTCGTTACTTCAGGATTTCTAAACAAACGCTGAATTTTACGTTCATCAACTGCATTTCCTTTCTGAACTTCCGTAGAAAGCGTATGAATAGAGGTTTCGTCTTGCTCTTTTGAACTTCCCGTTGCACCACCAACACCATCGCGACCTGTTGCACCTCCCAAAAGCACGACAATATCACCATTTTCAGGCTTTTCACGACGAACCCACGTTTTTGGAACTGCACCAACCACGAAACCAACTTCCATTCTTTTGGCTTTGTAGCCTTCATGGTAAATTTCGTTCACTAAAGTTGTCGCCAAACCAATTTGGTTTCCATACGATGAATAGCCGTTTGCCGCTTGTTTTGTAATCGTTCTTTGAGGAAGTTTTCCCGCAATTGTATCTGAAATTGGCTCTAAAACATTTCCAGCACCTGTCAAACGCATTGCCTGATAAACAAAAGCACGACCAGACAAAGGATCACGGATTGCACCACCAAGACAGGTTGAAGCTCCACCAAAAGGCTCAATTTCCGTTGGGTGATTGTGAGTTTCGTTCTTAAATAACAAATACCAAGGCTCCTTTTTACCATCGTATTCAGCTTCGATTTCAATCGTACATGCATTGATTTCGTCTGAAACCACAAGGTTTTCTAAGTTCCCCGTTTTACGGAAATATTTGGCAGCGATTGTTCCCAAGTCCATTAAAGAAATTGGTTTTTCTTCGCGTCCTAAGAATTTTCTTTTTTCTAAATAATCGTTGAAAATAGTTTCCAAAGTCGACTTAAACTGACCTTTGAATTCAATTTCCGTTAACTCAGTTTCGAAAGTCGTATGACGACAATGGTCGCTCCAATACGTATCTAAAACTTTAAGTTCGGTTTCAGTTGGATTTCTATTCTCCGATTTAAAATGAGCTTGAATAAACTCCAAATCGTCCAATCCAAATGCAAAACCTATTTTATCATAAAAGTTTTTCAATTCATCTGAACTCCAATCTTTAAAACCATCATAAACGATGACAGGTTGTGGCTCATTTTCCGCAGGAATTTCTAATTTCGATAAATCTTTTTCTTTAGATTCTACTTTATTAATCAACAAATCCTTGATTTTCACCAAATCCGAATCGTTAACTCCCGAAAGTTCAATTAATTTTCCACTTCTAACTGTTGCATTGCCATTTTGCGTCAACAAAGCTATACATTGCTCCGCAGAATCGGCTCTTTGGTCGTATTGACCAGGAAGAAACTCGGTTGCGAAAAAAGTGTTCTTCGCTGGATTTTCTTCGTGCAGAATATCAGTAACAGGGTCAACAAAAGTAGAATTCACCACCTTTTGGAAATCGGCATCTTCAATTCCGAAAATATCGTAAACATTATAAACTTTCACGCTTTCGATGTTGGATACGACATTTAAGATTTCCGAAAAAATCTTTGGACTTTCCACATCAAACAAGCCTTTCTTTTCTACAAAAATTCTTTTATTCATTTTAGATATTAGATGTTAGACATCAGATATTAGATTTTTTTACTATTTCGTCACTTCGAGTAGAATTTGAAAAATTCGTATCGAGAAGTTCTAATTAAAGTTCTCGATACATTTTTCTTCACTTAGTTCCGAAAAACACTCGAACTGACGTTTGCTTTTGTTTTCCGCGGATTTCATCCACGGTTATGATTACTTGTCCTTTCGGGACGATTTGCCTTTTCTTTGTTTCCATGGGTTTCACCCATGGCTATTTATATTTCACCCTTTCAGGGCTTTCCGCATCAAATGATGGCAAATTCTTTCACGATAGGTTTTTCGCAGCCCGACCTGAGTGGAGCTCTTTATTATTTTTTGCAAAATAATAAAAGCGGGAACCCTTCGACAAGCTCAGGATAAACTCTGGGCGGAAAAAGCTGCCATAATAAAATTTGAGATTCAAAATTCGAGATTTGAGATTCTTCAAACAGCGAAAATTAATTTCAAACTTCAAATAATCAATTTCAAATTAAAACAAAATGCAGCCGACAAGACTGCATCAAATTTATACTTTTAAATCTGCTTCTAGACCAATTAGCTCAGAATACTTATCCGTGATTGGCTTGGCTTCGTTTTGGATAAACTCTTCCGTTTGGATTGGCGCAAAACCGATGAAGTTTTTCGGATCCATTACTTCTGCAATCTTGGATTTATCCATTTTCAGAGAAGAATCGTTCATCAATCTTTCAATTAAATCGTTTTCTTTTCCTTCCATCTTCACTTTTTTGGACGCTTCCATCGAGTGAACGCGAATAATTTCGTGAATTTCTTGTCGGTCGCCTCCTGCTTTCACTTCTTCCATGATGATATATTCTGTCGCCATGAAAGGAAGTTCCTCCATAATATGCTTGTGGATACGGTTTTCGTAGACTACTAAACCATCCATAATGTTATTCCAAATCAACAAAATAGCATCAATCGCTAAAAATGCTTGTGGAATTGTTAAACGCTTGTTTGCGGAATCGTCCAAAGTACGCTCAAACCATTGTGTAGAAGCCACCATAGCCGAACTTGAAGACAAAGACATCACGTATTTCGCTAAAGCTCCAATTCTTTCTGAACGCATCGGATTACGTTTGTACGCCATTGCTGATGAACCAATTTGGTTTTTCTCGAATGGTTCTTCAATTTCTTTTAAGTTTTGAAGTAAACGTAAATCGTTGGTGAATTTATGGGCTGATTGAGCAATGTTTGACAATAAAGCCACCACTTTTGCATCAATTTTTCTATCGTAAGTTTGTCCAGAAACTCCGAAAACTTTTTCGAATCCAAATCTTCTTGACAGTTCTTTATCTAAGTGTTTTACTTTGGAATAATCGCCATTGAAAAGTTCCAAGAAGCTCGCTGCAGTTCCAGTAGTTCCTTTCACACCACGGAATCTCAACGTTTCTAAGAAAAATTCTAATTCTTCAAAATCCAAAATCAAAGATTGAAGCCACAAAGTTGCTCTCTTCCCAACCGTCGTTAACTGCGCTGGCTGAAAATGTGTGAAGCCCAACGTTGGCATATCTTTATATTTAATCGAGAAATCCGATAATTTTTTGATGACGTTTACCAATTGCTTTCTAACAATTTTTAAACCATCACGAATCTGAATTAAATCTGTATTATCTCCTACAAATGCCGAAGTTGCTCCTAAATGTATAATTCCTTTCGCCAAAGGTGCAACGTCACCATACGTGTGAACGTGCGCCATCACATCATGACGAAATTTTTTCTCATAAGCTGCAGCAACATCATAATCGATGTTTTCAGCTTGTTCTTTTAATTGATTAATTTGCTCGTCTGTGATGTCAAGACCTAAATCTTTTTCGATTTCAGCCAATGCAATCCACAATTGTCTCCAAGTTCTGAATTTATTATTCGGGGAAAAATTGTAAAGCATTTCCTCACTTGAGTAACGTTCTTCAAGAGGATTTTTGTAGGAATTCATTCTTTCTTTTTACTTTTTTAGATGTACAAAAATAAACAAAAAAAACCTGAATTAAAAGAATTCAGGTTTTATATATTGCTATCAAACAGTCATTAATATCAATTATCTTTTTCTAACATTACCAAGAATGTCTGGGAAATAAGTATCTGCTAAATGCTCGAACTCGTCACCTCGCATAAACATTGAAGCATCAACTTGGTCATACGATGTTCTACCAGCCGCAGCAATCAACCCGTTACAAGTATGTAATGTATTTTTGTGGAAATGATACACACGTTCTGCTTTGTCTGTAACATCAAGACCTTTAATAAGCATTTTATTTTGCGTTGCAACACCCGTTGGACATGTGTTAGAATTACATTGTAAAGCTTGGATACAACCCAAAGCAAACATAAATCCACGTGCATTGTTACAAGCATCAGCACCCATCGCAACAGCTCTCAAAATATCTAAAGACGTCAAAACCTTTCCAGAAGCGATAATTTTAACTTTATCTCTAACATTAAAGTTTTTCAGCGTTGAGTTTACAAAAATTAAAGCTGGTTCTAATGGCATACCAACACCATCCGAAAACTCTGGCGGCGCAGCACCAGTACCACCTTCGGCACCATCAACAGTAATAAAATCTGGGTAGATTTTAAGAACATTCATCTGTGCACAGATTTCTTCAAATTCTTTTGTATCACCAATACATAGTTTGAAACCTACTGGTTTACCACCTGATAAATCTCTAAGTTGTTTTACGAATTGTAATAATCCCGCAGCCGTTGAGAATGCGCTATGCCCTGGAGGCGACAATACTGTGATACCTGGCTTTACGTGACGAATCGCTGCAATCTCCGGTGTATTTTTAACCCCTGGAAGTACCCCACCGTGACCTGGCTTAGCACCTTGAGAAAGTTTAATCTCAATCATTTTTACATTATCGATTGTCGCATACTTCGTAAACAATTCTGGGTTAAATTTCCCTTCATCATCACGACATCCAAAATATCCTGTACCAATTTGCCAACACAAGTCCCCACCTTCCATGTGATATGGAGAAATTCCTCCTTCACCAGTGTTATGATAGAATTGTCCTTTTTTCGCACCTCTGTTAAGCGAGATATGCGCTCTGTCAGACAATGCACCAAATGACATTGCAGAAATATTAAATAAAGACGCACTGTATGGTTGCAAACAATCTGGTCCACCAATTGTCGTTCTTGGCAATTCGTGCGACGGCGATTTAGCATAAATAGAATGCTTAATACCTTCGTATTTTCTATTGTTGATTTCTAGTTGAGTACCGAAAGCTACCGTGTCGCTAATATTTTTTGCACGACGATAAGCTGCCGATCTTTGATTTCTTGGGAAAGGTTTACCATCGGTTTCTCTCTCAATGAAATACTGTTGAATTTCGGGAGAAATCCCTTCCAGCATATAACGGAAAAGTCCTAATACAGGGAAGTTTCTCAAAATAGCATGTTTGGTCTGCGTGGCATTGAAAATACCTAAGATGTAAATAGCAGCCAACGTAATTGGAATCCAATAATGGGCTTTGATAAGAACAGCAATAACTGTCGTTGCAAGGACTAATACCAGTCCCCATGTAAGGAATTTATCTCTCATTTTTAAGGGAAATTAAATTCCAGCAAATATAATATTAATATTTAATAAATAGTAAATAATTACATCATCTTAGACAAAAAAATCGATTGTGAATTTCAAAAAAATTCATAAATAAAATTGAGAATATGTAAATAATTTAAATCTTTAAAATCTTTTTGAAGAAAGTGTAAATAAACTTCGTTTTTAGTACAAAAAAAAGATTTAGAAAAATTCTAAATCTTTTAATTTTTTAAACTTTTAAGATCTCTGCTTCTTTAACTTTGAAAGCATCATCTACTTTTTTAATATATTGATCTGTAAGATCTTGAATGTCTTTCTCAGCACCTTTTACTAAGTCTTCAGAAACGCCATCCAACTTTTTAAGATCCTTCATACCTTCTTGACGAGCGTTTCTAACTACAATTTTACTTTGCTCTGCTTCGCCTTTAGCTTGTTTTGCTAAATCTCTACGACGCTCTTCTGTTAAAGGTGGAACATTAAGAATAATAACATCTCCATTGTTAGAAGGCGCAAAACCTAAGTTAGAGTTGATAATTGCTTTTTCGATAGCACTAACCGCTCCTCTATCCCAAGGTTGAATAGAAATAGTCATTGCATCTGGCACAGATACGTTAGCAACTTGGTTAATAGGTGTCATAGAACCATAATATTCTACCATAACATCTTGTACCATACTTGTTGACGCTCTACCCGCTCTGATTTTTTGAAAAGCATGATCCAAATGCTTAAGCGCAGCATCCATCTCTTCCTTTACCGATGCTGTGATGAGTTCTAATTCTTCCATTATTTATTTAAAGTTTGATAATTAACAATTTTGTTTTAAAATTTGAATTTCCGCAATAATAATTGTTTTATTACAAAAACTCCAAGATTATTGATTTATTATTAGTTAACCAATGTACCGATCATTTCGCCATCTACAAGACGCGCAAGATTACCTTGTTTGTTCATATCAAAAACGATGATTGGCAATTTGTTTTCATGACTCAAAGTAAAAGCTGTCATGTCCATTACTTTTAAATTTTTCTCGAAAACTTCTTCAAAAGAAAGACTATTAAATTTAACAGCATCAGCATTTTTTTCAGGATCGCTATCGTAGATACCATCAACTCTTGTCCCTTTCAAGATAACATCAGCATCGATTTCGATAGCACGAAGCGTCGCTGCTGTATCTGTCGTAAAATATGGATTACCAGTACCTGCTCCAAAAATCACAACTCTACCTTTTTCAAGATGACGAACTGCTCTTCTTTTAATAAAAGGTTCTGCAACTTTATCCATTTCGATAGCAGACTGAAGTCTAGTTTTGATACCAGCATCTTCCAAAGCACCTTGCAAAGCCATACCATTGATAACCGTTGCCAACATCCCCATGTAATCGCCTTGTACACGATCCATACCTTTTGCAGCACCAGCCAATCCTCTGAAAATATTTCCTCCTCCGATAACAATTGCAACTTCGCAACCTTTGTCAACAACTTTTTTAATTTCATCCGCATATTCCTTAAGACGATCGTTATCAATACCGTATTGACGTTCTCCCATCAAGGCTTCTCCACTTAGTTTTAGAAGGATTCTTTTATATTTCATCTTTTATTTTTTTTGAATTTTTAATTAAAAAATGATACGCTGATTACAAGGTTTCATTTTTTTTAATTTTTTACTGCTGCAAATATAAGGAATGCAACAGAATTACGTTATGAAGAAATAAGTTTAACGTCTAAATATTTTGTTAAATTTTAAAAAAATCTATTTTTGCAAATAAGAGAAGTGATTTTGAAGAAGATTTCTATTTTATCTTTAGCGATATGCAGTAGTTTGGTGTATGCACAATTAGGTACCAATGTATATCCTTTTCTAAATATTCCTGTATCTGCCCGACAATCTGCTTTGGGTGGTGATGCTGTATCCATAAGGGATTACGATGTTAACATGACCGCAGCCAATCCATCTTTGATGAATTTGGAAATGGATAATATGGTTTCTGTAAACTATGCCTCATATTTGGCGGATTCAAAAATCGGGACTATTAGTTATGTTAAAGATTTAGAAGAAGGCCATCTTATTTCCATTAACGCGCGTTACATGGATTACGGAAAAATGCCACGTACCGACGAAGCAGCCAATATTCTTGGTGATTTTTCTGCGATGGATGCTTCTATTGGAGCTGGTTACGCCTATCAACTCGAAGACGAATGGACTATTGGTGCTAATGTTAATTTCGTAACATCTAAAATTGATACTTATAGCTCGATGGCGGTTTCCGCAAATGCTGGCGTTACTTATCACAATCCTCGATCTAATGAGACTTTAACTTTAGTTGCTCGTAATTTTGGTTATCAATTCAAACCATTTAATGGTGTTCGAGAAGATTTGCCTTTTAGAATAGATTTAGGTTACACTAAAATTTTGGATCAATTTCCAGCTGCAGTTACTGTGACATTACACGATTTACAAAAATTTAATATTTCTCAAGACTTCAATGTTAATGGGCAACCTGTTAATTTTGGAAGAAAAGTTTTAGATCACTTATCTCTTGGTGTTGAGTTGTTTCCGCAACAAGCATTTAATATAAGATTTGGTTATAATGTAAAACGCGGTAACGAAATGGCCATTCTCGACCAAAGAAATTTCTCAGGACTTTCGGCAGGCTTCGGAATAAAGATTTCTTATTTCAAATTCGATTATTCGCATGCGAGATATCATAACTCGTCCAATGTCAATATGTTTGGACTAAGTCTTGACCTTATCGAAATAAGCGGAAATCGTCGTTAAAACTTTCCGCAAATTCGCTAAACCAAATTTCTTTAATCTGCAATAGTTTTTTCCTTTTTAAAATTTCTAAATTTGTATCAGAAATTCAGAAATGACAAAAAATTGGGTAATCGCCATTGATGGCTATTCTTCGACTGGAAAAAGTTCTATCTCCAAAGTTATTGCAAAACGCCTTGGCCTTATCCACATGGACACTGGCGCACTTTATCGTGGTATTACTTTTTATGGACTTAGCCATTGTCAAAATGCAGATGACAGTATCGATCTTCAACAATTAATAGATGATCTTCCGAACATCAATTTAGTTTTTGAAAAAAAGAATGATGAATTACAATTATTCTTAAACGGAACTAATATCGATAAAGAAATACGTCAACCACAAGTATCAGCCAACGTTAGTCAAGTTGCAAAACTTCCCGAAGTGCGAGCTTTCTTACTTGATACACAACGAAATATTGCTAAAACTGGAGGCGTTATTATGGATGGTCGCGACATTGGCACAGTGGTTTTACCAAATGCGGATTTCAAGTTTTTCTTAACTGCAAGCACTGACGAACGTGCAAAAAGAAGACATCTAGAACTTCTAGGTTTTGGAGAAAACATCAGCATCGAAGAAGTGAAACAAAATCTTATCGAACGTGACAAAATAGATTCTGAAAGAGAAATCGCGCCACTTCGTCAGGCAGACGATGCCATATTGATAGATAATTCTGATTTGACAAAAGAACAAACTATCGAATTAATGCTTTCATACATAAAGTAACAATAATTTAACAAAGTTTATACAATCTTAAAATCCTTTGGTACATTTGTTGTAACTCATAAAAACATAATTAATCAAGTTAAACGTTAATCAAAAAAATCACACATTATGTCTAGAAAAAATAATTCAGCAGGAATTTTAGCAGGTCTATTAGCAGGTGCAGCAGTTGGTGTAGTAATGGGACTTCTTTATGCTCCTGAAGAAGGAAAAGAAACAAGAAAGAAAATTAAAAAGAAAGCTGAGGATATCAAAGACCAAGCTAACGAACAATATCACAAAACTTCAGAAAAAGTTAAAGAGCAATACGGAAACGTTTCTGACCAAGTGAAAGACAAATACAATACAATCTCTTCTCAAGTTAAAGACACTGCTAACAACATCGCATCTTCGGTTAAAGAAGGTTACGATAAGTACAAAGATCAAATGGTATCTAAAGCAACTGACGTTGTTAAAGATGTAGAGACAGAACTAGACGGAATGAAATAATCCCAAATCTAGAGTGAATTATAAAGGAACTTAGTCCACTAAGTTCCTTTTTTTTGTAAATTTTTGTAACTTTACTAAAACATCTATTATGATAGATCTACTTAAGGAATATATTAATAAAAGAATCGACCTTGCAAGACTTGAGTTGATAGAAAAATCGTCCTTGTCAACAGGTATTATCACCTTTATTATGACGATGGTTATTGTATTTGCGTTCTTTATTATTTTATTTAATTTCGGAATTGCATTCCTTATTGGGCAAGCATTAGATAATTTTTCGTACGGATTTTTGATCGTTGCAGGATTCTATCTTTTAATTATGATTATTGTGCTTAGCATGAGAAAAAAAATCATAAAAACCGTTGCTAATAATGTACTTAACTTTTTAAACCGTTAATTATGTCACACCAATACAATAATCTAGATGAGTTGAGAAGAAAAAAGGCACTTCTAAGAGATGATATCAAAAACATGGAAGAACTTTTAACTTTTAAAAACAAAAAAGAAAGTTTGAGCGTGCTGACTAACGGCATTACAGATAAATATCTGAAGGAGTCCGAAGACGATGAAGGCAACCAAACGCTTAGCCTCAACACCAAAAACATTATGCGCGAAGTATCGGAAGGTATCCGAGAAACAACTTCACCAAAAAGTTTGGTAGGATTAGCCAACAATACCGTAGATTCTGGACTTCTGGAAACTGCAGTTCGTCTAGGAGCCGTCACTTTAGTTGGTAATTATGCCCGCAAAAATCTTAATAACTCTAACTGGAACAAAAAAATAATTGGTCTAGCTTTAGTCTATGTTGCGCCTTTCGCTCTTAAATTTATTAGAGAAAAACTTGAAGACTATCAACGTCACAAAACCGCTTCTAGCCTAGAAAAATTGATTTAGTTTTAAATTAAATTTAAACTTGATCCGAAAATATTTGACCGAGAATAATTCCTGTAGCCATTGATACATTAAGACTTTCGGTAGATTGTTGCTTTCCAAATCTTGGGATAGTGACAACATCAGTCAATAATTGTTCAACATTAGGACGCATACCATTCCCTTCATTACCTAGTACCAAACTAAATTTTGACGGGAATTCTTTTTTATAAATACTCTCGCCCTGCATATCGGTCCCGATAATTGGATGTTGATAGGTTTTAAGATAATCTTCCAACTCTACATAACAGACATTAACTCTTGTGAAAGAACCCATGGTTGACATCAAAACTTTCGGGTTATGAAAATCAACAGTATCCTGACTACAAACGATTTGTTCAATCCCAAACCAATCTGCCAATCGAATAATTGTACCTAGATTTCCAGGATCTTGGATACCGTCTAATATGATTTGTCGGTCTTTAGAATCATCAATTTTTGCAGTTTCTAGAGAGCAAACCGCCACCGAATCTTTAGGATTTTGCAAGAAACTTATTTTCCGAAGTTCTCTTTCGTCAATTTCAAAAATATCGACATTTTTGAATAAACTTTTCAATTCTTCAGGCTTTGTAGAATAAATTTCTAAAATTTTAACACGAGAATTCGCAAGTTCTTTAATAATCTTGTTACTCTCAACCAAAAACAAATTGTATTTTTGTCTAAATTTCTTTTTGTCGAGAGATTGTATTATTTTTATTTTATGAGAAGTAAGCATTTTCGAAAATATTCCCAAAAGTATTATATATTTTGTTTATCAGCAAGTCTGATGTTGTTATTGCTGCATGCATGTAGCACAACGAAGAAGGTCCCAGACGGCGAATACTTGTTGACCAAAAATGATTTCAAATACCAAGATGGGAAAATCCTAAGTGATAAAATCCCAAGTTTTGCAGCACAAAAACCTAATAAGAAAACTTTTTTCTTATTTCCTTTAGGTCTTCTTGCCTACAATGCGGCTAATCCCAAATACGACAGTATCCTTACCGAGTATATGACTTATCCTAATGAAATGAGAAATCAAAAACTTCGTGATTCTCTTTTCATAAAATATAATCATCCAGAGTATGTTGGCAGAAATCTATTTTGGAACAGATTCTGGCATACAGTTGGCGAAAAACCTGTTATCTATAGCGATGGTAAAACTAAAGCTAGTGTTGAGAATATCCAAAACTTCTTAGTATACAAAGGTTATTGGGATTCTGAAGTTACGCACTCTGTAAAAAGAGATTCAGCGGCTAAAAAAGCGGAGGTTAAATATAACATCATCCACAGAGATCCGACTTTTATTAAAGATTATTATTACAATATTACCGATTCGGGTGTTAGAAACATTTACGAAAGAGACATCAAAAAAAGCCTTATTAAAAAGGGAAATATTCTCGACCAAACCGTTCTTGAAGACGAAGTAAAACGCATCACGCAATTGATGAAGGACGAAGGTTATTATAAATTCAATGCGTCTGGTGAACAAATTTATTTTACAGCTGATACACTTTCTAGTCGCAAAGATGTGCCTGTGACAATGGATATTCATAAAGACACGCTTGATGGTGGATTTATTAAACCTAAAATTGGCAACATAGACATTGCTGTTGTCGACAACATTAAAGAATACGAAGAAAAAAGTATTCATAAAGACAGCTTACGTGGCATCAATATTTATAGAGTTGACACGACAGCTTACAAACTCCAATCGCTTTGGCTTCCAATCATTTACAAACCTGGCGACAATTATCAACAACGCGATTTTGATGTAACCAAACGTAACCTAATGGCTATGAACAACTTTACGATTCTACAAGCCGTTGATGGTCTACGTAACGAAGGGACAGATAAGCAAAACGATAGCTTAATTGATGTTCGATACATCTTAAAGCCGATGCCAAAATATGATTTTAAAGTCGGGATGGATTTACATTATTCCGAAATTCTAAACTTTGGTTTTTCTCCATCTTTAGAATTAACCTCTCGTAATGTTTTTAAAGGTGCAGAAAACTTAAACATCAGTTTCTCTGGTATTATTGGTACAACTAAAGATCCGAAAAAAGACAATGCATTATTTAATGCTTACGAATTATCAACACAAGCGTCGTTGCAAATTCCTCGATTATGGGTACCTTTCAAACGTTATTGGAAAGTAATCCCAAAAAGATATTCACCAACATCGAGTATATTTTTAGGCGCGGCCATCCAAAATAATATTGGACTTGGACGTATCAATTTTAATACTGGTCTTAGCTATTATGCCAATGTTAATGATATTGTTTCGCATAAATTGACTTTGTTTAATACCCAATTTAGTTTTACACAAAATAAAGAAAACTACTATCAACTTTTCTTAGCGGACAACGATATTAGACAACAAGTTTTCGATTGGTATTTTGTACAACATCCAAATATTGCAGCCCAATATAACAATGGTCAACTTGGTATTGATGATGTTTCTAGAATTATTATTCGTGATAATACTTTCCAAAGCGGATTAGACCAAACACAGACGGACACATTTAACTCTTATCGACAATCTCTTGCCAACAAAGACAGACAAACGCAAGACGTTGTAATTTCTTCGATTATTTACAACTTCTTGTATAATGAAATTGGTCAAAAAGGTTACAAAAATCCATTTTATTTTAATGGAAAATTTGAAGTTGCAGGTAATGTTGTAGGACTTTTTGCTAAAACAACAACGCAAGACGGCGTTATAGGTAATGACACTAAAACGATTTTTAAAATCCCATATTCTCAATTTGTAAAATTTGATTTTGATTTTAGAAAATACTTCACATTCTTCCAAGATAAAGCACAACCTCACACGTTAGCGATTCGACAATTTATTGGGATTGGTATCCCGTATGGTAACTCTAACAATATGCCATTTATCAGATCTTACTTCAATGGTGGATCCAATGACATTAGAGCATGGGTAGCTTTTGGAGGTCTTGGCCCAGCAGATTCGCAACTTGACGAACGTGTAAGATCTTATGCGATGGACAATGTAAAGTTAACGACAAGTATCGAATACCGATTACCGATTAACAATATGTTCGAAGCCGCACTTTTTACAGATGCTGGTAACATTTGGGGACTAAAAGACAATGGCTTTGGAGATCAGTTTATGTTCAGTAAATTTATAAGTCAAATGGGTGTTGGTAGTGGATTTGGACTTAGATTAAACGTTGCTTACATCAAGTTCCGACTAGATTTAGCTTACAAAATGTACGATCCTAACCAACCAGTTGGCGAGCGTTGGGTGATGATGAAAAATAAGCTTCTTCGACCAACTCTTAATTTTGCATTTGGATATCCATTTTAACAACATAAAACTTTCATCAATTGGTGAAAGTTTTTTATTTTAAATAAAATCATATCACTAAATAATTAATTAACAAGCAATTAAAAGCTCTTATTTGAAACATTAAATAAAAGCTAAAAATCTTTCTTTTTGTTAAGTTTTTTTATATTTTTGTAATAGTTAGAATTTATCAAACTCGATGCTATCAGAATTAGAAAATAATTTCGTGCAATTAGAAAAGAAAATCGTTAAGTTGCACAAGACACATATCAGTCTATTAGACAAATATGCAGAGCTTTCTAAGGACTATAAGCAATTGCAGGAGGAATTTGATGAAGAGAAAAAAAGAAATCGAGTTTTAGCAGAAGAGCAAAAAGATTTAAAACTTTATTCAGCTATAAGCGGAAATGCAGATCATAATAAATTGATGAAAAATCACCTAAATAAATTAATAAAAGAGGTTGATTTTTGCATTGCAGAGTTACGAAACAGTGGATTATAAGATATGGATATTAGAAGAATTACCATCAACATTGCTGGAAGAGTCTATCCTCTTAACGTCCCCGCTGCCGAAGAAGAAACCCTACGTAAAGTCGGGAAACAAATTGAAACGATGATTAAGGAATTTGAGGCGAATTTTGATGTACGCGACAAGCAAGATGCTTTAGCCATGTGCGCATTAAAATTAGGAACCAACGCCGAAGTGCACTTAAACAATAATGAAAAGAATTTAACAAATACCAATGACCGTTTGACAAAAATCAACCAGTTATTGGAAGAATTGGAGGACTAAAATCTTCCAAATATACAAGCTGCCTACAATAATTCTAACACAGCAGGTAAACTCAACGCTAAACAATTGCCGAACGAATGTTCATTAGATGGCGCGCTGCCTTGTCGCAGATTACAGATAATGAAAAACAGTTCAAATCGTGTTGATTAGGAGTTTACTCTTAATAATGGATTGTTGTAGGTTTTTTTATGTTTAAAAATTAAAAAAGAAATTAAATAACTCACTATAAATTATGATTGCAACCTACATTACTATCGGTATAGTTGCTTTGGTCATAGGTGCGGTTTTAGGAATTATGTATTCTAAAAGCTCACTAAACTCTAAAGGAAAATTCATCCTAGAAGATGCCAAAAAAAGTGCCGAAACTATCATAGAAAAAGCTAACACACAGGCTGAAACTATTAAAAAAGAAAAACACTTACAAGCCAAAGAAAAATTCTTGGAACTAAAATCGGAGCACGACTCTAACATCCAATCTCGCGAAAAGAAAATGCAAGAGGTTGAGAAAAGAACCAAGGATAAAGAACACAAACTAAACGAAGAACTTAGCAAAGTTGGTCGTCAAGAAAAAGACCTTGAAAAGCAACTTGCTGACTATTCGAAAAAGCAAGAAATTGTAGAACGTAAACAACAAGAGTTGGATGCTGCAACAGCTCAAAAAGTTGAAATGTTAGAAAAAATATCTAACTATACAGCAGAAGAAGCTAAAGAAGAATTGGTAGAAGCCATGCGTGCTGAGGCTAAAACAAGAGCACAAGCTTACGTCCAAAACATTATGGAAGAAGCGCAGCTTAACGCTAAAACTGAAGCTAAGAAAATCGTTATCCAAACGATCCAAAGAATCGGAACTGAGCAAGCTATCGAAAATTCAGTATCCGTGTTTAACATCGAATCGGACGAAATTAAGGGTAGAATCATCGGTCGCGAAGGTCGTAACATCCGTGCGCTAGAAGCTGCTACCGGTGTTGAGATCATCGTTGATGACACACCAGAAGCAATTTTATTGTCATGTTTCGATCCTGTAAGAAGAGAAGTTGCAAGACTTTCACTTCACAGATTGGTAACAGACGGAAGAATCCACCCTGCTCGTATCGAAGAAGTGGTACTAAAAACGCAAAAACAAATCGAGGAAGAAATCATCGAAGTTGGTAAAAGAACCATCATCGATCTTGGTATCCACGGGCTTCACCCAGAGTTGGTAAAAATCGTTGGACGTATGAAGTTCCGTTCTTCTTATGGACAGAACTTGCTTCAACACTCTCGTGAGGTTGCCAACATTGCAGCAACTATGGCGGCTGAGCTTGGACTTAATGTTAAACTAGCCAAAAGAGCTGGTCTATTACACGATATCGGAAAAGTTCCTGAGCAAGAGTCAGAACTTCCTCACGCATTATTAGGTATGCAATGGGCAGAGAAATATGGTGAAAACGCAGAAGTAATCAACGCCATTGGAGCACACCACGACGAGATCGAAATGACGTCTCTTCTATCGCCGATTATCCAAGTTGCGGATGCAATTTCTGGAGCAAGACCAGGAGCAAGACGCCAAGTTTTAGAATCTTACATCCAAAGACTAAAAGATCTAGAAGCAGCAGCACTTAGCTTTGACGGTGTGTCTAGCGCTTATGCGATCCAAGCTGGTAGAGAGCTTCGTGTGATGGTGGAAAGTGCAAAAGTTAATGACGAAGTTGCGCACCAATTATCGTACGACATTTCGGAGAAAATCCAAAACGAATTGACTTATCCAGGTCAAGTGAGAGTTACGGTTATTCGAGAAACGAGAGCGGTTAACATCGCAAGATAGTTTTATCAAAATATACATTAAAAGCTAGGTCGTAAGACTTAGCTTTTTTATTTGGGCGGCATTTCGGGCTATCCAGGGGTTTCGTCTTCAGAAGCCGATGCTTTTCCCAAGCTTTTCTTCAGACCGCTCGCATTGCCTGTATTGAGCCCGTCGAAATGCTCGCGCCCTTACTATCCCGGCCGCGACTACTAACCGCCACAACTACAAAATAAAAAATCCTATCGCTCGATAGGATTTGTTCTATGATTAAATAAATTAAGTTTGGGATAAAAAGATTAACGTCAGTTCGAGTGTTTTTTCGTAATGAAATGAAGAAAAAATGTATCGAGAACTTCTTGCAAAAACTTCTCGATACAAAATCTTTCAGATTTTGCTCGAAGTGGCGTCTAGCATAAAAATGTATTTTATCTCGAAATCAGCTTAAATATGATTAAAACTCTGCATTGCTCCTTGCCCGAATGACCAATTATCTTTTTCGTTTTCAAGTAGCGTGATAATAACATCATCGGTTCTTATCGATGTATTTTGCGCAACAAGCTCTGCAATCCTAGAATAGAGTTTTTCCTTTTGCTCGGTTGTTCTTCCCTTTGCCGCAATTATCTGCACAAAAACAATACTATCAGTATGTGCTACATCTAGATAAGTTTTAGGATACTTTAACTGAGGTTGCTTTAAGGCTTCTATAATATGGAAATAATCATCAACAGGAACATTAAAATGTTCTATCAAAGATTGATGAATAGATTTCGAAATAGCGTCTTGTGTTTCTGAAGAATGTGACTTCGACAACGAAATTCGCACTAATGGCATAAGAATATTTGTTTTAAAATAAAACCAAATATAAATGAATAACAATAACTAAATATGTATAAA
Source organism: Bacteroidota bacterium (assembly GCA_023440705.1). GTDB lineage: Bacteria > Bacteroidota > Bacteroidia > Flavobacteriales > Weeksellaceae > Soonwooa. The sequence goes on from JAEXRP010000049.1 coordinate 20,641, forward strand.
ACTTTAAATTTATATTAAAATTATTATTATTTAATTTAAAAATTTCTATATCAACAATATAGCTTTTCACCACGTTGTTGCGCCCCGGATGGAACGGCATGTTGGAGCTCGCGCCGCAGGCGCGGGCAAAAGCACTGGCGCGGCGCAGCGACTAGTGACAGCCGGAAATGGCGCCCAAATAAAAAAGCTGCTTCCTAAAAAACAGCTTTTAATTTTATGTATCGTGGAGAATATTAACCTCCTACTTTCACTAATTCTACGTCGAAAATTAACCAAGCATTAGCAGGAATCACCCCACCAGCACCTCTTTCGCCGTAACCAAGACTCGCAGGAATCAACAATGTTGCTGCTTCGCCTTCTTTAAGCAATTGGATACCTTCGTCCCAACCTTTGATCACTTGTCCAACACCAATTGGGATTTGGATAGGCTCGCCTCTTTTGAAAGAGTTGTCGAACTCTTCACCATCAACCAATTTACCAGCGTAATGTACGGAAACTACATCGCCAGTTTTTGGCGCTTTTCCAGATGGATTAGATTTAGTGATTTTATAAAACAAACCAGACGGCGTTGACTGCATACCAGCTTTCAGCTCGTTAACCAATTTATCTTGATTCGCTTGGAATTCTTGTAACTTTTTAAGACGATCCGCTTCTTCTTTAGCAGCGAAAGCTTTGTTTTTTTCTTCGATTTTAGCTTTTCCTTCTTCGAAAGTTTTTGCAGGATCGTATTTTTTGTATTGATCTCCTTTGCTGAAAATCGTTAATTTTTGAAGAACGATATCTTCTTTTGGTTTATCGTTAGGACCTTTTTCAACATTTGCGATAGTATCGATAACGTCTTCACCTTTCACAACTTTCCCAAAGATTGTATGTCTACCGTCCAACCAAGGCGTCGCAACTTCTGTAATGAAAAACTGAGAACCGTTGGTATTAGGCCCAGAATTCGCCATAGAAAGGATTCCTTTTCCTGTATGTTTTAGGTCGTTTTTCTCATCAGCAAATTTGTAGCCTGGATCGCCCATTCCAGTTCCTTGTGGATCTCCACCTTGGATCATGAAATCTTTGATCACGCGGTGAAAAATTGTCCCATCATAAAATGGCACTTTATCCGCTTTAGCTTTATTTGGGATTTTACCTTCTGCTAATCCTACGAAGTTCGCCACCGTAACTGGTGCTTTTTCGTCTTCTAATTTGATTAGCATTTCACCTTTTGATGTTTGCATTTTCGCATACAAACCATCCGAAAGACTGTTGTAAGTTTCTTTGTCTATTTCCAATGTTTTACAATTTAATAATGTTAATACTACCGGTACAAATAGTAATTTTTTCATATATATCTTTTAATTAAAGTGTCTTTATTTTAACAATAATCGGCATATCACTGCTTATCTTGTCATTATCACCATAGGATCCAAAAGCTAATGCTGACGGAATAAGAAGTGTTGCTTCCGATCCTTTCTTCATGTGTCGAACAGCATCTTCTACAGGTCTTAGGTCATCAAACTTTCCTAATTCTTGATCTTTGATTTGTTTGGCGTTTTCGTATAATTTAACCATATCAAAATCATAGATATCGTAAGTGTAGCTGACTTTTTCGCCATCATTTTTCTTCGGTTCCGAAGCTAGGTTTTCTATATCCACCCAATAGTTCATGCCCATTGGATAGTATTTTTTATCCTGACTTTTAATCCATTCTTGTATCTGATGGCGCTCTTCACTATTCAAGTTTTTATTTCTTGTTTTTGAAGCTTCCATCTCGTCATGGCTAACTACAGTTGTCGTGGAGTCGTAGATTGGACTTTGCTTTGCGCAAGAACCCAACATTGCAATACTGATAAGAATTATTTTTTTCATAAATACTGTGCGAAAATAAGAAATTATTAGTCATTTCTTCACATATATGGACACAAAAAAAGTCGGTTAAAACCGACTTTATGATATTTTAAGAGATATTTTAGTATTTTTTATCAACCTTAACTCTCCATCCGAATGGATCTTCAGCGTGGTTAGTTTGGATATCAACCAAAGCTTTTTTAAGAACGAAAGCAAAACTATCTTCGTCTGCCAATGTAGGAAGTGCAAACTTCTCATCACCATAACCAATAGCTTCGAATCTAGTTGTTACAACTGCTGTACCAACGCCCCAAGCTTCTTTTAGACTACCATCTTTAAGTGCTGCAACAACATCAGCAACTTTAACGTCACCAACAACTACGTCGATACCATTACGCTCTGCTAATTTTAAGAAACTATCTCTTGTAACACCATCCAAAATCTTTTCAGAAGTTTTTGGCGTGTAGATTGTGTCGTTGATACGTACAAAAACGTTCATTGTACCACTTTCTTCGAAATATTCGTGTGTTGCATCATCTGTCCAAATTACTTGGTCATAACCTTCATCAATTGCTAATTGTGTTGGATAAAAAGACGCTGCATAATTACCAGCTGCTTTTGCAAAACCAACACCTCCGTTAGCTGAACGAGAATAATAATCTGAAATCTTTACAGATACTGGCGCAGAATAATAACTCTTAGCCGGCGTTGCAACAATCGCAAACATATATTTGTTAGACACTCTAGCTTTTAAAACTTCTTCCGTTGCAAAAACTACTGGACGAATGTATAATGACATCCCTTCTCCTTTCGGAATCCATTCTCTATCGATATCAACCAAAGCGTTAAGCCCGTCGATAAAAGCTTCTCTTGGGATTTCTGGAATCGCAAGACGCTTTGCTGACTTATTAATTCTTTCAAAATTCTTTTCAGGACGGAATAAGAAGATATCATCGTTTTCGTCTTTGTAAGCCTTCATCCCTTCGAAACAAGCTTGCCCATAGTTAACCCCCATCATCGCTGGCGTGAAAGGAAGTGGTCCGTAAGGAACTAATTTAACATCACCCCATTTTCCGTTTTCGTACTCACAAATAATCATGTGATCGATAAAAGTATCTCCGAACGAAAAGTTATTAGGATCAAAAGTAGGTAGCTTAGAATTTTCTGTCTTTTGAATTATCATTTTTGAAATTTTTTATGTAGTCTTACAAATATATAATAATTTTTTAAATCTCAAAAATTAAGTTTATATTTGAAAAAAAAGAATATGAATCGCGAAATTATCACGACTCTAGACGGAAGTAAAACGCTATATATCAAAGACTTAAATGAAACCTACCATTCTCACAACGGGGCTTTACAAGAAGCAGAACATGTATTTATCAAAAATGGATTAATAAAAACAAATCATTACCAATTTAACATTCTTGAACTAGGATTTGGGACAGGTCTTAACGTTTTAGTAACAATTAATGCATTATTACGAAATGACAAAAATCATATAATTCACTACTTTGGCATCGAAAAATATCCCATTTCCAATGACGAACTTCTTGCCTTAGATTATGCAAAACTTTTTGACAATCCCGAAATTTCTGAAATTGAAAAGAAAATACATGCTGCTAATTGGGGTGAAGCGACAGAAATTATCCCCAACTTTTTTTTAACAAAGATAAAAGCTGATTTCTTCGATATTAAAAACTTAGAACTTCCAAAAATTGATTTGGTGTACTTCGATTGTTTTGGTGCGAAAGTACAACCTGATCTTTGGGAAAAACCTCTTATCGAAATCGTTGCTAACACCATGAATACAGATGGACTTCTAACAACATATTCTTCTAAAGGCAGTCTGAAACGCGCTTTGAATGAATTAAACTTCTCAGTACAAAAACTGGCAGGCCCTCCCGGAAAGCGCGAAATGATTAATGCTAGAAAGCTTTAGTTAATTATTTATTTCAAAATTTTATTTTAAATAAAAGACCTATATTTATAAAAGAAAAACTTAACAATGATAGACAAGATTAACCTTCGCGTGTACGGAATCTGTATAAAAAATCAATCGGTATTGGCTCTACATGAAGAATATGCGGGTGAACACCTTCTTAAACTTCCTGGCGGTGGATTAGAGTTCGGCGAAAGTGTTATCGAATGCTTAAAAAGAGAATTCAATGAAGAATTAAATCTTGACATTAATGTTGTGAGTCACTTTTATACACAAGAAGATTTTTTGGTTTCGAGATTTCGTGACAATGAGCAGTTAATGACAATCTACTACCTATGCGAGATTATCAATGAAGAAGACATGTTGATTATTGACCCTTGTATTGAGACAGCAGAATGGGTTCCCTTTGACCAAGAAAACCCATTTCCACTACCAATCGACAATATTGTTTTTGAAAAATTAAAACAACAGTATCTATAACTAACTAATTACTATTTTTCTATTTTAAAATCTTGATAACCTGGATAAGGTTGTAGATAACCATAATTCCAGTTACTTATCAATAGGCTTTCGATAAAATTATCTTCACGATATTTATGCGGATCATAAGGTGTTTTTAGGCTTACATCTGCCATATTCCCTTTAACATTCCACCAGAAAGCACTCCAACCACCACGCAACTCACGGATAATTTCATATACCGTTTTACCAGTTGCACGGTTCATTAATTTTGCAAATACCTGACCTTCCGTCGTCGTCAAATCACGCAATTGTTTTTCATATTCGTTCGCCAATTCTTCTTGACGTTTTTTAATATACTTCGCTTTTGATCTTTCGTCCATTGTTGCCGTTTCGTTTTCTAAACCTCGATATTGCTCGAGTGCATGTAGAAATAGCGGATACACACGATTTAGCTTTTTATTTAGAAAAAAATAAAAATTACGATCTAACTGGTTATTAAATTTTGGATTTGCTCTAATTAGCAACTCATCCATCACAATCACTTGCTCCCCATTGATATCATAGATTTTAGCTTTTTGAACTTCATCATAATAATACCAATTCCCGAACTCATCTTTTTTTAGTTTGTCTTTTGGCATTTCGCTTAGCGCTTTAGGAACCTGATTAAGATCAGAATCATTTTGAGCCATTGCAAAAGCGCCCACAAAGATGCTTAAAACTAAAAATAACTTATAAAATTTCATTACTTTTACCTCACAATTGGAGTTTGTCAATTATCAAAAATCATTCCTATTATGAAATTTGAAAAAAAATCATTAAAATTTTTACAAGAATATCTTAATGTAGCCTCTCCTACTGGCTACGAACACGCTGGACAAAAAATCTGGACAGACTATATTAAGAACTATGTCGATAAGATAGAATACGATCATTACGGAACCGCTTATGGTATCATAAATCCCGAAGCAGACTTCAAAGTTGTGATTGAAGCGCATGCCGACGAAATCAGCTGGTATGTTAACTATATTACAGATGATGGTTTAATATATGTTATCAGAAATGGTGGATCAGACCAAACAATCGCTCCTTCTAAAGTGGTTAATATCCATGGTGAAAAGGGCGTGGTTAAAGGCGTTTTCGGTTGGCCTGCAATCCATACGAGAAGTGCTAATCAAAACGAGCCAACACCAAAAATCGAAAATATCTTTATCGATTGTGGCGCAACAACCAAACAAGAAGTTGAAGATTTGGGAATTTACGTTGGTTGTATGATCACTTATCCTGATGAGTTTTTTGAACTAAACGATAGATATTTTGTTTGTCGTGCTTTGGATAACAGAATCGGTGGTTTTATGATTGCCGAAGTTGCACGTCTTTTAAAAGAGAACAAAAAGAAACTTCCGTTTGGACTTTACATCACCAATTCGGTGCAAGAAGAAGTTGGTCTTTATGGCGCACAAATGATTGCAGACACCATCAAACCAAATATAGCGATTGTTACAGATGTTACGCACGATACGACAACACCGATGATCGATAAGAAAAAAGAAGGTGATCAAAAATGTGGTGATGGACCAGTCGTTTTCTTTGCGCCGAGTGTTCATCACACCATTAGAGAACTGATTGTTGACACAGCAAAAAGCAAAAAAATCCCTTTCCAACGCGCAGCAGCAAGTCGCGCAACAGGAACGGATACCGACGCTTTTGCACATTCTAACGGCGGTGTACCAAGTGCATTAATTTCTTTGCCTTTGCGTTATATGCATACAACGGTAGAAATGGTTTCTAAAGAAGATGTTAGTAATGTTATTAAATTAATCTACGAAAGTCTTCTAAAAATAAAACCAGACATGAATCTAAAGTATCATTAAATAAAATCTAAAACATAAAAAGTAAATCTAATTCGTAAAAATGAAAAATAAATTAATCGCACCATCGCTGTTATCAGCGGATTTTGGAAATCTGCAACGCGACATCGAAATGCTAAATGAAAGCCAAGCAGATTGGTTACACGTTGACGTGATGGACGGTCGTTTTGTACCAAACATTTCTTTTGGTTTTCCTGTGATGAAGACAATTCAAGAGCACGCAAAGAAATTTGTTGACGTTCATTTAATGATTGTTGAACCTGAAAAATATGTGGACGAGTTCATCAATATGGGCGCAGATTTGGTTTCTGTACATTTGGAAGCTTGCACACATCTTCATCGCGTGATCAATCAAATCCAAGATAAAGGCGCGAAAGCTGGAGTTGTTCTTAATCCAGCGACGCCAGTTATTTTATTGGAAGACATTATCAAAGAAGTTGATTTGGTTTTAATAATGAGTGTAAACCCAGGTTTTGGAGGACAAAAATTCATTGAAAACACTTATAAAAAAGTGAAAGAAACCAAAGACATGATTTTGGATAACAACTCAACAGCTTTAATCCAAGTTGATGGTGGCGTTAACCTAGACAACGCTTCTAAATTATTTGACGCTGGCGCAGATGTTTTGGTTGCGGGGAACGCAGTTTTCGCTTCTGAAAATCCAGCAAAAACCATCGAACTATTAAAGCTTTAATTTTTAATTAAAGTTCTAAACAATAAAAAGCGACACCTTTTGGATGTCGCTTTTATTTTTCTTAAAAAAATTTCTTAGAAAATTTCTCTTCCAGAAAAATGGAATTGTGCTTCGATTAAAGCATTCTCATCAGAGTCTGATCCGTGTACAGCATTTTCTCCAACGCTTCTTGCAAACATTTTTCTGATTGTACCTTCCGCAGCATCAGCAGGGTTAGTAGCACCGATTAATGTTCTGAAATCTTCCACTGCATTATCTTTTTCCAAAACTGCAGCAACGATTGGTCCAGAAGACATAAAATCTACCAACTCACCATAGAAAGGTCTTTCTGAGTGAACTTCGTAGAATTTCTTAGCATCAGCAATTGTAAGCTGAGTAAGTTTTAAAGCTTTGATCTTGAATCCTGCTTCTGCAATTTTCCCTAAAATAGCACCAATATGTCCATCTGCAACCGCATCTGGTTTAATCATGGTGAATGTAATTTTTCCTGACATTGATTTTTTAATTATATACTGTGCAAATTTACAATTTTTTATATATATTTGTCACTGAATTTCTCAATAAGAGATAGTAATAATTTTTGGCACACAGTTTGCTAGTATTATTATGATTCTCATGTTTAATTTGAGTTTTCATGGTTATTAGTTTTTACCCAGCTTCGGCTGGGTTTTTTATTTTATAATAATTAGCTTAGAAAATCTCATCAACACGATAAAAATTCTTTGGGCGCCATTTCCAGCTGTCACTAGTCGCTGCGCCACGCCAAGGCTTTGCTCGCGCATGCGGCGCGAGCTCCAACATGCCGTTCCATCTGGGGCGCGAACGCGGGCAATGCGAAGCATTGAACCAAGTG
>JAEXRP010000118.1:0-2614 GCA_023440705.1 Bacteroidota bacterium
CTAATATTCCTTAGGTCTTCATAAATATTTTTCATTTGTCCTAAAATATCAGATTTAACATCTTCTTCAATTGGTTTTTTAGATTCAAATATATTCTGAATATATAACTTTAAACCAGATAAATGACTTCCAACACCGTCATGAATTTCTTGTGCAATCTCTTTACGTTCTTCTTCTTGTAAATTAAGCATCATTTTGGAGAGCTTCTGATTTTCAATACTTTTCACTTCAAACTGCTTTCTATTCTCTCGACTTTGTTTAACAATTATTACTATAAAAATGGCTGTCAAAAGAGAAACTTCCACCATCATACCAACCAAAATATTTCCTGGCTGAAAGTAAAATAACTGCATTTGCCATATGGCATCTAACATATAATTGATAAATGCTATTAAAATAAAAAGTGATGCTACTAAAAAATAGATACTATTCTTATCGCCTTTAATGCTTTGATAAATTATTGAAACGAAAACCAAAATTGATACAACCAGTAATAAAGAATCAGAAAAAATCGAAAACTCGTACGCGATTGTGTCTTGCACATTCAAAAAAACACACAATAAAAATTGTACGACAACCGTAACAATAATCAAATTCCGACAGAAAAAAAGAACCCTGTATAATCTAGGAAAATTCCTTTTTTGATCTGTAAATAACTGAAAAACTTTTATACAAAATATCAACGAAACCAGCAGCCAAAACATCTTAGGGAAATTCAATAGAAAATGATAAAGCCACTTTGGCAGCAGTAGAACATCTACAATATTCTCGTTAAGTGTAAACAAAATAATACTGAAAACATAGAAACCATGCCATAAATGCACCTCTTGTTTTAAGATAAAAAAAAGAAAAATATTAAACAGACACATAAAACTAAAATATCCCAAAAATTGCCCAACTGTCATAGCATAATTTTGCTCCCAAAATAACATATCTTCTACCGTTGTAACGTCCGACAAAAAATAAACTTGGTTAGCATTTGTAATATTAATTTTAGCCAAAATTTTTTTGAATTCTTTCGGCTTTAGAGTAAAAGGCAGACATAAAGCACGCGAGTCAAAAGGCCTTTCATCGATCATTTGTTCTGGTGAAACTTGAGCTAATAATGTCACATTATTCGCTTTCGTCATGTCATAAAAATCTACCTTGAAATTGTTATTGTAAAAACTCCAAACTAATTGCAAATCTTTTTCGCTTACATTTTTAATTGGAAGAACAAACCAAAAGTCTGATCTTGTATATCTACTGTTGAATACTCGATATTCTTTCTTTTTTCTAAACTGATGATTGCGCTCTAATTTCAAAACTTCTTCTAGGGAAAGCTTGTGGGATTTATCCTCAAAAAAACTCACATAGTCAGCCATATGCTCCCAGTTAGCACCTTTTATTAAAAAAGTGTCACGAGACTTTTGCTGTCCGAAGAAAAACGAACAACTGATAATAAAAAAAAATATGAAAAATCGACTATACGAGAACATGTGTAAATCTAAACATATATTCACATATGCAACATACCGAATATTAGGTATTTATATTAATAAAAAAAACCTGCGAAATTTTCGTAGGTTTTTGATTTATTAGACTTTAGGATCGTCCTTAGCTTTCTGCGCTTTTAGTTCTTCGTCATATTCGTGAAGAAGGTTATGTTCGGGCGTTTGCTCAATTGCGAACATAATTTTGTCAAGAATTTCTGCAGGTGATTCGTTGTCGTAATCGATGTCTAAAGCAGGTTTAAACTCCAAAGTTGGCTTAGTCCCCGTCACTTTTATTTTCAAACCTTTTTTATCGAAAGCTCTACGAAAACCATTTATTTTTATCGGAATAACAATTGGCCTTTGATTTTTCACTAATCTAGCTGTCCCTTTTCGCCCTTGCGCAAAAGCGGAAGTTGTCCCTTGCGGAAAAGTAATTACCCAACCATTATCCAAGGCCTTCATGATGTTTTCAACTTCGCTCATATCAACCATTCGGTTAACATTTTGCCCTTCGGCACGCCAAGTTCTTTTAACGGTCACCGCACCTGCAATTTTAAAAATTCTTGCAAGAAGTCCTTTGTTCATCGTTTCTTCCGCAGCAACATAATAGAAGTCAACTTTGGGATTTAACAGATAAATTGGATTTTTGATGGTGTTAAGATATCCGTTATTAACTGAACAAAATGCATGATACATTGCTGCAACGTCAGCGAAATAAGTTTGGTGATTCGACACAAAAAGCACATTGGTTTTTGGTAGATCAACAAGGTTTTCGGAACCTGTAATTTTTAGTTTATTAAAACCATTAAAACGGCGATACGACACCAAACCTAATATAAAAATTATAAAACGTTTGAGGACATAGATATTCCCAAAAGAATCTGTAAAAATATTTTTTTTCGCCATTTTTTGCAGTTATAACTCAGCGCTAGTCTGATTTTTTTCGAAGCGCAAATTTAAACATTTTTCAATAACAAGCTAAACTCACTCAAAATCATTGAGGTTGCACCCCAAATAAGATAACCATTAAAATCGATAACAGGAACGTCATATCCTCTGCTGGTCGCCATTGTCATCATTTTTGGTTCATCTGGTAACGCCAATAAAGAACTCACCGGAAACTCGATTAACTCTACAGC
>JAEXRP010000119.1:0-15485 GCA_023440705.1 Bacteroidota bacterium
CAGTAATACTGGCGTTGGCATCTCGATGTACAATTACGGTATGGATATGAATGGCGCTTTCGTGAGTTTTTTTGCTAATGATGTTGAAGAATTAAATGGACTTGGTGTTTCGATTTTTGGAAATCATGCAAGCAGTGCGAGAGGCCTTTTTGTTGGCGGTTATAATTCGGCTGATGATTTCAAAGGGATGCAAATTGGTGTTTACAACCACATGCAGACAGGTTTCGGAATTCAAATCGGCTTGGTTAATATTTCTAAATCAACATCAGGTTTACAATTAGGATTTTGGAACAGAAACGGAAAACGTACAATGCCATTTATTAATTTTTAAAACAAGAATTATGAAAAATATACCTTATTTATTGATTGCGTTTCGATTTTTGTGCGCACCAATAATCTTAGTTTTAGCTTTTTATTTAAAGATAGAAGCCCGAATTACAATTTTAGTGTTGATGTATTTAGGATTGTTTTCCGATATTTTTGATGGCATTATTGCGCGAAAAGCAGGTGTCGCTTCGGAAAAATTAAGACGATTGGACAGTCAGACCGATTTGGTGTTTTGGTTATCCATAGGTGTTGCCACTTACTTACTCTTTCCAGATTTAATTAAACAAAACAAAGTTCCGATTATCTTAATCTTCGTAATGGAGGCTTTATGTTACATCATAAGTTTTGTAAAATTCGGTAAGGAAACTTGTACGCACGCTTTTCTATCCAAAATGTGGGGACTAAGTTTGCTACTTGCGTTTACCAGTTTGCTCGGCTTTGAGTATGCTGGCTGGGCTTTTGCGACAAGCGTTGTTTTGGGATTAATATCACATTTGGATGTGATTTTGATAATTTTAATTTTACCAAAATGGCAGCACGATATCCCAAGTTGCTATCACGCATGGCAAATTCGTCAAGGAAAATCTATTAAAAAGAATATTTACTTCAATAGTTAATAGGCTAAAACTGTTTAAATTTCATAACTTTGCAGACATTAATTTTTGATAATGAAAAAGCAAACAATTAAAGATCTTTTAACAGATTACAAGAAAGTTTTACATCACGACATTACAGTTTACGGTTGGGTTAGAGCATTCCGTTCTAATCGTTTTATAGCACTTAACGACGGATCAACGATCAATAATTTGCAAGTGGTCGTAGACTTCGAAAATTTTGATGAAAACATTATCAAAAATATCAATACAGCAGCCTCTCTTAAGGTAACTGGCGAAGTTGTAGAAAGTCAAGGTGCTGGCCAAACAGTAGAATTGATTGCGAAAAAAATTACAATTCTTGGTGATAACTTTACCGAAGAATTACAATCAACGATTCTTCAACCTAAAAAACATAGTTTAGAAAAATTGCGTGAGCAAGCACATCTTAGATTCAGAACCAATCTTTTTGGAGCGGTTTTCAGAGTGAGAAGTGCGGTGAGTTTTGCGATTCACCAATATTTTAATCAAAATCAATTCTTCTACATCAACACGCCAATTGTTACAGGTGCCGATGCAGAAGGCGCTGGCGAAATGTTTGGTGTGACTAATTTTGATTTAAAGAACATTCCGCGTAACGAAGAAGGCGAAATCGATTATACACAAGATTTCTTTGGTAGAAAAACCAACTTAACAGTTTCTGGTCAGTTGGAAGGCGAAACTGCGGCGATGGGATTGGGACGTATTTATACATTTGGACCGACTTTCCGTGCAGAAAATTCTAACACAACGCGTCACTTAGCTGAGTTCTGGATGATCGAGCCAGAAGTTGCTTTCAACAATTTGGAGGACAACATCGACTTGGCTGAGGATTTCTTAAAATATGTGATTAATTATTGTTTAGAAAATTGCAAAGACGATTTAGAATTTTTGGATAAGCGTTTTGAGGAAGAACAAAAAACAAAACCAGAAAAAGAAAGAGCAAAAGAAGGTCTTATCGAGAAGCTTCAAAACGTTGTTACAAAGCGTTTCAAAAGAGTTTCTTATACCGAAGCAATCGATATTTTGTTAAACTCAAAAGAGAATAAAAAAGGAAAATTTGCATATCCAATCGAAGCTTGGGGAGCGGATCTGCAATCGGAGCACGAGCGTTTCTTAGTAGAAAAGCATTTCGAAAGTCCAGTAGTATTGTTCGATTATCCGAAAGATATCAAGGCATTCTACATGAAGCTGAACGAAGATAACAAAACCGTTGCTGCGATGGACGTATTGTTCCCAGGAATTGGCGAAATTATCGGTGGATCCGAGAGAGAAGCGCGTCTAGATGTTCTTAAACAAAAAATGCAGGAAATGCATGTTGACGAGCACGAGCTTTGGTGGTACCTAGATACGCGTAAGTTCGGGTCTGTGCCACACGCAGGATTTGGCTTAGGACTAGAAAGATTGGTGCTTTTCGTAACTGGTATGACGAATATCCGTGATGTAATTCCTTTCCCAAGAACGCCAAAAAGTGCAGAATTTTAAGCTATATTAAAAGTACAAATTATAAAAACCGCCTTTCAAAATTTTTTGAAAGGCGGTTTTGTTTTTTTGAAGCTTTTCCCGCTCTCGGCTGTATCTTTAGGTTTGTCGCTCGGACGGCTCCGCTTGCGCTCCGCCGCCTCACTCCAAGCCCAAAGGATGCCGCCTCCATCGGAGCTAGGGATTTCGGATAATAATTTAAATTTGAAACAAAAAAAAGCTTTGCCCATCCGAAGGCAAGCAAAGCACATTCAAAACCCTTTATTTTAAATGAAATTCTAATTTAATTTATCCGTCAACTTCGCAAATTGTTTTTCAGCATTTTTCTCTTCATATAGAATAGCGAAAATCGTGTTGATAATCGGAAGTTTTAATTTTTTTTCCTTACAAATACTGTAAATACCATTAGTTGCGTAATAACCCTCCGCAACCATGTTCATCGATTGGATTGCAGATTTAACAGTGTAGCCTTTACCAATTAAGTTTCCGAGATTTCGATTACGCGAGAATAGTGAGTACGCAGTAACCAAAAGATCACCAAGATAAGCGCTTTCGTTAACATCGCGCGGTTCTGGATATACAGCTTCTAGGAAGGTTTCCATCTCGCGGATTGCGTTAGAAACATATACCGCGATAAAGTTATCACCATAACCCAATCCACTAGCAATACCAGCACCAATGGCGTAGATGTTTTTCAAAATTGCGCTATATTCGTTACCAAGAATATCTTGACTTTCGTTCACTTTGATGTAGAAAGAAGAGAATATTTTGGAAAGAATTTCGGAGTCTTTTTGCTCCGCTGCTGCAATTGTTAGGTAAGAAAGACGCTCCATCGCAACTTCTTCTGCATGACAAGGACCAGCGATAACTGCTTGATTTTTATAACCAATCTGGAACTTGTCACGAAGGTAATTTGCTACAATATCATTGTATTCTGGCACAATACCTTTAATCGCCGAACAAAATAATTTGTCTTGATAATTACAACTTAGATTTTCTAAAGTACCAGCAAGATAGATAGATGGCGTTGCTAAGACAACAATGTCGCAAGCTTCAACCAGTTCGTTAATATCAGTAGTAAGTTTTAGTTGCTTCATGTTAAAGCTAACCATTGGAAGATAAGTTGGGTTGTGTCCACGCAATTGGATTGCTCCTTTCACGAACTCGTTACGGACATGCCAATGCACGGTTTTACAGTTTTCTGTCAGCATTTTTACAATTGCTGTTGCGAAACTTCCACTTCCTACAACACCTATTTTGGGCGGTTGAGGAGATTTTGTTTTTGCCATTTTGTTCACTTATTTTAACCTAATGCAAAGCTACAATTATATAATTAAAATGAAAATCTTTCGACTAAGCATTGTGAGCAAAAGCTGTGAAATATTTTATGAATAATTAAAATTTCTTTAAAATTTGTTAAATAAAACTAAAAAAATAATCGTTTTATAAAAAATGATTATTTTTGCAGTCTTAATTTTTAATGTATAATCAAGCAGATATATATGAAGAGATTTTTGAGAAGTAATAAAAAGACTAATATCGTTTTGGGATGTTTATTAGTTGTTGTTTTTGCTCAAGCCATGTTAATTGGAAAACTTTATTCTGAGAAAGATGACAAAAATTATCAAGTTAATTTAGTGAAAATTAACACGGTAAAAGATAGTATTGATCACCGCGAACTAAAAGAAAACCTTTTGAGTGTTGACCAAGTGGTGCGTAATCTTAATTCATTTTTAGCTTCTAAAAATGTATCGGATTTAAGAATTGAAAACCTTGCAAAAGATAGCTTGGCTAATGAAGTTTATCTATCAAAACAAAGCAATCGTTATAGCCAATATTTAGTGGATTTGGAAAAGAAATTACAACAAGTTCCGTTAGGTGTTCCGACTTCGGGCTATATTTCTTCTAATTTTGGGATTCGTAAAAATCCTATTCCATTCAAAACAGTGTTTGCTTCTGTTAAACCTTTGAAGCCTGCAGCAACTGATAGCACTGGCGCAGTTGCCACATTAAAGGAAGATCCAAAAGCAAGTCAAAATGCTCCAGCTGAGAAAGATCAAATGCAGTTCCATAAAGGGATTGATGTTGCTGTAGCTTTCGGTTCTGATGTTGTTGCGGCGGCAGCTGGCAAAGTTTTGTTTGCTGGACAGAAGGGAGGTTATGGTAATTGTGTCATTATTTCGCATGGCAACGGATTGGCAACGCTTTACGGGCATCTATCTAGTATTTCGGTAGCTAACAACCAAGACGTGAAAGTGGGAGAGGTGATTGCGAAATCAGGGAATTCTGGACGTTCTACTGGTCCACATCTTCACTATGAAGTTCATAAAAATAACACACCGGTTAATCCGAAATTGTTCATGAATCTATAAAATATTAAAAGCATCTTTTTGAAGGTGCTTTTTTCTTTTTCTAATATCTGTAAATATTAAATTGTTCACGACTTTTGCGTGAGCGATGCTAGCGGAAATCCTTTGGGTTGACGCGAGGCGGCGGAGCGTAGCGGAGCCGTCCGAACGTCAAACTAAAGATTGTAGCGGGACGTAGCGACCCGAAGTTATGCTTTGGGTTTTGCTCTGGAAAAACGAGGGACACGCCCAAAATAAAAAAATCCCGAAACTTAGTAAGTATCGGGATTTTTGTGAAGTATAACTTTAATTATTTCTTAAGCTCTTCAAGAAACTCATCGTGAGAGATTGCTGTTTCTTTTTTGCTTGCTTTTTCTAGGATAGCATCTTTTAGTTTTGCCATACCAACTTCTGAAGAGATTTGACGTACTTGGTTTTCGTCTTTCAACATTTCAACCGCATATTTTTGTACTTCTTCGTCAGACAAGTGGTGGATACCGTAGATTGCTAACTGATTTCTTACCAACTGCTCAGCTTGTGCCAATACGTCGTTGTAGTCTAAAGAAATTTCGTTTTGCGTCATCAACTTACCTTCTAAGATTTGGTATTTGATTTGGTTTTTCTCGTTTTCAAGAATTTCTTTTGCTTGCTCTTCAGATTGGATGTTTTGGTTAGAGAACAACAACCATTTTGTTAAGAAAGCTTCAGGAAGTTTAACTTCTTCTTTTTCAGAAACTTGTTCTAAAATTTTGTTAACGAAATGTACGTCAGCATTTTGTTGGAAGTACTCGTCTAACTCTTTTTTAACACGCTCTCTAAGTTCTTCCTCAGACTTAATTTCGTCTTTACCGTAAACTTTATCGAACAATTCTTGGTTAAGTTCTGCCAAGTCTAGACCATAGATATCTTTAACAGTTACCTCAACTTCGTTGTGGTGCATATTTTCAGCTTCATCTTTGTTGATGCCTAATTCTTTAGCAAGATCTTCTTTAGCTACTAAATCTTCTTTAGAAACTTTTACAGATCCATCTTTTTTAAGAGACTTAACAAGATCGTATACTGCTTTAGTTTCTTTGTTAGCTGTAACGTGCTTTGGCGCGTGGTTGTGCTCACCTTCTGCATCTTCTTCTACAACTTGCTTAACTTCTAGAGCGATGTAAGAATCTTTTCCGATTTTGTCTTGCTCTACACGCTCAGCAAAACGCTTTTGCATGTTTTCTACACTTGTTGTGATTTCTTTATCAGACGCTTCAACTTTGTAGTGTGGCGCTTCATATTTTGCAAGATCGATTGTCAATTCTGGCTCGTAACCAACTTCGAAAGCTACAGATACTTGATCAGCATTATAGTCTAACTCGTTAACTGGAAGTGGAACTGGTTGACCTACTAATCTCAATTTGTTATCATTAACATAAGCGTTAAGCGCCTCAGAGATTTGCTTGTTGATTTCTTCAAAAGCGATACCAGCTTCATATTGTTTTTTAACCATGCTTAATGGCACTTTTCCTTTTCTGAATCCAGGTACTTGCGCATTTTTAGCGTAGTTAATTAAAGTTTTGTCTACTTTTTCTTTGTAATCTGATTTATCCAAAGTTACAGTAAGTAATGCACTTACTTCGTCATGGTTTTTTGCTGTAACGTTCATTATTAATTAATTGAAATTTTAGTTGGCAAAAATAGTCAAAAAAGAGCGATTTGCAAAATTAATCCTTAGACTAATCATAGCAAATCGCTCATAAAATATGTTAATTTTAATTTTATCGAAGATTTTGTTTATTTTTCTTCAACAAAATTGATTCTTAAGATCTTAGTTCGTGATACCGAAAGTTGCTTCTGCATCTGTCTCGCCACCAGTTACACTTCCCCAAGCTGTTCCGTTAAGGTTTTCGTTTGCCGAAGCTGGCTCGTGGATCAATGTCATTATTAATTTTGGAGAAGAATCTTTTGCAGCTTTTACAACAGTCCATTTTGTTTTAAGACCAACACGCACGCCTTTTTTGTTTGGTGTGTCAAGACGCTCTAATTGGATGTCTGATTTTGGAAAATTGAAAATCATGAAATGCTCATCTTTCGCCATTTCGATTTCGCTGGTTACATCTTCGCTACCATTCATAAATTGAGCAGTAACTTCATAGCTTTTTCCGTCTTCTAATTTTATTGCTGGTGCAGCACCAGATCCAACGCTGTAATTATAATCTTGAACATTATTGGTTGTCAAATTCTTAACGTGCAAAACGATATTCGTCAATTCTTCTTGTGGAAGATCATCCGCTTCGAAGTCGTTGTCTCGACTACAAGATACGATGCTGAAACTTAATAATGTTAATACGAATAATGTGCTTAATGTTCTGATTGATAATATGTTTTTCATTTTGATTTGTTTTAAGTTGTTTTTCATTTTGAAGTAAAATTTGTCAGTTCGAGTGGTTTTTCAAAATGTGTTTTAGAAAAATTGCATCGAAAATAGAATTTTATTTTTTTGATAATAGTTTCAAAATGTTCAACGGATTTGTTAAAAAAGTTTAATTAAAATTTTAAATAATGATACTAAAAATTGTATCTGAAATTGATAATAATATTGCGTCCCATATCGTCCGAAAAATATCTAAGACGGTTGAGATAATCGCGATAAGCTTTGTTAAATAAATTTTGAACAGTTACGCCAGCCGAAAGATTTTTTGTTAAATTAAATCCTGCTTGGACATTCCAAAGGCTGTAAGCTGGAGGTGGCGTGCTAAAATCAACCGTTTTTGTGACCTCGATACCGTTTTCATAAAATGTAATTTCTGAATTGTGAATCGGGAAACGATTTTGTTTTAAAACTGTTCTGTTTTCTAAATTAACGTAGAAATTTTTCCAATCTTTACGTTGATATTCCAAACTGTTGCTAAAGTTGGTTGGCATCATCAAGATCTAAGGCTCGTCGTTGGTGGTGTCGTGTACATAAAGATAAGCGCCACGACCACGATAGGTGAGGTTGTCTGTCAAATGAAGATTAACGTCGACATCAACACCCAACATTTTTGCATTAATTTGACGATATTCCCAAACTGGGAAAGGTCCAACTTGTGTCGCTTGCTGAATGCCCGTCGGAATCTGATTGATGAAATTATTAGTGATGAAATAATATGGATTGATACTAAAATCAAAACCTTTCAACACATCAGCTTTTCCGTCAATCAACAAATTGAATTGATGTCCAGACTCGTTCTGCAAACGCATATTTCCTTTCTCGATAATTGCGGCAGAATGATGTAGACCTTCAGCAAAAAGCTCTGCAACATTTGGCGTTCTTTCTACTTTTGCATAATTAAATTTCACTCCAAAATTTGGATTCGCTTTCCAGTCAATTCCAACGTTGTAAGAAAAGTTTTTAAAATTAAGAATAGGATTAGTTAATACACGATTTTGATAAGTTCGCACATAAAACTGCGAAAAATCTTGCGCATAATTATTCGTCCAATCTTTGTAGTCATACCACTTTACAACATTGTATTTGGTTGCATCGTAACGCGCGCCAGCTTCAATATTTAGGTTTGATAAAAGTTTGTATTTAAAAATAGAATACAAACCTCCCGAATATTTATCATAATTCGGAACCAAACGTCTGGCTTGGGTTTTCGGATTCGAATAGTTGTTTTGATACATCAAATCAATTCCTGTTTCCAAAGACCATTTTTCGCGTTCCAAAAGATCATTAATGTTAAACTGATTGGTAATCAATTCTAGATCCAAACTTGGGATACTATTCAAGTCACCACGACGAAGATCATATTCTTTTCTATGATTATACTGGAAACTATAAGTCGCCGAAATCTTGCCTAAATTTTCAAAACGTTTAAAAGCCGAAATTTTCGCAATATGATGTTCGATTTCTTGTCTAGGATTATCAATCGAATACTCAAAATCTCTCATATACAAAGGTTCTGGCGCTGTCATCGCCAAATAAAAATCTTTGTCATTACCAACATGCGAACCTCGGAAAATCCCTAAGTTTTGATTCGTGACATAATAATCAAACGAAATCCCTTGCTTGAATTCATTCTTTTGAACCGTGAAATTAAAAGAAGAAAATTCGCTTCCCGTGTTCATCAAATAATAGTTAGGCGCGGATAAATCACCAAGTTTTTTGTAGCTTCCATTGGTTTTGATTGCCCAGCCGTTTTCCCAAGTTTTTAAAACTTTAAGATCAACACCAAGTCCGCGACCGTTCGACATTCCCGAAAGATTAGCTGATCCGCTGATGCTGTCTTTCTTTTTGTAAATTTCAGGTTCCAAAACGACAACGCCACCAACAGCGTCCGTTCCGTATTTGAGTGCGGAAGCGCCTTTTATCACATCGATGTGTTCAAAATTGTTGATGTCAACATTAGGTGCATGTTCTACGCCCCATTCTTGTTCGGCCAATTTAACACCATTGTTGATAATTGAGATACGACTGCCGTACATACCATGGATAATAGGTTTTGCAATGCTATTCCCTGTTCTCAAAGTTCCAACACCAGAGATTTTGGTCAAAAGATTTCCAAGATTTTCTGTAGAATTTCGTTCGATGTTTTCTTTATCCAAAGTCTTGATGATGATCGCACCTTTGGACTTGTGTGGCGCATGTATCGTAATCGTCGCAATTTCTTCGGTGTGATGCTCCAACAGAATTTCCAAATGTAGATTTTTGTTAAGCTCTAATTTGGATTCGTAAGCGTCACATTTTGGGTGGGTTACGATAATGTTGTAAGTCCCAGCTTTGATGTTCGAAATTGAAAAATTACCTTTTGCATCCGTTTTTGTAGAAAGACTTCCCACGACTACTGTCGCATCACTCAATGCGCTTTTGTCATGAAAATCTTTTACGACGCCTTCTACTTTGTAGCTAGATTGCGCCATTGCTAATGTTGTCCCCAAAAGGAGAAACATTAGATTGAATATTGTTTTCATTAAATTGAATTTCAGTATAACATATCCAAAAGGGAAAGCCCAAATGGAGTGAATTTAATTGCTATTATGACTGAAAAACGGGAGGACCTCGCAAATAGAGGCTGGTAATATTGTAATTGAAAAAGCTTGACTGCAAAACTGCAAATTCTTGCTTTTTCGAAAAGATTTTTAGTGATGAAAACTCAAAGTCGAGTGGCTCGATACTGTGGTTAGTCGTCAAAAAGTGACAAGCCAAACAGTCATTAGCGCTCGAGAATTTTTCTAAAGAATTCTTCTCGAATTTTAGTTCCTTCGAATTAGAGAAGTTAAGTTGAAACTCGGAATGATGTTGATGTAAGTAGGGCGAAAAAACAAGCAACAACAAATAAAGTCCAGCAATAAAACTAGAGATTATCGATTTATGTTGTTGGTTTTTTCTAAACATCTTTACAAAGTTAGTGTTTTATGTTTTGATTTATTTAATTCAAAAACAATTATGTTGTATATTTTGAAATAAAATTCGTCAGTTCGAGTGATTTTTCAAAATGCAATGTTGAAAAATTGTATCAAGAACAGAATTTTATCTTTTTAAAAAAAAACTTGGTTCTCGATACAAAATTCCTTTCGGAATTTTACTCGAACTGACGTTTTTTTGATAAAATTTCTAAAATACACAAGCAGTGTTGTTATATGTCTCTAAAAACTAAAATTTGTTACGATTATTTTTCGGAATCGAAGTAAAGACGGTAATATTTACCTTTTTCATCTTGTCCAGTTTCTAGTTTGTCGCGATCACCATGAACGTAGATATGGAAGTTTTTATCAAGCTTAATGACTGATTTGAAGTGACGTTGTTGCTTTTTAACTGCTGATTGATTAATCGGAAAATCTTCTGAAATGCTGACTTGCATGTCGTTTTCGTAATCGGTTTTGAAGTTTGAAAAACTTTCGATAACATGCTCGTCTACCAAAATTTCGTTAACGAAATCATCGTATTTGAATTCTTCTTTTTCTTTGAAGAAGTTAATGGACTTGTTAAGAAAGTCTGCTTGATCGACTCTTGACACTTCAAATTCTTGAGGAAGTTGCGTCGTGATATAATCTTTGTAAACTGCCAAAGTCTCTTGCGTGTGGAAGAAGTCGTTGTCGCGTTGTTTCACTTTCAAGAAATCCTCGAACCAATAATACATGTCACCGTTTTTGTTGTTATCAACAACGGATAAAATGTAGCCTGATTCTTTATCATTATTATATATAAGCGCTGCTTTGTCAATTTTTGAAAGTCCAATTCCGAAATCTCTTTCAACTTCGAAAGATTCGTTTTGAGGATAAATTTTAAGGAAAGCTTCTCTTTTTTCGGTTTTGAAAATTCCGATTTTGTCGATTTTTCCACCTTCTGGATCTTCTTCGGAATCAAAAAATACGATGAAAACTTCGCCATTTTGAACGCGTGGATTTTCGGCCGCTTCGTAAAGATGTTTTGCGATGTTTTCGGACTCCCAAAGGAATTTGTTTTTGTCTTCAAAAATCTCAGCAACCGAACTGTATACCGGATTGTTAACCAAATAAGTATCGCTATAAAACTGAAATTGCTCTTCGGACTTGAAAGCGTTAAGGAAATAATTTCCTAGTAACTCCTTCATATCTTCGTGGAGCTCTAGCTCTTCCTGAGAAAGGATTAACGGATCACCATTGATTTTGTTACCAACTTTGTGTACAACGATTTTAGAAAACATGTTATAATCTTTTTAGGATTGCAAAGATAGGAATCCGAAGTTAAGATTCGATATCAATTTTCTGAAGTCTTTCTTTTTTTGAGAAATCTGTCAACGGATGCGTGAGGGCGAAGCGCATTGTTGGAGCTCGTGAGTTGAGGCGGCGGCTGAGCGAAGCGAAAGCCGACGCCTCAACTAACAGCGACTGCGCGGAGACCGACGCTTTGGTTGGACTAAGCGAGGAAAAGCGGCACGCCCAAATAGAAAAATGCTTCTTGAAAATTATAAATTGTATTAAAGTTTTTAATAAAATAGTTAATATGTCAGAAAAATATTAAAGTTTTCTAAATGTGATGTTTGTCATGGAATTATTATTGTTGGTAAATTTTTGTAAAAACGAATATTAATTAAAAATTAGAATTAAGATGAATAAGGTAATAATTAAAAATGCGGTTTTAGGAATTTTATTATTCGGGTCAGCAAGTTTTGTAACGGCTCAGACTTCAGTGAAAAAGTCGCCAGATATGCAAGTAGCACAAGAACAAGTGAATCCAGCTATTGAGGCTTTGAAAAAACAAGTGGAAGCTAATCCAAAAGATAATAATGCGCTGGTGAATCTTGCAGTTGCTTATCAAGAAGGGAAGGACTGGACGAATGCGTTAGAAACTTGGAAAAAAGTAACAACTGCGCTTCCAGATTGGGCGCCAGCATATTATAGCGAAGGTTATGTGTATCAATCTTTGAAAGATGTACCGAATGCAACGTCTTCGTATCAAAAATATATTAGTCTAGTTAAGCCTGAGGAATTAGAGGCTAGTAAAGCAAATTTGGCTTATGCTCACTTTTTTGTAGCTTATTCTCAGTTTGAAACCAACAAAGAGGAAGCGAAAAAGAACATCGCAAAATCTCTTGAGTATGACGCAACTAATGCTGATGCCATTAAGCTGAAAGAAGCTTTGGATAAATAATTGAATTAAATATAAATGGAAAGAGGCTGTCTCAAAAGTGAGACAGCCTCTTTTTTTATGTTTAAAAAGTATAGTTGGTGATTAGTCAACCATGGCTTCTCCAGATTTACGGTAAATGAAATTTCCGTAGATGTGTCTTCTTGCAAAACGACTTGGCGAATCTGCATTCACCATTTTGATAAATGTATTTCTTGGAACACCGATGTATTCGTACATTTTACCATTCAAGTGTTGAATTTTCAAGATTGATTTTTCGTAATCAAAATCTTCAATATTACTTTTAGAAATGGTTTCGGTATATTCTTCTTTGTATTTTTCTTGAGTTTCTTTGTTGATGCTCACCAAAAAATGATAGGCTTCAATAACCGTTTTACTCTTTTCTTCTGCTTCCAATTTCCCAGCTTCATCATTGACGAATTTATCAGGATGCGAATCCTTCATTGTGTTTCTGTAAATGGTTTTCAACTCTTTTAAAGTGACATCTTTATCTACTCCAAGAAGTTTTCTGTGCTCGCCAATTCTTTTCATTTTTCAAAATTTTAAATAAATTCAGAAATATGTACACTCTGAATTTCGGAGTGCAAAAGTACAGATTAAATTTTAAATTTTAATGTTAAAAAATTGATTATCTGATGATTGAATTAAAATTAATATAAGATTAATCCACAAAAAAATCCCCTCACTTTCGTGAAGGGATTTTATATTGCTTAGGTTCTAAACCTTATTTTACTTCTTCAAAAATAACCATACTTGATAATCAGTTATTTATAACCTTATGGTACAAATACGATACAAAATTAAGATTATAACTTGATAATAAATATACCGTTATCGTCAAATATATGATAGATTTTAAGTTTTAAATAATCTTTTTTTGCCGATAATAGTATGAAATACAATCATTTCAATTCCTTTAATAGTAATTGATCTATTGCATGTGTCTTTTTCTCATCAACTTGATACATTTCAGCATACATTTTCCAGTTTGCAACAACTTCAATGCATGAGTTAATAATTCCTAAAGGATTTCGAATAGAATTTTGCTCTGCTATAGTTAGCAAATCCTTTTTTGTAAAAGCTTTTCGTTTTCCATTAATACTTAAATTATGCTGACTTACCCATTTACTATCGGGTCTGTAAGCAAAACAAACATCATAAGCCGGTGCTAATTTCCAGACTCCTTCAACGTCCATCAGAAATGAAAAATTCTTAGTATGATCGTCACAATTTCTTGCAATCACATTAAATACCATCCGTTTGAACATTTGTTCTGCTTCTGCATAAGTTAACCGAAGTTGACGCATGGTTTGAAAAACTTGTTCATAGCTGTATGAAGTGATATTTGCAAAATCATAGTGTTGTAAGGCACATAATGTTTGACTGTGTAGTTTTTGATTTCCTTTTACACGATCAAAGCGTTTGGTCATAAAGTGTACCCGATTATTTTCTTCAATCAATCGTGATTCCATAATTTCAATTCCAAAATCTGTTGCCATTTTGTAATAAGCCATTTCCACCCGTCCATATCCTTTTGATTCACCGAATTGCACATCACTCACTTCATCAAATTTAATCAACCAATGTTCAAAACCTTCGTCTGCAAGCGTCTGTCCCGACTTGATTTGTCCTGTTTTTTCATTGTAGGCAATAATAGCTTTAGGACGTGCACCTCCGGCAGATGTTCCCATTTTTAGGACATCCATCATCACATCCTCCATATTTTTTTGAGTTTGAATAGAAAAATTTTCCTTGTTTGATAATAAGGCTTTCGTTGTTTCGATTAAATCACTCAATTCAATATCATACGACGGTGATTCTTTACCCATTACAGGTTCGAATTCTAACGCACCCATACCTCTTCGTCCAATAAAACACAAGAGCTCTACAGGATTTAAACTATCATCGGGTCTTCCCTGTCTTGCCAACCACGCATTGATTAAATCTTTTCCATATCTATCAGGTAATGCATCGGCTAAAAGTCCTGGCATACCTTTAAAGGTTTCGTTATTGCGATGTTCTGGAAAACTATAAATTCTGTTTTTAGAAGGCATTTTGATAGGTGCAATAGGCAATTTTTCCAAATTAAATTTAGGGTCGTACTCAAATGATGCTATTTCGGTATCAGCATCCCATGCTACTGCCCCTACACGTTGCCCAAAAATATCTACAAATGCTGTTGTTACCATCCTAAATCCAAATTATCATCTTGTGAAGTATCTTTTTTCATTACCCTTTTACGTAATTTTTTTTCTCCTTTAGCTAAACGTAGTGGACTGATTTCTTCTCTTACTTCAAACGCTTTTAAAACATACAAAGCATCCAAAATTCGCAATATTTTTAGTAAGTTAATTAAAGAGATATTTTCGCCACGTTCCAACAAACTCACAGTAGATCTACTCACCGCCGCCTTATCGGCTAATTCTTGCTGATTTAGATTTTGCTTAATACGGCTTTGTTGAACAAACAAACCGATTGTATCCAAAATTGCCTTATCCGAAAGTAAACTAATATCTGATATATTACTCATAAATATCTTATTTTACAAACAACGAATGATATTTCACGCATTGTAAATATATTGCTAATGTACGAAAAATAATGCATAAACACAAAAAAAACACAAGTACGCATTAAATTTCATTCATTATACATTGGTTTAAAATTTCATTAGGGTGTTAGTTTGTTGCTTTTTATTCTAAATGATTGTTATTTCATACAAAAACAAATAAAAGTATTGAAATAACGAACATTATAGATGAAGAGATACCGCTTGCGATAGCAATTGGGATATTTTTTGATGTGCAAATACAAGGTTACTAATAATTATAAAAACAGGATAAATAAACGATTCATGATTTTAGTTCAATTTCTTTAACAAAATTGGAATGCTGGCATTCAAGTAGTCTATATCATTAGAAAGTGGAACATTATCATTAATACCGGTTTTCAGTAAAATAACGGCTTGTAAAATCAGATTAAAATCACGGAGAATCTCATCTTGTTGCTGTTTCCTTTTTGTATTTTTAAGAGCTTGTTTTAGCATGCGACGTTGTTCTGTGCCTTGCCTTATTACTTTATTCAGTTTATCAATCTTTTCTT
>JAEXRP010000109.1:0-13014 GCA_023440705.1 Bacteroidota bacterium
TTAGAAAAAAATACACTTCAAAGTTTAATATTTTCTAAGCTTTTGATATTTTTGCTCAACAAAATTTACAACAATTTATGGCTTCAGGCATTTTTGCAATTTTAGATGATTTGGCAGCGTTAATGGACGATGTCGCAGTAGCGAGTAAAGTCGCAACTCAAAAAACCGCTGGTATTTTGGGGGACGACCTCGCGGTAAATGCCGAAAAAGCAACAGGATTTCAGTCTTCGCGCGAAATTCCTGTGTTATGGGCGATTACAAAAGGTTCTTTTCTTAATAAGTTAATAATTGTTCCGATTGCGTTGTTGCTTAACGCTTTTTTCCCAGTTGTTATTAAATATGTTTTGATTGCAGGTGGTTGTTATTTAGCATTCGAAGGCATGGAAAAGATTTTCCATTTTTTGTTTCATAAAAAAGAAATCGAACAAACTGATAATAATATTACTGAAGTTCTCGAGCATCAACTTCCTGAACAACAGGAAAAAGCAAAAGTAAAAGCTGCGATTACAACTGATTTTATTTTGTCCATCGAGATTGTGATTATTGCTTTGGGAACGGTTCTTAAACAACCTCTTAATATCCAAATTATAACCGTTTGCGTCGTATCAGTTTTAGCAACAGTAGGTGTTTATGGGATTGTTGCGCTAATTGTTAGGATGGATGACGCAGGTTTTAGATTGATTGATAAATCTAACGACCGCGGAATTTTCTCCAAAATTGGACATTTTTTAGTGAAACTTCTTCCGATTGTTATTAAAGTTTTGGGCGTTGTTGGTACGATTGCATTGTTGCTGGTTTCGGGCGGTATTTTTATGCATAATATAGATCATCTTCACGATTATCTTCCTCATATTCCGGATATTATAAATGAAGCTGGACTTGGTATTATCGTCGGAACTGCGATGGTTGCAGTAATTACTGTAATCCAAACTATCGTAAAAAAGATGAAGAAGGCGTAGAAAAATTAAGTTTTAAATAAATCAAAAATCGGCAGTTCCTAATGAGACTGCCGATTTTTTTTGAGTAAATATTAAATAAATTCTTAACCGCCAACGCGACTTTGCTCCTCAAATTTGGTTTGTTTGGTTGCGCCTTTTATGTTGTTATTTCCGAATTTGTAAGTCACCGAAAGGTTGGCGCTTTGCGAAAGACCTTTGTATTTGAAATTCGAGGTGAAATTCGAGTACGTTTCGCGACCTTTGTAAGCTTGTGTGTTAAAAATATCATTAACACTCAAGTTGATCATAAGATTCTTTTGTAATAAATTTAGTTTTAAGCCTGCATAAAGATTATTACTGAAATTAATATCCGAATTGCCTTGTTTGCTTGGCAAATCCATCCAATAACCAAGCGTGAATGCTAAGTTTTTATCTTTTCTTAAATAAAAACTATTGTTGATATTAAGGTTGGCGCCAAAACTTGCTGGGAAAATATTGACATCGGATCTAGTACTCGTAGATTGGTTGTAGAAGCCTGTTAAGAATATATTTGACTCCAGCCATCGTAATTTGTTATAGCTGTAGTTAAGGCTCATCCCAGTTTGATTTTCGGTGTAGAAATTCTCTGTAGTCGTGAATTTGTTTCCGTTTTCAATCTTCTGAATTCTATCCCAAGAATCACTCGTATGTGTGAAGTAAAGCGTTGTCGTAAAGTTATTTTTTAAAACATAGCTCAATTCTACATTATCCGAAAAAGAAGGTTTCAAAAACTGATTTCCTACATAATATTCGTAATCCGAAGTGTAGACTTTTGAAGGATTAAGATTTCCAAAATACGGACGTCTAATTCTGCGCGAATAGTTAAGCGACATCGTGTTGTTATCGTTCGCTTTATAGCTAAAATAAACTGTTGGGAAGAATTTTCCGTAGGAAGATTTAACCATTGCTCCGTCAGATTTCGCAGTCCCATCTAGCTCTGTATATTCGTATCTAAGTCCTAATTTTACATCCCATTTTTCAGCAATTTTAAAACTTGATGACACATAAGCGGCGTAATTTTTTTCATGATAAATAAAGGCGTTGCTTCGCAGAGGATTTAACTGTGTTTGTTCATTTTCAATATCAAAAAACTGAGCTGTAGATTCATTTTTAAACATGGTATATTTAAGACCTGATTCGGTTTTAATTTTCGAAAAATTCTTTTCAAGATCGACTTGTCCCGAGTAAACATTGTACAAGTTATCGTTGTAGTTAATAGCTTCTTTTTCTGTATTTTGAAAGGTTGAAACATTGTTAATCAACGCTAATTTATTAGAAATTAAATTTCCAGAAAAACTTAATTTACTACCTAAACTGTCTAATTTTATATCGTAGAAAGCTGTTGCGTAATGATTATTGTTGTGATTGTGATTGACATTTTGCGATGCAAATTCTGTCGAAACTCCGTTTTGTAAAGTTCTGACATTATTTCTGCTAACGTTGTAAGGATTTGAAAATGAATAGTTGTAATTAAAACCTATTAAATTTTTGTCATTAAGTTTGTATTCCGTTTTTATGTTGGCATTTTTGTAGCGATAATTTCCCCAATAGGTTCCATCGGAATTCCAATATTGATCTTCACCAATGCTATAATTATAGTTTTTTTGCTTCCAAATGTTTTCGCCCATACTTCCAGACGTTGACACCGAAAGTTTTTTTCCTTGATAATTAAAAGTCGCACCATCGCGCCAGCTTGTGACAGAACTCACGTTTCCCGAAGTTTGCAAAGAGGCATTCCAGCCGATATTTGTATTCTTTTTCAAAATAATATTGATGAGTCCGCTTTTGCCTTCCGCAGCATATTTTGCAGGTGGCGTTGTTATAACTTCGATTTTTGCAATGTCATCAGAACGTAGATTTTTAAGATAATTGATCAATTCTTCGCCTGACAAATTCAGAAGTCGGTCATTGACCATAATTGCAACGCTGCTTTTCCCCGCAATGCTTATGGCGTCGTCGGTTGTGCGCAACATTGGCGTTTTGGACAAAGCTTCAACAGCGTCAACGCCTTGAGATGCTACAGAATTTTCTACATTAAAAACCAAACGATCAACTTTTCGCTCTACCAATTTTTTACTAGATGCAACAACAGTTACGCCTTCGATTTGCTTTTCTGCTGCGGGTTGCGATGTTGTTTGTATATTTTTAAGAAGTGTCCCTTGCACTTGGATTTCTTCATTGAAAATGCTTTTTTGATCTTTAAAAATTTCTAGTTTGTAAGTTCCGTTTTCGGGTAGTTGAAGTGCAAAATTTCCATTTTCAGTACTAATACTGGAATATTTTTTATCTTTTTGTGTTGCCGCAATTTCAACGTACGAAAGATTGGTATTGTTGGAATCGGTTATTTTGCCTTCTATTTTTTGTCCAAAAGTTAAAATACCGAATAAATTGATTAACAAGAAACTTGCTTTTTTCATAACACTAATTTTATAGGTATAACAAAGCAGAAGGATTTTCTGTTACATCAAAAATGTAATTATTTTTAAATTAAATTGTAAGTTATTGTAATTGAATTGTTTGTATTTTGAATTTTATCTTCGCAATAACCACAACACAGCATTCCCGAATTCGCGACGCCAATAGGATTCGGAATGAGTTCCGTCAGGATCAATTTTTACAGAAATGTTTTGTGTGGGAACTTTCTTTTGCAATAATAAAGTTTTGATATTTTCGATTTCTTTTGGCATTCCATCGTCTTCATTTTGTCCTGCAACAAAATAAAATTTTGATTGGTGCAAATTGTTTCGATTTTGGTTGATGAAATAGTTTAAATCTTTGCTTACAAACCAAAAAGCTGGGCTAAAAATGCCAATTTTACCGAAGACTTGAGGATATTTCACACCGCCATAAAGCGAAATTAATCCGCCCATCGAACTTCCAATTAATGCTGTATTTTTAGGTTGTGTTAAAGTGCGGTATCTTTTGTCAATATAAGGTTTTAGCGTTTGTGTAATAAAATCGATGTATTGATTTCCTTCGCCGCCTTTTTGATATTTGGTGTTTCTCCAAGGCGAATATTCGTCCAGACGTGCGTCGCCACCATTATCGATTCCGACAATAATTGCGTCGAATTGATGGTTTTCAGAAAGTTGATTCATTGTTTCGTCAACACCCCATTCTCCAGAAAAGCTCGTTGCATTATCAAACAGATTTTGTCCGTCGTGCATATAGATCACAGGGTATTTTTTTGTTGTGGAATCATAATTGGGAGGTAAATAAACCCAGATTCTACGTGTTGCTTTAAGTTGAGGGATTTTGAAATTTTCACTCAAAATTTTAACATTCGAAGTTGTGCTATGTTGTTTTTCTTGTGGCGTAGTCCAATTTTCGATATTGATTTTTAAAGGAGAAACAGTATTTATATTGACTTTATGATTGTCAATTGGACTTCCATCCTTATTAGCTTCAGAGGAATCCCAACTACCTTGTGTGATCTTAAAATCAAAACCTTTATCTGCATTTATTTGTATTTGAAACTGATTTTCTGCATTCTTTTTTAATTCAAAACTTACATCTTTTGGATTCCAATTATTAAGTGAAGATGCCAAATACAGACGAGTTTCAGGACTTGTATTTGTGGGTAATTTCTCCACCAAGATTGTAATTTGCGCCTCTGTGAATCCAAATAACATCATAAGGAAAAGAATTAGAAATTTTTTCATTTAATAAAATTAAAAAAAAATTGATTTTTAATCAAAAAAAAATCCTGCCGATGCAGGATTCTATTTTAGTTCTTAACCAACTTAGTTGATTGCGTTTTGTTGTCTTTAGTTTTAACTTGAAGGATATAATTTCCTTTTGCTAAAGCTTGAATGTTAATTTCTTTTGCATTGCTCCCAGAAAGTACTTTTTGTCCAGCCATATTAAAGATGTTGTAGGTTTCAACTGTATCTTTGCTATCGATTTTTACGATATCTTTCGCTGGATTTGGATAGATTTTTAAGCCTGTTGAATGTTGTGCTTCGTAAGTTGCAAGATCGACATTGTTTATTTTGATATTGTCATAATATGCGTTACCGCCATAGTTATTATGTAAAAAATTCATTCCTAATATATTTACTTTTGAATTATTAGGATTTTCAAAAATTTGAACACCATCTAGGTAGTAAGTGATTTTATCAGCTGTAATGTGGACTTTCATATTGTACCACTTATTCGGTTCCCATGTTTTATTTGCATATCCAATTTCTGAAAAATTTTCGTTCCAAATGTATATCATACCACGATTTTCAAAACCTGTTGCCAATAAGGTATCAAATTCTTCAGTTGCTTCATTTATTGCATAGACTGCAAATTCAAAATCTGAACCTCCTTTTGTAGAACCATTAAAATCGTAAGAAATTGTGGTATCATTAAAGTCTAAAGGCGCTGAAAAGGTTTTTTCTACACCCATTATTGGGAACCATTGGTCTTGGTACTCATCAACGTGCGCGTTTTTAAAAGAAAAATTTCCATTGCTTGCTTTTTCGTTTGTAATAATCTGGTTAGTTAAAGGTCCGTCGCTACTTTCAGTTACTTCCCAACCATTTTGACCATTGATGTCACCAAGTGTAAAACCTTCTGAGGCTTCGAATGAAATTGCATTTTGCGAAAATGCTAAACTAGCAACAGAAAGTGCTGCTAATACATAAAACTTCTTCATAAATTTTTTTTAGGGCTACAATAATACTGATTTATTTTTAAATGGATGAAAATCCAAGTCTTTGTTAGGCTTTTGAAATCTGATTCTGTATTTTTGTGTTATGAATCTTAACGAGCTTTTTACCAACCAACGCACCGGAAATCATCAACCAACTTTTGTGTCCAGAACAGATTTTCAGAGAGATTTTGACCGAATTATTTTTTCGTCGGCTTTTCGAAGATTGCAAAATAAAACGCAAGTTTTCCCTTTACCAGGAAGTGTTTTTGTACATAATCGTTTGACGCATTCTCTAGAAGTTGCGTCTGTTGGTCGTAGTTTGGGAAGTTTAATTGGAGATTTTGTTTCAAAAAATTATAAAAACGATCTTAATGAAACTTCTAATAATTTTTACCAATACCAATTAAGTGACGTGATTGCTGCGGCTTGTCTTTGTCACGACATCGGAAATCCAGCTTTTGGACATTCTGGCGAAGACGCAATTGCGAGTTATTTTGAACAAAATGAAAAAGATCTAAAACCACTTTTCAACGAGAAAGAATGGGCGGATCTTGTGAATTTTGAAGGAAATGCTAACGCGATTCGAGTTTTGACACATCAGCAACAAGGTAAAGACGAAGGTGGAACACAATTAACATTTTCAACTTTGGCGAGTATCGCGAAATATCCTTGTGAAGCGATTGCTAAGCAAAAAGGTATTATCCATCGTAAGAAGTTTGGCTTTTTTCAGAATTCTAAAGCGACATTTTTAGAAATTGCTAATGCGACAGGCATGCAACGCGAAAGCGACGAACCAATTATCCATAAAAGACATCCTTTTGTTTGGTTGGTAGAGGCGGCGGACGATATTTGTTACAGCATCATCGATATGGAAGACGCGCACCGTTTGGGCATCGTTAATTCTCGAGATTGCGAAGATTTGTTTATTGATTTGATTAAATCTGTGAATCCTGATGACATAAAACGTGTTAATGATAAACTCGATATTATTAAAAATCCCAACGAGCGAGTTTCTTATTTGCGAGCGAAAGTTATTAACTCGTTGATTAATAAATCGATTTCGACTTATCAAGCTAATTTTGATAAAATTATTGATGGTACAATGGATAAAGCTTTGTTGGATATTTTTAAACAAGAAAGCTCGTCGTTAACAGAAATCGAACGTTTTTCTATTGAGAAAATCTACAATCATAAAGCAGTCATTGAAATCGAAAATGCAGGCTACAATGTTATGTACGAATTGCTAGATCATTTTATTCCATCTATTATTTTAGAAAAATCGGAGCGCAAAAATTATGATAAAATGGCTTTAAAACTTATCCCGAAACAGTTTGTCTATGAAGAGGAAAGTGTCTATGACAAAGTTTTGGGCGTTTTAGATTTTGTATCAGGAATGACTGACAATTATGCGACCGATCTTTACAGAAAAATAAAAGGTATCGAAATCGGAATGACAATGTAAGATTGTTTTTAATTTGATAATTATTTTAAGATTTTTCAGTGAAATTTATTGTATTTTTGGTAAAAAGCAAGAATATGAAAAATCTTTACATAATTTTCTTTTTAATCTTTTTTAGTTTTTATTATAGCCAGCGCCCAATACTTACTACTTGGGATACTAGTGGATTCACTTATATAAAAATCAAGACATCTGGTGATTTTGACTACTATTATGAAAAATCTGATGATCCTAGTATTAATTTTGATGGATACTCTTTAGGCGGTGATGTCACATTTAATTTTCCAGAATCGGGAGTGTATCTCATTAAATTTTATCCTAAATCAAAATTTAATTTTTTGTTTAAAGATGTGTTCAGACAAGACGAACGCTCGAAATTAGTTGAAATTTCTCAGTGGGGAGATGTTAATTGGAATAGTGATCTTTCTGGAATGTTTTGGGGTTGTGATAATCTTAAAATCATAGCACAAGATATTCCCGATTTTTCTGAGGTTACTGATATTTCAACAATGTTTTTTAACTGTAGTAATCTTGAACATATTCCGAAAATCTCGGCGTGGAATACAACAAAGGTTAAAAACATGTCAGGAATGTTTGGGGGAGCAATTTTATTTTCAGACAATCTTAATGCTTGGGATACATCTAATGTCGAAAATATGAGTGGCATGTTTCGAGATGCCAATAACTTTAATGGTGTGATCTCTAATTGGAATACAAGTAAAGTTAAGGATTTTTCCTATATGTTTGATGAAGCTCATGCCTTCAATCAAGATTTGTCATTATGGGATACCGGAAAATCTAGCTTTTTTATTAATATGTTTAGTAACGCTTTTCTCTTTAATCAAGATATTTCTAAATGGAATACTAGTCAAGGTCAGTATTTTAACTCAATGTTCCAAAATGCACAGAATTTTAATCAAAACCTTAAGTTGTGGAATATGTCAAATGCGATCTCGTTTGATGCCATGTTTAGTGGTGCAACGGCATTTAATGGGGTAGTTTCAAACTGGAATACCGCAAAGGTTGAGAGTTTAAAGAATATGTTTTACAATGCTGAAAATTTTAATCAAAGTATTGATAGTTGGAATACCTCTAATGTAACTGAAATGGATGGTGTTTTTTCTGGAGCAAAGTCTTTTAATCAAAATATCTCAAATTGGAATGTTTCTAAAGTAAAAAATATGAGTGAGATGTTTCAAAATGCATATTTGTTTAACCAAGATATTGGAAATTGGGATGTAAGTAATGTGGAAAATATGCGTGGTATCTTTTACAATGCTAAAAAATTCAATCATAACATAGGAAGTTGGGATTTAAAAAATGTTAGCAATCTTGAGTATAGTCTAAGCTTTTCTGGGATTGATTGTGTTAATTATGGTAAAATATTAAAAGAATGGTCTAATCGAAACTCAACGCAAGAGAATTTAATTATTAATGTACAAGCTTTAAAATATGGTACAGAAGGGGAAGTAAGTCGTAGTCAGCTTATCAATAATAAAAAATGGAAATTTTTTGGAGATACATTTACTGAAAACTGTGCGCTTGATGTTTCAGAAATTGGAGCTGTGGAACATCAATTTGTACTGGCACCCAACCCTGTGACTGAAATCTTTTATATTAATTCCAAAGTAAAGTCCCGTGCAAAAATTTATAATTCTAATAATCAATTAATTAAAGAGTGTGATATATTTATCGGGAAAAATATGATTAATATTTCTAATTTTCTTCAAGGTTTTTACTTTATAAAAATTAATGATGAAGTAAAAAAGATAATTAAAAATTAAAACATAAAAATAAAAAAAGCGACTTCAATTTTGAAATCGCTTTTTTTTTTAAACCAATTCGCACTCAAAAACGTCTACGAAATGTTTCTTTATTTTTTGTTTTACTTCTTCAATATCAACTTCGTGCTCTAATTCGTTTTTAAGAGAAGCTACTTGTTTATCGGTAATTCCGCAAGGTACGATGTAATCAAAATACTTCATATTGGTATTTACATTTAATGCAAAACCGTGGATGGTTACCCAACGAGAAGCTTTAACGCCCATTGCACAAATTTTTCTAGCATAAGGTTTTCCTACGTCCAACCAAACACCAGTTTCGCCTGGAGAACGCTCACCTTTTAGACCATATTCTGCGATGGTACGGATGATAACCTCCTCCAAATCTCGCATATAACGGTGGATGTCCGTGTAGAAATTTTCTAAATCCAAAATAGGATAACCAACAATCTGCCCAAATCCGTGATACGTAATGTCGCCACCACGATTTACTTTAACATAAGTTGCTTCAATTTCCTTTAGTTTATCAGCATTGGCGAGCATATTATCCTCGTGTCCGCTTTTCCCTAAAGTATAAACATGTGGATGCTCCACAAACAACAAATGATTATTCGTTATTTCTTGTTCCTCTGGCTCAGTATCGCGATTTTTTACTTTGATGTCTAGGTTTTCTTTCATCAAAGCTTCTTGATAATCCCAAGTCGGCATATAATCGCGAGTCCCAAGATCTTCAAATTTTACTATTTTATTTAGTTTATGATTCATAATTGTAGAAAAATTATTCACACAAATTTACATTTATTTTTGTCGATATTAAAATGATAAAGCTCACCAAATTTGATGAGCTTTCCATCTAATAAAAGATGATCTGAAATTGATATGGATTTCTTATTTAATAATAATTTTTTTGGTTTCAGAAATACCTCCGTAAGTTATTTTTAAAAGATAAGTTCCTGTATTTAAATTAGAAAGATTTAGGTCTTGTTGTTGCAGACCGTTTTGCTTACTAAGCTTAGTTTCAAAAACTTTTTTACCAGAAAAATCGTAGATTTCTGCACTTCCGTTGTTGTTAGAATTTTCTTTAACATCGAAAAGAATCGTTGCTTTTTTATTCGAAATAGGATTAGGATAAACGCCGAAACTTGCTTTTTTGCCAAGATCAGTAACACCAAGTTCTGAGGTGATGTTTTTGTATTTAAAACTTACATTTCCAGTCGTTGCGCCACCATTTTCTGTAAAATATAATCTGTAATAATTGCTAGCGTCTTTTACGTAATATACAACATCTGGATGTACACCACTTGTAGGTTTCCAACTATGACCGATACTTGTAATAATGTCCGAATAATCGGATTGTGCTGGCGTTGAATAGGTCGAACTAGCTTGTGTTTCGGGCTGTTTTTTCGCTACTTTAATGTTTGGATTTTGGACAATTCCTGACATACGATACATCATGATATTATTGTAAAATGTATAATATCTTGTTAGCATAAAATTCCAATCATTTTTTGCTGGTTCGATATTGTTAACTTTTTCACCACTGTCAAATGAAAAATAATTAAAAAATGCATCATCAGAACCGTTTGAAACAGTTTTAGTTTGTGTAGCTTCCCAAGACGATCCGTTCCATTTTGCATATTTGAAAGTATAGCCACCATAAAATTCGTTAATGAAGAATTTG
Source organism: Bacteroidota bacterium (assembly GCA_023440705.1). Classification (GTDB taxonomy): domain Bacteria; phylum Bacteroidota; class Bacteroidia; order Flavobacteriales; family Weeksellaceae; genus Soonwooa. The sequence goes on from JAEXRP010000109.1 coordinate 10,538, forward strand.
TAATACGATCCGTCACCATATTCCAACACAAAAGTGACTTTTCCTGTAATCTTATGAGTTACCATGTCGTATGAACCCCAACCAAAATTGAACTGTCCTTGTGGTAATAAAGTCGCTTTGTCAAAGGCGCCTTCCTGAATTCTATTTGTTAAATCTGGGTTATAAAGAGATTCGCCCCAAGTTGATTTTTGCGATAAATCCACAGCGTCATAAGCAGATGGCGTCGCTGAAACTTGATAGACTTTGATGTCTTTAGCATCGTTAACTTTAATCCCCATATCCATGTTAGAATTTCGATAAAACGCAATATCCCATTGATTCGCCAATTGCGATTTTGTGTTTTCGTTAGTCAAGTTGAAGAATACTTGATTCTGATAAGATGGACCCATTGAGAGATTTATCGTCTTGTAGCCTAATTCGTCTGTTTGCGCTACAACTTGAGTCTGAACCGTTAAGGCTAACATAGACGCTAAAAATAATTTTGTTTTCATAGAGAATAATGTAAAGTTTAAAATTGTTATTTAGAATTATTCTACAAAACTATATATTATTTTTAATTGTTCTAAATAAAATTATATATTTGTCAAAAATTTTTTAGTTCATGAAAAGGAAGCTAATGCCAATCGTAGTTCTAGGACTTTCAATTGCAGTTAAAGCACAAAAATCAGATTCAATCCAAACCAAAAAGATTGATGAAGTTGTTGTGATGACTGCACAATACAAAGCTCCGACAATCGACAAATCAATCTATAAAGTTGAGGTTATTAATGAAACTCAAATTCGAGCGATGGCAGCTAACAATGTGTCGGAAGTCCTTAACCAGAGCCTGAATATGTTAGTCTTATCAGATTCTAAATCTGGGAATTCTACTGCGAATATTTTAGGATTAGGTGGCGATTATGTTAAGATTTTAATTGATAATATTCCTGTTGTGGGCGACACTGGACTTGGTAGCAATATCGATTTGACAAAGTTGAGTGTTAACAATATTGAGCGAATTGAAGTCGTAAAAGGTAGCATGGGTGTAGAGTATGGTATTGGCGCTTTGTCGGGTGTTATTAACATCATTACTAAAAAATCGAGCAACAAAACATTGTCTGGACGTTTGACTTTACAAGAAGAAACTGTACGAGATAATTATGATATTCGCAAAAAAGGTAACGGAAGACACATCCAAAATGTAAATCTAAATTATAATATTGATCAAAATTGGTTTGCGAGTGTTTCGGTTAATCATAATCAGTTTATGGGTTTCAAAGGAAATTTGCAGGGTTACAAGTATTTTGAACAAGATAATCTACGAGGCTACGACTGGAATCCAAAAGATCAATACGACGCCAATGCGGTTTTGAAATATCAGAATAAAAACACTAGCATTTTTTATAAGGCGTCTTTTCTTCGAGAAAAATTCAATTATTACAATCCGTTGGTGTCGAGAGGATCTCTTAACGATGGGCTTGGAGGTATTACTTACACAGCGATAGATCGCGATTATAATACTAGACGATGGATTCATCAACTCAATGTACAAAGCCAGTTTGGTCATGTTAAATTTGATGCGGATGTTTCTTACCAGTCTCAAAATCGAGAATATCAGGATAAACTTTATGACATCCCAAATAGAGAAGTCAAATCTACTGAAGCTAGTAAATCGTATTTCAAAACTGATGTTTTTTATTCGAGAGCTATTTTAAGTAACTTTTTAAATAATAAAACATTTGATTTTCAATTAGGTTATGAGTTGGATCACACAGATGGTTACGCAGCATTAATTGCTGGCGATTTTTTCGGAGACAATGTTTCAAGAAAAATCTTTACTTATGCCAATTTTTTATCCGCCGAATGGAATGTTAGCGACAAGTTTTCAATTCGTCCAGGCGCAAGATTGACCGTTAGTAATCAGTTCAAAAATCAATTCAATTATTCATTATCAGCCAAGCTAAAAACTTCCGAAAATTCATACCTGCGAGCTGTTTTGGGTAGTGCGAACAAGTTGCCGACTTATGATGAATTGTTCACTTATTTTGTCAACACCAATCATGATTTGCAAGGTAATCCGGATCTAAATCCTGAAGTTGGATATTCGATTGGTGCATTTTGGGATCAAAATTTCAGAACTCAAAATGATTGGCGAATCAATTACGGACTCAACTTTTTATACCTTGATTTAAAAGATAAAATTGAATTGGTCATGGTTAAAGAGCCTTCAACTTATAAATTTTTAAACATTAATAATTTTAGTTCGATTCTGTATTCAGGAAATTTCGATGTCAAAAAAGATCAATTTTTATTTGGTTTCAAAGCTTCTGTTAATGCCATTAAACGTGGTTTAGAAGAAGCGAATGTTACTGCGCCAGATGACTACAATTGTCAATTACAGTTGAGCGCTTCGGCAACTTATAAACTCGAAAAATTAGGAACTTCAATTTCTGCTTTTTATAAATACAATGGTAGAGAACAGCGATATGTGTACCGAA
>JAEXRP010000063.1:0-3174 GCA_023440705.1 Bacteroidota bacterium
GTTAAAAGATATGCAACTTCTAAAATTTGAATTCTAAAAGCTATTCTTCGCGATTAACCAAATCCATTGAAAATGCAGGAAGACAAATCGCAACATATTCGCAAGCTTCCGAAAACGGATTGGAATATCTAACACGCGCACCTTTCTCTATCAAAATGCTTTGACCTTTTTCTAAATTGATGATTTCGCCATCGATTTCGAATTGTTTTTTTCCAGAAATAATCAAAGTAAATTCATCAAATTCTGGGGTCTGATGTGGCTCGCTCCAGTTAGGTGGCGCAACCATATGCGCAATCGAAATATTTTTGTTTCCTGTAGAATTTCCCCAGTGTTCTTCTATCAGTTTTCCATCGGTTGTTGGTACAACGAAAGGATTTGCTTGGATTTTATATTTTTTCATATTTTTGGTTTAAGGTCTAAGGTTTAAGGTTTAAGGTTTAAGGTTTAAGCAAAGTTAATTCCCAATTCGTAAATCTTAATTTCTAAATCCTACAATAATATAATTTTTATACTGCTTAGAATCAGCAGCCCGACTTACCTCATTTCTTCCGTTTTTTTTATTTGATTCGAAGAATCTCGATCCTCGATTTAAGCGGAGCTCTTTTTGTTTTTTTAGAAAACAAAAAAGCGCGAGCACTTCGATAAACTCAGTACAAGCTTAGGCGGAAAAGCTGCCCAAATAATTCTATTTATTAAACCATTGGAAATAAATCAACAATGCCACACCAACAAAAATCCTGTACCAACCCCAAGGTTTGAAACCGTATTTGTTAAGCAAGCCGATGAAAGATTTGATAGCGATAAGTGCCACAACAAAAGCCACGATATTACCAACTACGAAAGCGATAATGTGATTTTGAGATTCCATAATCATCTCATAACCCTTCATAGGTGTTGCCGTTTCTTTCCCCCACGTTTTTACAAAAACTGAATAAACCGTTACCGCCAACATTGTTGGAACCGCCAAGAAAAATGAAAACTCAGCCGCCGCTTTTCGTGTTAAACCTTGCGTCATACCACCAATAATAGACGCCGCACTTCTACTCGTCCCAGGCATCATCGCAAGACACTGCCAAAAGCCGATGGTAACAGCTTTCTTGATAGAAATGCCTTTTTCGTCATCAATTTTGGGATTCTTGAACCAACTATCTGCAAATAATAAAATAACACCACCTAAAACCAAAACGGACGAAATTGCAATTTGGTTACCTAGAACGGCTTCAATTTTATCATCGAATAAATAACCTAAAACTAAGGCTGGAATGACCGCAAAACCTAGTTTAAGATAAAATTTAAGATTATTAAAATCAAAAAACTTTTTCCAATAGGCGACAACCACAGACAAAATTGCCCCAAACTGAATCGACACTTGGAACATTTTTAGAAATTCGGTTTCCTCCATACCCATAAGGCTGGCAGCGAATCCCATGTGTGCCGTTGAAGATATTGGCAAATATTCGGTTAAACCTTCAACAATAGCGATGATTATTGCTTTTATTAAATCCATAGTTTTTTGTCATTAAATTGAAAAAACTTTGAAAAAGAACAGAACTCTTCCAAAGTTTAATATGATTTTATTTTATAAAATTCTAGCTATTTTTTATCACGTTTCAGGATAGCATAAATCTGAACCACAAATCCAGCAATCACCAAGAAAGGTGCAATACGGATTCTGACTACAGAAAAAATCCCTTCGTTCCAATAATTAGGATCGGACTTCCCTTCTGGTGTTGTGTTAGCGTCAGCGCCCATCATCAAGACAAATCCTAAGATAATACAAGCCAAACCGATTAACATCCATTTGAAGTTAGTTTTCCCAAAATAAAAATTATTTTCTTTTGGCGCTTCAGAAGCTGAGCTCCCGAATTGATCTGCCGAAAATTTATTCTTTTTAGCCATAATTATGAATAATACAAGTCGTCAACATGAGATCTTAAGAATCTCCAAGTTGCAAAGATAGTACTTAGAACTGTAATTAAAACACCCACTGCAAAAACAGCAATCACTAACAATAAGTATTGATTAGGATCATTAACGAAAGGCGTTCCGATTTCGTTGGTGAAGAAGTACCAAAGTCCTCCCAAAGCTGCAAGTCCGATTAAAGCGCCTAACAAACCTAAAATAATAGCTTCGATAACGAAAGGCTTCAAAATGAAACGTCGCTTCGCACCAACCAATTGCATCGTCTTGATAATAAAACGTTTAGAGTAAATTTTAAGACGAATCGAGTTATTAATTAATACTATCGCCAATATTAAAAACAAAACCGAAAATCCGAAAATCCATTTCAAAATTCTGTTAAGATTATTGTACACATATTTGGTTAGCGTATCGTCATTTTTAACTTCCTTCACACCTTGCACTTTAGAAAGCTCTTTTACAACCTGTTCTATTTTAGCAGGATCCACGTACTCTGGCTTCAAAGAGACCTCTACAGATGGCGGAAAAATATGCGAATCGAACAAAGCTTCGGAGTCAATTCCCATACTTTTTCTAGCCTCCACAGAAGCCTGTTCTCTTGAGATAAAAGTTGCCTTTTTCACAAACGGAAGCGTCTTGATAAGTTCATAACTTACCTGATTGGCTTTTTCGATTTTTGCAGAATCTTTTACATCAAGATTTTCGTCAAAATAAGCTTGTACAACCAATTGCTCCTTAATATAATCCGAGTATTTTTGAGCATTAATCAGGATTAACCCGAATAAGCCCACAAGAAAAAGAACTAAAGCAATACTTATAACTACGGTAATGTTACTGGATCGTAATCTACTTTTGTTAATATCCTCTACAGTCTTTGGCATTAAATAAAAATTTTCTGCTAAAATAGAAAATAATATTCACTTAAGCCTCGAAAATAGGGCAAAGTATTGTTAATAAAATCATAAAAAGCAAGCATTCTAAATCAATTTTCGAGGATATTTTTTGGGCAATCCCGCAAAAACCAAAGCTTTAGGCCAGCCCATTTTGCGGTCGGGCTGTCCGCTGTATCTTTGTAGTGGCACTCGGACGACTCCGCTACGTTCCGTCGCCTCGCGCCACCACAAAGGATGCCGCTTCCATCCCTATTGCAAAGCAACGACGTTGAATTTAGATTTTAGATTTACGATTTGGGATTTTGGATTTTAGTTTCTGGTTGTTGGTTCTCGGTTCTTGATTCTTAGTTCTTAGTTCTTA
>JAEXRP010000065.1:0-12410 GCA_023440705.1 Bacteroidota bacterium
CTGCTTGGTACCAAAATTTTTGTTGGTTGTTTTATCGTTTCGGAATCGGAAGAGTATGATCCTCCTTTTGGACGTGCACAAGATTCTTCTTGTTTGCTGATAAGATTGTCAATTCTTGAATCCATAGTCATGCTAACGGGTGTTCCAGAAATGGTGTCAGTTTTAACAACGAGTTGAGCAGTAGCCTTATATGAAATTACAAAGATGAAAATAAGTAGTGCTTTCGAAAGGATTTTCATTTATTTTATTTTTAGCAAATTTAAGATAAATAAAAAAAATGCCAAACTTTCTTATTTAGAAGTATTATAAATTATTAACAAGTGAGAAAAAGCAGATATAAGATTCTCATAAATTTATGTTAAAGTCTTATTTTTGCCTGATTGAATGTATAATCAATATATTTTACTAACCCAAGATTAATTAAATGATTAGTTGGAGAAAGCATTATAAAAAGAGTTTGATAGCAATAGGCTTGTTGTTATCGACTAGCGCTTCTATTCATGCACAAGGAGATCCAAAGAAAGGCCAAGATCTTTTCAAGGCCAATTGTACCGCTTGCCACGCTTTGGACAAGCAGATGATTGGGCCTGCTTTGGGCGGTGTTGTTGATAAGTTAAAGAAGGAGCAGGGTCTGGAAACAGATTGGTTGCACAAGTGGATTAAGGATAACAAAGCGCTTAGAGCATCTGGCGATAAGTATGCGAACAAGATCTACGAGGAGTTCAACAAAGTAGAGATGTTGCAATTCCCGAATTTGTCAGATCAAGATATCGATGATATTTTGGCTTATACAACAGATCCGCCAAAAGAAGAGCCTAAAGCTGATGCTGCAACTGCAACAGATGCTTCTGCTAACGTTCAGCAATCAAAAGATGGTCAACTTAATTCTCAAGCAATCTTAGCAGCATTTGTTGTTATTGCAGGTTTGTTACTTTGGTTATTAGTGAAAATCAGACAATTAGTTAAATTACAACAAACGCCTGAGTTAACAGATCTTAATTCTACAAGAGTTAATAGCTTCTCAGAACTTTATAAGAAATACAGCTTCGTAGGTAAAGGTGTTATCGCTATTCTTGCGGTGTTAGCATTATATGGTGTTTGGAATTCATTAATGTGGATTGGGGTTTACAAAGGTTATAAACCTGAGCAACCTATCCATTTCTCTCACAAGATCCACGCTGGAGAAAATAACATCGACTGTCAGCTTTGCCACTCTGGTGCTAAGTATGGTAAGGTTTCAGAAATCCCTTCAGTTAACGTATGTATGAACTGTCACAGATCTATCGCTGAATACAACGGTAAATACATGGAGCCAGGAAAAGATAAAGCATTCTACGATGGAGAAATCCAAAAGATTTATGCTGCCGCTGGTTGGGATCCTGCTAAACAACAGTATACAGGAAAAACTTCTCCAATCGAATGGACAAGAATCCACAATATGCCAGATTTCGTTTACTTCAACCACTCACAACACGTTGTAGCTGGAGAAAAAGCGATTATCTCGTCATTCAACAAGAAAAATCCTAACAATCAAATTGATGTAGTTTGTAAAGCTTGTCACGGTAAAGTTGATACTATGAATGTAGTACAAATGGCTAACGACTTTACAATGGGATGGTGTATAGAATGTCACAGAACAACAGAAGTTGACATGACTAACGGTTACAACCAAGAGTATTTCAAGAATCTTCACGACAAGTTGAAAAAACAATACGGCGAAGGTGCTAAAATTACTGTAGATGCTATCGGTGGTCTAGAGTGTGGTAAATGTCATTATTAATAACAAAAATTAGAAGTATCAATGGCTTCAAATAAAATACAATTCAGAAGTATTCACGAACTAAAAGACCAATCGCTTAACGCGAAGTTGGCTCAAAAGGAGTTTCAGAATGAAATTCCAGTAGATGAATTCTTAGGAGATGCGGAAAAAATGAATAATTCTGGGACTTCCAGAAGAGACTTCCTAAAGCTTTTAGGTTTCTCGACTGCTGCGGTAACACTTGCAGCTTGTGAAGCACCAGTTATTAAGACAATTCCTTATGTGGTTAAGCCGCATGACATCATTCCTGGTATTCCTAATTATTATGCATCGTCATATTTTGATGGATTCGATTTCGCTAGCGTTTTAGTTAAAACTAGAGAAGGTCGTCCTATCAAAATTGAACCAAACCCAACTGCTGGTAGTTTAGGTAAAACAAATGCAAGAGCACAAGCGAGCGTTTTGTCTTTATATGATAATGACAAACTAAAGCAACCTAAACTAAATGGTGCTGATGAGTCTTTCGATAAAGTAGATGACTACGTTATCAAAGGTCTTAATGATGCGCAAGCTGCTGGTAAGAAAATCGTTTTATTATCACACACTTTGCCAAGTCCAACTTTCAAAAAGTTGTTTGGAGAGTTTAAAGCAAAATATCCATCTGCGGAGTTAGTAACTTATGAGGCTTATCCTCATGCTGCGGCTTTGGATGCTGCTGTAGAAGTTTTCGGACAAAGAGCTTTACCAGTTTATGATTTATCAAAATCAGAATTAGTAGTTTCTTTCCGTGCAGATTTCTTAGCGGATTACAACGCAGGAAGTTTAGAAACTTCTTATGCTGAAGCTCGCAAGCCAGGCGCTAACATGTTAAGACACATCCAAGTGGAGTCTAACATGTCTTTAACTGGAGCTAATGCAGATTCAAGAATTAGATTAAAACCAAGTGCTGTTAATAAAACTTTGGTTGAAGTATATAACGGTCTTAATGGTGGAACTAATGATAAAGTTGCACAAGAAATTGTTAAAGAACTTCAAGCTAAAGGATCAAAAGCAGTTGTGTTTGCTGATGGATCAAAAGCAGCTTATGTTTTAGCACATTTAATCAATCAAAAATTAGGTTCTGTTGCTTTCACAAGTAAAGCTAACATGCTTAAAGATTTTGATGGTGCTAAATTCAATGCGTTAGTAGCTGATATGAATGCGGGTCGAGTTGGAGTATTAATTACAAACAACGTTAACCCAATTTCTACAAGCGCTAACGGTGAAGCTTTCAAAACTGCAATGTCAAAAGTAACTTGCACTGTTGCTGTAGTTGACAAGAAGAATGAAGTTTTCAAAGCTTCAAAAGCTATTATTCCTGTTGCACATTGGTTAGAATCTTGGGGAGATATCGCTCCAGAAACTGGTTCTTATTCATTAATGCAACCAACAATCCAGAAAATCTACAAGTCAAGACAGATTGAAGAATCTTTGTTGGTTTGGATTAACGGAAAAGGAAGTCCAGCTAACGATTTTTATACTTATCTTAAAGCAAGTGCAGCTTCACTTCTAGGTGGAACTTCATTTAACAAAGCTTTATATAATGGCTTTACTGCTGCGGCTGTAGGATCTTCATTGTCTTACGCAGGTGGTGATGCTTCACAAGCTATTTCTGAATTAAATGCTTTCAAAGCTTCAGATTTAGAACTTCAATTATACCTTGACACAGCGATCGGTGATGGTACACAAGCTAACAACCCTTGGTTGCAAGAGTTACCAGATCCAATTACGAGATTATCTTGGGATAACTACTTAACGATTTCTCCAAAAGATGCTGAGCGTTTAAAAATTGAAAACGAACTTAACGGAAGAATGCAGTTAGACGGTTCTGTTGTTGACTTAACAGTTAACGGTAAGGAACTTAAAAACGTACCAGTGTTCATCCAACCAGGTCAAGCTGAAGGATCTTTAGGTTTAGCTTTAGGTTATGGTAAAAAAGATTCTGGTAAAGTAGCAGAAACTGGTGTTAATGCTTATCCTTTATTCGATGGTTCTAACACAGTACTTTCTAACGTAAGCATAAAGATAACAGGCGACGAGCATGAGTTTGCAGGAATGCAGCTTCAGAATACCCTAATGGGACGTTACGAAATCGCTAAAGAAGCTACAATTACAGAATTCTTAGGTGATGTTAACGAGTGGAACAAGCCATTAGAAATGCATACAATCGGAGGTGCTTTACCAATTGGTAAAATTGACCTTTGGGATTCTTTCGATGATACTGATGGACCACACTTTAACCTTTCTGTAGACCTTAACTCTTGTACTGGTTGTGGTGCTTGTGTTATTGCTTGTCAAGCAGAAAATAACGTACCAGTTGTTGGTAAAGAAGAAGTAAGAATGTCTCGTGATATGTATTGGTTAAGAATTGACCGTTACTATACTTCGAAACTTCCTAAAGAATTCGATACTGTTAAACAAGATGGCAAATTATCTCAACAAGAAGCTGTTGATGGTGGACTAGACGTACCAGGAATGTATAGCATGTTGATCGAACCTAGCGAGAATCCAGATGTGATCTTCCAACCGGTAATGTGTCAACATTGTAACCACGCACCTTGTGAGACGGTTTGTCCAGTTGCGGCAACATCGCACGGTAAGCAAGGTCAAAACCAAATGGCTTACAACAGATGTATTGGTACTAGATATTGTGCTAACAACTGTCCTTATAAAGTAAGACGTTTCAACTGGTTTACATATAACCTTAATGATAAATTTGATTTTAATCAAAATAATGATTTAGGAAGAATGGTTCTTAACCCAGATGTTGTTGTAAGAACAAGAGGGGTTATGGAAAAATGTTCTATGTGTATCCAAATGACACAGAATGTTATTCTTGAAGCTAAAAAAGAAGGTAGAAGAGTTGTTGATGGAGAATTCCAAACGGCTTGTTCTAAAGCTTGTTCTACAGGTGCGATGAAGTTCGGTGATATGAACGATATCAACTCTGAAGTTAGAGCATTATTCGGCGACAAGAGAAAATATACTTTGCTTGAAGAGATTGGTACTAAGCCAAACGTATTCTACCATGCAAAAATTAGAAATAGAAAAGAAAACAACGTTTAAATAATAAATAGGTAAAAAATGTCAGGACATTACGAAGCTCCGATAAGGGAACCTTTAATTATTGGTCATAAGACTTATCACGATATTACAGAAGATATCGCAAGACCTATCGAGGAACGTGCAGGTAAATTATGGTGGGCATCACTATATGCAGCATTAGTACTTTTCATCTACGGATTTGGTTGTATCGCGTATACAATTGGGACTGGTATTGGTGCATGGGGATTGAATAGAACTATTAACTGGGGTTGGGATATTACCAACTTCGTATGGTGGGTTGGTATTGGTCACGCCGGTACACTAATCTCTGCCGTACTATTATTATTTAGACAAAGATGGAGAATGTCGGTTAACCGTTCTGCAGAAGCGATGACAATTTTCGCGGTATGTCAGGCAGCGATTTTCCCAGTTATCCACATGGGTCGTGTATGGGTAGGTTATTGGGTTTTCCCTTTACCAAACCAATTCGGATCTCTTTGGACTAACTTTAACTCACCTCTACTTTGGGACGTATTTGCAATCTCAACATATTTCTCGGTATCAGTAGTATTCTGGTTCATGGGACTTATTCCTGACTTTGCAATGATTAGAGATAGAGCTAAAACACCATTCAACAAGAAGATGTATACTATTCTTGCTTTCGGATGGGGTGGTAAAGCAAAACACTGGCAAAGATTCGAAGAACTTTCTTTGGTTCTTGCAGGTTTAGCAACGCCGCTTGTATTCTCTGTACACACGACGGTATCATTTGACTTTGCAACTTCGGTTATCAAAGGTTGGCACTCGACAATCTATCCTCCGTACTTCGTTGCTGGGGCGATCTTCTCAGGATTTGCGATGGTACAGACGTTATTGTTAGTAGCAAGAAAAGTTTGTCACTTAGAAGACTATATCACAATGTATCACATCGAGATTATGAACATCGTAATCATCTTGACTGGTGGTATGGTAACTGTTGCTTACGCTTGTGAATATTTTATCGCTTGGTATTCAGGATCAAGATTCGAAGATTTCGTATATCTATCTCCTGGTGCTGCAACTGGTCCTTACTGGTGGGCATTCTGGGCATTGATTATCTGTAACTTGGTAGTTCCTGCAGCATTCTGGTTCAAGAAAGTTAGAACTAACATTTTTGCAACATTTATCATTGCATTAATCATTAACATCGGTATGTGGTTTGAGCGTTTTGACATTATTGTTATCAACTTGTCAAGAGACTACTTACCATCATCTTGGACGATGTTTATGCCAACAATTATTGACGTGGGTGTATACCTTGGTACAATAGGATTCTTCTCAGTATTGTTCTTATTATATGCTAGAACATTCCCTGTAATTGCACAGGCTGAATTGAAGAGTATTTTGAAAATTTCAGGTGAAACTTATAAAGCAAAAGAAGGAGATGAGCACCACTAAAATTATTTACGGACTTTACGGCGACGACGATGATTTAATGCACGGCGTTAAAGCCTTCAACGATAAAGGTATCAAGATTAACGAAGTTTACACACCTTTTCCTGTACACGGACTAGACAAAGCTTTGGGTCTTAAGAAAACTAGAATTTCTGATGCTGCTTTCTTCTATGGTGTTTATGGTGTTTCAATTGGTGCTTTGGTGACATACTACACGATGATACACGATTGGCCTCAAAATATTGGTGGTAAACCATCATTCGATTGGGGACATAACATGCCAGCTTTTGTGGTACCTATGTTCGAATTAATGGTATTCTGTGCAGCGCACCTTATGTCATTAACTTACTTAGTTAGAAATAAAATGTACCCAGGGGCAAAACCTCAGAATCCAGATCCAAGAACTACGGATGATAAATTCCTTATGGAGTTTGTATCTGACGATGTTGAAACAATCAAACAGATTCTTGTAGATACTGGTGTTGAAGAAATAACTGTTAAAGATGCTTAAGATGAACAAGAATATTATTAAAATTACAGCTGTTTTAGGCTTTGCAAGTGTTCTTTTAACTTCTTGTAGTAAAGAGAATCCACCTTTGGTTTATTTCCCGGATATGTATTTTCCAGTAGCTTACGATCCTTTGATGAAAGCTGAAGATGCTTATTCTAAACACGAAAACGAAATTCCATTGTTTGCTGCTAATGCAGGAGCTACAGGATTATCTCCAGTAGATGGTACAGTTTCTCAAAACAAAGACGGCGTTATCGACGAAGAAGGAAACCCTAAAAACGTTGACGAATACAATGCTGGTTATGATAAGTCTAAGACTTTAACAGCATCTCCACTTAACCCAAAAAATCTTGAAAAAGATTTAGAAAGAGGTAAAATTTTATTTGATCATACTTGTGCTGCTTGTCATGGTACAGGCGGTGATGGTCAAGGACCAATTGTACAAAGTGGCGCTTACTCTGGTGTACCAAATTATAAGGATAGAGAAATTACTGTAGGATCCGTACATTATGTTTTATCACATGGTAGAAATGCGATGGGATCTTATGCAGGGCAACTTAATCCTGGTGACCGTTGGAGAGTAGCAATGTATGTTATGAACGCTTTTAAAGCTGGTGCAGTACCAGCGGCAGCTCCTGCAACGGATGCAGCTCCGAAAGCTGATGACAAACCAGCTACTGAAGAGAATAATACTAACACTAAAAAATAGAAGTAAGAAATGTATAGTTTTTCACCTAAGTTAAGATTATATTCCATTATACTGATTGTTGTAGGATTAGTGTTATTTGCTGCAGGTTTTGCTTTGAATAAAGGAATTGACGATACTACTATTACCCACTGGATGGAAGCTGTTCATTCAGGAGGTCACGATAACCCATCACACTCTAGCGAGTTGGTAGGTCCTCAAGATCACGCTGCACATTTAGAACATGCAAAAATGCAAGTTGGTAACCAACCTTTGGCTGCTTTACACGTTGCTGCTGTGTTTTTATTTGGTGTTAGTTGTGCTGCTTTATTCTTCTATAGTATTCAGCATGCTGCACACGCAGGTTGGTCAATTATTGTAACAAGAGTTATGGAAGCCGTTGCTTCTTTCATTCCTTATGGAGGCGCAATTCTTTTAATTATTGTATTATTAAATGCTTTCCACATGGGACATTTGTTCCACTGGATGGATCCATCTTTAACAGATCCTAAAGACCCTAACTTTGACGTAATTATTTACGAAAAAAGTAAGTTCTTGAATGTACCTTTCTACGTTGTTAGAACATTTATCTATGTTATTGGTGCTAGTTTCTTCGCTTGGAAACTTAAGCAAGTTTCTAAGAAAGTTGATGATACCAATGGCGATAGAAAAGTATATGCTAGCTTGTATAACTGGAGTGTTGGTTATATCGCATTCTTCGGTTTTGCTTCTGCAGCATGGGCTTGGGACTGGTTAATGTCAATTGACCCACACTGGTATTCTACATTGTATATTTGGTATTCTATGGTGAGTTGTTTATCAACTGCTGTAGCATCAATTATCTTAGTAGCAGTTTATTTAAAGAAAAAAGGATTTTATCCTCAATTTAACGATAACCACTTACACGATTTAGGTAAGTTTTTATTCGCAACAAGTATGCTTTGGACTTACTTATGGTTCTGTCAATTCATGCTTTATTGGTATGCGAACGTACCAGAAGAGGTTAACTACTTCTTCGGTAGATTCGAATATTACGCGCCAACATTCTTACCAATGTTGATCGTTAACTTCCTACTTCCTTTGTTAATCTTAGTAAGTAGTAGCATCAAACGTAACTATAAAGTGGTTACTACGATGGCAGTTATTGTAATTTTCGGTCACTGGTTAGACTATTTCAACATGGTAATGCCAGGAACAGTTGGTCCTTATTGGAATAACCTTCCGACATTATTATTAACAGTTGGATCGTTTGCGGCAGTTGTAGGTTTATTTGTTTTCGTAGTATTTACTGCATTAACTAAATTAAAACTAATGCCAACTGGTAACCCATTCTTCCACGAATCAGAGATTTACGAATATCCTTTCTAAGAGATATTGTTATTTAGAATTTGAAACCCGGCTATTTTGTCGGGTTTCTTTTTTTATTTAAATTAGAATTAAATTCACAATCATGATTAAAAATATACCTATTGAAAAAATAATGTTTCTTGATATTGAAACTGTTCCTCAATCAGAAGCATGGAGCGACTTAGACGAACAAACGCAATATCTTTGGGATAAGAAAACCAAATCTCAGCGGAAAGAAGATATTAGTGCTGATGTTTTCTTTGAAGATAGAGCTGGTATTATGGCAGAATTTGGGAAGATAATTTGTATTTCAATTGGGATGATAGATGGTCATGATCAACTTAAAATTAAATCTTTTTATGGTGATGATGAAAAGACTTTACTTTTAGAATTTTGTGAAATTTTCAACAGTCCAAGATTGCGTGGTGTAATTCTTTGTGCTCATAACGGGAAGGAGTTTGACTTTCCCTACATTGCACGTCGTCTTTTAATTAATGGAATTAATCCGCCCAATGTTTTCCAAATGTTTGGTAAAAAACCGTGGGAATTTCCTCATCTTGACACAATGGAGCTGTGGAAATTCGGAGATTGGAAGTCTTATGTTTCTTTAGAATTATTAGCGCATATTTTCAAGGTTCCTACGCCAAAAGACGATATCGATGGCTCTCAAGTTGCCCAAGTTTATTACCAAGACAAAGACTTATTAAGAATAGTTAAATATTGTGAAAAAGATGTCTTAACTTTGTGCAATATTTTCAGACGTATGCGTCAGGAAGATATTGTTAAACGTTTAGACTAAAATGAAATATACAGACGAGCAAATTGCAGACATTGGCGATAATATCATCAGAGAATTAAAAACGATCTTCGATCCCGAAATTCCAGTTGATATTTATGAGTTAGGATTGGTGTATGATGTGCAGATTTCGGATGACGGAGATGTTGTTGTGGTAATGACGTTGACGTCGCCCAATTGTCCTGTTGCAGAATCTTTGCCCATGGAAGTTGAAGAGAAAGTTAAGTCTGTGGATGGCGTTAATTCTGCCGAAATTAACCTTACTTTCGAACCTACATGGACAAAGGATATGATGAGCGAAGAAGCACGCTTCGAGCTAGGAATGTTATAATTAATCTTGATATTCAAACAACATAATTACCTTAATATCTGGGTTTAGGCTCAGATATACTGGGGAATTATGCGCCGTATCTTCTATAAATTTCTTTTCGTCCGCAGTATAAGCATGTGGAAATTTGAAAACGCAGAAGATTTCACCAATTCTTCTTGGTTGGAAGTACATTGTCTTTTTCAATTCGCAAGTTGCTCCCGAAATGTCGATGTTTCTATCTTTTCCTAAAACGCTAATTGCAGCAAAAATACTTTGTGCTAAAGACGTTGCAAAAAGATCAGTAGGCGAGAAGTTTTCTCTTTTGTTAAAAGCATCTTGTGGGATTGCAATGTGCATCGTATTGCCAGAATCGTTGTGTAAAGATTCCATGGCATTGTCACCTAAATAAGTAGTTTTTGAAGTCATAGTTTTCGATTTTTATTCTATATAAATTTAATAAAATATCTACAAATTAAATAACAATATTGTCTGATATTTTTCAGATTTATTAAAAATGAAATATATCTTTTGCTTTATTGTAAGCACTTTCGAAATTCAACATATTTTGATGAATGTCGATTTTTTCAACTGCCATAAAGTTGAATACCTGTTCTGTCGGCATATTTCCTACCAAATCATCTTTCGCCATTGGGCAACCGCCAATTCCTTTAATAGCACTGTCAAATCGAGTACAACCTTGGTCGTAAGCGGCTTTTAGTTTCTTATAAGAATCTTCGTAACGATTATGTAGATGCGCTCCAAAGTTGATATTTGGATATTTTGAAGGGATTTTATTAAATAACAAACTTATCCTGTCAACATCGCCGACACCTGTGGTATCAGACAAAAGAATCTCTTTAATCCCAACTTCGTCAAAACGTTTTGCCCAAAAATCTACATCTTCCCAAGACCAGTTTTCACCATACGGATTTCCAAAAGCCATCGAAAAATATAGATTAAGTTGGCGACCTTCTTTTTTTGTCAATTCAAAAATTTGAAGAATCTCTTCGAAAGCATCTTCTCGACTTTTATTGGTATTACGATGTTGGAAGGTCTCCGAAATAGAAAACGGAAATCCCAGAATATCAACTTTATCGTGTTCTAATGCTTTTTCTGCACCACGAAGATTTGCAACAATAACTGAAAGTTTTGTATTTGAAAGCGATTTGTCAATTTCGTCAACCACCGTCCCCGAATCTGCCATCTGTGGCATCGTACGAGGATTAACAAAGCTGGCGCAATCTAACACGTCGAAGCCAACTTCCATTAAAGAATTAATGTAATTTATTTTTTTTTCGGTAGGGATAAACTCGCCCCAGCCTTGCATAGCGTCTCTTGGACATTCTGTTAAAAACAGTTTTTTCACAATAAGGATTTTTAATCAACCAAATTCTTAGATGGCAATGTGTTTTTTGTCTTTTTAAATTAGAAATTCTGTAGAAAATCTCTATTTAGAAAAGCCTCTTTGCATTTGCCATTCCATGCATAAATATATAACTTTGCTTTAATATACCCAAAAAGGATGATAGCAATAGATTTTACATCAGATTGGCGCAAAAAATTGGTCGATCGATTTATTACATACGTTAAAATATTTTCAACAAGTGATCCAGAAAGCGATACCACGCCGTCAACACCACAACAATGGGACATGGCGAAATATCTTTTCAATGAGTTGCAAGAGCTAGGTTTGGAAGATGTTAGCATGGATGAGCATGGTTATGTTTTCGGATTTATTCCTTCAAATATTGATGTGACAGTTCCGCAAGTTGGTTTCATCGCGCATTACGACAGTACGCCTGACTTTAATGGAGTTAATGTTAAACCACAAATTTGGGAAAACTACGACGGAAAAGATTTGTTATTAAATAAAGAAACAGGTTTTGTTTTATCGCCAGATAAGTTTACAGATCTAAAAAAATATATTGGTCAAACAATTATTACAACAGATGGTACGACATTATTAAGTGCTGATGATAAAGCTGGTATTGCAGAAATTGTTACTGCTGCCGAATATCTTATCGCACATCCAGAAGTTAAACATGGTCGAATCTCGGTAGGATTTAATCCAGATGAAGAAATCGGTCGTGGCGCACACAAATTTAATGTAGAAAAATTTGGGGCAGAATGGGCTTACACAATGGATGGTGGCGAAATTGGCGAGTTGGAGTACGAGAACTTTAACGCTGCAGGAGCTGTTATTAAATTTACAGGTGTGTCTGTGCATCCAGGTTATTCTTTCGGAAAAATGCTTAATGCAGGTTTGGTGGCTTCGGAATTTATTCAATCACTTCCAGCTAACGAAACACCGGCAACAACTAAAGGTTTTGATGGTTTTTTCCATTTGACAGATTTTACAGGTGATGTTGCTGAAGCTAAATTGCAATATATTATTCGCGATCATGATGATGCAAAGTTTGAAGCGCGTAAACAATTAATGGCTGAAAAAGTGGAAGTTATTAATGCTAAATATGGTGCAAATAC
>JAEXRP010000066.1:0-46389 GCA_023440705.1 Bacteroidota bacterium
TTTGTGGGCTTGTTGTGGCAGGACTCATTATTTCGCTGGGGATACGCATTAACCCGAGCTGGATTAACTATGAAGAATGGGCGCCATTTGAGCATTGGAAACAACAATTAATTGCGGTTAAAGATCAAGAAAGCTTTTTTGCGGCTTTGTTATTTTTCGGTGGACTTGGTGTAAGTATCGGCGGTGTTGTAACGGCTCTCATTGTTAAATATGCCAAAGTAGCTTATGCTATTTTGATAGGTTTTATCATGCTTTTCATCGCGATGCTTGATATTATTATATATCCTTATCATCCCACGTTTTATAAGATTTCGATATTTCTAGTCTTTTTCCCGTTTTCTTGGATTGGAGGGAAAATCGTGGAGGTTATCTACGAACGGAAAAAGAAAGCGGATGCAAAAAAAAATCAGATTAATCATAACTAAGCAAGCCTTTTGGTTTGCTTTTTTTTATGTCGTTTAGTTGACTTTTTAAAATTTTAAAAGATATTTGTAAAAGAAAAACTAAAACTATTAAACATGGCAGAATTAGAAGTTGCTAAATCGACAAAGAAAATCTACGACACTGCACAATCCAAAGAGCATAATGCACTCCATAAACTTAAAGAAATCGGTATGGAAATCGCCATTATCATCTTTGCGGTATCAGTTTCTATCGCCTTTCATAATTGGAGCGAAGAGCGACACGAGCAGAAAGAGGTGAAACATTTTTTGCTTGGGATTAAAAAAGATTTGAGAAGCGACATTGCAGAAATGCAAGGGGATTTGGAAGCTTATAAAAATCAGAAAAAATTCTTTGGATACATTGCAAAAATCCCAAATGGTCAAGTTGCCGACAAAGATTCTATTCATCTTAACCGTGATTTCTTATTTAATTTTACTGGATTTAATGGTAATCAAGGGCGTTATCAAGGTTTTAAATCTTCTGGTAAAATAGGTTTTATAGAGAATGAAGAACTTCAGAATGATATTTTAGACTTTTATGAGGAAGATGTTCCGCTTTTAATAACATCGACGGATTTCTACAAAGCTCAGAAATTAAAATATGCAGATTTTCTTTTTGATCATGTTCAAAACTATCCAGATGGCAATTTTTTAAAGATGATTTCTTCTGATCCTATTAAGAATCGAAGCAAAGTCTATCTCTCGGCTGTGGATCAGATAATCGGTAATTACACGATGTGCATCAAACAAATGGAAAAAATTATTACTAAAATCGACCACGAGTATAAGCATTAAGTTTAATTATACTTTTTCTATTAAAGAAATTTGAGTGTTTTTAAGGCTTGTTGGTTTTTTATAAATATAATAAAACACAATTATAACAATGAAACAACTACTAACATTCGTATTCTGCATCTGCGCAATAATCGCATTTGGACAGTATAAAAACTACGACAAAAAACTCGCTGATTCGCTGAGTGCAGATCAATACGGCATGCGTCCTTATGTTATCGTCATGCTGAAAACTGGTCCAACTAAAATTGACGACAAAAAGAAAATGTCAGAATTGATGCGCGGACATCTCGATAATATTGGGAAGCTTGCAAAAGATGGGAAACTGTCTGTAGCAGGACCTTTCTTTGACAAAAACGAAAGAGATTATCGTGGCATGTTTATCTTTAACGTTAAAACTATTGAAGAAGCCGATGCTTTGGTAAAAACCGATCCTGCGGTTATGGCGGGCGTTTTTGCTTATGAAAGTTTCAAATGGTATGGATCAGCGGCTTTACCAATGTATCTGAAATATCACGAAAAGATCTCTAAAGAAAATCCTTAGATCATGGAAAGCAATTATCTTGACAGTGTTAAAAAACAGTTCGAATATTACAAAAGTCTTGGCGATAAAACCTTCGAGCAACTTCCGGACAACGCTTTGTTTTGGCAATACAACGAAGAAAGCAACAGCATTGCAATTATCGTAAAACATCTTTGGGGAAATATGTTGTCACGCTGGACAGATTTTTTGACAACAGATGGCGAAAAAGATAATCGCAATCGTGACTCGGAGTTTGAAAATGATATTAAATCTCGCACAGATTTATTAGAAAAATGGAATACTGGTTGGACTTGTCTTTTTTCAGCATTAAACGACTTGACGGAAAATGACTTGGATAAAATCATCTACATTCGCAACCAAGGTCACACCGTTTTGGAAGCCATTAACAGACAATTGGCGCATTATCCCTATCATGTTGGGCAAATTGTTTTCATAGGAAAGATGATTGCCAACAATAATTGGAAAAGTCTATCTATCCCAAAAGGAAATTCGAAAGTGTATAATGATGAAAAATTTTCGCAACCGAAACATCAAGAACACTTCACCGAAGAAATGCTTAGAAAACTTGAAAATAATCAATAACAAAAAAACACTCGAATCTTCGAGTGTTTTTAATTGAAAAATATAGTTTTTAGTGAAAAATGTTTGAACTAAGATTTTTGGTTGATAAGTTTTGATTTTGAATTTTTAAAATTGATTTTCACTTTCGCATTTTGTCCTGCAGCCACCAATTTCGAAATATCATCCATTGTAAATTTGCCCGTTACATCGACAAAAACGGCATCGCGATCTTGCGAGTTAACCACAATCATTAATTTCTTAATCGTATCATCTGTCTGTTGCGCATTGATGTTGATAATATCGCCTTCGCTGCGGATTGATGCCCATTCTTGAAACTTCTCATCATTAAGATAAGTCGTAAATTCTGACATGACTTTCGGGCTCATATTTTCCGAAACCATCACTCGGATTTTAGAAACTTTCTTAACCAAATTAATAACTTCTTCGTTATCGCCTTCGCTTCGTAACTGATTTTTAAGATAAGTTTTAGCTAGAAAAGTCGGTACATTAATGCTCATATAATTGGCTTGACTTCTATATTGCGGCGCATTAAAAAAGTCAACAGACGGCTTTTGCGAAATAATACAAGATTGTAAACTAAATATGGCAAAAGTCAAAACGACAAGTAATAAATATTTTTTCATGATATACTATTTTATTTAATTCTTAAACTTAAAATCGTCTAAAAAAGTGATTGGTGAAATGTTATATTAATTGATCTGGGTAATACTTGCACCTGTTATTTTCTTAACATCGGTCACAATGTTACTAGGATTCCCCTTATACTGAACCGACGCTGCAGAAGATACTTGCGCTGTCAAAGCATCGCTAACTGCTAGTTTTACACTACTTCCAGAAGATGCACTAACTGTCGCTTTTTTAGAAGCAAAACCAACTCCGTCCAAAGCTGCGCCGCTCGACACGCTGTATGCAACATTATCGCCAGAGCCGTTAAGTCTTACAAAAGAGCCACTTGATACATCAATCGCCAAAGCATTTGTTTTTAAATCCATTCTAATGTTAGATCCAGAGCTTGCTTGTAAAGCTGATGAAGACGAAATATCAAACTTACCATCGATACGCGATCCCGAAGTTGCTTCAACTGCTAAAGCACGATCTGTAATGGTATTCATTGCTTGGAAGCTCGCACCAGATTTCGTGACGATGCGATTCATTTTCGGGGCAGAAACGATAACCGTTAAGTTTCTGATATTTAAATTTTTAACACCATTATTTCTGATGAAAACTTTTAGCACACCGTTTTCAACTTCCGTAATGATGTACTTTAGTTTATCAGGTTCTACATCCACAACAACCGAATGATTGACAGCTTGCGTAAATTTCACACTTACACCAGTTGACACCTCGATTCCATCAAAATTAGCAACCTTTCTTTCGCTTTTAGAATTTTCATCTGATGTCGAATTAATGCTCGAAATCGGATTAAGTGCTGTTACATTTTTCGTTTCTTCTATTAAATTAGAAACATCATCCATAGATATTTTCCCATCCAACATCATCAAAATGGTGCTTTCATCAGAAGAAATATTTAATAATAAATCATTTAAGACACCATCTTTAGCTTCCGAAGCCAAGAATTTGATTTTGTTATCACGACTATTGACAGTCATCAATTCTTCGTACTTCATCGCTTTAATAGCTGATAAAACACTATTCTTTTGGTTCTCATAATTCTGCAACGGAATTTTATTTTCCGCAGCCAACTCCGCTGGAAAGGTTGGTTTTTCCATGATCATAATATTAAGACCTTGGATTTTGCTTAACAAAGGTTTTATTTTGCTAAGCTCAGAGTCACCGATGTTAAGTTTGTTCAACATACCGAACATTGGTTTTGCAATCTTTATCGTCGTGACACCTTGCGAGTCTTGATATTGCGTGAATAACTGATTCAGCTTTTCGGACTGACCAAAAATGTTGGTCGATAAGAAAAACAGGACGAGTAATATTGATAGTTTTTTCATTGTCTTAAAATTATAAAAATCAGTTCGTATTTACTTTACACTTTGTGCTTGGTCAACAGTCTGGCTAACATTACTTGCAAGATAGTTAAAAGCGTCTTCTGTTAGTGCCAAAGCTTCTTGCTCGTTATAGACAGGTTTTCCGTTGATCATCACGTAACTTGGGTTGTAGGCAACTTCGCTTTTGCTTGCTGGTTTTGCCTGATTATTTTTTGCCGGGGAAGATGTCTCTGGTTTTGATGTCGTTGTCGCAACCTGATTCACCCTTGGGGTCTTTGTTTCAATTGTTGTATCATCAGAGGTTTTTGGCTCTGTATCGTGCTTTGTTGGCTCTTCTATATCTTGAGAACCTAAATCTTTCGGTATAGTTTGTTCTGGTTCTACTGGTTCTGTATCTTGTTTAACAACGCTTTTTAAAGGTTTATTAAAATCACCATTTTCTTCATTAACAAAAAGGTAACCTCCCAAAATTCCCATAAACATTACTAAACTTGCAGCCATCCAATAATTCTTCAAACCGCTTCCGAATTTTGGTTTTGCTGTAACTAACGGAATAATTGGCGTCGTCTCTTCAACTTGCTTTTCTTCCGCAGCTTCTACTTTCGATAAAAAACTATCGAAATCCATCGTCATCTTTTCCTGTTTCTCTTCTCTTAGAAAAGAAAAATAAGGATCGTCGCTTTCTTGTTTTAGAAGTTGTTCTTCTTCCGGTGACATCTCCTCACCTTCAAAGAATCTATACTCCCAATCCTTGTATTTGTCGGTTTTCATACGCGTAAAGTTTATTAATGGCTTCTTTCACCTTCTGACGGGCCCGCATCAGGTTAATTCTCACTGCATTTTCCTCCATTTCGAGAATCCCGGCGATCTCGGAAATGTCGTATTCCTCAACATCTTTAAGGTGGATGACCATCTTCTGTTTTTCGGGCAAATCATTGATAAACTTCATGATTTGCTCTTTCAAATTATTGGTTTCTATTTGATAAAGTTCGGATCTTCCGTATTCTAATTGTGCGAAATTCTGTTTAACATCATGGTGCTTCAGCCGGTTGAGACACTCATTTTTCACACATCTTAATATATAAGATTTAAGATTATCTATAGAAAGTAATTCTTCTTTTTTCTGCCAAAACTTCATCAACAAGTCCATTGTTACATCTTCGGCTTCGTCAGCGCTCATAACAAACCTTTTCGCAAAACGATACATCTCATCCTTGAGTGTATATATCGATTCTTGAAATACTTCTTTAGTCATGTTATGTTTGCCGGTTTATAAGTAAGACACCTGTGATTACAAAAATATTACATTTAAAATAAAAAAAGCGTCTAAATAAATTTAAACGCTTGATTTTCAATAAAATAAAATTCAATAATTCTCGTAAATATATTTTAAAATATGTTTATCATTTTCTGTTAAAGCCACTTTGCGACGTTCCATTACTTTCTCCGAAACTTCGTAAGCTTTCTCGAGTTTGAATTTCTCATCGCCTTTCATACCACCCCAACTAAAATTCTCAACCAAATTTGGCGGAAATCCCGCTTTGAAAATGTTAGCAGCAACGCCAACCACAGTACCAGTATTTAGCTGTGTATTAATCGCCGTTTTAGAATGATCTCCCATAATCAAACCACAGAACTGAAGTCCTGTATCTTCAAAACGTTTGGATTTGTAATTCCAAAGTTTGACAGAAGCATAATTATTTTTAAGGTTTGAAGAATTGGTATCAGCGCCTAGATTACACCATTCGCCAATCACCGAATTGCCAACAAAACCGTCATGTCCTTTATTCGAAAAACCAAAAACCACAATGTTATTAACTTCACCACCAACTTTAGAATGTGGTCCGATGGTCGTTGGTCCATAGATTTTTGCACCAAGATTAAACTTCGAATGCTCGCACAAAGCAATTGGTCCACGTAGGTTGCAACCTTCCATAACTTCAGCATCTTTGCCGATATAGATTTTACCAGTTTTACAATTAATTGTTGCAAATTCTAGCACAGCACCTTCTTCTATAAACAAGTCTTTTTTGTCACCTAAAAATCCACAATTCGAAGACAACTCTTGCGACGTACGATCTTTCGTTAACAAGTCAAAATCGAAATCAATGGCTTTGTCATTATACGAAAACAAATCTGTAGGTTTTTTGAAAAACAAAATTTCTTCTGTAACATCGGTCATTTTTTCAATCTGGTTAAGAGAAAAATTTTCCATGTTGATGTTAGCCACCAAAAGTTCGTTGTCGTAGACTAGCGCTTCACCAGCTTTCAGATCTTTAATTTGTTGCAAAAGACTTTCCGATGGTAAGAAATTAGGAACAATAAAAAGGCTTTGTCCCGCAGCAGGTTTTTTATATTTTTCTTGTAGAAAACCTTCGGTGATGTAGAAAGAAGTTTCTATATCCAAAAGCTTCTTCCAGCGTTCCGAAAAAGTCAAAATCCCGACACGCATTTCTGCGACTGGTCGTGTAAAAGAAAGCGGAAGAAAATCTTCCCAATATTGTGCGTCCGAAAATACGATTTGCATTTTAGTTGTTGGTTGTTGGTTGATAGTTGTTGGAGGTTTTCCAAGATTTTCACAAATTTAACAAAAAAAGCTTCCGGAAAATCCGAAAGCTTTTATATTTTGCGTTAATTCTACTAAACCTATTTTGTTTTTGGGCGTGCCCTCTTTGTTTTCCCACCTCTTAAACCTATAAGGTTTCCCAAGTCAAAAACAAAGCGGTCGGTCTTCGCGCAGTCGCTGTTTTTTCGAAAAAAAACGAGCTCCGACAATGCGCTTCGCCCTCACGCGGATGGTGGATAATTATTCCTTGATTCTTAAAAACTCTTTTGCAAGTTCGATCATTTTTGGATCGCCCGTGTATTTTCCTTTTTCGTCAGACAGTTTTACAGTTGGGATCCACTCTTTATTTGGTGCTTGTACACCGATTAATTTCATAACGATGTTCATTGGTTTTAGGCCGACATCGTTGGTTAGATTGGTGCCAATCCCAAATGAAATTCCGATTTTTCCACGACAAGCTTTTGTAATTTCGTCTACTTTTTCGAGGTTAAGACCATCCGAAAAAATAATGTATTTGAAAAGTGGATTAATGCCCAAAGATTGATAATGCGCGATGGTTTTTTCAGCAAATTCTATTGGATCGCCGCTGTCATGACGCACGCCATCAAAAAGTTTTGAAAACTTTTTGTCAAACTGCTGGAAGAAAACATCGGTTGTATAAGTGTCGGATAATGCAACGCCCAAATCACCACGATAAACGTCGATCCAATGTTCTAAGGCTAAAGAATTTGCCATTTTGAAACCGAATTCTGCCGCATGGAACATAAACCATTCGTGGGCGTGGGTGCCAATTGGCTTTACATTAAATTTCATGGCGAAATGCACATTCGATGTTCCAATGAAAGTCGAGTTTTTGTCTTGTAAAAGTGCTTCCATTACCAATTTGTGAACATGATAGGAATGTCGTCTGCGCGTTCCAAATTCGGCGAAAGATACACCAAGGTCTGTTAGATGTTTTCCTTTTTCGACGGTCTTGTCGATGACTTCTTGGTTGGACTGTCTTTCGAGATGGTTCATCTCATAATGTAATTCGCTGATCAATGCTAGAATTGGAACTTCCCAAAGTATGGTACGGTACCAATAACCTTCGACGCTGACTTTAACGTCGCTGCCATTTTGTTCGATTTTGACCTCGCTAGGATCGTATTGATAACCTTCTAAAAAGTCCAGATAGGGAAGACTAAGATACGGACAAGTCTTGCGGAGATAGGATTTTTCTTCTTTGGTAAGTTTTAAGTTTGCCATGTCGTCAACGGCTTTGCGAAGTTCGTCGGCAAAGTTGTCCGGGAAGTTGTGTTGACCACGGTTGATGAATTCGTATTTGACGATTTCGTTGGTGAAGAGTTTTACGACGGCATTTTGCATCGTTATTTTATAGAAATCGTTATCTAGGATTGATTTTAGTCTTACATGTTGCATAAAAGCTTGTTTTATACAAATCTACTGAATTATCGTTTTCTGTGTTATAAGTTTTAGTTAAAAGAATGTAGGATTTTTAATAATTAGCCCCGATGGAAGCGGCATCCTTTGGGTTGGCGTGAGGCGGTGGAGCGTAGCGGAGCCGTCCGAGCGCCAAACCTAAAGATAGAGCGGACAGCGGGTGCAAAAGTCAAAAGCATGACAAATCGCCATGCTCCTGAAAAATTTTAATATCGTTGTTTCAAATTATTGTTTGATAAATTTGAAGTTTTTGATGCCGTTTTCGGTTTTGATGTTCAACATATAAACGCCTGAAGGCAGTCGCGAAACATTGATTCTTGTTGCTGTCGTCGACATAACTTGTTTGCCACTTAGGTCATAGATAAGGACTTTTTCGATGCTTTTGTTGGTGGCAAGTATGTTGATGAAATCTGTTGTTGGATTTGGGAAAATCTTAATCGATCTTGACGGGTCTTCAACGCCTAATTTATCTGTTAATTTGATAGGTTCACGGAAAAGTGATAATTGCATAAGATTGTTGCCGATCTTTTTGTAAGTGAAAGCTTCGACAGTGTAAGTTGCATAATCTTCGGATTTGACCTCGTTAAAGAAAAGGTTTTCGGTCCCGATGTTCATGTTTTCGTCCAAATTTTTGAACCATGTAAAATTGTAATCTGTTCCGCTTAAAGATTGATAAAGACTTGCAGGTTGACCAATTACACCCAATACTTCTGCTGGCCCGTCATAACGTTGTGGCGAGTAATAAAAGCTATCATAATTGAAGTTAAGATTTGCAAATTGTGCTTCTACAGCCTGTTTTGAAAATCTATTGTTACTGAGGTCAATAATTGGTGGTAAGTTGCTTGGGATGCTACCATCCAAATGATTATCACGAATTGATAACATTAAAAGACTTGGAATATTAAGAAGTTCTGTAGGAAAGCTACCACGAAGATCGTTGTCGTCAATAGAAAGCTGTTGAAGCTTTTTAAGTTGCGATAAATTTGATAATCCTGATTTAATATTATTTTGATTCAGATTAAGATTAAGAAGGTTGGGAAGTGTCATGATCTTACTAGGAATCTGCTCTAGCTTGTTATCCGCAATATTTAATTGTTCTAGACTTAGCGCATTACCAAGGTTAGAGTAATTAGAAATATTGTTATGACTGAGGTCTAATTTTATAAGTTTAATAAGTGTTGCAACTTCAGCCGGAATGGTATTAAGTTGGTTATTAGACAAGTTAAGGTCTTGTAAAAATATAAGACTTCCAAGTCTATTAAAACCTGATGTTAATTGGTTGTTGCTAAGGTCAAGTTGTTGCAAATTTGACAATGAAGAAATCTTTGCAGGGATTTCTGTTAATTGCATCTGAGAAATATTCAGGGATTTTAGTTTGCTAAAATTCTCTAGACTTGCATTAAGGTCTGATACTTCGAAATTGTTACCACCAATACTTAAATCTTCAAGGTTTGTCAAACCTGATATTCTAGCACTGGGATCGCCTGATAGTCTGTTGTTAGAAATGTCTAAAACCGTTAATGATGCTAGACTAGAAAGGCTGGGTGCAACTTCACCATTCAATTCATTATTTCCTAAATCTAACTTTTGAAGTTTTGTAAACAAAGCCAAGTTAGATGGGAAAACACCTTTTAAAGCATTATTGTTGAGTGAAATCTGAACAACATCACCATTTTTGACAGTAATACCAAACCAAGTTCTCGGATCTTTTGATAGGTCCCAAGTTCGATTCCAGTTTTGTCCATTGGTATTGTCGTATAAGCTTACTAAAGCATTTCTTTGTGCGTTAGAAATGCTCCATTGTGCCCATATAAAATTGGAAATCAGTATGAAGAGTAGAGTTTTTTTCAAAAGCTAAATGTTTTTTGCAAATATATATTTAAAATGTATTAGTTGATTTATTTTTTCTAAAAGTCGAAAATATTTAAGTGAGAAGATGTGATTTTTAGCTACTTCAAGTTGTATGAAATGTTTTTTTACTCATTTTAAAATTATAATTAAATAATAATGAAGAATTTTGGTCATCACTATTATTAATATAGTATTTTACTTAATCTTTTCAATGGCTTTTCTAACTCGGAAGTTATCTGGTTGGTTTGTCGTGCACTCTTGTACATCTTCAGGCGACTTATCTTTTATAAAATCATTGTAATCTTTACAATTTTTAAAAATGTTGAATTCTTGATTCGCTGAATCCCAAACGATGCCTTTGTACGCATTCATGGCAGTCATATTACTGTAAGGGTCTGGGGTTATTGTGCCGCTTTTTGGACTTGCTATTGCTGCGCCTAGTGGAGAATTTAAAGCTAGACCTTTAGCCCAAACATTTCCAATGTTGATTTCGGAATAGTAATAATTGTTTCCTCCTATTGTTGCACGGGCAAAAGAGTTAGGATTGTCGCTGTCTTGTGCTCTGTCGTTTTTATTTCGGTTTTTGATATCAAGAATAGCTTTAATATTAAAATAAAGAATACCATTTTGTACAACCGCAAAGACGTTTTTCAGTTTTGATTCTTTTTCATCAAAGAAAAAACATATTTGGTCAGCATCTTCCAATACAGGTTTTTCAAAACCATAAAGTCCACGCTTTGATAAGTGTTTCTTTTGAGATGGCGCTTTGTCAATAAATTCTTGTTTGGTGATATAGATGCCTTCTGGCAACATTGGACGATATAATCCATCATCTACAACTTTTTTAACAGAAGGGTCAAGTGGTTTCTCATTGGTGATATTGGTGAAAATTTCTGTGTTTTCTTCAGTTGGGTCTAAAGATTTTATCGAGTTTTCATAAAGATCTTCCATTTGCTTATTGCTAGCATTTAGGAAGCTTGCTTTTCCATTTTTATCCCATTTAATATCTTTTGCAGCTATTTTTTCATTGGTTATAGTTGTGATAATACCTGTTTTGATGTCTTTGTTTATTTGAGCAAAACCAAAACCAGCCATAAGAAAGCTTGTAAGTAAGTAAATTTTTTTCATCATTAAATTTTAAAATTCATTATCGCAAAAGTATCTATTGTTACTGATGTAAACAAATGATTTAGAATCAGAAAGAATATTAATTTTTTGTGTAAGCTATTGTAAATTAAAAAAATATCATTACTTTTGCACCCTGAATTATAAAATAAAAGCAATTAAATGCCTACTATTCAACAATTAGTAAGAAAAGGAAGAGCCTCGCTTGCCAAGAAGAGCAAATCGGCTGCCCTTGATTCTTGTCCACAAAGACGCGGTGTATGTACGAGAGTATATACAACTACACCTAAGAAACCAAACTCTGCACTTAGAAAAGTTGCAAGAGTAAGACTTTCTAACGGTAAAGAAGTCAACGCTTATATCCCGGGCGAAGGACATAATCTTCAAGAGCACTCGATAGTATTGGTAAGAGGCGGAAGGGTGAAAGACCTACCGGGAGTACGTTACCACATCGTAAGAGGTGCGTTAGACACTGCAGGTGTTAACGGAAGAACACAAAGAAGATCGAAGTATGGTGCTAAGAGACCTAAACCAGGTCAGGCAGCAGCTGCTCCAGCTAAAGGAAAGAAAAAATAATCATTAAATAAGGTACAAGACAATGAGAAAGACAAAAGCGAAAAAAAGACCGTTGTTACCAGATCCGAAGTTTAATGATCAATTGGTAACAAGATTTGTAAACAACCTTATGTTAGACGGTAAAAAGTCTATCGCATTCAAGATTTTCTATGATGCGTTAGATATCGTTGAAAACAAAAAAGGTGATAACGAAAAAACTTCTCTAGAAATCTGGAAAGATGCATTAACTAACGTTATGCCTCACGTAGAAGTAAGATCTAGAAGAGTTGGAGGTGCTAACTTCCAAATTCCTATGCCAATCAGAGCTGATAGAAAAATTTCTATGGCTATGAAATGGTTAATCAAGTACTCTAAAGCAAGAAATGATAAATCAATGGCTCAGAAATTAGCTGCTGAAGTTATCGCTGCTGCTAAAGAAGAAGGTGCTGCATATAAAAAGAAAACAGATACTCACAAAATGGCAGAAGCTAACAAAGCTTTCTCTCACTTTAAATTCTAATTAAGACAATGAGTAGAGATCTTAAATTAACTAGAAATATTGGTATTGCTGCGCACATTGATGCTGGTAAGACTACAACAACTGAGCGTATCTTATTTTATTCAGGTAAAAATCACAAGATTGGGGAAACTCACGAAGGTGGTTCTACAACTGACTGGATGGAGCAAGAAGCAGAAAGAGGTATCACTATTACTTCTGCAGCTGTAACTGTTGATTGGAAATTCCCAACAGAGCAAGGTAAGCCACTTCCAGATGCTAAAGATTACCATTTTAACGTAATCGATACACCGGGACACGTTGACTTTACTGTTGAGGTTAACCGTTCATTAAGAGTATTAGATGGTTTAGTGTTCTTATTTTCTGCTGTTGATGGTGTTGAGCCTCAATCAGAAACTAACTGGAGACTAGCTGACAATTACAAAGTTCCTAGAATGGGATTTGTAAACAAAATGGACCGTCAAGGTGCAGACTTCCTTAATGTTTGTAACCAAGTTAAAACAATGTTAGGTTCTAATGCAGTGCCTATCGTTTTACCAATTGGTGAAGAAGCAGACTTTAAAGGTGTTGTAGACTTAGTTAAAAACAGAGCTATTGTTTGGCATGATGATAACTATGGTTCTACTTTTGACATCGTTGACATTCCTGAATCAATGTTAGACGAAGTTAAGCAATTCAGAGGTCAATTGATCGAAGAGATTGCAGCTTACGACGAAAACCTTCTTGAGAAGTTTATGGAAGACGAAAACTCTATTACAGAGGAAGAAATCCATACAGCTCTAAGAGCAGCAACTTTGGATATGTCTATCATTCCAATGACTTGTGGTTCTTCATTCAAAAATAAAGGTGTACAGTTTATGTTAGATGCTGTTTGTCGTTATTTACCATCTCCGATGGATAAAGAAGCGATCCACGGTACTAACCCTAAGACTGATGAACCTATTAGCAGAAAACCATCTGTTAATGATCCATTCGCAGCGTTAGCATTCAAAATTGCAACTGACCCATTTGTAGGTCGTTTAGCATTCTTTAGAGCTTACTCTGGTAGATTAGATGCTGGTTCTTATGTTCTTAACACAAGATCTGGTAACAGAGAAAGAATCTCTCGTATCTTCCAAATGCATGCTAATAAGCAAGAGCCTATCGAATTTATCGAAGCTGGTGACATTGGTGCTGCTGTAGGATTTAAAGATATTAAAACAGGGGATACATTATGTGATGAAAAGAGCCCAATCGTTCTTGAATCTATGGTTTTCCCAGATCCAGTAATTGGTATCGCAGTTGAGCCTAAAACTAAGGCTGATCAAGATAAAATGGGTAACGCTTTAGCTAAATTGGCTGAAGAAGATCCTACTTTCACGGTTAAAACTGACGAGGCTTCTGGACAAACGATCATCTCTGGTATGGGTGAGCTTCACTTAGATATCATCGTAGACCGTATGAGAAGAGAGTTCAAGGTTGAAGTTAACCAAGGACAACCTCAAGTAGAGTACAAAGAAGCTTTAACAGTTACAGCTAACCACAGAGAAGTTTACAAAAAACAATCAGGTGGTAGAGGTAAATTTGCTGATATCGTATTCGAAATTGGTCCTGCTGACGAAGGTAAAACAGGTTTAGAGTTTATTAACGTAATTAAGGGTGGTAACATCCCTAAAGAATTTGTTCCTTCAGTAGAGAAAGGTTTCAAAGAAGCAATGAAAAATGGTCCATTAGCTGGATTCGAAGTTGATTCAATGAAAGTTACTCTTAAAGATGGTTCATTCCACGCGGTTGACTCTGATCAATTATCTTTTGAATTAGCTGCTAAGTTAGGTTTCAAATCTGTTGGTAAAGCTGCTAAAGCTGTTATCATGGAGCCAATCATGAAACTTGAAGTAGTAACTCCAGAAGAATATATGGGAGATATCGTTGGTGACCTTAACAGAAGAAGAGGTACAGTTAACGGTATGGATGACAGAAATAACGCTAAAGTTATCAAAGCATTCGTTCCACTTTCAGAAATGTTTGGTTATGTAACATCATTAAGAACATTATCTTCTGGTAGAGCATCATCTTCTATGGAATTCGAAAGATACGAAGCTGCTCCTAATAACGTTGCTGAAGACGTAATCGCTAAAGCTAAAGGTTAATTTTAAATTAGATTAAAATGTCACAAAGAATCAGAATAAAACTTAAGTCTTACGATTACAATTTAGTAGACAAATCTGCTGAGAAAATCGTAAAAACGGTTAAAGCGACTGGTGCTGTAGTTAACGGTCCAATCCCTTTACCAACTAACAAAAGAATCTTCACTGTGTTGAGATCTCCGCACGTTAACAAGAAAGCAAGAGAACAATTCCAATTATCAGCTCACAAGAGATTGATGGATATCTACTCTTCTTCTTCTAAAACTGTAGACGCTCTTATGAAGTTAGAACTTCCTTCAGGTGTTGATGTAGAAATTAAAGTGTGATACTAGCATACTTTGCTATGATTATAGAATCCCTTTCCATTATTTGGAAAGGGATTTTTTTATGCTTGTTCGTGACAAAAATCATTTTTCAATATTTATTTAGAATTAATAAAAATAATAGATTTGTAAAAAATAAATACATGAACAAATTAGTATCTGTTTCTATTCTTATTCTTGCTGGTGCTTTCGCTAATGCACAACAAGTTAAGAAGGACACTCTAAAGAAAGAAACTGAAATAGAAGAAGTTGAACTTTTTGGTTTAAAAAATAGACAACCAGAAGGATTAGAAGTGATTACTAGACTACCACTTAAGACAAGAGACCAAATCCAAAGTATTTCTGTTATTTCACATAAAGTAATTGAGGACCTAGGAGGATTAACCATTACAGATGTAGCCAAAAATATTCCTGGAGTAACCCAGTTTGGGAGCTACGGAGGAACTAGAGAGAGTATGTCTATTAGAGGATATCGTGGAGTTCCTGTTCTTAAAAATGGAGTGATGATGGATTCTGACTTCAGAACTGGAGCGATGCTAACTGATATGCAAGGTGTTGAAAGTATTCAGGTCATTAAAGGCTCTGCAGCAGTTACCCAAGGTATTGGAGACGGACTTGGTGCAGGTGGAGGTGTTATTAATGTAGTAACAAAACGACCTCAATTTATTAACAAAGGAAATGTAGGATTTAGATATGGAAGTTGGGATTTTTATAGACCAACATTAGATATTCAACGTGTATTAGATTCTAAAGGGCAACTAGCATTTAGATTTAATGCCGCTTATCAGAATAATAATTCATTCAGAGATTATGTATCTACAGACAGAATTTATGTAAATCCGTCTATTGCATTTCGTCCAGACGATAAGACTGAGATTATTGTTGAAATGGATTATATGCACAACAATACTACTCCAGATAGAGGAACAGTTAATTTGGCAACAGGAGATATTAACGCGTTGTATGAAATGCCAAAAGGAAAATTCCTTGGATTCTCAACAGATAATGTAAAAACTAATAGTTTTAACTTTTCAACTACTGCTACTAGAAAATTAACCGATAAGTTGAAGTTAAGAGCAGCTTACATGAGTTCTGCTTATAACTCTGACAATATTGGGGCTTCATTATCTCCAGTTGATTCTAAAAATCCAAATGAATTAAGAAATCGAACTATCGGCCGAAGCGGGAGAGAGGATCTTAATAAAGTTTTACAATTGGATTTGATTGGTCAAGATGTGCAAACTGGTTTTGCAAAACATACTTTCCAGTTGGGATTTGATTGGAAAGAAACAGATGTAACAAGTACTGCATATGATGCTAAGAAGTCAGATGGAACAGTAATAAAAAATGTTGACCAAATTAATGTACTTACAAATATTAATAACCAATTGCCTTATGACATAACTTGGAGCGCTCAGACACCAATTAATACGCTTACAAGTACGTTTGGATTTATGGCTCAAGATGTTATTACAGTTAATAAATATGTGAAAGCACATTTGGGAATTCGTTATAGTCATTTGAATGGCGCGGAAGAAGGAAAGAAAAGTGAAGCATGGAATCCATCTTTTGGATTAATGTTGTTCCCTATTGAGAACCTAAATGTATTTGGATCGTATACAACAACAACTGCTTTGAGGAGCTCTATGAATCCATTATTCGATGGAGGAACCGTTGGAGCATCAACAACAAAACAGTGGGAAGCAGGGATTAAATCAGACTGGCTAAATGAAAAACTTAGGTTTAATGTAACCTTGTTCGATATCAAGACGGATAATCTTTCCTATGTTATTAATAACGACCTAGGTCAACCAACAGGTTTATACGCGTTGGCAGGAGAGCTGAAAAGAAGAGGAGTAGAAGTAGAGTTAATTGGTAGAATTCTTCCAAATCTTCAAATTATGACAGGTTGGGCATATCTTGATGCACAATATCAAAACAGTCCATCTTATGTTAACGGATCTGCACCTATGAATTCTCCAAAGCATACAGCTAACGGATGGTTGAATTATAAATTCAATCAAGGGATTTTAGATAGACTAGATGTGGGAGCCGGAATATATTACGTCGGGCAAAGACCTGTAGATGAATGGACACAAAAAACTATTAATACATCACATGTTAATAGCGTAACTCCTGGTACAAAACCTTTTATGATGAAAGAATATACTACAGTTGATGCGCAAGTTGGTTATGCATTAAATAATGGAATTGGTGTAAGAGTCTTTTTCAATAATATATTTGATTCTGTTGGTTATAGCTCATACTTCCGTGGTGGTTATATCGACCAAATACAACCTAGAAACTTTGCGGTGCAACTTAACTACAAATTCTAAAAAACACTTTTCATTTTTCAATTTAATATTTCTTTGACAAGAGGCGGCCTCAAAATTTTGAGACCGCTTTTTTTTATTTTGAAAATCATATCAAAAATTAAATTTTGATTCTATATATCATAAAATTAGGTTTTAATTGATGAAATGTATTTAGTTCTTAAAATTTAATTAAATATTATTAATGCTATGCGCTTATTGTTGTCGAAGTAATATATTTGCGCCCTAACTTTTTATTTTTATGAAATTAATAATTACAACTTTTGCTTTGGCGCTTTCAGTTCCTATGCTTCATGCACAATGGACAAAAGCAACGCCTAGCGATATTGAACTTAAAAACAGCAATCTTAATAATGCAAGTTTTTATAAAGTTGACATCAAGCAAATACAAACGCAGTTATTATCGGCTTCCAAAGTTGGAGCAGGACAAACGGTTAATGTGTATGTCCCAACAACTTCTGGAAAGATAGAACGTTTTGCAGTAAATAGCTTCCCAGTAATGGACGAAGCTTTAGCAAAACAATATAATTTAGGTTCGTATGTGGGCGTTGGTATTGACGATCCTAGTAAAACAATTCGTTTTAGTGTGGCGCCTAACGATTTCCAAGCTACAATTATGGGTGGCGATAGATACGAGTTTATCAGCCCAACGAGTTTAGATAAAACTTATTATGCTGTTACCGAAAAGTCTAATAAAAATGGACATTCTTTTATTTGTAGTACTAAAGAAAATCCAGAATCTGTCGCACGTTTGCAAAAACTAAAAGATGAGGCGGCTATTGCAAATAAATCCAGTAATAAAATCTTCCACACACTTCGTTTGGCGATGTCTGTAACTGGTGAGTATACGAGTTATTTTGGAGGTAAGGCAAATGCTTTAGCACAAGTTAATGCGACTTTGACAAGAGTTAATGCAGTGTTTGAGCAAGAATTTAATCTTCATGTTAATGCTATTAATGCTCCAGCTTTAATTTTTGAATCCGCATCAAGCGATCCTTATAGTGCATCATCACAAATGTGTAAATGGAATTATGAATTAATGAATGTTTTGCACGGCGGACAATATGGTGTAACTGATGCTAGTTTTGACATTGGACACTTATTCGGTGCTACTGGAGGTGGCGGGAACGCTGGATGTATTGGTTGTATAGGTAGCAATGATGTATCTTATACTTCTATGCCAGCCGATCCGCAAGATTGTGGTTACGCATATAATAGTCCTAATAATTATAAAGGTAGTGGTATTACGTCTCCAGGCGATAACAAGCCATTTGGTGATAGTTTTGATATCGATTATGTTGCTCACGAGATGGGACACCAGTTGGGAGATAGCCACACCTATAGTTTCTACGAACAATATTTAAATACAGAAGTCGAGCCTGGTTCGGGATCTACAATCATGGGTTATGCTGGTATTACAGGGTCAACAACAGATGTACAAGCACATTCTGATCCCTATTTCCATTCAATAAGTATCGATCAAGTGCAGACAGTATTATCTAGCAATGTTAGTGTGAAAACGCCTATTACTAACGGGACGCCAGTTGTTACGGCGATGCCTACAACTTATACTATTCCAAAATCTACAGCTTTTGTGTTAACGGCTCAAGCAACAGATCCAGATGGTGATGCTTTAACTTATTCTTGGGAAGAAATGAATCCTAGTAAGTTGGCAAACGGTGTTACAAAATCAAATATTGGTAACACAACAAGTGGTGCAAGCTTTAGATCATGGATGCCATCGACTAGTTCAACTCGATATTTTCCAAAATTAGCAACAGTTTTAGCGGGTAATCTTAAAAATACTTTGGACTTCGAAGCGGTGTCAACCGTTGCAAAAACTTCTAATTTCCGCGTTACAGTTAGAGATAACAAACCAGCTGGTCAAGCGCAAACTGCCTATGCAACACAAAAAATTGTTGTTGGATCTGCTGCAGCTTTCACTGTAAATGCACCAACTGGTAGTGCTGGTAGTCCTATTAATTTAACTTGGGTTGTTTCTGGGACAAATGCTTCACCATATAATGTTACTAATGTCAAAGTTGATTATACTGCTGATAATGGTGCGACTTGGGTGACGCTTTTGGAGACAACTCCTAATAACGGCGCCGCTTCTGTAACTTTCCCTGCGGAGTTATCTAACAAAGCAGTTATTGTAAGAGTTTCTGCAATTAATAATGTATTCTACGCAGTTAAGAAATTTACT
This sequence comes from Bacteroidota bacterium, assembly GCA_023440705.1. Classification (GTDB taxonomy): domain Bacteria; phylum Bacteroidota; class Bacteroidia; order Flavobacteriales; family Weeksellaceae; genus Soonwooa. Next base: position 19,362 of record JAEXRP010000066.1, read on the forward strand.
TTGGGAACACTTGCAACTTCTGAAGCTAACAAAACTGCTATTAGACTTTATCCAAATCCGGTTGTTGATGTTGTACATTTCTCTAATGTAAAATCTACAGTTGCTTACGAAATCTTCAATGCTGCTGGACAACTTGTGATGAAAGGCGAGTCTAAAGATGCACAGATTAACGTTTCTAAATTGCTTAAAGGTCTTTACCTTGTTAAAACTAATATTAACGGCGAATCTACTTCTACCAAATTTGAGAAGAATTAATTTCTTTATTAAATAGAATAAAAAAGTGATGGAAAGTTCCATCTCTTTTTTGTTTTTTATTGGCGTACTTCAAAGTATTTATAATCTTCTTCTGCGCTGGGCTCTTTTTCAAAACTCAACTTCGACACATTGTCAACTTTGTATTTGTATTTAATGGTGTCACCCGATTGCATGTTGGCTTCGTAATAAAATCCATTGTCTGTCCACCAAGTTCCCGAAGTTTGATAGCGTTGGGCACGACCTTGGATTCTTGTTGCATTATCTGCGACAAATTTTCCATCTGCGTCTCTAGTTATTGTTCGCGATCTTGTGATTGATGCATTGTCAAATGCCATAGACCATTTTCCAATTAATTGACTATCATGGTTTTTGTTATCATCAGCATTGGTTTTTGATGCATTACAATTAAATAATGTCAAAAGACCAAAGCCTAAAAGAAGTGTTTTCATATTTACTTAGTGGTATAATGTTTAAAATAAAGACATCTACTTTGCAAATCTTTGAAGGACTGCGTATCCACATAGTTTTGTTTTAACTGTGCAAAATATGTTCTGTATTTGTCATTTTTAGTTTTGTCAATTTGCGCATCAAAAGCTTTACGTTTTTGATCATAGTTAGGATCGTCCCAAGATAAATTATTTTCTTGTTTAGACTCCCATTGGTAGTATTTTCCTTGCTCCGCACTTGCCATTTGGAACAAGATTCTTGCCTTTTGGTCTTTATCAGTTGTTTGGTCCAAAGCTTTTTTGTAATAATTAATTGACAAATCAAAATTCTCTGGTTTTATGTAACTCGTGTACGAATAGTTTTTGTAGTAATATTTGTAAGGTGTGTCGGTTTTCCAAAAATCATATTTGTTCCAGCCAGCATTGTTGAGATCCATCACAAAAAGCTCGCGATAGTATCCCAAAATAGAAGAGTTATACAACATATTTCCGATCAACTGATTAGCTTGAGCAGCTTTAAGATCCTTTCCAGTTCCGATTTTTTGAAGTTCAATAGCAGCATTTGCCAACTCCAGTTTATTCATATCTGCAGCAATCATCGGGAAGTCTTTTGCAAAAGGCTCGGCTTTCATACTTTCGGTATCGGCGCTACCAAAACTCTCCCAAACATTATGACCAAAAACTAGTGGCGATATATTATTAAAACCATTATAAATGCTAGGATCTGTCGGCGGCGTGTTATCACTAGTGTTATTGTACATACTTAAATCATTTAAACCTCCAAAATCCTTTATTTTAGAATAATAGTCTTTAGCTTTAGCAAAATTGGCATTTCGCATTTCTTGATCACCGTAGATTAAATTGAAAAACGCATCAGGATTTCCTTTGATATCGATGTTTTTAGAAACAACTTCTTTTTCGAAAGCGGTTTTGTTGTCTTTACTAATGAATGATTGTAGTTTTTTCGCCAAATCTGCATTTGGGCTGTACTGTAAAGACGATAACGAATTGTTCATCAAATAAGCTTTGCCATCTTCTCCTTGCAAGAAGTAACGATTTGCTAAAATATCAACCAAAAAATCTGAAGTTGACGGTGGCGAATAATCATAATATTCTGTACTGTCACTTGCTTTTTTCTCAGGCTTAATAAAATACTCTTTGTATTCGGTCATTAATTTGTTTTCGAAATCCGCATCAATTTTCGGTTGCGAAACGATAGCATTTAGCGCTTTCATTTTTTTGATTTCTTGAAGATATTCAGGATTGTTGGTTTTAATATCGTTCAAAATATCATTACTCGCATCGTAATCTTTTTTCAAAAACTTAAGATAAGCAGAGGCAATTTTCCAAAATTCGTCGTTGGATTTGTCTTTTGTTTTATCAATAAATTTATCAAAATCATCGATGTAGTTGAGGACTTTGTCGTTGTCATCCCAAAGATTATCGTTTGCTGAGAAAAACGGAATTCTATTCGGATTATTAAGGTAAGATTTGTCGCTTAAGTTTGCACCTCTTTCTGTTGAATCGTCAGAACTTCCGCCAAACAAGTTTTTGAAAAAGCTGACAATTCTCGACCAAAAGCTCGGTTTCTCAACTTTTTGTTCCGTTGTTGATGTTGTAGATTTTGTGCTAGAATTTTCATTTGAATTTCCACTAGTTGTCGCTTCTCCCTGGTTGTTAACCTCGCCAGAATTGTACATAATCGGAAGATAACTTCGCTCCAACTCGTTGATGCTTCGCGCTGCAAGAACTTTCAAAATTTCTGAATTTGGATCGATGTCATACATTTTTTCCATAGCAGGAATTGGGTTGCTGTAATCTCGATAAGCTAGAAGAAAAGTCGCCATATTCTTCTCTTCGGGCGATTGTGCTCGCGCCATCAGATCTTTGAAAGACGTGCTATCCGACAATTGCATCGATGTGAAAGCAGACTCTTTTCTCGCTTTCGAAAACGAAAATACTTTAAAGAAATTCCAATTTGCGTCCTGACCTTTTCCCAAACCACGCAATGCGCCCGCCATTTGATCCAAAGCTAAATAGTAAGGCGCTGATTTTAGATTAAGAGGTTCAACATATTTTTTGAACGCGTCAACAGCTTGTTGATAATTCTGAGTATAATGATTAAATCTTACTATTTGATAAGCATAACGTAGCTTTATTTCAGGATTTTTTGCTGCATTATAAAGATTGATTAATGCGGTCATGGTTTTGTTAAAATCCAAATTACTCGCATTAACAGAGGCCGTTTGCTCCGAAAAATAATAGTTGTCTGGATTTTCCACAAATTTGATTTGCATATAAGGTTCCATGTATTTTGCTTGTAACAAATAATCGATGGCTTCCTTATTTTGGGTATAAAAAGTCGGTCCTAACTTTTTTAAAAATGTATTGTTAGTCGTTCCTTTTTTAAACTCATTAAGATCGTAGTAAGAGACTTTATTTACTAAATATTCGGTCTCTGCATAATTATATTTATTTCCGAAAAATTTCTGCCAAGCTTCGATATTTTCGTCATGAACATGGACTTCATCACCATAGAATTTGGAAGAATAACTTAACAAAAACGGTAGGTAAGATTTGTCTTTAATAATGCTCTGTGTAAAGAGATTAAAATATTCGTAATCTGGATTGTACCAAGCACAAGCTTGTGTCTGTTGATTGAGCGCAAAGAGAAGAAGCGCGCTGATACCTATTTTTTTCATAACTTATTTCAGGATGTTTTTATAATGTTGTGTGAACTGGCTATCAAGATGATAATAGATAATTTGGTAAGGATATTTTAGCTTGCTGTCGATAAAGTTAATACTTTCTTCAATATCCGATTCGGGGATTTCTTCAACTTTTATTTCGAAACTTTTGTTAAGATACATTCCAAAATAGAAGTCATCTTTCAAGACTTTGTAGTTGTTTTTGCCAATTTTTTCAAAATTTGGATTTTCTAAATCAGAAGTTTTTACGGCATTAATGAGTTTGTGTTTTCCTAAATGATTGGTCACAATTGCCCATGAATAGATTGGAAGCGCAATGTCAAGTTTCACAGGATAATCTTCGATGTTGCTGAGATAAGATTTTAAAAGTTTTAAATCTAAAATCGAATTTTTATCAGATTTTTCTAAAGGTGAAGATGTCGAGTAACACATCAAATACAGCTTTTTAACTGGCGGAACGCCCATTGTTTTTTTATCTCTAACCTGATGCAATCGCAAAGTCGATGTAATGTCGCGCTTCGAAATGCGTTGAAGTTCTTTCAAAAACAGAAAATAATCGTCCTTTGTTCCTTTTGTCCAGTCGCTGTCAATTTGGATTTCGTTAGCCAAATCAAAATTCATTTTTTCCGAAATCTCATTAACTTGATCAAAGGTTTTTTGTGCTAAATGCGTGACGTCTTGTTTTGAAATTTTGTACCAAGTTTCGTTGGTAATAAAGACAACCGGAACTATTTTTTTATTGATTTTGGTAGAGTCTTTCCTTTTTAAAATACCAACAGCTTCATAATTGTTTCCATTTTTCTGAATATCAAAAAAACGTGTATACAGATTTTCAACTTTCGACTGGTTGAGAAGTTTTGTTTCTTCTTGATTTAAACTAAATGTGCTTCGCCAATAATAAAAACCATAATTGTGATCAATGTTTTTGCTACACGACCAAAAAAGCATTAGTATAAAAAGGTATAATAGTTTTTTCATTATTCAACTTCTTTTCCACGACTTGCTTCCAAAATCCTGAACCAATCTTCGGTGTTTAGCTTTATATCGAAAGCTTTGTTGTAATTCTTAATTCGATTAATATTGGTTGTCCCAACAATTGGGAGGATTTTTGAAGGATGCTTTAGTATAAATGACAACAATATCAAATCTTCTTCCACATCATGTTTTTCGGCTAAACTTTTTATGATTTCTGTTAAATTTTTATTTCGGTCACTGAAATAATTTCCAAGAACAGACCAAGCTTGGGGACGAATATTTTTAGAGATCATTTGATCCAAACTTCCGTCAAAAAATGCTTTTGGTTCTGTTGCAGAAATCTCAATTTGGTTGGTTTCCAATTTTACAAACTGGTTAAGAAGTTCAAATTGTGTGGTCGAAAAATTACTAACGCCAAAGGATTTTACTTTTCCATCATTTTTAAGTTTTTGAAAAGCTTCTGGGACAACTTCTGGATTCAGAAGTGGCGATGGACGATGCAATAACAGCATATCTAGATAATCTGTGCGAAGATTTTTTAGACTTTGTTCAACAGATTTTATGATGTAATCAAAATCGTAATTATAATGCTTTATGTTAGTTTCGTTTTTAAGAACAATTCCGCATTTAGAAATTAGTTGGATTTGAGATCGATCCAGTTTCATATCTTCCAAAGCGGAACCAAAAAGAGCTTCGGTGGTATAATCACCATAGATATCAGCATGGTCAAATGTTGTAAAACCTTCTTCTATACAAGTTTCGATAAGTTGACTAGTTTGGTTTTTGTTGAGATTGCTGCCCCAAATTCCCCAACGCATACAACCAATGATAAGCCGTGAAAACATAATTTTCGTTTTTTACGAAGTTAATGAAGTCTTGATGTTTTTACATTAAGATTTTGCTAAATTAGTTCCAATTATTACAAATTAACCTTATGAAATCACATAATTTTTTTGAAACTTTTGCTAACTGGGCTACCAATTTTACCGGAAGTTCTATAGCTTTTTTGGGCGCCTTGTTGGTTGTTGTTATTTGGGTAGTCTCTGGTCCATTTTTTCACTATTCCGATACGTGGCAATTAGTAATTAATACTGGTACAACCATCGTCACTTTTCTTATGGTTTTTTTAATACAAAAGTCGCAGAATAAAGATTCGAAGGCGCTTCAAATTAAACTTAATGAATTAATTGCTGCAAGCAAACAAGCTAGTAATCGCATGGTTGATATTGAAGATTTGACAGAAAAGGAGTTGGATCAATTACATCAATATTTTGCTAAGCTTGCTGAATTGGCAAAGAAAGAAGCAGATATCCATAAGTCTTATTCGATCGATGCGGCGGTTAAAAAGCACAAGGAAAAAGTAAATAGTATTTAATTTTGATATTCATTCTTATTTCGATTGACTTCTTAACATATTAAACTGTATTAAACCATTAAATAAAAGATTTCCTCTTTAATTAAATTACTTGGGTCTTGATGTTTGTCGAGATATTTTGTAATATTAATTTTGGAACTTCTATTAATTACTCATTTATTGACTCAAATTCAGTAGTGTGTTTTTCTGTAAATTTTTGTCAGATTTTTATTTTATATCAAATTTCCGCAAAATTCATCTAGGTTTCGAGATTATAATTTTTGTGGCACATTTTTTTCTAAAATCAGCTAACTGTCAAAAAATCAAATATTTTCTTAATTTTTTTTTGGAGTTTATTAAAATATTCATACATTTGCACACTCATTTTAGGGAAGAAGTCTGCCTATTTCAAACATAGTACATGACAAAAACCGCTAAAGTGTTGAGAATTAATAATAATATATATTAAATAATGTCAGGTATTATTGGTAAAAAAATCGGTATGACATCTTTGTTTAACGAAGAAGGAAAAAACATTCCTTGTACAGTTATCCAAGCTGGTCCATGCTCGGTTTTACAGGTCAGAACCATTGAAAACGACGGTTACAAAGCTGTTCAGTTAGGTTTCGATGACAAGAGTGAGAAGAACGTTGGTAAAGCGTTAGCTGGTCATTTCAAAAAGGCTGGTTCAACTCCTAAAGCTAAGTTGGTAGAATTCTACAGAGAATTTGTTGACGAAGTAAAAGTAGGAGACGAAGTTAAAGTTGACTTATTCGCAGAAGGTGAATTTGTTGATATTACAGGAACTTCAAAAGGTAAAGGTTTCCAAGGTGTTGTTAAAAGACACAACTTTGGAGGTGTAATGCAAGCGACTCATGGTCAGCACAACAGACTTAGAGCTCCAGGTTCTATCGGTGCTGGATCAGATCCTTCAAGAGTATTCAAGGGGATGAGAATGGCTGGAAGAATGGGAGGTAAGCAGGTAACTGTACAAAACCTTCAGGTGTTGAAAGTAGATGGAGAGCAAAATCTTTTAGTAGTAAAAGGTGCTATTCCGGGAGCTAAAAATTCTTATGTAATTATCAGAAAATGGAACTAGTAGTATTAAATACATCAGGAAAAGAAACCGGAAGAAAAGTAAGTCTAGACGAAACAATCTTCGGAATAGAGCCTAATCAGCACGCGGTTTACTTAGAAGTGAAACAATATCTTGCTGCTCAGCGTCAAGGTACTCATAAATCAAAAGAGAGAAGCGAAATTACAGCTTCTACAAGAAAGCTTAAGAAGCAAAAAGGTTCAGGATCTGCGAGATATGGTGATATCAAGTCGCCAACTTTCAAAGGTGGGGGTAGAGTTTTTGGTCCAAAACCAAGAGACTACCGTTTCAAATTGAACAAAGCGCTTAAGAGATTAGCTAAAAAATCTGTATTGTCTCAAAAAATGAGAGATAACTCAATCAAAGTTTTAGAAGCATTCAACTTCGAAACGCCTAAGACTAAAGAGTTTATCAACATTAACAATGCATTAGGTTTTGAAGGAAAAAAATCTCTTTACATTTTAGCAGAAGCTAACAAGAATGTATATCTATCTTCTAGAAACTTACCTAAGACTAAAGTAATGACTTATAATGAGATCAGTTCTTATGACTTAGTTAACGCAGGAGAGATTGTATTCTTAGAAGGTGCAGTAGAAAAATTTCAAGAAAACTTAAAGAAATAATAAATCATGTCAGTTATTATTAAACCAATTATCTCAGAAAAAGCTAACTATCTTACAGATTTGAGAGGTGACTATTCTTTCTTAGTAAACACTAAAGCGAATAAAATCCAAATCAAATTGGCTGTAGAAGCAGCTTACGGTGTAAAAGTAGCAGACGTTAGAACCATGATTTATGCGCCTAAAGTTTCTTCTAAATACACGAAAAAAGGATTACAAGTTGGTAAAACCAACAAATTAAAGAAAGCAGTTGTTAGATTAGCTGCTGGAGAAGTAATCGACATTTTTGCAACGAATTAATTATAATTATAAATAATAGTAATGTCTGTTAGAAAATTAAAACCTATCACCCCGGGACAGAGATTCAGAGTTGTTAATAACTTTGAAGAAATTACTACCAACAAACCAGAGAAATCTCTAACAGTTGGTATTAGTAAGTCAGGTGGACGTAACCAAACTGGTAAAATGACCATGCGTTACACCGGAGGTGGACACAAAAAGAAATACAGAATTATCGACTTCAAACGTAACAAAGCTAACGTTGAAGCAACAGTTAAGACTGTAGAGTACGATCCAAACAGAACTGCTTTCATCGCTCTATTAGAGTACGCAGACGGAGAGAAGAGATATATCATCGCTCCTAACGGTATCAAAGTAGACCAAAAAGTAGTTTCAGGAGAAAGCGTAGAACCTAACGTAGGTAACGCAATGAAACTTAAGAATATCCCTCTAGGTACAGTTATCTCTTGTATCGAGCTTAAGCCAGGTCAAGGAGCAATCCTTGCAAGATCTGCAGGTTCATCAGCACAGTTAACTTCTAGAGATGGTAAATATGCAATCATCAAATTGCCTTCAGGAGAGTCAAGAATGATCCTTACTGAGTGTATGGCAATGATTGGTTCTGTATCTAACTCTGACCACCAACTTACTGTATCTGGTAAAGCTGGTAGAAGCAGATGGTTAGGTAGAAGACCAAGAACAAGAGCGGTTGTAATGAACCCAGTTGATCACCCAATGGGTGGTGGTGAAGGACGTTCTTCAGGAGGTCACCCAAGATCTAGAAACGGTAAACCAGCTAAAGGTTACAAGACTAGAAAGAAAAACAAAGTGTCTAACCGTTACATCGTATCTAAAAGAAAATAATTATGGCAAGATCACTTAAGAAAGGACCTTTCATTCATCATACATTAGAGAAGAAAGTACAAGCAAATATCGAGTCTAACAAAAAGACTGTCATCAAAACATGGTCTAGAGCATCTATGATTTCTCCAGACATGGTAGGTCAAACTATCGCAGTACATAACGGTAAAACTTTTGTTCCTGTTTATGTTACTGAAAACATGGTTGGACACAAGTTAGGTGAATTTTCTCCGACAAGATCTTTTAGAGGTCACGGTGGTAACAAAAATAAAGGTAGCAGATAATCATGGGAAAAAGAAAGCAAGATAGCGCAATAGCAAGAAAGGCAGCTAACCTAGATGTGGTAAAAGCTCGTCTTAACGACTGTCCTTCTTCTCCAAGAAAAATGAGATTAGTTGCTGATATCATCAGAGGAGAACAAGTAGACAAAGCTCTTTATATCCTAAAATATTCTAAGAAAGATGCTTCTAACAAGTTAGAAAAATTACTTCTTTCTGCTATGGCCAACTGGCAAGCAAAAAACGAAGGTGCTGACATCGAGGAAGCTAACCTTATCGTTAAAGAAATTTTTGTGGATAGTGCAAGACAATTGAAGAGACTAAGACCTGCACCACAAGGTAGAGGTTACAGAATCAGAAAAAGATCTAACCACGTTACGTTAATCTTAGGTAATAAAGAAAACTAATTCAAGGTATGGGACAGAAGACAAATCCAATTGGTAACAGATTAGGTATCATCAGAGGATGGGATTCTAACTGGTTTGGTGGTAAAAACTACGGTGATAGAATCGCTGAAGACTACAAAATCAGAAGATACCTTGAAGCAAGATTATCTAAAGGTGGAATTTCAAGAATCTTTATCGAAAGAACACTTAAGCTAGTTACTGTAACTATTACAACAGCTAGACCAGGTCTTATCATCGGTAAAGGAGGTCAAGAAGTTGACAAACTAAAAGAAGAACTTAAAAAGTTAACTGGAAAAGATATCCAAATTAACATCTTCGAAATCAAAAGACCAGAACTAGACGCTGTACTAGTAGCAGATAGCATTGCAAAACAAATCGAAAACCGTATCTCTTACAGAAGAGCAGTTAAGATGGCAATGGCATCTACAATGAGAATGGGTGCAGAAGGTATCAAAGTTCAAATCTCTGGTAGATTGAACGGAGCTGAAATGGCAAGATCAGAATCTTTCAAAGAAGGAAGAATCCCTTTGTCAACTTTCAGAGCAGATATCGACTATCACATCGGAGAAGCTCTTACGCAATATGGTAAGCTTGGTGTGAAAGTATGGATCATGAAAGGTGAAGTTTATGGTAAGAGAGATCTTTCTCCACTAGTAGGACAACCTAAAAAAGGTGGACCATCTAGAGGTGACAGAGATAACAACAGAAGACCTTCAAGAGATAAAAAATAATTAAAAATTTTAGGCTATTAAATTTTAAATTACCGTTACTTTTTTAAAATCCAACATCTAAAATCCAAAATCTAAAATTTAAATTATGTTACAACCAAGAAGAACGAAATTCCGTAAGATTCATAAAATGAAGATGAAGGGGATTGCTCAAAGAGGTAATCAACTTGCATACGGAACATTTGGTATCAAGGCAACAGAAGGAGCATGGGTAACAGCTAGACAAATCGAAGCTGCCCGTATCGCTGCAACTAGATATATGAAAAGAGAAGGTCAATTATGGATCAAAATATTCCCAGACAAGCCTATTACTAAAAAACCTGCAGAGGTTCGTATGGGTAAAGGTAAAGGTGCTGTAGAATATTGGGTAGCTGTAGTTAAACCTGGTAAAATTATGTTCGAAGTAGGTGGAGTACCTTACGACGTAGCAAAAGAAGCTTTGAGACTTGCTGCTCAAAAGTTACCAATCGTTACTAAGTTCGTAGTTGCTAACGATTTTGTTAAACCTCTTTAATATCTGAATAACAATGAATAAAGCTGACATCAAAAACTTAAGCGTTGAGGATTTGAAAAATCAACTGACTGAAGCTAAAGCTAACCTTAACAAATTAACTTTGGCTCACAAAATCAGCCCGATTGAAAATCCAATTCAGATTAGAGATTTAAGAAAGACAATCGCTAGATTAAACACTGAGTTAACTAACAAACAATCATAATTCCTTTTTACAATGGAAAGAAATTTAAGAAAAGAAAGAATCGGAGTAGTTTCCAGCAATAAAATGGAAAAAACCATTGTTGTTAGTGAAACTATGAGAATGAAGCACCCGATGTACGGTAAGTTCGTTTTGAAAACGAAAAAATATACTGCACATGACGAAAATAACGAGTGCAACGAAGGGGACACTGTTCTAATTACAGAAACAAGACCTTTGAGTAAGAGCAAAAGATGGAGATTAGTAAGAATCATAGAAAGAGCTAAGTAATGTTACAAACAGAATCAAGATTAAAAGTAGCTGATAATACTGGTGCTAAAGAAGTATTGGTTATCAGAGTTCTGGGAGGTACCAGAAGAAGATATGCTTCAGTTGGTGATAAAATCGTAGTGACTATCAAAGATTCTACGCCATCAGGAAATGCAAAAAAAGGACAAGTTTCTAAAGCTGTAGTAGTAAGAACTAAAAAAGCAGTACGTAGAAAAGATGGATCTTACATCAAATTCGACGACAATGCTTGTGTATTACTTAACGCAGGTGGAGAGATGAGAGGAACGCGTGTTTTCGGACCAGTTGCTCGTGAGTTGAGAGATAAAGAATATATGAAAGTCATTTCATTAGCTCCTGAAGTACTTTAATTTTTAAAATTTACAAAAAAATGACAAAGTTAAAAATCAAAAGAGGAGATAACGTAATCATCACTACCGGAAGAAAAGAAATCAAAGGTAAAACTGGTGAGGTTATTGAAGTGATCAAAAAAGAAGGTAAAGACGCCAGAGTTATTGTAGCAGGTCTTAACATCGTGAAAAAACACGTTAAGCCATCTGCACAAAACCCTCAAGGTGGGATTGTAGAGAAAGAAGCATCTATCCACATTTCTAACGTTATGTTAGTTGATCCTAAAACAGGAAAAGCTACTAAAGTTGGTTACAAAGTAGATGGTGATAAGAAAGTAAGATTTGCAAAACAATCTGGTGAAACTTTATAATTAGATTACAATGGAATATATCGTAAGACCAAAACAAGCATATAAAGACAAAATTGTTCCTGCAATGATGGAAGAATTCGGGTACAAGTCAGTAATGCAAGTACCTAAGTTACTTAAAATCGTTGTTAGCCAAGGTTTGGGTGCAGCGACGCAAGACAAGAAAATTGTTGACTATGCTGTAGAAGAATTAACAAATATCACTGGACAAAAAGCTGTTGGTACTTTATCTAAAAAAGATGAAGCTGCCTTCAAACTTAGAAAAGGTATGCCAGTTGGTGCAATGGTAACTCTTAGAGCTAACCAAATGTATGAGTTCTTAGACAGATTAACATCTTCAGCGCTTCCACGTATCAGAGATTTCTCTGGTATCAAAGCTGACGGATTCGATGGTAGAGGTAACTATAACTTAGGTATTACTGAGCAAATTATCTTCCCAGAGATCGTTATCGACAAAGTAAAGAAAATCCAAGGGATGGACATTACTTTCGTTACTTCTGCTAAGACAGATAAAGAAGCTAAAGCATTATTAACTCACTTCGGTTTACCGTTCAAAAAGAACTAAGACATGGCTAAAGAATCAATGAAAGCGCGTGAGCGCAAAAGAGAAGCTACTGTAGCGAAATATGCTGAGAAAAGAAAAGCTCTTAAAGAAGCTGGAGATTACGAAGCACTACAGAAGTTACCAAAAAATGCTTCTCCAGTTAGACTTCACAACCGTTGCAAGTTAACTGGACGTCCAAGAGGTTACATGAGAACTTTCGGGATTTCTAGAGTAACTTTCAGAGAAATGGCTAACAATGGCCTTATCCCTGGAGTTAAGAAAGCAAGTTGGTAATCAACTAAAAATTAATCTAGACAGCCAAGTTGGTTTTTCGAGATATAAGATAGACGATGTCAGATGACAGACTTTTATAGTCTGGAATCTGATATCCGAAATCTGAAATCCAAACTCAAAACTAGCTGTTATTAACCAATCAATAAATTAAAAAAAGAAATGGTAACAGATCCAATTTCAGATTTCCTAACTAGAGTAAGGAACGCACAAAGCGCAGGCCACAAAGTGGTGGAAATTCCTGCATCGAAAATCAAAAAAGAGATTACGAAAATTCTTTTTGACCAAGGTTACATCCTTAACTACAAGTTCGAGGATAACTCAGTTCAAGGAGCTATCAAAATCGCTTTAAAGTACGACAAACAAACTAGCAAGCCAGCTATCAAGTCTATCCAAAGAGCTTCTAGACCAGGTCTACGTCAGTACAAAGGTACTGCAGAACTTCCAAGAGTTCTTAACGGACTAGGTATTGCGATCATCTCAACTTCTAAAGGGTTGATGACTGACAAAAAAGCAAGAGAAGAAAAAGTAGGAGGCGAAGTAATTTGCTACGTTTATTAATTTTTAATATAGGAAATAATGTCAAGAATTGGTAAAGCAATTATAGAAATTCCTGCTGGTGTTACAGTTACTAACAACAATGGTATCGTAACAGTTAAAGGTCCAAAAGGAGAACTTACTCAAGAGTTAACCGAAGGAATTTCAATTGAAGAAAAAGATGGCGTAATCACAGTATCTCGCCCATCAGATTCTAAACAACATAAAGCACTTCACGGTCTATACAGAGCACTTATCAACAACATGATTGTTGGTGCTGGTACAGGATTTACAAAGCAATTAGAGCTTGTGGGTGTTGGTTATAGAGCTTCTCACTCTGGTCAAAAACTAGAATTGGCTCTAGGTTTCTCACACGGTATCGTGGTAGAACTTCCAAAAGAAGTTGCTGTAGAAACTTTGACTGAAAAAGGTAAGAATCCTATTATTACTCTATCTTCTCACGATAAACAACTTCTTGGGATGGTGGCTGCAAAGATCAGATCTTTCAGAAAACCTGAGCCTTACAAAGGAAAAGGTGTGAAATTCGTAGGTGAAATCATCAGAAGAAAAGCCGGTAAATCTGCATAAAATTTAAGAAAATGGCATTAACAAAAGTTGAAAAGAGAAACAGAATCAAAAGAAGAGTTAGAGGTAAGATTTCAGGATCTGCTGAAAAACCAAGATTGTCTGTTTACAAAAGTAATAAAGAAATCTACGCTCAAATCGTAGATGATAAAGAGGGTAAAACTTTAGTATTCGCTTCTTCTCGTGAGAAAGGTGTTGACGCTAAAGGTACTAAGACTGAAGCTGCTGTTGCAGTTGGTAAAAAAATCGCTGAGAAAGCTATCGCTGCTGGTATCGAGAACATCGTATTCGACAGAAACGGTTTCGTATTCCACGGTAGAGTTAAAGCTTTGGCTGATGGTGCTAGAGAAGCTGGTCTTAAATTCTAATCTTTTAAATTCAGAAAAATATGTTAGACAATATAGAAAGAGTTAAACCTGGAGGATTAGAACTAAAAGATCGTCTGGTTGCTGTTAATAGAGTAACTAAAGTAACTAAAGGTGGTAGAGCATTCGGATTTTCTGCTATCGTAGTTGTTGGTAATGAAGATGGTGTTATTGGTTACGGATTAGGTAAATCTAAGGAAGTAGCTTCTGCAATCTCTAAGGCTGTAGAAGATGCTAAGAAAAACTTAGTAAAAGTACCTGTAATGAACAAAACTATCCCTCACCAGACTACAGCTAGATATGGTGGTGCTGATATCTTCTTGAGACCTGCATCTCACGGTACAGGACTTATCGCTGGTGGTGCGGTACGTGCAGTGCTAGAATCTGCTGGTGTACAAGACGTATTATCTAAGTCTAAAGGATCTTCTAACCCACACAACGTGGTTAAAGCTACTTTCAAAGCTTTATTAGACATCAGAAGACCTGAAGAAATCGCTAGAATGCGTGGTGTTTCCCTAAGTAAAGTGTTTAACGGTTAATATATAAACAATGGCAAAGATTAAAGTAAAACAAGTAAGAAGCGCTATTGGTAGAACAAAAACCCAAAAAAGAACGCTTGAAGCTTTAGGATTTAAAAAACTTCACCAAGTAATTGAGCACGATGCTACACCTTCTATCTTAGGTATGATTGCATCTGTAAGTCACTTACTAGAAGTTCAAGAAGAGAAATAATACAATGTATACATAGTGTAATGGTCTTTTTCTAGGCCATTACATTATAATTTTAAAAATCATAATCGTAATGAATTTAAATAACATACAACCAGCATCAGGATCTACGCACAACTCTAAGAGAATTGGTAGAGGACAAGGAAGTGGTAAAGGTGGTACATCTACCAAAGGTCACAAAGGTCAAAAAGCAAGAGCTGGTTATTCTGAGAAGATCGGATTCGAAGGTGGACAGATGCCACTTCAAAGAAGATTGCCAAAATTTGGTTTTAAAAACGTTAACAGAAAAGAATACAGAGCTATCAACCTAGATAGTATCCAAAATCTTGTCGATACAAAAGGTATCTCTGGAGAGATCACTAAAGATGTATTGGTTGCTAACGGTTTAGCTTCTAAAAATGACTTAATCAAAATCTTAGGTAGAGGAGACCTTAAAGCTAATGTTTCTATCTCTGCTAACAAGTTTACAAAGTCTGCAGAAGAAGCTATCTCTAAAGCTGGAGGTAAAGCAATCACTCTTTAATAAAAGATCAAATGAAAGAATTTATACAAACACTAAAAAACATTTGGAGCCTAAAGGAGCTTAGAGATAAAATTATTTTAACTCTATCTTTAGTCCTTGTGTATAGATTCGCTTCTTATATTTCACTTCCTGCTATTAACATGGCAGAGGTGGGCAACCTTCTACAACATTACCAAAATCAAGGCGGGAACCAACAAGGGGCCGGCCTTTTGGGTTTACTTTCATCATTCACTGGTGGTGCTTTCTCGAGAGCATCAATTATGGCATTAGGAATTATGCCTTACATCTCTGCTTCGATTATCGTACAGTTGATGGGTATGGCGATTCCTTATTTGCAAAAATTACAGAAAGATGGTGAGAGTGGTAGAAATACACTAAACCAAATCACAAGATGGTTAACGATTGCAGTATGTCTGGTGCAAGCACCTTCATACTTAACATCGGTAACACAATTCTTTTTACCTTACGGACAATTCCAATCAGCTTATTATATAGATCCTAACTCTATTATGTTCTGGTTACCAAGTATTGTTATCCTAGTTGCAGGATCAGTTTTTGCAATGTGGTTAGGTGAGAAGATTACAGACAAAGGTATTGGAAACGGTATTTCTATCCTTATTATGGTTGGTATCCTTGCGGATCTTCCAACTGCATTTATCCAAGAGTTTACAACTCAGACAGGTAAAGGTGGATTTGGAACAATCATGATTTTAGTAGAAGTATTGTTCTGGTTGTTAGTAGTTCTTTTAGCTATTATTTTATCAGTAGCTGTTAGAAAAATTCCTATTCAGTATGTAAGTCGTGCTCAGGCAAGAGGCGGTGTTAACAGAAACCTAATGCAAGGTGCTAGACAATGGATCCCATTGAAGGTAAATGCAGCAGGTGTTATGCCGATCATCTTTGCTCAAGCTTTGATGTTCGTACCAGGATTATTAACAAAAGTGGATGAGTCTAATACGTTTTTGGCAGGATTCAAAAATGTTTTTAGTTGGCAATACAATGTATTGTTTGCATTATTAATTATTATTTTCTCATTTTTCTATACTGCAATCACAATTCCAGTTAATCAAATGGCGGATGACCTTAAGCGTAATGGCGGTTTGATACCAAAAGTAAGGCCTGGAAAAGAGACTGCAGATTACCTAGATGACATTTTGTCAAAAATTACCTTGCCAGGTGCGATTTTTTTATCTATCTTTGCAGTCCTTCCGGCTATAGTGCATGGAGCGTTTGTTCAGACAGATAGATTTGCCCTGTTCTTCGGTGGTACATCACTATTAATTATGGTTGGTGTTATCCTAGATACAGTTCAGCAGATCAATACGTATTTGTTAAATCATCATTATGATGGTCTAATGCAGTCAAAATTGTCTAGAACAACAAACGTAGAATAATTGTAAATGGCAAAACAAAAGCATATAGAACAAGACGGCGTTATTACGGAAGCACTTTCGAATGCGCAGTTCCGAGTAGAACTAGAAAATGGGCATATCCTTATTGCCCATATTTCTGGTAAGATGAGAATGCATTACATCAAACTGCTTCCTGGTGATAAGGTAAGATTGGAGATGTCTCCGTATGACCTTACTAAAGGAAGGATCACTTTTAGATACTAATTATCTAAATGTAATAATAGAAATATAAAAGAAAAATCTCTCAAATGAAAGTTAGAGCATCTATTAAAAAAAGAAGTGCTGATTGCAAGATTGTACGCAGAAAAGGTGTGCTGTTCGTAATCAACAAGAAGAACCCTAAATTTAAACAAAGACAAGGTTAACAACCACTATTAAATTATGGCGAGAATTGCAGGTATTGATTTACCAAAGAACAAAAGAGGCGTTATCGGTCTTACTTACATCTACGGTGTAGGAAGAAGCACAGCTTCAGAAATTTTGAAGAGCGCTGGTATCAGCGAAGACAAGAAAGTCAACGAATGGAATGACGATGAATTGGCATTAATCAGAGGTTATATCTCAGACAACATCAAAGTTGAAGGAGAATTAAGATCTGAAACACAATTGAACATCAAGCGATTGATGGATATTGGTTGCCAACGAGGAATACGTCACAGACTGGGATTACCTTTAAGAGGCCAAAGAACTAAAAATAATTCTAGAACCCGTAAAGGAAAGAGAAAAACTGTTGCTATCAAAAAGAAAGCAAGTAAATAATCTGTAGAATTTATTATGGCAAAACAAACTAAAGTTGTTAAGAAAAGAAAAGTAAAAGTTGAGGCTATTGGTGAAGCGCATATTCAAGCTTCTTTCAATAACATCATCATTTCTTTAACAAATAAAAACGGAGAAGTAATCTCTTGGGCATCTGCCGGTAAAATGGGATTCAGAGGTTCTAAAAAGAATACTCCATTTGCTGCTCAAATGGCAGCAGAAAACTGTTCTCAAGTAGCTTACGAAGCTGGTCTTAGAAGAGTTAAGGTGTTTGTAAAAGGTCCAGGTGCGGGTAGAGAGTCTGCTATCAGAACTATCCACAACTCAGGAATCGAAGTTAGCGAAATCGTTGATATTACACCGATGCCGCATAACGGATGTAGACCACCTAAAAGAAGAAGAGTTTAATTTTTAGAATTTATCCCTAATGGCAAGATATATTGGACCTAAAACTAAAATTGCTAGAAAATTTGGTCAAGCAATTTACGGAGACGATAAAAACTTTGAAAAAAGAAAAAACCAACCGCCTGGACAACACGGACCTAACAAAAGAAGAGGTGCTAAGAAGTCTGAATACGCTATTCAGTTAGCTGAAAAGCAAAAAGCTAAATATACTTACGGTATTTTAGAAAGACAATTTGCTAACCTTTTCGAAAAGGCTGATAGAAGCAAAGGAGTAACTGGTGAAGTTCTTTTACAATTATGTGAGTCTAGACTAGACAACGTTGTATACAGACTAGGTTATGCAAAAACTAGATCTGCTGCAAGACAATTAGTTTCTCACAGACACATCACTGTTAATGGTGAGTTGGTTAACATACCTTCTTATTTATTAAAAGCTGGTGATGTAGTTGCAGTAAGAGAAAAATCAAAATCACTAGAAGTTATCGCTAACTCTTTAGCATCTAAAGTTAACTACGAGTGGTTACAATTCAATGACGAGAAGAAAGAAGGTACTTTCGTTTCTGCTCCTGAGAGAATCCAAATTCCGGAAGACATCAAGGAACAGTTAATCGTCGAATTATACTCTAAATAATAATTTTTTCAAATTTTTGCTCAACCATACTATGGCAATTTTAACATTTATAAAACCAGATAAAGTAATCCTACTTAATTCTACAGATTTCAAAGGTCAATTCGAATTTAGACCTCTTGAACCAGGATTTGGATTAACAATCGGTAATGCATTGAGAAGAGTTTTGCTTTCTTCTCTGGAAGGATATGCTATTTCATCTATCAAAATAGAGGGCGTAGAGCACGAATTTTCGACTATACCAGGTGTGATCGAAGATGTTACTGAAATCATACTTAATCTTAAGCAACTTCGTCTTAAGGCTACAACAGAAAACCCATCTAGCGAGCAAGTTAATGTAAAAATTTCTGGTCAAGAAGTTATTACGGCTGGTGACTTAGGTAAAGGCATCAACAATTTCGAGGTTCTTAACCAAGATCTTGTTATCTGTAACCTTACTAAAGACGTTAACTTTGAGATTACTTTCAATATTGAAAAAGGTAGAGGTTACGTTCCTTCAGAACAAAACAAATCTAACAATGCACCAATTGGTACTATTGCAATAGATTCTATCTTTACACCAATTAAAAAAGTACAGTATAGTATCGAAAATTATCGTGTAGAGCAAAAAACAGACTACGAAAAACTAATCTTGGATATTGAGACTGATGGTTCTATCACACCTCAAAATGCATTAACAGAAGCTTCTAAGATATTAATTTATCACTTCATGTTATTCTCTGATGAGAGAATTACTCTAGAAACTGAAGCTGTTAAAGCATCTATCCAATATGACGAAGAAACACTTCACACAAGACAACTTCTTAAGTCAAAATTAGCAGATATGGATCTTTCTGTAAGAGCCCTTAACTGTCTGAAAGCGGCTGAAGTAGAAACCCTTGGAGAACTTGTTGCCTTCAGTAAGTCTGATTTGATGAAATTCAGAAATTTTGGTAAAAAATCTTTAACAGAACTTGAAGAATTGGTTCACGCAAAAGGACTAAATTTCGGGTTTGATGTTGCAAAATATAAGTTAGACGCTGATAAATAATCCTTACAATGAGACACGGAAAGAAAATCAATCACTTAGGTAGAACGGCGCCGCACAGAAAAGCAATGCTGTCTAACATGGCTTGTTCCCTAATTGAACATAAAAGAATCAACACTACAGTTGCTAAAGCTAAAGCTTTAAGAACTTACGTTGAACCTCTTCTTACTAAAGCAAAAGAAGATACAACTCACAACAGAAGAACTGTATTCTCTTACCTTAAAAGTAAAGAAGCTGTTACAGAACTTTTCAGAACTGTAGCACCAAAAATCGCTGAAAGAAATGGCGGTTATACAAGAATCATCAAAACTGGTTTCAGACTTGGTGATAGTGCAGATACTGCTATGATCGAACTTGTTGACTTCAACGAGCTTTACAACCCTAAAGCTGACGAGAAGAAAACAACTAGAAGAAGTAGAAAACCTGCTACTAAAAAAGAAGAAACAGCTCCTGTTGCTGAAGCGAAAGTTGAAGAAACTCCTGCTGCTGATTCTAAAGAAGAAAAAACTGAAGAATAATCTTCGTTTGATTATAATAAAAACGCCTTGCTTTTGTAAGGCGTTTTTTATTTTTGTAATATCTAGAATTCTATTATTTTTGTTTAAAATAGTTGAATGAAAATTTTCCTTAGCTGGTTATGTAGTTTATGTTTTGTTTTGGGATGGAGCCAAACAACAACTAACCCCAAACTCGATCTACCACAGATCCCTTCCAATATTAGTATTCCGATACAACTTCCAATTTCTGAAATTGAAAATTTGGTTAATAAATCTGTTACAGGAACTATCTACGAAGACAAATCTTTTACAGATAACAATAATGACCAATTCAAAGTTAAAGTCAACAAGTTGTCCGATATTAAGCTGAAAGCCTTAACCAATAACCGGTTGATGATTTCGGTGCCATTACAAATTTGGGCGGAAAAAGGTTACGGGACGATGGGCGTTTACTTATATAAAGATACAAGTTTTAACTTAGTGATGAATTTTGTTTCATCAATTTCTACTAATCCAGATTGGAGTTTGACCACTTCGACACAAAGTGCTGGTTTTGTTTGGAAAGAAAAACCAGTTCTCGATTACGGTAAAGTCAAAATCCCCGTTGCTAGCTTTATTGAATCAACGCTTAAAGAACAACAATCAAAATTCACTTCTTTAATAGATGCACAGATTAAAAATTCTTTTAAGTTGCAACCGTACTTAGTTCTTGCTTGGAATCAGTTTGCAAAGCCAGTTAATATTTCTCAAGAATATAATACTTGGTTAAAAATTACGCCTCAAAGGACGTTTTTAAAACCTATTGAAGTCTACGCGGATAAGATTAAGACGAATGTTGGTCTTAGCCTTCTTTCTGAGACTTTCGTAGGCGAAGTGCCGTCTGCGTCAGCTTTGGTTAAACAAGTTCCTAATTATATTTCGAAACCTGATATTTCTGACGATTTTGTTTTACAAACAACGACTAATATTAGTTTTAATGAAGCAAGTATTTTAGCTGAGAAGCAGTTTTTACATAAGGAAATTGAGCTAGGCAGTCCTTCACGAAAAGTTAAAGTAGAAGCCATTTCTGTATATCCGGAAAAAGAGAATATTGTTTTAGAAATTACAACATCGGGCTATGTTAATGGGACCTCTTTTATTAAAGGACAAGCCGCTTATGATGAAGCTGGACAGAAGATTGTTTTGACCAATACCGATTTTAATTTGAAAACTAAAAATATTTTTCAAAAAGCTGTGACAGTTTTGTTCGAAGGTAAGATTAGAAAAATGGTGGAGCAAGAATATGGCATCCCTATGAAAGATATGGTAACGGTGTCTAAACAGAGCTTGACCGAGAATTTTAATAAAGAGTATTTTCCAGGATTAAAATTGTCAGGTCAAGTTGTCGATTTTAAACCAAGTAAATTTATTTTAACGCCGACTTATATTACTGTGGTTATCGATACCAAAGCGAAACTACAATTATTAATTTCGGGACTTAATTTTTAGTATATTTAAAAGAAAAAAATCATGAAGAATATTTTTATTTCATTTTTATCTCTTTCGGGAGCTTTATTATTTGCTCAGGAAGCTGCGCCGTTGCACATCCAGAATATGAGCTTGAATGCTCAAAGTATTTTTTTGAAAGATGGATTTAAAACCGATTTAGGCACAGAAGGTATTCCTTACATAAATAATGATCTTTTTTCGGAAGCTAAAGTCGGAAACAATGAAAAAATGACTAGTGTTAGATACAACGCAAGTTTGGACCAGTTTGAATTTATTCAGAATGGACAGATGTTATTAATGGGTAAGGAAGAATGGTATAGCCCGATATACTTCCCATCAAGCAAAGATCTTGTTGTTTTGGCAGATATTTCTGTTAAGAATAAACCTGTAAAAGCTTATTTGTTTGAGTATATTAAAGGTGATAAGGTAAGTGTATATCGTAAAATTTCCAAGACATTTAAGAAAGGTGAATATGCGGCATCTTCTTTTGATAAAGATCAACCTAATAGATTTAGAGAAGAACCAGATGTTTATTACTTAAAATTGGCAGATGGAAAATTTGTTGAGTTTCCAAAGAATAAAAAGAAACTTATTGAACTATTTCCTGATAAGAAGAAATCTATCGAAGATAACATAAAGTCGAATGATTTTGATTTTAATACTAAAAAGCTAATTATCTCACTTTTAAATAGATAATTTAAGGTATTAGAAATAAAAAAAACCTCTAATTTTTCAGAGGTTTTTTTTGTGGAGTTGGAGGGATTCGAACCCTCGTCCAAACAAGCAATACATAAGCTTTCTACATGCTTATTTTACTATTGGTTTTCGAACATAGGCAGAGAGCAAACACCCAACCTACATCTTATCTTCTAAAATTTTCGTGCTTTGGCCGAAGCTTCCAAAACCTTATTTCCGCATTCCTATGCCCCAGAATCCAACGTCGCAGAACAGAACATTGGTGAGACATCTTGCTTCCTTACTATCTTCGGGAAAGCGCTCAGAACCTACTAAACTTCGGATTAAGCTGCAAGAGCGAACTCTTCGTTGCCAGTTAAAATTTTGTAGCAAGGGATTAAAGAGATCGCGCTACGGTTCTCTGCATGCTTACTTACACATTGGTCTTGCTGTCGAAACCAGTCAACCCCAAGTGTGTCTACAAAGATACGAATTTTATCTAGTTTTTCTTTTTTAAATTTTAGTCTCTCTAGTTTTTAAAAACATTTTAATCAGTGTTTGTTTTTAAATAACTGATAATCAGTAGTTAATTTTATTTTGTTTAATTGTGAAAAGCATCATTGTGGATAAATCTAGTTTAGAATTTTGCTAACCTATTGCTAATCAAAGCTTGGCGAATTGTGTGGAAAACTTTTTAAAACATTAACATTAATTTTCGACTTTTCGGGGCTTTTGGATTTTCTTTTTAGACTTTCTATTTCTATTTTTGTAAGACCGATTTGTTTCAAAATCATATTTTCTAAATTCTTGAAATTGAAACAAATAAATATTTCCAGAGAAAATAAATCACTGCGAGAAAGCATAAAACGCGAATAAAAAGTTAAAGAATTATGGGCATTTTCGATAAAAGAGTTAGTTACAAACCATTTGAGTATCCTGAGATTTTACAATTTGTAGAAGCAATTAACAAATCTTTTTGGGTTCATTCTGAAGTAGATTTTACCGCAGATATCCAAGATTTCCATTCTCAATTGGCACCACATGAAAAAATTGCGGTTAAACATGCGCTTTTAGCAATTGCTCAAATCGAAGTTTCGGTTAAAACATTTTGGGGAAATCTTTATAACCACTTACCAAAGCCAGAGTTCAATGGTTTGGGAGCAACTTTTGCGGAGTGTGAATTCCGTCATTCAGAAGCTTATTCTAGATTATTGGAAGTACTTGGTTACAACGAAGAGTTTAACAGTGTGGTAGAAATCCCTGCGGTTAAGAAAAGAATTGACTTTTTATCAAACGTTCTTAAACATGCTAATTCTACAACGCCGAAAGAATATGTTTCTTCTTTATTGTTGTTTTCGATTTTGATTGAAAACGTGTCTTTGTTCTCTCAATTTGCGATTATTTTGTCGTTTACAAGATTCAAAGGATTCATGAAGAATGTATCTAACATTATTGCTTGGACATCTGTTGATGAGCAAATCCACGCTAATGCTGGTATTTATTTAATCAACAAAATCAGAGAAGAGCAACCTAATCTTTTAACAGATTCTGACATCGAAGATATTTATACTTTGGTTGACGAGTCTATAGCGTTAGAAGCAGAAATTCTTGATTGGATTTTCGAACAAGGCGAATTGGATAACTTCTCAAAAGAAGATCTTCTTAACTTTATGAAATACCGTGTTGACGATTCTCTTAAAAAAATCGGCATGAAAACACGTTACGATGTTTCTCCTGAGCAATACAGACCAATGGTTTGGTTCGAGGAAGAAGTATTCGCGAACTCTATGGATGATTTCTTTGCAAAAAGACCTGTAGATTATACAAAACACGATAAGTCGATTACTGCTAACGATTTGTTCTAAGTGTTTTAATTCCCGAGATAAACGTTTTCAATATATGATTGAAATTAAAATTGGGAAATTTAGAGACATTATGGATTTATCTGTTTCATTTCCTTGGATTATGATAGGTTTTGTGTTTATAGTAATATTAACCTTCATTTTAATCTGGACTGATAAACTTAATGTTTATTCATTTCTTGAATTTTTAAAACAAGTAATTACAAGACAAAAATTATGATGGACGAAAATATCGATATCTGGTGGCTCAACGAAGAGTCGGAGCAAATGCTTAACAGAGGTTATCTTCTAAAAGGTGAAACTGTAGATGGCGCAATTGATCGTATTACAACTGCTGCGGCAAAAAGACTTTTCAAGCCAGAATTACAACCAGCTTTCAAAGAGATGATTGTAAAAGGTTGGATCAGTTTTTCATCGCCAGTTTGGGCAAATATGGGAACACAAAGAGGATTGCCGATTTCGTGTTTTAATGTTCATATTCCAGATAGCATCGAAGGAATCACGCACAAAATGGGTGAAGTCATTATGCAAACCAAAATCGGTGGTGGTACATCGGGTTATTTTGGAGAATTGCGTAATCGTGGTACAGCTGTTACAGATAACGGAAAATCTTCGGGTGCGGTTTCGTTCATGAAACTTTTTGACACTGCGATGGATGTTGTATCACAAGGTGGTGTAAGACGTGGCGCTTTTGCGGCTTACCTTGATATTGACCACGGTGATATTGAAGAGTTTTTGTCAATCAAAGATATTGGAAGTCCGATCCAAAACTTGTTTACAGGTGTTTGCGTTCCAGATTATTGGATGCAAGACATGGTAGATGGTGATATGGAAAAACGTAAAATCTGGGCGCGCGTGCTAGAAAGCCGTCAGCAAAAAGGTTTGCCATATATTTTCTTTACAGATAATGTTAACAGAAATAAACCTCAAGTCTATAAAGATGCGGGATTGATGGTTAATGCAAGTAATCTTTGTTCGGAGATTATGTTGCCATCGACAACCAACGAGTCATTTATCTGTTGTTTATCTTCCATGAACCTTGAGTTGTTCGACGAGTGGAAAGATACCAACGCAGTTAAATTGGCGATTTATTTCCTAGACGCTGTATTGTCAGAGTTTATTGAAAAAACTGAAGGTAACTATTATTTGACATCAGCGCGTAATTTTGCAATGCGTCACAGAGCTTTAGGTTTGGGCGTTTTGGGTTACCATTCTTATTTACAAAAGAATATGATTCCGTTTGAAAGTTTCGAAGCAACACAATTTAACGCGAGAGCTTTCCGTCATATTAAAGAGCAAGCAGAAATTGCATCTAAAGAATTAGCAAACATCTATGGCGAACCAGAAATGTTAAAAGGTTACGGACTTCGTAATACAACTTTGATGGCGATTGCGCCGACAACTTCTAGTTCTGCAATTTTAGGGCAAACTTCGCCAGGTATTGAGCCTTTCGCTTCTAACTATTACAAAGCTGGTTTGGCAAAAGGAAACTTCATGCGTAAGAATAAATATCTTGCTAAACTATTAGAAGAAAAAGGTCTTGATAACGAAGAAACTTGGAGAAATGTGATGTTAAATCATGGTTCTGTACAACATCTTGATGGTTTGACGGATGATGAAAAAGCAGTTTTCAAAACATTTAGAGAAATTTCTCCAATGGAAATTGTATCACAAGCTGCTCAAAGACAGCAATATATCGACCAAGCGCAATCGCTTAACTTACAGATTCCGTCTACAATGCCGGTTAAAGATGTTAATTATGTGATGATTGAAGCTTGGAAAAAAGGTGTAAAAACCCTATATTACCAAAGAAGTTCGTCGGTGTCAAAAGAATTGATGGTGAACTTTGTAAGTTGTTCTTCTTGCGAAGCATAACAAAATGACTTTATAATAATTGATACTTAAAAAGACCGTAGATTTTCTGCGGTCTTTTTTTGGATTAAACATTTACAAAAGATGTTAGTTTTTTTCTAACTTTAAACTTTGAATTAAAAATTTAATTACAATGAAATTCGGACAAGTTGAAGATCCTTCAAAAATAGATTTTACGCTACCTCAAGATAATTCGCATACGAAGACTATTTTAAAACTAAATAAAAAAGGTCTGGAAGATATTTCTATCGGTTGTGCCAAGTGGAATAAAACTGATCTTAAAGGCTTTTATCCAAAAGGTACAAAAGATGAGTTGAGTTATTACGCGACGCAATTTAATTCCATTGAGTTGAATGCAACGTTTTACGGAATGCCTTCTCCTGACCAGGTTTTAACTTGGAAAGATAAAACGCCCGATGATTTTAAATTTTTTCCAAAAATCACCAATACAGTTTCACATTTTCGAAGATTATTGAATATTGATGATGTTGTGACGCAATTTGCAACTTCGGTGCTTAATTTCGGAGATAAATTAGGAATGGTTTTCTTACAGTTACACGATAATTTTAAACCTAAAGATTATGAGCGTTTAGAAAAGTTTATCCAAAACTGGCCAAAAGAAGTGCCTTTAGCAGTTGAACTTCGTAACACAGAATGGTTCATGGATGAAGAGGTTTTTGATAGAACTTGCAAATTGTTTGAAGATAATAATGTAACCAATATTATTGTCGATACGGCTGGACGTCGTGATATGTTGCATATGCGATTGACGACGCCAACGGCTTTCATTAGATATGTTGGTGCTAATGCTGAGAACGATTATCAAAGATTGGATGATTGGTTGGAGCGTTTGACAACTTGGAAGGAAGAAGGCTTAGAAAACTTGTATTTCTTCGTTCATCAAAACATAGAAAAAGCATCGCCACTTTTGTCCGCACATTTTATTAAAAAATTAAATCAAGCTTGGGGAAAAGATATTCATATTCCGCAAATGGGAAGCGATCCATCCAAATTGACTTTGTTTTAAAACTAAAAAAGCAGCTCATATTCGAGCTGCTTTTCTTTTGAATTTTGTTTATTGATTAAGGCATTTTAAAACCTCTAGTTGTCATTCTTCCGTATTCGTC
>JAEXRP010000098.1:0-37546 GCA_023440705.1 Bacteroidota bacterium
CTCCCCACATGTGCCAGTAATGACCATCAGCAATGTGATGCATAATGAACGGTACAGGATTGTACTTCTCTTCTTTAGCCGTCTCATGTCCCTCGTGCGACTGTGCAAACGAAAAACTTAGTACGAATACATGAAGAAGAACTAACAGTTTTTTAAAACTCATGACTAGATTGATTTCTAAAATTTTTGCAAAAATATAAAATATTATCCGATTTTGGGAAATCTTTAACTTAAATATTTTTATGATATTCGTCTTGTTTTCTTACCAAAGCAACCACTACCGCCACTTCCACAGCAAGATACAACCAATATATCGCAAAATATGCTAAAAGATTATTTTTAAAATCTTTTTCAAACAACGCAATATAACCGATTGCGAACAATTTGAAAACTACAAATCCTAAAAATATAAATCCAATAATATTTTTCTTTTTTAAACCAAAAACAATTAGCATCGTTAAGACACCAATTAAGGTTACAAAAAACAACAAAAAATGTATTCTGTAACTTAAATGCATAATATCTTGATTCCCCAAAATCCACTGAACCAAAAACATTATCGCCGAAAACAAAAGGAAAAGCACCGCGTAAGTCGGTACGACTTTTAAATTCTTCATTTTGGCAAAACTACCAAAAATTATTCAGAACTTCTTTATTTATTATAAATTCATTATTTTTGCAAACCTAATTACTCAAAAAGATGTTCAATAGTTTACAAGACAAACTCGATAAAGCCTTACACAATATATCAGGCCGCGGAAAAATCACCGAAATCAACGTAGCGGAAACCGTTAAGGAAATCCGTCGTGCTTTGGTAGATGCCGACGTTAACTACAAAGTTGCGAAAGACCTTACCAAAAGAGTTCAGGACAAAGCGATTGGTCAAAATGTATTGACATCGTTAACGCCAGGACAATTGATGACCAAAATCGTACATGACGAATTGGTTGATCTAATGGGCGGTTCTCAAGAAGGCATTAATCTTTCTGACAAACCAACTATTATTTTAATTGCAGGTCTACAAGGTTCTGGTAAGACCACTTTTTCTGGTAAACTTGCCAATTATTTAAAACAAAAAAGAAGTAAAAAACCTCTATTGGTAGCATGTGACGTCTATCGTCCTGCTGCGATTGATCAGCTAAAAGTATTGGGTGGTCAGATTGGAGTACCTGTATATACGGAAGAAGGAAATCTTAACCCAGTTCAGATTTCTGAAAATGCGATCAACTTTGCTAAATCTAACAGCCACGACGTTATCATCATAGATACCGCTGGTCGTTTAGCAATTGATCAAGAAATGATGAACGAAATCCGTAACGTTCACCAAGCTGTAAAACCTACAGAAACACTTTTCGTTGTTGACTCGATGACAGGACAAGATGCTGTTAACACGGCAAAAGCCTTCAACGACGTGCTTAACTATAATGGTGTTGTCCTTACCAAATTGGATGGTGACACGCGTGGTGGTGCCGCTTTAACGATTCGTTCGGTGGTTGAGAAACCAATCAAATTTATTTCTACAGGTGAAAAAATGGAAGCGCTTGATCTTTTCTACCCAGAAAGGATGGCTGACAGAATCTTAGGGATGGGTGACGTTGTTTCCTTGGTTGAAAGAGCTCAGGAACAATTCGATGAAGAGGAAGCAAAAAGACTTCATAAGAAAATCGCTAAAAACGAATTTGGTTTTGATGACTTTTTAAAACAAATTCACCAAATCAAAAAAATGGGTAACATGAAAGACCTTATGGGGATGTTACCTGGTGTTGGTAAAGCAATAAAAGATGTTGATATTAGTGATGACTCTTTCAAACACATCGAAGCGATTATCTACAGTATGACGCCAGAAGAAAGAAGAAAACCATCAACTATCAACATGCCTCGTAAACAACGTATTGCAAAAGGTGCCGGTAGAAAACTTGAAGAAGTTAACCAACTGATGAAGCAATTCGAGCAAATGGGCAAAATGATGAAAATGATGCAAGGTCCGCAAGGAAAACAAATGATGCAGATGATGAGCAAGATGCCAAATATGCCAGGAATGGGCGGCGGATTGTTCGGAGGAAAATAATTTTTTATTAATTCAATTTTTAGATAAAAAAACTCTCAGATTGCTCTGAGAGTTTTTTTATTTTATGTGCTAAGATTAGAATTTGTATCCTACACCAACTTGGAAGTAATTTAATTTTAGCGAAGAATCCACTTCTTTTTTATAAATCTTGGACACGCCTAAATTATATCTTGCATCCACAACAAATGCGTTCAAGAAAGTATAATCCACTCCAAACTGAACACCAAATGTTGGTTTTGCTAAATTATCATTTAAAACTTTATTAAATTGATGTAGCTCCGAAGCCATTTCCTGATTAGCTTCATTAATAACATCTGCTGGCAAATTAGATTCTTTATACTCACCTTTTATTTTGCTAGATGTCGTGATGGAGATATTTGGACCAGCGTATACAGACAGTTCTGGTATAACATAATATTTAAGTGAAATTGGGAAAACAATTTGCTCATATCCAAAATCCATATTTAATTTTGCGTAACTGCCAGATTCTGACAATTGCCCTTGATATTTTCCTCCTAATCCAGCATACAAACCTTCAATCTGAACTGCAATTTTTTCGTTAAATTTTTGCTCAAAAAACAAACCAACAAAGAAGTCAGAACGCCCTTTTTTATCTAACGCCACTTGTTCAAAATCCATATTTTCTTTAGTATTGATTTGCGAGTTTATATACCCACCTTTTATACCAAAAGAAGATTTTTGAGCATTCATTGCTCCAAAAAGTGCCAAAGCACCAACCAATAATATTTTTTTCATTGTTTATTAAAATATTGCGCAAAAATATAATTATTTATCAAATTAACAAAATTTAACTAAAATTAACATATAAAGTTTCAATATTAAAACAAATAAAAAAGGTGAGAAAACTAATTCTCACCTTCACAAAAAAGATTTATACTAAACCAAAAAATAAAGATTTTACTCTTTAATTATTTTGAAAGATTCATCTTGCGATGCGGATTTAACTCTAAGTAAATACACTCCTTTTTTAAGATCTGACACATTGATTGTTCTCACATTTTTATCAATAGTTTTTACTAACTGACCAGTCAATGAGAAAATCTGAATACTATTAACATCTTTATCCGTTTTGATGTTAACTACATCCTTAGCAGGATTAGGATATACAGATATTGCTTTATTAGCAGCAGTATTATTAACTGCTAAATTTGCTACATCGCCGACCATAACGTCATCAATATCAAGACCTCTTCCATATTTGCTTATTCCTTCGAAAGCCACATAATAAGTATTAGACTTATTCGGAAGCGGCAATGTTACATCTGTCCAAGTGGTATGCTCTGTAGAGTAAGTATCTCCAATTTGTGTCCACGTTCCGTTTGCACTCGTTTTATAATAAACTTTAAGAACGTCAATATCATTAAAGAATTCAACATTGGCCATGCTAAATTTCAAAGCAGGGTTATTAACTGCAGACAGATCCATAACTGGCATCACCAACTTTGTAATATCTGTATTGTTGCCTACCCTAAATTGCGCCATATAAGGTGCAGATTTTGGAGTGATAGTAGCATTTTGATTTTGATCAACAAATTCCCAAGTCGTAATACCTGCAACCAACTCATTTGACCAACAAACAGGAATTGCATTAGTATCAAATTTTTCAGTCAAAGGGAATGCCACATTTGCATTACATGCTGTAGAAAAAGATACTGGACTAGACCATGCACTTGTACCATTAGTAGCACAATTTGATCTTACATAAACTTCATATTTGCTGGCCGCCGTTAGACCTGTAAGTGTTGTTGAGTTAGTAGCGCTGTTAACTACAGTACCACTACCTTGCGTAAATCCAGCAGGTCCATACTCTATGTCATATGTTGCATTAGGTGTAGCAGAAACTGCCCAACCTATTTTTGCTGAACTAGTAGAAATATTACTAGATACTACATTTGCAACTCCCTCACATAATGGAGCGGCACCACTAAACACGTCATCTATATCAAAAAAAAAACTGATCTTGAGTTTCTGAATAGAAAGCAATATAAATTGTTTGACCTACGTAAGCAGACAAATCGTAATTATATTTGATATAAGCATCAGTTGTAGGAGCAATATTAGCATCTAAAACAGTTGTAAAAGCAGCCTTTGTAGGTGTTGTAGTAGAAATTTTAAGACTGATTTTCTCCAACCATTGAGCGCTTCTACTTCTTCCATAAAAAGAGAAAAAATCATTGACCCCAGCAGTTACGTGTATAGCAGGTGTTACTAGATAATCATCATGGGCATCACTAGAATATTCGATTGTTGCCATTTGTGCACCACTGTGGGCATTGTTTGTCGCAGCAATACTCCATGTTTTTTCATCGCCACCGTTAATAACTGTCCAACCTGTTGGGATTTCTTGTGAAGCTTCAAAACCTTCAGTGAATTGCGCATTTGCTAACATTGGTAGAGCAAAAATTGCGAAAAGTAATTTTTTTGTCATAATTATTATATTTTTCGATTCGCTCAAATATAATAATATTTTTAAACGTTAATTAATTTTTATAAAATATTTTTAACATTTAAAAACAATGACATGAAAAACCCTAATAAAAGCAGGTAAATAAGACATAAAACACAGTGTTAACGCTATTTTAACAAAGATTAGCTCTATTATTAAAGAATAAAATTTTTGATCAATTATTAAACTAAAACACTTATTTTTTAATTAATAAACACAAAATTCAAAAAAAACACACAACTAAAACACTCATATACAAAGCCAAAATATGGAAAAATATTATTATTTATATAAAATTAAGTGAAATAATTTCACTAAAAAAAAACGCCCAACAAAGTTGAGCATCCTATGTATTATTAAAGTAAAATTAGTTAAAACGGTAACCTATACCAACATTAAGATAATTAGCTCTAATAGAATAACCCGAAGGTGCATTCTTAAGATGATTATTTAATTGGAAAGAAAATATCTTGCTTCAGCAAAAAACTTTGGTGTAAAGTCATAAGCAGCTCCTAAAGCTAGTGCAATATTAGTTTTATTAAAATAAATGTCATATCCATCTGGCGTCTCACTTAGGTCAAATAAAAATTGAGGTCCAACTTGAAGATTAAACTTTGGATCCACATAATACTTCACCATTACTGGGATTTGAATCGCACTTGCATCATCAATATTCGCATAATTAACTGCTGGTTGAATCTTAATTTTTTCTCCTGCCGAAAATTCTGCAAAAAAGCCAGCATAAAATCCTGTTGAAGAACTTGTATCAGTAAATTCTGGAGTTTTTCCTTTTGCAAAACCTGCTAATAGTCCTGCATTAGCTCCAAATTTAGTCTGTTGTGCAGTAACTGTAGCAAAAAGCGCGAGAGCTCCTGTTAAAAATAGTTTTTTCATAGTTTATTTATAATTGAGGCGCAAAAATATAATTATTTATTAAATTAACAAAATTTAACATATAATTATTTTCAATATCATAATATTAAAACAAATAAAAAGAGCAACCTTACGATTGCTCTTAAAATAAATATTTTGTTGTAAAATCTTATTTGAAAAGATATTTAACTCCAAAAGTAACTGATCCTAAATCAAGACCGAAGTTGTAGTTGTCTACACTTTTAGAATCTTTGAATTTTGCAGATCTGTATCCGAACTCACCAACTGTAGCTTCAATAGTCCAGTTAGGTGCAATGATATAATCGATACCTGGCTTAACAACAACTCCAAAAGCAGAGAATTTGTCTTTACCAGCTTCTTGACCATTGATCTCTGACTTTTGATTACCAAATGCCATTGGCACTGATAATTGACCGAATAATAAGAAGTTATCAGATACGTTCCAATATTTTCTTACTAATGGCTCAATAACGAACGCAGAATTAGTATCCTTGTAATCAACTGTACTAAGACCGTTGAATTCTTTACCTTTCTCAGATACTGATGTATAACCAACACCCACACCAATAGCCACGTTAGGCGCTACAAAATACCCTACAGTTGGGATAACTGAGAACGAATCTGTAGTTACATCATTGTTATTATTTTTTTGACCTTGGTAACCTACAGAACCTGTAATAAATGTAGTCCCTTGAGCAATCTGTGCATTAACTGATGCGAAAAGTGCAACAGCACCTACTAAAAATAACTTTTTCATAATTGATTAAAATTGATGCTGCAAATTTATAAGATTTCGTTTTAACTATTTTTAACAAAAATTATGAAATATATCAGCTATTTTGATTTAAAAATTAAATATTCAAGTTTAACATTTAGCAATGATTTCAGAAAAGTATTCAGAAAAGTTCAAAAATACTTTACATTGAATAAAAAAAACCACTATTACAAGTGGTTTAATCTTAAAAGTAGGTATTTTTTGATTATTATTTTCTGAAAGAATAAGCATATCCAATATTAAACGATTGCACCGATCCTCCTTTAACACTAATGCCTTTATAAGCGATATAAAGCTCGTTACCCTTACCAATAATAACGCCTAGTTTTGGCTGGTATAGAAAACCTCCTTCTCTATTCTCATTTAAAACAAAACCATAACCCAAATCGAGACCTAAACTAACTTTCTTAGCAATATTGTATTGAGCAGTAAGCGCGACAGGCACAAGACTAGTTGGCTCTGGTCTGAAGTCATATCTATAGTCCATAAAACTAATACGTTGCGCCTCTTTATAAAAATACGCTGAGTAACCAGTAGTTATCCCCAATTCAAAATTAGGAGCAACTTCCCAAACATAAGCAACATCAACACCAGTTGTCACAGTAATAGCATCTTTTGTATCTCCTAAAGGCAAACCAACATGAGCACCTATTTTAAAATTAGAATTAACTTGAGCCTTAGAAATAATCACAGCAAAAGTCATTGCAAAAAATAATACTTTCTTCATAAAAATAAATTAGCCGCGAAAATACAATCTTTCTCTTAAAAAAAGCAAAACAAAAAAGCATCCAAAAATCGGATGCTTTATATCTATAAAATATAAATATCTAATTATTTCCCGAAAGAATATGCGTAGCCCAAGTTAACTGATCCGCCATTACCTCCATCTTGAGAAATACCTCTATAGCTTAAATTAATTTCGCTAGGTCCGAAATGATAAGCTGCTTTTGGAGCATAATAAAATCCACCATCACTTTCTCCATTTGAGAACATAAATCCGTAACCCAAATCTACAGTCAAGCTAAACTCAGGAGTGAAACGGTATTGTCCAGAAGCAGCAATTGGCACTATATTAACATTTTTATAACCCATATCCTTTATTTCAGATTTTGGGAAATAAGTTTGAAATCCTGTTGCTAAACCAATATTAACATCTGTTGCTACTGGCCAAAGATAAGCTGCATCTGCTCCAACCGAAAAACTATAGCCTGTCGACAAATCTCCAACTGGTAAACCAAGGTTAGCTCCTAATTTAAATCCTGATTGAGCGTTCATAGCTCCAAAAAGTACTAAAGCACCTACTAAAAATAACTTTTTCATAATTCTAATGTTTGTATTGATTTTGTTTTATATTTTATATGATGCAAATTCGAGACCAAATTATAAAATATGTTAAAATTTAAAATAAACTTTATATATTAAAATTACAAAAACCTACTTACACAGGCTTTTGCAAAAGATTACGAATTATTAAAATTTTCGATTATGTTAATTTATTTAACATTAAAATTAATAGTTTGGTTATGATAAACTCCTGAAAGCTTGATTATGATCGCACTTTTCCATCTCGATTCAGGTTTTAATTGTGGGTTTTCGACATCTTCAGCAATAATATTCAACTTGTCCCCACTTTTTACAATTGAAACAACTTTGATATCATTCTTAGTTTTAGGCGTTGCATTTATTGAAATGAGGGTTTCGTTAGTATCATACGCAGGAATAGGAATTTGTCCGTAACCTTTCGGCGAAGCATTCAAAAACTGATATAAATAATCAATCTCCTGTTGACTATTTAATATTCTGGAAGTGTTATCTCCTAACATCTCAAGTTTTGATTGATGAATCACCTCAAAAGCAATTGCTTCCGAATCAGAAGTAACTACTTTATTTTGAGGTGAACATTGTAACGCTAAAACAGTTACTAACAATATGTATAAGTATTTCACGCGAAAAAACTATTTATTTGGTTGATTTTGTTGCTCTTCCTTATTGTAAGCCAAGATAATTTTCTTAACCACTGGATGCCTAACAACATCTTCTTCTGTTAAATACACAAAACCAATTTCTTCAACATCTTTCAAAATCCGCATAGATTCTCGAAGTCCAGATTGTTGATTTTTAGGTAAATCAACCTGACTTGGATCGCCTGTGATAATAAATTTAGCATTCATACCCATTCTAGTTAAGAACATTTTCATTTGAGAATGTGTCGTATTTTGAGCTTCATCCAAAATTACAAAGGCATCATCCAGCGTACGTCCACGCATAAAAGCCAAAGGTGCTACCTCGATAACTTTCTTTTCCATAAAGCCTTCTAGTTTCTCATGCGGAATCATATCACGAAGAGCATCATATAATGGTTGTAAATATGGATCTAATTTTTCTTTAAGGTCGCCAGGTAAAAACCCCAAACTCTCGCCCGCTTCCACCGCAGGTCTCGTCAAGATGATCCTTTTAACCTCTTTATCACGAAGTGCTCGTACCGCTAAAGCCACACTGGTATAGGTTTTCCCTGTTCCGGCAGGTCCAATTGCGAACACCATATCTTTCTTATCGGTAGTTTTTACTAATTTTTTAAGATTGGATGTTTTTGCTTTGATAACTTTTCCGTTAACACCTTTAACAATAATATCTTGGTCAAAAACCAATTGCTTTTCTTCCTCGGATTTTATTTTTAAAATAGACTCAACATTTTTGAGGTCGATGCTATTATGTTTAGAAATAAAAGCGACAATATCGTCTAGCCTCGATTTAAGAACATCCAAAGTTTCTTGATTACCCATCGCAAAAATATAATTATCACGACCCGTAATTTTAAGAGTTGGAAAGCTAGATTTAATTAAATTAAAGTATTGATTCTGTACACCATAGAAGATTTTTGTATCAATGTCAGAAATTTCATAATTTAGTTCATACATATATTTTCAGAGTATTTTCCTAACAAATATATAGAATTGATTTGAGGAAAGCCTTGACCTGAGCATATATTTATAGTTAATTTTGCATAAAATAAAAGAGATGCCAATTATAAGTTTAACTTCGGATTACGGAACCGTCGACCATCGCGTTGCCTGCATCAAAGGCAGTCTTCTTAGTCAGAACGAAAACATAAAATTGGTTGACATTAGCCACGATATCTTAGCCTACAATCTTCAACAGACCGCCTATATTATTAGAAGTTCTTACAAAAGCTTCCCAACTGGCAGTATTCACATAATTTGCGTTGACAGCTTTTATCATAAAGACCGAAAAAACATCCTCGCAAAAGTTGATGGTCATTACTTTTTAGCGGCAGACAACGGCGTTCTTAACTTAATTTTTTTCGATATTAAACCCGATTACGTTTACGAAATCACATTAAATAAAAAATTTGATGACACGATTAACTTTACAGCAACGGATATTTTTGTCCCTGCAGCCATCCACCTTTCTAATGGTGGCGTGCCAGAAGTTATTGGTCGTCCAACGCTAGATACAAAGGAAACTTTTTTTGTGAATGCAAGCTACAAAGCTTCCGAAAAAATGATTATCGGCGAAGTAATGTATGTTGACAATTTTGGAAATGTGATCTCAAATATCCATAAAAGTCTTTTTGAAAAACATGCAAGCAATTTCGAATCTTTTACGATTAAATTCAGGAATATTGTTTTAACAAAGATTTTTAATCAATACACAGATTTGATCCCAAATTGGGAACAAGAGCAAGAATATCACGGTAAATCTGCGGTTATATTTAATGATAATAATCTCCTCGAATTAACTGTATACAAAGGCAGTCTTCACAACGGCGCCGCCTCTTTATTCGGTATGAACATGGGCGAAAAAATCTATATCGAATTCGAGTAAAGTCTAAAATAGAAAAAAGCGTTTGTTATTAACAAACGCTTTTTTATTTTTAATTTCCTAATTAATTATTTAACAAACTTTTTAGAAATAACTTGTCCTTCAATTGTTGCGTAAGCAACATAAACGCCTGAAGCAAGTCTACTAATGTTAACTTCAGAATTTCTATCAACCGCTAGATCTGTTTTAACAATTTTTCCAGCCATATCAAAAATCTCCAACCTATCAATCACTTTATTCGATTTTACTATTAAAGTATTTTTTGATCCAGTAACAGCTAATGAAAAGCCGATCGTTTTAACATCAATAGTAGATAATGTTTTACATTCTACTTTCGCAATCCATCCTTTCTCAACAACCGAAGCGTTAGATGAAAAACGTATTGTAATTGCTCCTGTTGGGTGTGTCGACTCGAAAGAGCCTAAATTTTGCGTTCCCGAAATATTAATTGAACCGTTATGTAAAAATGGAGTTGATGCAATATTAGGTCCGTCATAAATTCTCATCATATCACCACCTTGTTCTGTTACAAACTCAGTAAATGTTAGCTTAATCTTATCATTAGGGTTGCTAGGTGTAAAAGTTTTAATAATAACTTCACTATTACCATAATCGCGATCTTCGCCTCCAGAATCTGTAAAATTATAATTAGACCCACACCATTGTGCATCTGTCATAATAAGTTGAGTTACGGCATAAGAATTTTCGCCACCACAATTAACGCCAACACTTATAGTATAATAGGTGTTAGGTTCTAAAGTAGCAATATTAATGACTTTATTGGTTACAACGCCGGACTTAACAACAGTACCATCCGTTTTAGCAATTTTATATTTCCATTCAGTCCCTCCATTATTATCGATAATTGTCGCTGTAAGAGAATTTGGAGTCAGGTTTGATATCTGAAGATTAGACACCGTTGGATTACAACCTGTCACACAATCTGTGTTAAGACAAG
Organism: Bacteroidota bacterium; assembly: GCA_023440705.1. Lineage (GTDB taxonomy): Bacteria > Bacteroidota > Bacteroidia > Flavobacteriales > Weeksellaceae > Soonwooa. The sequence continues at coordinate 11,006 of JAEXRP010000098.1, forward strand.
CTTTAGAGTCTACTGTCTGACGAATTAACGCACCTGGCTGCGGACCAAAACCCAAAGCCAAGTTAACACCAACGCCACCTACCAAATGACAATAACTCATTATCGTTCCTTTTGCAGGAATTGGACCATCACAACCTTCGGAAAAACCGCCAACCGCACCACAACCATCGATTGGCGTATTATCACCATTCCAAACACAAGCATGCGTATGTGGCGAACCCAAAGAATGTCCCATCTCATGCGTCATCGCCATAATAGTCCAAGAATAAGTCGGCACATTTGCATAAGTCATATTAATACCAGAATAAGCATACTTACTTGCAGAGCACAAAGAGTTAAGGTAAGCTACACTTGTCGTTGAAGGATAATTAACAAGATGCGCTAGATCTCCATTAAAACTTGTACGAGTAGACTTAAACTTTGCTAAATTTTCGTCAAAACTTCCAGTATAAGGATCAGCTGATGTCCATACAAAAATCTCATGCAATGACATTTTAACACCATCATTATTATACAAAGTTCCAATATTATTATGGATTGCTGTTATCCAGTTGGTTGTTTTAGTAACATCTCTCCCATTCTGAATGTAAGGTTTATTACAGATTTCATAATACACTCTTACACAATTCTCGGTTGTTTGAGCCGTTTTAGAGATTGCATCAGGATCAAATAAAATTTTCTGATTTTGATTTTCCATCAAAGCATCAGCCTTACAAACAAACTGACTTTTCCCCGTTAAAGTAGCATCGGAATAAACAACAAAATCTTCAGAAGAAACAGCCTTTCCTAATACGATATTTCCAATTTTAAGGTCAGAAGCCAATCCTACAACATCATCTTCAAAAAAGCTAAACGCAACTATTGACGATGCATCACCTTTAATAATACCTTGGTAATATACCCCTGGCTTATAATTTTTGAATTCTCCTTTGTCCGTTTGCACAGTCAAATTCTTTTCACCACCAAAAATATCATTCTGTAACAACTCGACAGTAATCATTTTTTCACGAAACGGAAAAGTCATTTCGATAGCTATTGGTCGTTTAGAAACCAAATTCTCTAATTGTTTCTTGTCAAGATCCATTACAATAGCATCAGTCGCAGATTGCTTGTATATAGCATTTTTGCTAGCGACCTCGTTTTTCTTAAATAGATTGTAGCTTTCAAAACTTTGTTTACTTGTTTTGTAATCCATAATTCTCTTCGCTACTTTTTGTCCAGATTGACCAAAAGATAAAGAAAACGCACAAAACAAGAAAATAACTTGTAATATTCCTTTCATTTTTATTTTTTTATTAATCTTTTGCAAATAAAAGATAAAAAAACCAATTTCACAATTTACAAGATATTTAAGGCATCGTCAATTTTGTTTTAGCAATTAAAAGTATATTTGCAAAAATTTGACACGTGCTCTATTTGATTATCAAAGCGATTCACATTATTTTTATGGTCAGCTATTTTGCTGGAATGTTTTATTTACCAAGAATTTTCGTGTATTATAAAGATACCGACGACTTCGAAAATCCAAAACAAAATATCCTGCGTGAGCAATACGCCTACATGGCAAAAAGATTATGGAACATCATCATCGTTCCTGCAGGTATCATCATGCTTTCTTGCGGTTTGATCATGATTGGATTAAATACTGGTCTTATGAAAATGCCTTGGTTTCATTTAAAATTAACATTTTTGATAGGACTTTTGGCTTACCATGTTTGGGCTTGGAAAAAAACTAAAAGCCTCCAAATCTTAAATGGTAAAACTTTAGAAACCTCGAATATCAAACTACGACAAATCAACGAAATTGCGACTTTCTTATTATTCGGAGTTGTTTTTACAGTGATTTTAAAATACTATATTATCGAGTATTGGTGGCAATTATTAGTAGGTTTCATCGTTATCATAATGCTGATTATGGCAACTGTCAAATTGGTCAACAAAGGAAAAAAGTAATTTTTTAGACATTAAAGTCTAAGTACAAAAACTACAAACTAGAAAAACGCATGTTTGCAATATTTAAAAAAGAACTTTGGAGCTATTTCGGAAACTGGAGCGCGTGGGTTATCATCAGTGCTTTTAGTTTTGTATCGGCTTTATTTTTATTCTTCTTCGAAAACAGTTTCAACATATTAGACATCGGCAGCGCTTCTTTACAAAGCTTTTTTGTGTTGGCGCCTTGGCTTTTGATGTTTATCATTCCAGCTTTAACGATGCGAAGTTTGGCAGAAGAGCAACAATCTGGGACTTTGCTTTGGCTATTTTCGCAACCTTTAAAAATTTCGGATATCATTAATGGTAAATTCTTTTCCGTTTGGACGATTGGCGTTTTATGTTTAATTCCTTCATTAATTTATTTTTATACCGTTTACAATTTAGGAATTCCCGAAGGCAACATTGACATGGGAATGACCTTCGGAAGCTATTTTGGATTAATCGTTTTAATTGGTGGATTTTCAGCATTAGGGATTTTAGCATCATCATTTTCGTCAAACCAAATTATGGCGTATCTACTTGGTGTATTGCTTTGCTTCGTCATGTATTTCGGGATCGAACAATTGGCAAGTTATAAGTTGCTAGGTGGTGCAGATTTTATTTTACAAAATTTTGGATTTTATCAGCATTTTACGTCATTTACAAGAGGACTTATCGATACTCGAGATTTATTTTATTTTGTATTAGTAATGATTATTTGTCTTAAAATCGCTCAATTTTCGGTATCAAAAAAGAAGTAAAATTTCCTATATTTTTTAAAAATGAATAAAAACAAAATCATATATATTCTCGTAGGACTTTTGCTATTGTTAGGCATTTTTGGCGTGTTCTACAAACGATTTGACTTAACTTCAGAAAAGCGTTACACACTTTCAGATGCCACTGTTAAAACTTTGGAATCCATCAAAAAACCTGTAATGATCGAGGTTTATTTGGATGGCGATTTTCCAGCTTCTTTTAAACAATTACAAAACGAAACTAAATTCCTTTTGGACGAATTCCGAAAGATAAATCCAAAAATCGATTACAAATTCCGTGATCCAATTGCAGAGAAAATCCCGATAGATACGTTGCAAGCAATGGGCATGCAACCGTCGATGTTACCAGATATCAAAGACGGAAAAATCACCAATATCGTGATGTATCCGTATGCTGCGATCAAATATGAAGACTATGGATTTGCGATTCCGTTGATTATCCAACAAACGGGCATCGATTCTAGCGAGCAACTTAATAAGTCTATCGAAAGTCTTGAATATAATTTTGCGTCGAACATCAAAGCGATGACCGAAGAACACAAGAAAAATATTGGATTTTTGGTTAATCAAGACGAATTGGGAAAACAAGAATTCACCAGCTTTGTGGAAATGGCTTTAGAAAATTATAATGTCGGTCCAATTATCCCAGAAAATAAAACTGAGTTAAGTCTTGCTGACATCCCAAAACTTCGACAAATGGACGCTTTGGTGATTGCAAAACCTCGTAAAGCTTTTACAACCAACGAAAAAGTTATCCTTGACCAATACATCATGAATGGCGGAAAAAGCCTTTGGATGCTTGATGCCGTTAACGCTGAAATGGATACGCTTTTCCGTTCCAAAAAGATTATGGCTTATCCTGTTGACATGAATTTGACGGACATGATGTTCAGTTACGGCGTTCGCGTTAATCCAGGTTTGATTAAAGACATGAAGCAATCGGCGTTGATTCGTTTGGTGACTGGTGAAGTGGCTGGTAATCCGCAATTCACGAATTTGATGTGGCCTTATTTTCCGCTTGGAATTTCGCAAAATCAAAATGCAATTACTAAAAACATTAATCCTGTAAAATTCGAATTTCCAACATCGATTGATACACTTTCAAGAAAAAACACAAAGTTTAACATTTTATTTGAGTCCAGCGATCGCACCATTACGAAGAGTATTCCGAATTATGTTTCGCTTTCGGAAATGGTAAAAATGGACAGTATTGGCGCGATGGAACAAGCTTCTACGCCTAAAATTTTTGCAGTGTCTTTGGAAGGGAAATTCCAGTCGGCTTATGCAACCAGAAGCGAAAAAAACGGTTTCCCGAATTTTAAAAATCAAAGTTCAAACAATAAAATGATTGTGATTGCGGATGGTGACATTGCAAGAAATCAAACTGTAAAAGGTCAAGCAATGCCGCTAGGCTTCGATTATCTGACGCAACAACGTTATGGCAACGAGCAATTCCTCAGAAATGCGCTCGATTATCTTTTGGACGACTCCAACTTGATGGCGCTTCGTAACCGAAATATCGAAATGCGACTTCTCGACAAACAACGTATTGATGCTGAACGTCAAAAATGGCAATGGACCAATCTCCTTTTACCACTTGGGATTTTGGGCGTGCTGGGCGCATTGTTCTTCTGGCTCAGAAAAAAACAATTTTCATAATATAAAACCTGTCGAATCCGGCAGGTTTTTTTTATTATTTTTAAACCTCATTAAAACCAAAACGACAAATGGATTTTCCGAAACTTGAAACCGAACGATTAATTCTTGATGCTCCAAAAGAACACGATTTAGAAAACATAGCGAAGATTTTGAATAACGAGATTTATTCTAAAAACACGATTAACATTCCGTTTCCTTACACCTTTGATAGTGCAAGATTTTGGTTTACTCTTTCAGAAAATGGTTTTAAAAATGAAAATCAATACATCTTCGCAATTCGGTTAAAAGACAGTCAAAAAATAATTGGTGGTATCGATCTAGGTATTGACAAAAATTTTAATAAAGCTGAACTTGGTTATTGGCTTGACGAAGATTTTTGGAACCAAGGTTTTGCAACGGAAGCTGTTATTAAAATTATAGATTTTGGTTTTAAACATTTAAAACTGAAAAGAATTTTTGCGACACATTTTGATTTTAATCCTGCATCAGGAAAGGTTTTAGAAAAATCTGGAATGAAAAAAGAAGGCGAACTGAAAGCCCATACTAAAAAAGGAAACATATACCATAATCATATTTTGTATGCGATAATTAACGAAGATTTATAATCTATTAATCGTGATTTGATGCAAAGTTTCTACTTCTAAAACTTGACTAAAAACTGATTTTTTCGTAAATTCGTGATTATCATTACACAAATCATGGCTTACGATTTAGAAAAAGAAAACAAGGAAATTCTTGCCCGATATAAAGATCTGATATCCAACACTTACCGAACGCTCGACGAAGATCAAAACAAATTGATCCGTAAAGCTTTTGATATTGCTCTGGATGCGCACAAAGATCAACGTCGAAAAACTGGCGAGCCCTACATCTACCATCCGATAGAAGTGGCGAAAATTGTGGCCAACGAGATTGGTCTAGGTGCGACAAGTATTGCTTGTGCCCTACTCCACGATGTTATCGAAGATTCGGAATACACTTATGAAGATTTAGAAAAGATTTTTGGAAAGAAAATCGCAGATATTGTCAATGGTTTGACGAAAATATCGGTGATGAACAATCAAAACATTTCGATACAATCTGAGAATTACCGTAAGTTACTTTTAACGTTGTCAGAGGATTTCCGAGTGATTTTGATTAAAATTGCCGACCGTCTTCACAACATGCGTACGCTAGAAAGTATGCGTCCTGACAAGCAACAAAAAATTGCGTCAGAAACCGTGTACATCTACGCTCCTATGGCGCATCGTTTGGGACTTTATAACATTAAATCCGAGCTCGAAGATTTATCATTAAAATACAACAATCCCGAAGTCTACAACGAGATTACGAGCAAGTTAGAATTAGCTAAAGAAAGCCGTGATAAATACATCCAAGAATTTAAAAAAGAAGTTTCGGAACAACTTGACGAAGAAGGCCTCAACTTTACAATAAAAGGGCGCGCAAAAGCGATTAGCTCGATTTATCGTAAAATGTTGAAGCAGAATGTGACTTTCGAAGAAGTGTTCGATAATTATGCGATTAGGATTATTTATAAATCTGATGCTAAAAACGAAAAATTCTTAGCTTGGAAGATTTACTCCATTGTTACAGATCTTTATCGTAGCAATCCGTCGCGTATGCGTGACTGGATTTCGCAATCGCGGTCGACTGGTTACGAGAGTTTGCACTTAACGGTTATGGGACCTGACAAAAAGTGGATTGAAGTCCAAATCCGTAGCGAACGTATGGACGAAATCGCCGAAAAAGGTGTCGCAGCGCATTATCGTTACAAAGAAGGTTACAAAAATAGCGACGACCAAAACTTTGACCGTTGGGTAACCGAAATCCGTGAAGTTCTCGAGCAGCAACAAGATTTATCAACTTCCGAGCTTCTTGATAATATTAAATTAAATCTTTATTCTAAAGAAGTTTTCGTGTTTACGCCAAAAGGTGAAATCAAGATTTTACCAACGGGTGCGACGGCTTTGGACTTTGCATTTTCGGTGCATTCGGACTTGGGTTCCAAATGTCTTGGTGCAAAAGTTAATGGCAAATTGGTGCCAATTAGTTATGTTTTGCAAAACGGCGATCAAGTCGATATTTTGTCTTCTCAGAATCAAAAACCAAAATCGGATTGGCTAGATTTTGTCGTAACATCTAAGGCTAAATCTAAGATTAAAGCCATTCTTAATTCAGAAAAAAATAATCGTACAGCTGAAGGTAAAGAAATCTTGCAACGTAAAATGCGTCATGCAAAACTTAACTTTAACGACGATGAAATTAATAAACTTCAAAAGTTTTTAAATCTTAAAACCTCACAAGATTTGTTCTTAGGTTTCCAAGATGGAACTTATGACATGGGCGACCTCAAACGTTATTTGGAAGGTCGTACACTATTCGGAAACTTATTACAACGCTTCAGAAAATCGCCGACAACTAAGGTTGTTACAGATAATGACACACCAGCGCAAGATTTAGATTTAATTGTCTTCGGAAAAGATGAAGAAAAATTAAACTACAGTTTTGCAAAATGTTGTACAGTGATTCCAGGTGACAAAATCTTTGGATTCATCACCATTTCCGAAGGTATTAAAGTCCATAATGACAATTGTCCTAATGCGATTAACCTACGCGCTAACTATGATTATCGTGTATTGATTGCAAAATGGGTAAATTCTGAAAGTTTCAAAAACAGAATCCAAATCGAGATCGAAGGTCTTGACAGAATGGGGATGATTAACGACATCACCGCAGTGATTAGCAACTCGATGGGAATGGATATGAAATCGATGTCGATTGCTTCTGACGATGGTATTTTTACAGGAACCATCAACCTCGAAGTTAAAAACAAAAAACAATTAGAAGATACTTTCAAAAAACTTAAAAATATTAATGGCGTTTCTAAAGTGAAGCGTTTGTAGAAAATAGATAGCATGCAGTTAACCGACTACTTTAAAAAGTTCTTTCACAGCTCACAATCATCTGGGGTTATCCTTATTGTTTGTGTAGTTTTTTCACTATTATTAGCAAATTCGTCAATCGGACAAAGTTTCCAAAACTTGTTAGATACCGAAATTGGCACCAATCTTTTCCATTTAAAATATCCTATTAGCATTTGGATTAATGACGGATTAATGGCGATTTTCTTCCTTTTGGTTGGGCTTGAAATAAAACGTGAAATAGTAGAAGGCGAACTGTCGAATTTTAAAAGTGCGTCGTTACCGATTTTTGCAGCTATTGGTGGAATGGTCGTTCCTGCGCTTATTTATTTTTTATTCAATTACGGTACAGAATACGAAAAAGGTTGGGGAATCCCGATGGCAACAGATATCGCATTCTCGTTAGCCATTATCTCGATGTTGGGGAAAAAAGTTCCGCCTGCCGTTAAGATTTTCCTTGCTGCATTGGCAATTGTGGACGATTTGGGCGCGATTATGGTGATTGCGATTTTTTATACAGATCAACTTCATTGGTTGTATTTGGGGCTTTCTGGCGCTATTATTTTACTTCTTATTGCACTTAATTATTTTAAAGTTAAGAAACACGTTTTCTATATTATTCCAGGATTGTTCTTATGGTATTTTATGCATCATTCGGGCATTCATGCGACAATCGCAGGTGTACTTTTAGCATTTACGATTCCGACCAACGAATCTACAACAGAAATTTCGCCTTTAGAAAAGTTAGAACACCAATTGCATACGCCCGTTAACTTCCTAATTATGCCGATTTTTGCTTTAGCGAATACCAACATTATTTTCAAAACTGGGATGGTTGACGGATTGTTTACGAACTTCGGATTCGGAATTATCTTCGGCTTGGTTGCTGGAAAAGTTATTGGTATTGGTTTATTTTCGTTTATCGCTATTAAATCAAAAATCAGTAGTCTTCCACACCACTCGACTTGGCTACACATGATTGGCGCTGGATTTCTTGCGGGCATCGGTTTTACAATGTCGATTTTCATTGCGCTATTATCCTTCAAAGGTCATCCAGAAATACAAGATGAAGCTAAGTTCGCGATTTTGATAGCTTCAGTTTTAGCAGGCGTTATCGGTTATACGCTTCTAAATTTAGTTTCAAAAAGGAAGAAGAAAATTGGAAAAGAAAAAGTTGTAACTCAATAATTGTTAATTGTTATTTTTAAATTTTAACAAAGAAAAATGATAGGCGTTGGCAACCCAGCAATTATATATTTGCTTTTAATCTTTTTAATTATAAGCTGTATAATTTGGCTGGTAATTTCTATCATTAAAAAATATACAGTTGGTAAAATTGTATCGATAATCCTTATTCTTTTGTTTGCGTTTCCGTTTATGGATAACTTTTATAGAAGTTACGAAAGGAAAAATAATGTTATAAAAGATTTACAAACTCTCAATCTTCGACTAAATGATAAGTTTAGCATTATTGAAAATTATGAGAGTTACATTTTGGGTGGAAATTTGCAACATTTCAGTATTGAAATATCTGATAAAGACCAAGAAAAAATAATTAATCAAATTGTAAATTCTAAAAACTTTCAAGAGAAAAAAAATGAAAACTATGTTTTCATGGATAATGATTACAACGATAATCGAGAATATCTTTTAAACTATAAATATCCGCAATTTTATACACGAAAAATTAAAACTAAAATTGACGGAAAAATCATAGCAATTGACTTAGAAATTGGCTTAAAAGACAATGTTATAAACTATTCAAAATGGGAAAAATAAAAGCATTTAATTATAGAGATAATTTAAAATCTTCAACTTAAATATTAATAAAATTTAATCCAAATTTTCAGAAAAAGACTCGGTGGCATCATCATGAACAATCATTTCTTGGTTGATGATATTCTCGAGTTTTACTTTTTTAATAGCGAGATTTAGTTCGTTACCAAGTAACACCAACATCACATTAAGATTGGTCCAAACCATCACCAAAATAATAGATCCAATCGAGCCATAAAGAACGTTGTAACGTGCAATATTTGCAACATAAATAGCAAAAAAGTAAGTTAAGACAACAAATAAAATCGTGGTTAAAATTGCCCCTGGAATAGCTTCTGAGAATTTTGTGATTTTAAGACATCCAACCCAATAAAAAAGCGCCAAAAGAATAAAATAAAACAACGGAAACGAGATAAATCCAATAATCTTGGACAAGTTGTCGACCAGCCAACTGATGTTATATTCTGGTGTGAAGAGTTTTAGAACAACTTCGCTGTAATAAATTCCGAAAATTGAAAACAACACCAATATAATAAACGCCATCGTAATCAACATCGCTAACGCATATTCTTTAATAAAACCGCGTTGCAATTCGGTATTATGGTTAAAACCATTTATCAAACTAAAAGCACCATTGGTCCCGAAAACAAATACCAACAAAATGGTCAAATTGCTGACACCTTTCATATTGGGGACAATATTATTTTGGATATAATCGCTGACATCTTGTTGCATGTGAGACGGAAAAACATTCTCCATCAAAACTTCAAAAATATAGAACTGAAGCTTGTCGTAATGCGGCATATAAGGCAATAGCGAAAACATAAAAAGGATCATCGGGAAAAGACTTAGGAAAAAACTCCATGAGATACTTGCCGCTTGTTTGCCCAAAGGTTTGCTAAAAACACCTGCAAAATAGACCTTCATCATTTGCAAAAGAGAAATCCCCAAACCTGGAATATGAATACCATCCAGAAAATCTGAAATTTTTGTGATAAATTTGGGTAATTTTTTAGCCATAAATTCTTATTGCAAAACAAAGATACTAAATGCGAATTAATTTGCTCTGCATCGGCAAGACCGACGATAAAGAAATTATCAATCTTATCGATTATTATATCCCAAGACTTCCAAAGCATTGGAATTTTAACCTTGTGGAAATTCCTGATGTTAAAAACGTCAAAAACCTAACGCCAGACGCTCTCAAAAAAGAGGAAGCCAAACTTTTTAAAAATCATATTGACGCTGGCGAATTAGTTATTCTGCTAGACGAAAAAGGAAAGCAATTCACAAGTCGCGAGTTTTCTCAAAAAATTGATTTTTGGATGGGAAGTTCGGTTAAAAAGATTCACTTTTTGGTTGGTGGTGCTTATGGCTTTTCAGACGAGATTTATCAAATCGCCAACGAGAAAATTTCACTTTCGAAAATGACGTTTACGCACCAAATGATTCGACTTTTCTTTGTGGAACAAATCTATCGCGCATCAACAATTCTCCAAGGAAAACCTTATCATAACGATTAGATTTTTTGTTTTAAAATTTAATTCTCAACAAATCGAAAAGATTGGTGTCAACTTAAATTGACTTCTGTTTTCTGAGGACGATTTTTGTGATTTCGGCGAAGAGTCCACCTGACAAAGTGCCTACCAAAGCACCAAAGATAACATCCATTGGGAAATGTACTCCAAGATAAATTCGGCTGTACGACACTATTGTTGCCCACACAAAAATACAAACTGGTAACCAACGGTATTTGTGCGAGATAAGCAGGCTCAAAAAGCTAGCAATAAAAAAGCTATTCGCTGCATGTGACGAGAAAAAACCATATTGTCCTCCGCAAGTTATCATTCTCATTTTCGGGATTAAAGCCTCATCGTGACAAGGACGAAGACGCGCAATTCCGTATTTGAAAATACCAGCAATTTGGTCTGTAAACGTAATTCCTAATGCAATGAAAACCAGAATAAAAATTACAGATTTTGGTTTGTAAGTTTTAAAAATTAAATACAAAAAGATAATGTAAAGCGGAATCCAAACCCATTTGCCAGTTACTAATAACCAAAACGGATCATAAGAAGCATCACCAAGATTATTGAGATATAAGAGTAAATCTCGGTCTTTGTCTATAAGCTCTAGCATATTAACGACTTACAGGCCCTTCGTGTTCATCACTAAGCGGATCAACTTTGGGCGTTTCTGGTTTTTCGGACTCTAGAGATACTGATTTTTTGATGTCGTTCATCGGGTTATAATCTTGAACCGATTGTTTAACCTTGTCGATTTCTTTTTTAATTTCGGAAACAGGATTGTCCGCTTCTTTCATTATTTCGGTTTTGATATCGTCGACAGCGCCACGCATTTTGCGTACGCCTTGTCCCAAACCACGCGCAATCTCGGGTAATTTATCAGGACCAAATAAGACCACAATAGCCAAGGCTATCATCAGCATTTCACCAAAACTTAATTCCATACTGCAAACTTACAAAATGTATTGAAATTCAACCAAAAACCTTTGCTTAAATATTTCTTAAATTGGTTTAAGGTTTAAGGTTTAAGGTTTAAGGTTTAAGGTTTAAGGTTTAAGGTTTAAGGTTTAAGCAAAATTAATTTCTAATTTCTAATTTCTAATTTCAAATTCCTAATTCCTAATTCCTAATTCCTAACTAAAGAAAATTACTCTTGCGCTACTTTCTTTTCTCTCAAACGTTTGTTGCGAGCGAAGGTGTAATAAGCTACGAATGCGCTAATCCCCATTAATACAAAACCAAGGAAAAATGGCGCTCCAGCAAATTTGAAAGGTGCTTTATCATGCGTGAAATAAAAGAAAATGTTCGTCATCAAAGGTGGTCCAATAATCGATGTTAAACTAACTAAACTCGCTAAAGCGCCTTGCAATTCGCCTTGCTCGCTATTGGGCACTTGTGACGAAATAACAGATTGCAAAGCTGGTCCACAAATTCCGCCAAGTCCATAAGGCACCAAAAAAGCAAACATCATCCAACTTTCACTAGCAAACGCGAACAATAACATCCCGATCGAATATAAAATCAATCCGTAATAAATGCTTCTTTCGTTACCGAGTTTTGGTTGCAAATATCTTATCAAAACGCCTTGTACCAAAGCTGCCATAACACCAGAAACACCTAAGGAAATGCCGACTAATTTTTCGCTCCAATTGAATTTATACATCGTGAAAAATGTCCAATTGGTTTGCATAGCATGACCTGCAATATAAACTAAAACTAAAGCACCGATAAGCCCTAAAAGTTCTGGATGACGTTTTAAACCCATTAACGATCCAATAGGATTCGCACGTTTCCAGTCGAATGGTCGGCGGTTTTCTTTGGGTAAACTTTCGGGAAGGACAAATAATCCGTAAAGGAAATTAATCAAACATAATCCTGATGCTGCGTAGAATGGTACTCTTGCGCCGTATTGTCCTAAAACACCGCCAATAACTGGTCCAATAATAAATCCTAAACCAAAAGCTGCGCCTACCAATCCGAAGTTTTTGGCACGGTCTTCATCGGTTGATACATCGGCAATATATGCGCTGGCTGTTGTTATACTGGCACCTGTAATTCCCGAGAAAATACGACCAATAAATAACCAAAATATCGTCGGAGCAATGGCTTGAATATAAAAATTAATGGCAAAACCTAACAAAGATGCCAAAATAATAGGACGACGTCCAAATTTGTCACTTAGTCCACCTAAAACTGCAGCGAATAAAAACTGCATCACCGCATATAATGTACTTAGCCAACCACCATAACGTGCAGCTTCGCTAACATCAGCGTGGATGAGCTCTTGAATTAGTTTGGGCACAACTGGGATGATGATTCCCCAACCTGTGATATCGATTAGTAATGTTATAAAAATGAAGCCAATTGCGGCTGATTTTTTATTGCTTTTCATACGGCTACGAATTTAGTTTTTTTTTCTTTGTGTTTGATGATTGGTTTTTAGTTTTTGGTTGTCGGTTGTCTAGCAAGATTAATTGATAATTGATAATTGATAATTGATAATTGATAATCACAACAAACCCAAATATAAAATTGGGTGTGGTTGTTGCGCCCCGGATGGAACGGCCTGTTGGAGCTCGCGCCACAGGCGTAGGCCATTGCGCTGGCGTGGCGCAGCGACTAGTGACAGCCGGAAATGGCGCCAAAATAAAAAGCCTCCAGATAATACTGAAGGCTTTTTTATATGATTAAAAACTAATTTAGTTTTTTACAATTTCTGCGTTGTCTACGCTTGTTTTACCATGTGGTATTTCTTCTTTTTTCTTACCTCTAAGGAAGTCGTAAGCTGTTGCTGACGCGATGAAAATTGATGAATATGTACCGAAACCGATACCTACCAATAGACAGAACATGAAGCCTCTTAGGTTTTCGCCACCGAAGATGAAAATCGCTAGGATCACCAAAATCGTAGTGAAGGATGTATTGAAAGTTCTACCAATTGTACTCGAAATCGAGTCATCGAATAGACCTGCCAATGTAAGCGCTTTTTTCTCACGAAGGTACTCACGAATACGGTCAAAGATGATTACGGTATCGTTAATCGAGTAACCAATTACCGTCAAAATTGCCGCAATGAAATCTTGGTTGATTTCCATGTTGAATGGTGCAATCTTGTAGAATAATGAATATACACCCAATATAACTACTGTATCGTGGAATAGACCTACAACGGCTCCTAACGAGAATTGCCACTTGTCGAATCTTACCAAAATGTAGATAAAGATACCTACCAATGATGCTAATACTGCTAAACTACCCCCAGTTTTGATATCGTCAGCTACCGTAGGACCAACTTTAGTTGATGATACAATACCTGCATGTGCTTTATCTGCTGATTTGAAATCCGCTAAAGTCATGTTAGCAGGAAGATCAGCTTTGATACCTTCGTAGATTTTTTGCTCTACAGTTTGGTCAGCTTTTAAAGATTCGTCATCGATAAGGTAATCTGTTGAGATTTTCAATTGGTTACCGCTACCGAAAGTTTTAGCTTCTACTGCTGAGTTTTTACCGTCTGCTGTCTGCATAAGTTTTGCAATACTTGCTTCAACTTTTTCAGCATTAACTGGCTTTTCGAAACGTACAACATAGTTACGTCCTCCTGTAAAGTCAATACCGAATTTGAAACCGTTAACTGCAATTGATGCAATACTAATGATCATTAAAATTGCTGAGAAAATATAAGCATATTTACGTTTTCCGATGAAGTCAATCCATACATTACGAAAAGCATTCTTCGTCATTGGTGTCCAAACAGATAGAGATTTACCTTTGCTCAATCTATTGAAGATCATCAATCTTGATAAAAGAACTGATGTGAACAATGTCATAATCAAACCAATAATCAATGTTACTGCGAAACCTTGGATAGGTCCAGTACCGAAGATGTAAAGGATAACTGCTGTAATCAAAGTCGTAAGGTGACCATCGATAATCGCAGATAATGCATGTTTGAAACCGTCTTTGTAAGCTTCTAAAATTGACTTACCACGGAATAATTCTTCTTTTGTTCTTTCATAAATAATTACGTTAGCATCGACCGCCATCGCCATCGACAACACGATACCTGCAATACCAGGAAGTGTTAATGTCGCATCGATAGAGTCCATGATTCCGAAGATATAGAACAAGTTGATGATCATCGCGATAACTGCGTAGATACCTGCACCACCGTAATAGAATATGATATAAACAATAATAACTGCAAATGCAATAAGGAATGACAACACCCCTGCTTGGATAGATTCTGCTCCTAATGAAGGACCAACAACGTCAGCTTGTACAATTTTAGCACCTGCAGGCAATTTACCCGCACCTAAAACGTCTGTTAAATCTTTAGCTTCTTGTTGTGTGAAGTTACCAGAAATCTGTGTTCTACCATCTGGGATTACACCTTGTACGTTAGGCGCCGTGTACACTCTGTTATCCAGAGTTACAGCAACTGGTTTGTTAACGTTTTTCCCTGTCATCGTTTTCCATTCTTTCGCACCTTTCGAGTCCATTTGCATGTCTACTACGATACGTCCGATTTGGTCATAACTAACGTTAGAACTTTCTACAGCACCATCAACAGGCGCTTTTTGGCTGATGTTCCCACGGATTGCATAAAGCACCAAATTGTTAGGATCTTCTCTTTCTGGTTTGTATCCCCACATGAACTGGGTATACTTAATGTTAGTAGGTCTTGCTTTGATAGCAACTTCACTGTTAAGGATTTTGTTAACAATAGCTGTATCTGACAATTTAACATTAGCAACACCGTTAGAACGAAGTGTGTTAATCTGAAGCGCTTTTACTAAATCTGTGTTAGCCTTAACTCCCATCGAATCACTTTTAGCACGAACTAATTGTCCTAACTGCTCGAAGTATGGATATACTTCTGGAACTTGTTGAACTTCCCAAAACTGAAGCTTTGCAGAAGTCGCCAACATTTTTTTAACTCTGTCGATATCTTTGATACCTGGCATCTCTACCAAGATACGTCCTGTACCAGCTACACGTTGTACGTTAGGTTGTGTAACACCCATCTTGTCAATACGTGTACGGATAACCTCGTAAGCTGTACCTACAGATTGGTCGATTTTTTTTCTTACAATATTTCTAACCTGATCATCAGTTGTATTAAATTTGATTTCAGTCAAATTTGTGTTACCGAAGATCTCAGGATCTGCAAGTTTTAGATTAGTACCTTTTTCTTTGTTAACAGCATCAAACTGAGTAAAGAAATCATCAATAAATAACTTTGTTGAGTTTCTTTGTACTTTTTCTGTTCTGTTAAGTGCTTCGATTAATACTGGGTTTGTAGAATAATTAGTTAAATCATTCACTAAATCTCTTTGATTAATTTCCAAAAGCACGTTAATACCACCTTTAAGGTCAAGACCAAGCTTCATTTCTTTAGCTTTTGCGTCTACATAGTTAAGTTTTGTGAAACCTAAATTCAATGTATCCTTAGATAGTCTTGCAATCTCCTCTTGGTATTTTTGTTGGTTATCGCCTGCAACAGCTAGTGCCTCTTTTTCTATTTTGTTGGCATAGAAAGACGGCAAAAGCTCATTAAGACATATAAGTCCTAGTACGATAGCAACTAATGTAACGAGTCCTTTTCCTTGCATTTTCTTACTATATATAATTAATTTAGTCGGCAAATATAATGATTTTCTCTATAAATAAGAATTTGATTTTGTGTAATTATTAACAAATCAGCGTAAAAACCTTAACTTTTTTTTAAGTTAATTTTAATCTTGGCTAAAATGTTTGATAAAATCGAAATCTTTTAAATCTTTGTAAACTCTTTTAGCAAAACAAAAAAAGAGCTGATTAGTCAACTCTTTTCGTTATTGTATTTTTAATTTTAAACTAATATAAAAGCTAATTAAGCATTGTCACATTATGTTGTTCCTCACAGATCCTTTTGATTAATTCTAGCGGCGTGTCTTCTAGTGATAGATTAAGTTTTTTACGAAGTCTATTCCAAACTACACGCATTGCAGCATCCGAAACGCCCAATAGTTTTGACATTTCTTTATTGTTAAGTTCCAATTTTGAAAGCATTAGATAACGCATTTCCGAAGCTGTAATTCTCGAAGAATATAATTTCAGAGCTCTCATCACATCTGGAAATGCCGCCTCAAAGAGACGTTGGAAGTTAAACCAATCGTCGTCCGTCAAAATTTTCATAGATTTTAGATTCTGAAGTTGATCAGAAATTTCACTTCTTTGCTCTGACTTCAGACTTTTGAGTTGCACCAATTCTTTCTCGAGTTGGTTAATAACGACATTATGTTCGTTGGCTTTATTTACAAATTTGAAAATTTCTGCCTTAGCACGTTCGAGTTCTTTTTCGGCTTCTCTTTTTTCAAGAATATTGATTTTATTCTCAGAAATTAATATTTCATTTTGTCGAATCTTCTTCTGTTTAGATTTATACAAATAAAAAATACCAATGCCGCTTGCAGTCAAAAATGCAAATATTGATGCCAAATAATAAAGCTGCTGGCGTTTTTGTTTTTCTTTCTTTTGCAGGAGCTGAAGTTCTTTATTCTGGATCGTGAGTTGGTGCGAAGCAATCTTACCAACTGCAGAATTGTATTTTTCTTCAATATCTTTTCTGATGGTCATCAAACTATCTTGATACTGAACTGCAGCGCGAAAATCATGAGTCTTTTTAAGATAATCTATTTTAACTTCAAAGTATAATTTTTTTGCTATTTCCAACTGTTGTTGATCACCAATATGGACAAGATTATTATAATCTGTTCGCATCTTTTCCAAATGGGTCAAAGTCTGTTCTGATGAATCTAGATAACGTTTGGCTTGCAAAATCGAATCCAGTTTGAGATAGACTTTTACCATATTAGTCGTCGCATTCATCTTCACCGTCGTGTGGTTAGATTGGGTATTGTTGTTGTCAAAATCTTTTCGATACAATGCTAAAGATTTTTTATAATCTTTCTGGTTATAATAATATTCGCCCAGACCGCTTGACAAAATCCCTTCCCAAATATCAGAATTGTATTGACGTGCAATCGCAATACCTTTATAAAAAAAATAATCGACACTATCCTTCTTCCCAGATTTCATGTATGACATCCCAAGATTATTGTAACGTTGCATTCCTAAAACTGGTGTAAAAGCAGGAAATTTTAATGATATCTTCATCAACCGAATAACCTCATCATAATCTCTGAAAAAGTAATAATGCAAAGCAATCTCATGAAGAATTTTACCAATATTTGGAACTTTGTCATAGCCAATATTTTCATAAACTTCCAAAGCTTTTAGGTCGCATTCGAAGGCTTTATCATAAAGCGCATTCGAAAAATATATTTGTCCCAACTCATGATAGCAAAAGCCAAGAAAGAAAGGATCTTTTGCTGTATTTGGATTTTTGATTAAATCTCGAAGTTTTTGATCGCGTTGCACACGAGGGAAGCTCATCACTTCTCGTTCTTTACGTCGCATTAACTCTACAACCGACAATAGTGATTTATCTTTTTCTCGAACCGCAAAATCTTCAACTTGATTAAAAAATATGTCCTTATTGTTTGCTTTATTTAGGAAATCGGAATCAGATTCTGTAAAGCCAAAAATAACGCGACTTCGATCTTCAATTTTGGCCTTTTTTAGAGAATCCATAAATCGTTGATGTTGTCCAAAAGCATCATTAAAAACGAATAAAACAATAACGATGAAAAACCTATACACGCCTAAAATGCCTTAAATATTAAAATAGAAAATTTCCGCTCAACGATTTATATTTTCCTTCGCGAATTAACAAAAGTTCAAAAATACAAATAAGCTAAGGAATTAAAAATTAATAGTATTAATAAATTAAAAAATTTGAAATATTAACTTAAATACAACACCCATATTTAAAATAATTGTAATTCGAAATAATTATTACACTCAGATTTAACTATCAATACAATTTGACAAGAACACAATAACTGACTGATTATCAACATTAAATAAAAACTGTTACGTTTTTGTTACGCCTAATATTCGAAAAACAAGTTGCATTCTAACTTCCTTTGCACCACAATCTGACACGAGAAAGATTTAAGCTAAAACTAATGACCGCAAAACTCTTAATATGGAAAACTTCATAAATAATAACATTATTTTTCTGATACTACTTTCAGCAAATATTATTAGCATCTTTTTGTATCCATTTATTCTAAATTCAAAAACTAAAGAATTAAAACAGATTATTTTTCAACAGGAAAAGACCATCAAAAATTTGCAAAATCAATTAAAAAACGATCAATATGACAATGATAAATTAATTGAAGAATTCAAATTCACAACTCGTCAAATAGAAATTATTAAGCTCGTTAAAGAACGAAAAAACAATAAAGAAATTGGTGATGAACTTTTCATTTCTGAGAACACGGTAAAATACCATCTTAAGTCCATCTACAGCACTTTGAATATTAAAAACCGTTGGGAATTAAAAGAAATTCTTACTTAGAACAAGAAAATATTAATGACTTAAGTTGTGGGTAAACATTCATCATTAATTAAACTCACTCTATTCAATTCTTGATGAACAAAACATTTCAAAAAAACCAAAACCATTTATATATCTACTTCTGTAGAAAAAAGCTGCCAACAAGATTTGGCAGCTTTTTTAATAAAGTCAAAAACAAAAAAAAGAGCTGATTTCTCAACTCTTTCTTATACTATTTTAAATTATTTTCTTTGAATTAAAATCCAATTTTAAAAATTATATCGTCATCGAAAAAATACGGGTTTCAGGTTTGTTACGCATCATTCGAAGGTCAAAAACCATCGCTACATTTCTAGTAAAAGCCCTCCCCTTTTCAGTAATTTTAATTTGATGATCTGCAAATTCTACCAAGCCATCTACTTCCATTTCTTTCAACATTTCTAGTGCATTTTCTAACTCAGGGAAACTTGTTTGCACGTCCCAAGTCGTCTCCAATTGACACATTAAATTAAGAATATGACGACGAATCGTTAAATCTTCATCATTAAGAATATGTCCTTTAACAACAGGAATTTCGCCATTTTCAACTTTGGTTTGATACTCTTCCACCGATTTTTCATTTTGCGCAAAAGCGTACCAAGAATCCGAAATTGATGATGCACCCAACCCAACCATCAATTGGGTTTTGCTTGACGTGTAACCCATAAAGTTTCGGTGAAGTTTTTTACCAATCAAGGATTGATATAAGTCATCAGATTCTAAAGAGAAATGATCCATCCCAACCTCGATGTAGCCAAGATCTTCGAGAAGTTTTTTCCCGTTTTCGTATTGTTTGCGTTTTTCTTCGCCAGATGGCAAATCTTTTTCATCAAAACCTCTTTGCCCAACACCTTTTATCCAAGGCACATGCGCATAAGAATAAAACGCCAAACGGTCTGGTTTTAACTCCAAAGTTTTACGAATTGTAAGCTCTGTTGTTTCCCAATTAGAATGTGGCAAACCAAACACCAAATCGTGCGAAATACTTTGATAGCCAATTTCACGCGCCAATTTCGTTACCTTTTCTACATTTTCAAAAGGTTGAACTCTGTTAATGGATTTCTGAACTTTAAGATCATAATCTTGAACACCAAAACTCACTCTTCTAAATCCTAAATCATAAAGCGTCTGTAGATGTTCTTTAGTCGTGTTATTTGGATGTCCTTCGAACGAAAACTCTTGATGTTCTGCAATTTCTACAGTTTCAAAAATTGAAGACAAAAGTGTTCTCAAATTCTCTGGCGAAAAGAAAGTCGGTGTACCACCACCCAAATGCAATTCTTTAAGAATCGGTTTTTCGTCGAATAATTCCAGATAAAGTTTCCATTCTTTAATGACAGATTCCAGATACGGAACCTCCACCGAATGCTGCTTTGTAATACGCTTGTGACATGCACAAAATGTACATAAAGCTTCGCAAAAAGGTAAATGAATATAAATTGAAATTCCTTCTTTCGCGTTAGTTTCGTTAAAAGTTCTTATCACACTTTGCTTCCATAATTCTGGAGAAAATGAAGTTTCGTCCCAATACGGAACAGTTGGATAAGAGGTATAACGCGGCCCAGGAATATTGTATTTGTCAACTAATGAAATCATCTTGTCTTCGACATTAAAATTGGCTGCAAAGTTACAAAATAGAATACTTAATTAAGAAATGCGCGCTATGACATTTTTACTTATTGCTTAATAAACTTCTTCGTTAGTTTTTTTCCTGTTTTTGTTGTAAAATTAATAATATAAGTCCCTTCTAACAAAGCAGATACGTCAATATAATTAGCGACTTTTGAACTTGACAAAAGCTTTTGACCAGCGAAATTTAAAATTTCATAATATTCAAAATCAATATTAGATATAAAAAGTTTGCTATGCGTAGGATTCGGATATACTTCAATTTCCAAATCTTGATTATTGTATGTTGTACCTAAATTAGAACCAAGCAGAATTTTAGCGATTCTAGGTCTAGATATTTCATTATAACTTGAAAAGCCTCCCACGATAAAAACCTCATTATTAGTTTTAGAAATCAACGCCTTACTTACATTGCTAGCGCCACTCCCAGAATTAAACGTTGAATCCACACTTCCATCGCTATTTAATCTCGCAATAGCTTTATTAGTAACACCATTACATTTAGTAAAATTACCAGCAATAATGATTTTTTGATCTTGTTGAAGTGTAATTGTGTTTATATTCGAATCTGTTGTATTATTTGCACTAAAAGATGAATCTAAAGAACCATCTGTTTTCAATCTAATGATGCGATTACTTTTGATATTATTAATTGGGTAATAAATTCCTACAAGAATATTAGCGTTAGCATCTTCCACAACATTCGAATAAATGTAGTTATCAGGGGTAATGTTAGTGTTAAAAGAAGTGTCAAGACTACCATCTTCATTTAATCTAGCAATGTAATTTTTTGCTACTCCATTAAAATATTTAAAAGACCCTGAAATAATTATTTTTCCAGATTTTAGTAACACACATGAAGCGATACCAGTATCGACAGAACCAGCATTAAAAGTAGAATCTACCGTCCCATCACTATTCAAGCGGATTATCCCGCCTGCATTAACACCGTTAAACATAGTAAAATCACCAGCTAGGAGAATTTTACCGTCAGCCTGCAATGCAATACTATTAATGTTATTATTAGCTCCTGTACCAATCGCGGCTTCAAAAGCTTGGTCTTTACTACCATCTTGATTAATTCTTGAAATATACTTTTGAGTTCCAGAAACAACACCTACACCCGCATAAAGAATTTTTCGATCGGGTTGTTCGACTATTGAAAAAACAGTAACAAGATTAGAAGTAAAATCAGGTTTAAATGTTGTATCCAGACTACCATCTTCGTTATATCGTACAAGATTACTCGGCGAATGACTTCCAACTAAAACCTTCCCATTTGATTGGTTTGCAACTGAAAAAATATTAGAAACATTTAGTGCTTGTGGATTGAATGAGGTATCTAAATTCCCTGCTTGACTAAAAACAAAAACTGAACACACGGCACTAAAAACGAAAGATAATTTTTTTTTCATAGAATTGTTGCGAATTAAATATAATAGTAAAATATTGTATAAATTTTATTTATTCTAAAATTTTACGACAAGTTACGGTTAGGTTAATTGATAATTTTTCCGCAAAAATACATTTTTAAAAATAATATTTTATTTAAGTTGTAAAAAAAATCTTAACAAAAAATCAGTGCCATTACAGATGATACTTTATGCAAGTTTTTTCTTAAATAATAAATTAATCTAAAAAACTAAGTTTTGAAATTTTATTCTTTCCTGCTAAAACTAAAGTCTTGGTATCCAGCCATTCGCAAGTGTAAAAACCTTTCTCATCCGAAATCTTCGTCCAAGTTTTTCCGAAATCTTTAGAATAACTGATATGACCGTCGCCTAAAGCTACAATCTCTTTGCCTTTGGATTTTGGTTTTATCTTAACACAAGTCGAATAGCCTGCATTTTGTCCAGAAGCTTGTATTTGCCACGTTTTGCCACCGTCGTTGGTTGTCGCAATGTTGTTGATATTTTCGGATTGGTTTTTATAATCGCCACCAACGGCAATACCAAAGTTTTCGTCCGCAAAATCAATAGAATAAATGCCTTGCGAAGATGTACCTTGCACAAAAGGCGTTTCGAATACTTCCCAATCATAAGGTTTTGCCCAATCGAATTTGAAAATTCTAGCTTTTGTACCACCAGTAGCAATCCAAACTTTGTTACCTTGCATTGCAATATTAGAATTACTCGCTGCAAAATGCGCTTCTCCTTTTGTGTAGGTAGGAACATTTCGATAAGTATCATTAACTAATTTTTTATTTTTCGAAGTGATAAAAAAATTAGGTTTCCCATCTGCAAAAGGATCACTAATCGCTATACCATTATTGTTAGTATTATTAACTTTGAAACAATCATAAAAAGTTGTAGAATCCGAAAATTTCATCAATTCCGAAACACTTAGATTGACTGAAGAAACACCATAAAATTGAGCTGGCGAACCAATATTAACAGTTTCGAAAAAACCTTCTTTAAATCTTGCTAACACTCGAAACTCTTGATTTTTAGAATTAAGCTTAATTTGACTTTTATTTTTTGGATTCTTAATTTTTACAAACCCAAACTTGGATTGCGAGCCTATATACCAAACTTTGCCATCGTAAACTTCGATAGCACGAATGCTAATGTTATCTGTTAACAAAGTGTCAATCTTAACGTTTTGAGATTTTGAAAATCCAAAAACGGCTATCGTAACAAAAAGAAAAATTGATTTCATGGAATATAAATTTTCGAAGGACAAATTAGTATTTTTATTTTGAATATGCGTCCGGGCGAAGGGCTTTGTTGGAGCTCGTTATGTGAGGCGGCGGAGCGTAGCGGAGCCGTCCGAGCATAACAGCGACTGCCCGTAGACCGAAAAGACGCCCAAATAAAAAACCCGCTCAAAAAAAGCGGGCTTAAAAAAATATAGTTAGTTTTCGGTGTTCTTGTGAGGATTGTTAAGATGGCTATGTTTGCGACCATAGAACATATAGACCAAAACGCCCAATACAAGCCAACCAGCAGACAATTCTAAAGCATGTGCACTAAGGTTAAGAATCAAATATAAGTTGATGAAAACACCCAAAGCAACGACAACTTTGTAAGCTGGTACTTTGAAAGTTCTTTCTAGATTTGGTTCTTTCTTACGCATTACCCAAACCGCGATACACACTAGCGTAAACGCGAATAATGTCCCAAAACTTGTCATATCCGCCAAAGTCGAAATCGGTGTAAACGCTGCCACGAACGCTACTACAACACCTAGAAGAATAATTCCTTTAGCTGGTGTTTTAGTTTTTGGATGGAGCTCTCCTAAGAATTTTGGGATAAGACCGTCTTTTGACATTCCGATGAAGATTCTTGACTGTCCCATCATCATAACCATGATTACAGAAATAAGTCCTACTGTTGCAGCAATCGTAACAATATTACTTGCCCAGTGATAACCTGCAATTTCGAAAGCATAAGCTACTGGAGCCTTGATCGCTTCTGGGAATTTACCTTCAGGGTTAAAATCTGTATAATGCATCATTCCTGTCAATACCAACGACACACAAATATAAAGCGCTGTACAAATTAACAATGATGTAATAATCGCAAACGGAACATCTTTTTTAGGATTAATAGCTTCTCCTGCTTGTGTAGACACAGCATCGAAACCGATGTACGCAAAGAAAATAGCGGCAGCTCCCGAGATTATCCCTTTGACGCCGTATGCTGAGACCATGTCGCCTTCAGGGTTTTTGACAAGTGTTTCGGCTGGGATAAAAGGTTTCCAGTTTTTAACACCGTCAACAGTTGTATAAAGATCTGTATTCGTAAATACGATATAAGCACCAGCAATGATTACAAAAACAACCGCCGACGTCTTCATAATTACAATAAGGTTGTTAGCGCCAGCCGCTTCTTTGGTCCCTTTAACCAACAAAGCTGTAATTAAAAGTACGATAATAAACGCTGGCAAATTCATAGAAAATCCTTCGCCAGTATAACTTGATGGATCCGACGTCAGCCACGCAGGCAAATGGACGCCAAATATTTTTAGAAATTTATTAAAATAACCAGACCAACTCACGGAGACCGCCATACTTGCCATAGCATATTCGAGGATGAGACACCAGCCCATTGCCCAAGCGAAAATCTCACCAACTGTACCATAAGCGTAAGCGTAAGCCGAACCTTCTACAGGAATTATCGATGCAAACTCTGCGTAGCAAAGCGCTGCAAAAACACAGGCTATACCTGCCACAATAAAAGAAATCGCCAAAGCTGGACCTGCGTGATAATAAGCACCCGTCCCTGTCAACACAAAAATACCACCACCAATAATAGCGCCGACACCAATTGCTGTTAAACTCCATTTACCAAGAACACGCTTCAATTGGCTTTTTTTCATGTCCGCTTCGTAAGCACTTAGCGGTTTTTTGATCCAAATGTTTGACATAAAAAATACTCTTTACTTCTTTATTTAATTTCAGGTTACGAAAATATAAAAAAAACGCAATTACAACATCAAATCCTAACAAAATATTAAAATAAGTTAAGAGAATCTTGTATTTTTAACATTAATGATATAATAATAATATTAGATATTTTTTATTAAATATGTATCTTTACAAGCATGATCGATTTTTTCAACAACCTTAGTGCACAATATCAATCCTACGACACCTATCTTATTGTCCTAGAAGCTATTGCAACTCTATTCGGTATTATTAGCGTTTATTATTCCATCAAAAAAAATATATGGGTATATCCGACAGGTATCATTTCAACAGTGTTATTTATCTATATCATGTTTGTTTTTGGGCTGTTAGGCGACATGCTGATTAACGTTTACTATACGGTAATGAGCATCTATGGTTGGATATTATGGCGTCAAAATACCAACGACAATATCCACATCAATGTAGAAAAAGCCTCTCCAAAAGATTGGAAAAATGCGATTGTTTTATTTGTTGGGAGTTTAGTTTTTGTAGGATTAATCTACTATTACAAACCGTTTATTGACAACAACTTCTCGATGGAAAATGTCAAATTTGGGTTGTACCACCTCGATTGGGCGAATTATATGGATATCGTGACGACTTCTCTATTCTTGGTCGGCATGTTTTTGATGGCAAAACGAATCGTCGAAAACTGGATTTTTTGGATTGTCGCAGACCTCATCTGCATCCCAATGATGCTCTACAAAGGACTTGGCATCACCTCACTGCAATATTTCGTATTCACATTTATGGCGACAGTTGGCTACCTAGAATGGCTCAAAACTTGGAAAAATCAAAATAGAAATCAGGAGCAGGACGATTAATTGTTCTTAGAAAATCCTCACCCGCTTTCCGCTATATCTTTTGTTATGCTCACTTCGACTCCGCTCAGCGACCATAACAAAAGGATGCCGCTTCAATCGGGGCTAGTAGGAATTATTGTGAAGTTGCTAGACTAATTTAGCCCACTCAACTTTTCTGAATATTCTTTTGAGAAAACAGCTTTATCGTCTTGTAATTTTTTGAAATCCGTTGGCAAAACATAATTAAATAAAAATTCGTTGTTTTCGTCGACGAAAATAAGTTCCTTTTCTTCTCCATCGATTAAGGATGCAAAAATATCCCACATCGATTGGTCTTTCAATTTTAACAATTCGAAAAAATCTTTAGCTTTTATTGTTATTTTCTTCATAATATTTTTTTTAAGGCTTCTTACAAAATCACTGACTCGTCAATCATCATTCGTAATTCCAAAATATAAATTCGTCTTACACGTCTTTTATAAAATCCTCATACTCGTAAAAGAACATTTCGAAAGCCGTCATTTTTTCGACAAAGAATTCAAAAGTATCAGGCCAAGTTTGTTTATTAAAAACGCTAA
>JAEXRP010000114.1:0-13377 GCA_023440705.1 Bacteroidota bacterium
CTGTGGTACTTTTCCGATAAGATTTTTCAACCACATAATCGACAACTACAGCTTCATGTTTTTGTTCAACAACCGCACGAAATCCTTTTTCCCAAATGAATGTATAAGAAAAGAAAATTGAGAATAAGTTTAAACTTCCAACAATTAAAAGCGTGAAAAGAAATAAAAATCCTGATTCCCAAATTTTGCCTTTATCACTTTTTGAAACTATTTTCTTTGTAATTCGAAATGCGAAATAAAAGGAAATTACAACAAGAAACAGCAGTATAATTGATGTGGAATTCATTGTTTGGATATAATATTTATCAATTAAAAATAATACTATTCAACGAAATAAGCTCATCAATTTTAATTAAGATGAGAGCGTTTTTCTTTCCCCAATCTGCTGTCTCCACATTGCGTAATACAAACCGTTTTCGGCAAGTAAATTTTCGTGCGAACCAGTTTCAATTACTTTTCCGCGTTCCAAAACATAAATTCTGTCCACATGCATAATCGTGCTCAAACGGTGCGCGATGAGAACCGTTATTTGCTCTTTATTCTTAGAAATATCTTTGATGGTTGTTGTGATTTCCTCTTCCGTGATGCTGTCTAATGCAGAAGTTGCTTCATCAAAGATCAATAAATGAGGTTTTCTTAACAACGCTCGTGCAATTGCAATTCTTTGTTTTTCGCCGCCGCTTAATTTTAATCCACCTTCACCGATTACGGTTTCGATTCCTTTTTCGGCACGCTCTAAAAGTGCTGTACAACTGGACTTTTTCAATGCTAATTGCAAATCTTCTTCGGTTGCATTTGGATTTACGAAAAGTAAATTTTCTTTTATCGTTCCAGAAAACAGTTGTGTATCCTGCGTTACAAAACCAATTTGATTTCGCAATTCGTCAAAATCAAAATCTTTTCCGTTGATGTTATTATAGAAAATACTTCCTTCCTGCGGTCTATACAAACCAACAAGAAGTTTTACGAGCGTACTTTTTCCGGAACCACTTGGTCCGACAAAAGCGATGGTTTCTCCATTTTTAACATCAAAAGAAATCCCGTTCAACGCTTTATATTGCGCCGATTGGTGCTTGAAAGAAACGTCTTTAAACTCCAATTCTTCAATGCTTCCGATATGTTTTGGATGGAGCGGTTTTTCTTCCGCAGGTTTTTTCATCAATGTATCAAAATTATTCAATGATGCTTCCGCTTCACGATACGAAATTATAATGTTTCCAATTTCCTGCATTGGCCCGAAAATAAAGAAACCATAAAACATCAGCGACAAATATTGACCTGGCGTTACAATATTTTTAAAGATTAAAAGCAAAAGCGTGAACGTAATTACTTGTTGAAGAAAATTCACCAAAGTCCCTTGTACAAAGCTTAAAGAACGGATGCGTTTTAGTTTTTTCAGTTCTAATCCTAAGATTTTGTACGTATTAATATTTAAGCGATTAACTTCTTGATTCGTAAAGCCCAAACTTTTTACGATTTCAATCTTTCTGAGACTTTCTGTAGTACTTCCAGCCAAAGCTGTTGTTTCAGAAACGATATTTTTCTGAATTTTTTTTATTCTTTTACTCAATAAATTCGTGACAAACGCAATGAAGAAAATTCCAACGATATAAACCGGCATAATCGACCAATGCAAACGAAGTGCATAAACAGAAACGAAAATAATGCTCACCAAAATCCCAAAAAAGATGTTCACAAAACTGGTAATAAATTTCACCGAATCTTCACGAACTTTTGTTAAAATAGATAAAGTTTCACCACTTCTTTGATCTTCAAACTCTTGAAAAGGAAGTGCCATTGAGTGTTTCAAACCGTCTGTGAAAATTTTTGCACCATATTTTTGGGTAATCACATTCACAACATAATCTTGGAAAGCTTTTGCAATTCGGCTCACCATCGCGGTTCCAATCAATAAAAGAAGGAAATAAAACACACCGTGGTAAATTCCATCACCGTATAAATATTGATTTAGATTTCTCGGAAGTGTATTTTCTTTATCAAAAAAATTAGGATGCGTCACCAAATGGTCGAGGATATTTCCGGTAATCGCAGGCGAAAACAAAGAAAAAACTTGGTTGATGGTGGCTAAAAGTAAAGACAATACAATCAGCAATTTATAAGGTTTTAAATATTTAAAAAGCGTTTTCATTTTCAAAAATAATGCTGCAAAAGTAGAGATATATTTTTAGCAAAAGGCATGTAATTATTGAAAATCGATAGAATGAAACAATCGTGATTACTTTAAAATATCAAAAAAGCATTCCAAATCTCTTTTAAAAATTGGCAATATTATTTATCGTTAATATTTTGTTTAAATTTGAACAAACTAATGCGATAAGAGAATGTTAGACGTTGTGCAGCAACTTACACAAGAAATCCTTGATCATGTAAAGGTGCGAAATTCTGTGTTGGGAAAGACCAATGATTGGAAAAATAGTCATTATGAAAGCCTGTCCGAAATTATTAACGAGGAACTTTTTGAAAAAATAGATATTAATAGCGAGGCTTTTTTTAGTTTGGGCAATACTATTTCTCCCATTACATTAAAACGAATTTTTAAAAATCAGATAAAAGAATCTGCTTATAAAGATGCTCGTTTCTTGAAATCACTTGAGAAGCTTTCCATATTTTTGGGATATGAAGAACTCAACATTTTTATTGCTCAAAAAGTATCATCGAAAGATAATTCTGAAGTAGATGATTTAGCAGTGGCAATTTCTCTAATTGAAAAAGCTTGTGCTTCTGAATATAAGCAAATGCTACACCTCCCCGATTTAGATTTGGCGGATTTTGATGGTGTTGTTTGTAATTCTTCTCCTTATCTCAAAAGGATTGAAATGTATTTGCAAAAACTTTCTTCGTATGGCAAATTGAAACTTCAAGAAGACTTAAGCAATTTTGAAGTTTATAATTATCAACTTGTATCAAAAGATGATAATACACTTGTCGTCAAAACTGAAGAAACTTGGAATCTTATTTTTTCTGCTAACGAAAAGTTTTTTCCATACCAAAAAAAAGAAGAACAGGTCTATTTTTTACGCAAAAATGAAGACAATAGTTGGCTTATTTGGGATAATTATAATCCTGATATTGAACAAATTTTAAATTCGTAATAGACTTGCTCCAAAGAACAAGCCTATTACATAATTTCCTTCATTTGTGTTCTTGACAGTAAAGATAGTTAAGCTTATTTCGTTGACCTATTCTTAAGTTGATCTTATCTTCGTAAAGTACCATGGTAGGGCAATTTGAAAAGAATTTAATATTGAATAACTGAAATTTTAATTTCTTTTTTAAATGTTGTTTTGATATTTGTATGAAATATTATTTATATTTTTAAAATAAAAATGAAGCCTTTCTTTGTTTTAATTTTATCTTTTTTAATTACTTTGTTAGGAACTCTTATCGTTTCAAAAGAAATTGATCTTATATTTTCAGGAAGATTGGCCTTGCCTGTCATGTTGATTTTTACTTCAATTGGTCACTTTAAGTACGAAAAAACAATGGCCATGATGCTTCCCCATTTTGTACCGAAAAGGCAACTTATTATTTTGTTGACTGGTCTTATAGAGATTGCCGCTGCAGTCGGAATTTTTATTCCTCAGATTCAAAAGATAACAGGTATTTTACTCATTTTATTTTTTATTCTAATTCTACCTGCTAATATTTTTGCATCGCTCCATAACATTAATTTTGAAACGGGTAATCGTGACGGCAAAGGCATGTCATATCTTTACTTTTTTAGAATTCCATTTCAAATTTTACTTGTAATTTGGACTTTTATTTTTGTAGTTAGACAATTTAATTAACATATTTTTTTTAACGTTATTAAATTCGAAAACTATTTTAATAATTATTTAAGCAAAAAAATACAAAAGCGGTTTTTCATTTGATATAATTTTGCAATACAAATTTTCTCAATGAAAAAAATAATAGCTTCCGCTGCTATACTTTGTTCCCTAACAGCTTTCGCGCAACAGAAATCTGATACGATAAAAAAGGAAAACGAAATACAAGAAGTAACCATCGTCGCTTCCTCTAGAACGCAACAAAAAATTGAAAATTCTCCGCAAAAAGTTGAAGTTCTTGGCAAGGAAGAAATGACGGAAGAAAGCGGTATAAAACCTGCTGGAATCGGAAGTATTCTTGGTGATATTAGCGGTGTGCAAATTCAACAAAGTTCTGCGGTCTCAGGAAATTCGAATATCAGAATTCAAGGTTTAGATGGTCGTTACACACAAATTCTTCGCGACGGAATGCCTTTGTTCGATGGATTTAGCGGAGGTTTGGGCGTTCTGAATATTCCGCCTTTGGATTTGCAACAAATTGAATTGATAAAAGGTTCGGCTTCCACACTTTATGGCGGCGGTGCAATTGGCGGCTTGGTGAACGTAATTTCCAGAAAGCCAACTTCAAAGCAAGAATTAACGGCGCTTGTAAACTACTCTACATTGGATGAAAAAAACCTAAATTTATTTGCATCTAACAAATACAAATGGTTTGGTTACACACTTTTTGGAGGTTATACACATCAAAACGAGCAAGATGTAAACAAGGATGGATTTTCGGATGTTCCACAAATTCGATCTTTGGTTGTTCATCCAAAATTGTTTTTTTATCCATCTGAAAATTCTACCATTAGTTTGGGTTGGAGCGGAAGTTTTGATAAAAATTTAGGTGGTGATATGCAAGTCATTAAAAATGGAGAATCAGCTGACCATCAATATTTCGAGCGAAATAAATTGCAAAGAAATACTTATGAATTGGTTTATGATCAAAAATTCAATGATGATTCAAAACTTGAATTAAAAAACAGTTTAAGCGATTTCGAAAGAAAATTTACAAACAATGATAATTTTTTGAATGCCAATCAAACCAATTATTTTTCGGAGCTTTCTTATGTAAAACCGATGAATAATATGATTTGGGTTTTGGGAACCGATTTTCAAGGAAGCCGTTTTAATCCAGAAACTTTTCAAAAGTTCAACATACCAAAATTTGAAAACAATAGCTTTGGTTTCTTTCTTCAAAACACTTTAAAATTCAATAAAACAACGATAGAAACTGGAATTAGAAACGATTTCACCAATCATTATGGAAGCTTCTTCTTGCCAAGTGTGGCGATGATTTATCATTTTAACGATCATTGGGCAGCGCGTGGTGGCGTAGGCTTGGGCTATAAAGTTCCGAATGCATTGGCTCCACAGATGATAGATTATCCACTGGAAAACCTGATGCCTATTAATATTCAGACGACGAAAGCTGAAAAATCTGTGGGTTATAATTTAGAATTCAATTATAAAAAGAAATTCGAAAACGGAAACTGCATTTTCATTAATCAAGCGTTTTTCCTCACCAGCATCAGTCATCCTGTGATTGCAACTTTGGACGCAAATCAAAACGTGTATTTTGCGAATCAAGATCAACCCGTGCTTTCAAAAGGTTTTGACACTTATATGAAAGGAACCATCGACGATTGGGAGCTTTATTTGGGTTATACTTTTACGATTGCGAAATATAAATTCCTAAACGGAAATCAATTCATTCCATTAACGCCAAAAAATCGTGCTGCTATGACGGTTGTTAAAGATTTCAACGGCGGTTGGAAATTCGGTGTAGAAGCCTCGTACAACGGAAGCCAATACAGACTGGATTACAACAAAACGCCAGATTATTTATTTGCGGCAGCCATGATTTCAAAAGATTTGGGCGAGCATTTCACAGTGGTTTTAAATTGTGAAAATCTATTTGATTACAGACAAAGTCGCAAAGAAAGATTATATACTGGAAGTACGTTAAATCCGAGTTTTAATCCACTTTGGGGACCAATTGATGGTCGAGTTTTCAATCTTTCGGTGAAGTGGAAATTGTAATTTTTAAAAATCAACCTGCGTAAAATTCCAGTTTAAAGTATCAATAATTAAAAGTTGATTGGTTTTTACTGGAAGTTTACAAATAATTTTGAGTGTATTCATCGCCATAAAACTGCCAACAATGCCTGGAAGAGCGCCTAAAACGCCGTTTTTATCACAATCTAAAGCGATTTCGGGACAATCTGGAAAAATATCTCGCAAGTTTCTACTTCCTTGATGATTGAACACAGCAACTTGACCTTCGAAACCTAAAATACTGCCATAAACCAAGGTTTTTCCTAATTGAACACAAGTGTCATTAAGTAAATATCTTGTCACAAAATTATCGGAAGCATCAGCGATGACATCAAATTCTTTTAAAATGGAATTCGCATTTTCCGACGTAATTTTTGATTTAAAACCTATAAATTCAACATTAGAATTGATGTTTTGAACAAAATTTTGTGCGCTATCAACTTTTGATGTTCCAACAGAATTTTCAGTGTGAATAATTTGTCGATTTAGGTTATGAGTTTCAACTTCATCAAAATCTGCAACGCCAATTTCCCCAACGCCAGCCGCTGCTAAATACTGAATTACAGGACTTCCCAAACCGCCAGCGCCGACGACAAGAACTTTGGCTGACAAAATTTTGTTTTGACCTTCAACACCAATTTCATCCATAAAAATTTGGCGACTGTAGCGTGTAAATTCTTCGTTTTTCATTTAAGAATAAGCTTTATCCCAATCCTTCATCACAGGATCGTAACCTGCATTTTTAATGATATTTTTAATTTCATCCATGCTGCGTTCATCCGAAGTTTCGAACTGCTCCAAAGAATTTTCATCTACAGAATAACCGCCAGGATTGGTTTTAGAAGCCGCACTCATCGTCGTTGCGCCCAATTGCACAATATGATTTCTAAAATTTTCGTTTTCGCGAGTCGAGATAGAAATTTCCAAATCGGCATTCCAAATTCTGTAAGCAAAAATTAGTTGTAAAAGATCACGATCCTTCATTTCAAAATTTGGTTCAATGATTCCTTCCGCAGGTCTCAATCTAGGAAAAGACACCGAAAACTTCGATTGCCAATAGGTTTTTTGTAAATAATCGATGTGCAGAGCGTTGAAAAAACTATCGATTCGCCAATCTTCTAAACCAAGCAAAACGCCCAATCCCATTTTATGAAAATCCGCATTACCAACGCGATCTGGCGTATCGAGACGGTATTCAAAATTAGATTTTCGACCCTTTGGATGGTAAATTTTGTAAACATCTTGATGATAAGTTTCTTGATACACCAAAACCGAATGAACGCCCGCTTCATGCAAAGCTCGATATTCATTAGTTTCCAAAGGTTGAACCTCAATAGAAATATTCGAAAATAAAGGTTTTAAAAGCGAAACTGCATTCAAGAAATACGGAAGTCCAACTTTATGTTGCGCCTCACCGCTTACCAAAAGAACGTGATCGACTCCCATTTTTTTGAGGATTGAAGCTTCTTTCAGCAATTCTTGATCAGTTAAAGTTTTGCGCTTTATTTTATTATCCAAACTAAATCCACAATACGTACAAATATTTTGACACTCGTTGCTAACGTACAACGGCGCATACATTTGGATGGTTTTCCCGAATCTTTTCTGCGTTAATTGCTGAGATTTTCGAGCCATTTCTTCTAAGAAAAATTTAGCTGAAGGCGACAACAAAACCAAAAAATCCTCAAGATTTAGTTTCTGTTTATTTAAAACTTGCCGTACATCATTTTCTGTGCACGAATAAACCTTTGCATTGATTTCATCCCAAGAATATTCTTCAAAAACATCTTTAAAACTCATGATATTTCTTTAATCATCCAACAAAAAAGCAGTTAACGGACTCGATGCTTCCGCTCGATTTTGAATTGCCCCCAAACCACTTTCAAAAGCGCGTCGTCCCGCTATTACAGCCTCTTTAAAAGCAGTTGCCATCTCTACAGGATTCTTTGCAACAGCAATCGCAGTATTTACTAAAACCGCATCAGCGCCCAATTCCATAGCTTTTGCAGCGTCGGAAGGCGCGCCAATTCCTGCATCTACAACCACAGGAACTTTGCTTTGCTCGATAATAATTTCTAAAAAATCGATGGTTTTAAGACCTTTGTTCGTTCCAATCGGCGCTCCCAAAGGCATTACAACGGACGTTCCTGCATTCTCCAACAATTTACACAACACTGGATCGGCATGAATGTACGGCATAACCACGAAACCCAATTTCGCTAATTCTTCCGTAGCTTTCAGCGTTTCGATAGGATCTGGCAGCAAATATCTTGGATCTGGATGAATCTCTAATTTCACAAAATTAGTTTCTAAAGCTTCGCGAGCCAATTCCGCCGCTAAAACCGCTTCTTTCGCGTTTCTTGCGCCCGAAGTATTGGGCAAAAGATTGGCTTTTGTTTTTTTTAATTCTGCTAATAATTCGTCTGTTGGAGAATCGAAATCGACACGTTTTAACGCCATGGTCACCAACTCAGATTCTGAAGCTTGAACGGCTTCTCGCATTTGACTTAAACTGCCGAATTTCCCTGTTCCTAAGAACAATCTTGATGAAAATTCTGTGCTACCTATTTGTAATTTTTTCATATAAATTCTGTTTGTAATTCTTGGATTATAGAAGGTTTATCAGTAATTAATTGCGATAAAGCCACGCCATAAATTCCTATGTTTTGAAGCTGTTGAATATCTTTTTTAGTTATTCCTCCAATTGCATAAATCGGTGGGAAATCAATGCTATTTTGTTGAAGTTGATTGACGATTTTTTGATAAGCTTCAAATCCTAAAATTGGACTCAATTTTTTCTTTGTTGATGTAAATCGCAATGGCCCAAGTCCGATGTAATCGCAGTTTTCGGAAATTCTTTGTTGAACATCTTCAAAAGTATTTGCCGTTCCGCCAATGATTTTTTCAGAACCTAAAATTTGTCTTGCTTTTAAAACATTCAAATCTTCTAAACCCAAATGAACACCATCAGCATCGACTTCTGAAACCAAATCAACATCATCATTAATAATAAAAGTTGCATTAAAATTCTCACAAAGCATTTTTACTTTTTGAGCCAATAATTTTAAATCATTTTTTGAAGCATCCTTCCAACGAAGCTGAATCCATTTTGCGCCATTTTCTAGAGCATTTTCAATATTTTTAAATTGAATTTCTGCTGTGTCGCCCTGAGAAATATATTGTATTTTTTCAAAATTTCTCATGATGTCCTAATAAGTTTGGTGAACTGTTTAAATAATTTTCCATATAGTTTTTTGCTTCTGTGCAAGCTTGTTTCATAGTTTTTTCTAAAGCTAAATTAGCAACAATTGCGCTTGATAAAACGCAGCCAGAACCATGTTTTTGAAAGACTTTTTCTGCATTTGGTTTAATGTTTAAAATTTCATTTTCTGTGAATAAAATATCCAAACCTTCCGCATCTTTTCGATGTCCACCTTTCAACAAAACACTGCAAGGCATTTTTTGATTTTCATTGAGAATATTCATCGATTTTAAATATTCAAACTCTAAAAAATTGGGCGTTATTAAATCCAAATCTGGCAGAATTTCCTTTACATTTTGAATATCATCATTAAAAAAAGACCTTCCAGAAGAGCTTTTCAAAACAGTATCCCAAACAATTATTGGCTTAAAATTACTCATTTTTAAAACTTCAACAATGCTTTTCAAATATTCTGAGCTGGGAACAATCCCGATTTTCATAGCTTTAATTGGATAAAAATCCAGCAAAGTTTTGATGCTTTTTAAAACGTCTTCGATTGCAATCCACTCCACAGAAAAAACATGATTTTCCGTTTGTAAAGTATTCGCCGTCATCACCGCCAAACCTTGTACTTGATGCTGTTCAAAAGTCTTTATATCAGCAAGAATTCCTGCTCCACCGCAAGGATCAAATCCTGCAATGCTTAACACAAATGGCCTTTCTGAATACATTTTTCAAAAGTTTTTAAAGGATTTTCATTTTCCCAAATCGAACCTAAAAAAGCAACGCCTTCTACCCCATTTTCGTACGCCAAATGTTGATTTTCAGGAGTTATTCCGCCCAAACCAATGAGTTTTGTTTTGTAGTTCGTTCTTTTCTTTATATCAGATAAAATTTGAGAATTTTCACCATAACCAATCTTAGAAATACTTGGGAAAATTGGACTGATAAATGCATATTCCCAAAGATTTTCCAATTGATTAAAATCTTCAATTGAATGTGTAGATGTTGAATAAATTAGATTTTCACTAAAAACAAAATCATTATTTTTTCTAACATTTTCTTTAATGTGAAAACGATGCAAACCTAACTGAAATACCGTTTCAAAATGTTGATGAACCACCAGCTTTTCTTTGTATTCATCCTTAATTCCAAAAACATAGCTAATTAAATCCATTTCTGAAAACTTGGGTTTCCGAATATGAAACAAATCCAAACCTTGATCAAAAAATTGATTAATCAAATTGGTTTCGTTTTTTACATTTTCTTCTGGACTGATGATGATTTTCACAAATACAATTCTTTACCGTTATCAATGAATTCTAAAGACTTTTCTTGCATTCCTTGAGCAGCAGATTCGCGAATTTCTTGAGTAATTTTCATCGAACAGAATTTCGGACCACACATTGAACAAAAATGCGCCACTTTTGCACCATCTGCGGGTAAAGTTTCATCATGAAACTCCCTTGCTGTATCGGGATCTAACGACAAATTGAATTGATCTTCCCAACGGAATTCGAAGCGCGCTTTACTCAATGCATTATCGCGATATTGCGCTCCTGGATGACCTTTCGCCAAATCTGCAGCATGAGCCGCCAATTTGTAAGTGATAACGCCATCTTTCACGTCTTTTTTGTTGGGTAAACCCAAATGCTCTTTTGGAGTAACATAACACAACATTGCGCAACCATACCAACCAATCATCGCCGCACCAATCGCCGACGTAATATGGTCGTAACCTGGCGCAATATCCGTCGTCAAAGGACCTAAGGTGTAAAAAGGCGCTTCGTCACATTCCTGCAACTGCTTATCCATATTCTCCTTAATCAAATGCATTGGGACGTGGCCTGGACCTTCAATCATCACCTGAACATCGTGCTTCCAAGCAATTTTGGTTAATTCACCAAGCGTTTCGAGTTCGGCGAATTGGGCAGCATCGTTAGCATCAGCAATCGAACCTGGTCGCAAGCCATCTCCTAACGAAAAAGCCACATCATATTGCTTCATAATTTCGCAAATCTCCTCAAAATGAGTGTACAAAAAGTTCTCTTTATGATGAAACAAACACCATTTTGCCATGATAGAACCACCTCGCGACACAATACCCGTCACACGTTCCGCCGTCAAATGAATATATCGCAAAAGAACTCCCGCATGAATCGTAAAGTAAGAAACGCCTTGCTCGGCTTGCTCAATTAACGTATCTCGAAAAATTTCCCAAGTAAGGTTTTCTGCAACACCTTTTACTTTCTCCAAAGCTTGATAAATAGGAACAGTTCCGATGGGAACAGGAGAATTTCGGATAATCCATTCTCGGGTTTCGTGGATATTTTTTCCCGTGGACAAATCCATAATCGTATCAGCTCCCCAACGACAAGCCCAAACTGCTTTTTCGACTTCTTCTTCGATGCTTGACGTGACAGCGCTGTTCCCAATATTTGCATTAATTTTCACTAAAAAATTTCGACCAATAATCATCGGTTCGCTTTCGGGATGGTTGATATTATTTGGAATAATGGCTCTTCCCGCTGCAATTTCGTCACGAACAAATTCAGGAGTAATTTTTCCTTTTGGCGTTTTTGCACCGAAACTTTCACCTGCATGTTGATGATTCATTCCAGCAGTTGCAGATTCAAGTTGTTCGATTTTTTGATTTTCACGAATGGCAACATATTCCATTTCTGGTGTAATAATGCCTTGTTTCGCGTAATGCAATTGCGTAACATTCTTGCCATGTTTAGCTACTTTCGGTAAGTGCGAATAAGCAAAACGCAAGTCGTCTAGATTTTTGTTTTGAAGGCGTTGTTTGCCGTATTCAGAAGTAATTCCATCCAAAACATCAACATCATTTCTTTCTAAAATCCATTCTTCACGAATGCGCTCTAAGCCTTTGCGGATATCAATTGTCGAATTTTCGTCTGTATAAGGTCCAGAAGTATCGTAAATCGTTACTGGCGGGTTAAACTCTTCTCCACCGCGACTCAATTTTGTAGGATGAAGACTGATTTCGCGCATCGCAACTTTAATCGGATGCAAAGTTCCAGGAATGTAAACTTTACGCGAATTAGGAAAAGTTTGTGTTGTAATTTGCTCTTGTTTCATATTTACTTTTTATTGATTAAAAACGTCTAACCGCCTTGTGTAGCGGTAATGAGCAGAATAGAATCTTTGTTTTGCAACATCGTTTGAGACCACAAATTTTTCGGAACAACTTTTTGATTGACAGCCACCGCCAAGCCAGAAGTTTTCCCTTGGCAATGCTGCATAACCAATGCTTCCAAACTTAAATTGGAAACTTCAAAAAAAGTAGATTTGAGATTGATGATAAGTTCCATTCCGTTTCATTTTAAAATTAAAATTGACTTTAGGAATGGATACACGAACGCAGATTGCGCCCAAAATGACCATTTACTTTTCCCTACGCTAGTATGATCTAGATCAGGTTGTGAGGGTAAAATCTCAGCCTACTTTTGTAGACACCCCTAAAGTTCGGAGCGAAGATATAAAAATTTTTTGTACTTCCAAATTTTACAACTTTTGAAAATGAGAAAAAAATTTTGGAAGTATTTTTGTATTTTATCAGAAAATTTACGAAATACTACGTTATGAAAAATTCAATAATAGTTCAAATTTTTAGTGTTTTAATAATTTTTATTTCATGTCAAGAAAAGAAGGAAAAACAAATTATAGTTGATGGAAAATCAGGCGACTCAACAGTCATTAATTCATCAGTAAAAACAGATTCTGTTACTCCTGAACAAAGAATTTCTGATATTAAAACTTGGTATTCTGACGCTCAAAACAGTATGAAATCAGCCGATAAAAATTGTAAAAAAGCTGAAGAAAAATGGGTTTACAAACTAGATAAAGAATTAAGTATGGACTTTGTAAATAGGGGTTCTGTGTGTAATCTCCCAAATGGAATAAAAGTGTATTCGGGAGAATTTAATGGTTATGAATGGCAACAAAAATTCAGTTATTATTTTAAAAATGATAAATTATTTTTCGTGTATTATGAATCCGCCGCAGAATCTTGTTATGAGGAAAACAGAATTTATTATGATGAAAACCAAAAGCCGATTCAGTTTTTATTTAAAACCAATGATTGCGACGGAAATGAGGCTTCTGAAAATAAAAAGATTGAAGATAAAAAGCAGCAGAATGATTTAATAAAGATTGTAGACAAGCAAATTATGGAAATAAAACGAATTCTGGCGCAGAAGAAATAATCGACACAAAAAGTTCTCAATACGATTTTTAAAAAATCTACTCGAACAAGACGTTTAC
>JAEXRP010000103.1:0-15839 GCA_023440705.1 Bacteroidota bacterium
GTGCCAAACTCGCCTGCAATTGTTTTCCTTTATAATATCTCGGGAAATCATTTCGGACATTCGCTACAAATGAACCGACTTTTTCCGTTGTATTTTTAACTTTATTTTTCCAAACATATTTAGCCAAATAAGTCGCCATAGACGTCGTCATCAATTCCTTCCCTAAAAAAGAAAATAACAAATCGGCATTCTGTTCGATAAAACCAATTTGATCGCGATAACGCGTTCCGTCACCTTCGTAAAGTTGGTTGTAGGTTTGGTCATTTTTTGCTTTATTGGTTGTTATCAAAGCATAAGATTTGTCGGACATCACCGTCCCAGTCGGTGTTGCCGTAGAAACAAACTCAATGCCTTCTTTTGCTAAATCATCTTTAAGAGCAGCGTAACCTGGCGAGGTCACAAATAATGGATAAGCCGTGGAAAGCGTATCGATAACACATCCCGCCAACTCTTCACTTCGAATGCAGCCACCCAAAAATTCGGTTCTTTCTAAAAGTAAAACCGACTTGCCTGCTTTCGCCAAAAGACTCGCACAGACCAAGTTATTGATTCCGCCACCTACAAGAATAGTATGATAATTCGGCATAAAATTGCTTTTTATTAAATTACTAAAAACCTACAAACTCGCAATAAGTTTTTCGGTTTCTTTTTTATCATGATTCTGAATCGCCACCGATAAAATGTGTCGAACTTTTTCTTCAA
The DNA here is from genome assembly GCA_023440705.1 of Bacteroidota bacterium. Classification (GTDB taxonomy): domain Bacteria; phylum Bacteroidota; class Bacteroidia; order Flavobacteriales; family Weeksellaceae; genus Soonwooa. The sequence continues at coordinate 703 of JAEXRP010000103.1, forward strand.
TTTCGGGGACATTCATATTGTCAGCTGCATATTTGTTAAGCATCGCAAATTTTGAATGTCCTTTTTTATAAGTGTCGCCGTAGCCTTTTTTCAATCGGTATGAATTGGCAACCTCCACCGCCAAATTGTAGTTAACCTTAGCGATAGTTTTAATCCTTTCGAGCCACTGATCGACATTTTCCATTTCCTCAAAATGACGAAACGTTTTCATTCTCCAACCGCGCATTCCGCCCATCACGTACAACATCAAAAAGTTAAACAATCCCGTGGAATGCATTCTTCTATCTTTGTCAAACTTACGTTTGTAGAAATCGCGCATTTTAGCATTGTCAATATATTTTAAACCCATTTTCGCAGGCAAAAATCCAATGACTTCTTCATAACCTGGATGTAAGTAATCGAGTGTGTTGACAATTTCGTTTTCTTTGGCACCAACTTGTTGATAAACTTCCTTTTGGCGGTACTTTTTGGTCTTTTCATCAGAGACAAAAATCAAGTCATCATAAGCCATTCCCACTGCTAAATTTTTCGCCGTTTGTCTGGTCAATTGATAGCCTCTGTCCGCAGAATCCAATTGCAGAATTTGCGCAACTTTATCTAAATAAACTTTCCCGTATTTTAAATCCTGAAACTCAACAACATGATTAAGTCCATGCCAAATAACATCATGTGTTTCTTTTGGAAATTTTGATTTTATCTCTTCTAAAACTTCACTTAATTTTTTAGATGAAACCGACGTTGGAAGCGCTTGGAAAACCGCAGGACGCATATCTGGAAGATAAGGTTTAGGTTGCGACGTAAAATCTTTAATGTACTGAAAAGCTTCATTAAAAGAATTTACACTTTGCTTAATTCCTTTTCCACCCGAAGTTTCGATAACTTTGATAAACTCTTCTTTAGAAAAAGGAAGTGTTCCGCTCGCGGCCAAAGCCCCAAACATGCTCGACGAAATAATACTTCCGTTTTTGGTAGCAATTAATTTAAGATTTCCGAACAAAGATTTTTTAGAATATTTTTCTGTCATTTCAAAAATACGCGCTCCATCGGCAATGCCGTCGCCAGCACTTTCTTTTTCACGAATCGCCAAATTACGATTGGTAGAAAAAATCATCGTCGTTTTCTTTGACACAAATCCGCGTTGAATAGAGCGTCCAGCTTCCATCAACTCCGTCGCCATCAAAATATCCACATCGTGAGGCCCTGGCATTTGTGAAAGCACAGGTGTTTTTTCCGCAACGTTATCTTGAAGATTTTTAATCGGAAATAATTCGATATAATAAACTGTTGCGCCCGTTCTCTGAGCCACACCAGCGATATAAGTGTACTGAACAAAATAGCCATTGTTCTCAGCAAGCTGTGCAATCCAACCTGTCAGAACGCCGCCACCATCACCGCCAACTGCTAATAATGCTATTTTAATAGGTTCTAAAGCTCTCATGCCAATTGTCTTTTTTTCTCTCTTCTTTTTTGTAAATAACTAAAAATATTTTGCTTCACATTGTGCTTGAATTTCTCCCAAGATGTCGGATTTTTCACAACTTGCGCCTTGTAGAATGATGGACACAACACCGCAGCTTCTGCTACTTCGCCACAATTTCCGCAAGCCACGCAAGACGAATCTATCGTTGCAATGGGATCTTCGCGAAGTGGGTTGTCACTATAAGCCAATGTTAAAGACGGACATCCTGAAAGTCGCATACACTCGTGGTCGCCAGTACAAACCTTGGAATCGACCCCGAATTTTTCGTTGACAACGCGTTTCTTTTCTTCGAGCTTTTTCTTTTTTACTTTATTGTCACGACGTTGCTTATTTAGCATACATTCGGATTGTGCGATAATTACCTTCGGACCTTTCTCGTTGGAGGTTAAAGCTTTGGTAATCACTTTTACCATTTTATCAACATCATAAGTATTGCCGATAAAATCAACATGTTTAACCCCAACACCATGAACCGCCTTTTCTATCGGGTTGTTGATCGTCCTAATTTTATTGTTAAATCTTGACGATGGCACATCTTGACCACCCGTCGCCGCAGCATAATTGTTATCAATAATAATCGTTAAACCATCATTATTGTTAAAAACAGCGTTGGTAATTCCAGTTGTTAAACCATTGTGCCAAAAACCACCATCTCCCATAATGGAAATCACACGTTTTTGACCATTGTCTTTTCGAACAAAATCCATGTTGAAAGCCGAAGCCGAAGCTCCTCCTAAACCGTAACCCATCGTCGTTGCACCAATATTAAACGGCGGCAAAATGGAAAATAGATGACAGCCAATATCCGCCGAAACGTGATAATCGCCCATATTCTGTTGTACCAACTTTAAAGCGGCGAAAATTGGGCGTTCTGGACAGCCAGTACAAAAACCTGCTGGTCTTGCAGGAACCGCTTCCGACAAAGTTTTGGCATCTTCTGGCAAGATATTAATAGCACCTTCTTTTTCGGTGATTTCGATTTCTTTTTGATAAAGATTAAAAAATTCGCCAAGAGCCGTTTCTAATCTTCCAATGGTATAATCGCCACCCATCGGCAATAGATCTTTACCGTGAAGTTTAGTTTTAGCTTCTTTATGGAATAATGTTAAACCTATACTTTGCTCGATATAATTAGGCTGACCCTCCTCAACAAGAAGTACAGCTTTTTTGCCTTTACAAAATTCTAAAACCTCATCGTCAATCACAGGATAAGTAACATTCATCACGTAAACTGGAATTTTGACATTACCCAAATGATCTGACAAATCAAATTGAACAAGCGCTCTATTCAAATTGTTAAATAGCGCTCCTTGAACAATGATTCCGATATCGTCGCGCTCGCCAGACAAAAATTCGTTCATCTTATTGTCTTTGATAAACTGAATAGCTGCCGGAAGTCGACGTTTTATTTTATCTTCTTCTTGAAGAAATGAAGCTGGCGGAAGTACAATTCTATTAACATCACGCACAGGATTGTTAAGCGCTTCGCCTAAAGTATATTTTGGTTTTTGATTTTCTTTAGCTACAAATTGTCCATACAAATGGCAAGATCTAACTCTCAGTTCCAAGAAAACTGGCGTGTTACTCGCTTCTGAAAGCTGAAAAGCCTTTTCAGTAAAATGAACAATACTCGGTAAATTCGGTCGCGGATCAATCAGCCACATTTGAGATTTCATCGCGAAAGCATGTGTACGTTCTTGCATAATACTCGAACCTTCACCATAATCTTCGCCGATGATAACAACCGTTCCGCCCGTAACGCCAGAAGATGCCAGATTGGAAAGCGCATCCGAAGCAACATTGGTGCCAACTGTTGACTTCCAAGTAACTGCACCACGAACGGGATACATTACCGATGCCGACAACATTGCCGCTGCTCCAGCTTCTGACGCTGAATTTTCAAAATAAACGCCAAGCTCTTTTAACAATGGATCTGCATCCGCAAATACATCCATCAAGTGCGAAATCGGCGAACCTTGGTAACCGCCAACATAGCCAACGCCACATTGTAGCAAAGCTTTGGTCACGGCTAAAATCCCTTCGCCATGGAAAATTTCGCCTTCTCCTAATCGTAATTTTTCAACTTCGTGTTTGAACGAACGTTCAGCCATAACTCCAATATTTAAGATTAAAATTAGATTTAGAATCTCATTAAAATAGAATTCAATTCTATTAATTCGGTCCTAAATTGATTATTGTTCTTTTGTCTTGAAACAAAAGAACCAAAAATTCAAGACTCGGAAACTCAGCTAAAAATTAGATTTTAATTCTAAAATTCCTAGAACTCGCACCATCTAAAGTCCGACGCTTGCTCAAACAATAGGAATTTCTTAACGAATTAAAATCTAATTTTCTTAACGCCCGTGTTTCCAAAGTCATTTAATTAATAATTTAGAAAATCATTAATTATGTTGTTAAGTTTACACAATTGCTAAAACTCGTAAAGGGCTTCCAGAGCCATCTTCGATTTTTAATGGTGCAGCAACAATGACAGCGCCTTTTGGAGGCAATTGATCTAAATTTTTCAAACACTGCAAACCATATTTACCCGCGCCATGCATTAACGTATGACAAGGTAATTGGAATTCCCATGTGAAAGACATTCCTGCATCGGTATTAACCGTCTCAACGCCGAAACCTAAAACATCTTTAGAAATCATATATTCTACTGCTTCTTTGTTTGGTCCAGGTGTGTGGTTTAGTCCATTTTCGTCAGTATTGGTGAACGCTGCATCCAAAGTTCTTTTGCTCCAATCTGTACGGAATAGCACCCAAGAACCTTTCTCCAAATCACCGTGTTGTTTTTCCCATTCTTGGATATACTCTGACGTCAAAACAAAATCAGGATTTTTTGCAACTTCAGCACTTGCATCGATAACACAAGCTCCTGCTATCATATTTTCAACTGGAATCTGGTCTACCGTATTATTTAGTTGATCTTTACCCGTAACCCAATGCGAAGGCGCATCGAAGTGTGTTCCGAAATGCTCGCCAACTGTAAAGTTATTCCAATACCAGCCTGGTCCTTTCTCGTCGTAACGACAAATTTGTTCTTTCTTAAAAGTCGCTACTTGTCCCATTTCTGGAGGAAGTACCAATCCAGGAAAGCTTTCGTTAAGCGTATGCGTAAGATCTACGACCTTTTTAGTTTTTAAAATATCTAATAAATTGTTCATTGGTGTGATTTTATTTTTTAAGTTGGTGACTTACGGGTTTTAATTCTTTTTTCATTTGCTCGAATTCTTCGCGATCCTTTTTAGCCTTCATATACTGTACAGCGGCGCCACCCAAATAAGGTTGTGGAATACCGATTGACATTGGATCGTCGGCTTTATACTGCTCGTAAGCTTTTGCCGTTTGTACAAAATAAGGATCTGTCAACAAAGGTCTTCCTAAAGCCACAAGATCTGCTCTAGCATTAAGTAACAGAGTGTTGACTTGGTCAATGGTTTCAATACGTCCAGAAGTCATTGTTGGGATTTCGATGGTATTTCTGATCCATTCCGAAAATGGCGTTTGCCACATTCTTCCCATAAATGGCTTTTGGTCAATCACGGTATTTCCCGTACTTACGTTAATCATGTCAACGTCAAGGTTTTTCAATTGTTTCGCAACATATTCGACCTCATCTTTTGTAATGCCTTCTGGATGCCAGTCGGTTACATTTAATTTAACAATTAAAGGCTTGTCGCCAAGGACTTCCTTCATTGCTTTTACAATTTCTAAAGGATATTTTGCACGGTTTTCGATACTTCCGCCAAACTCATCTTGTCTTTTGTTGGTTAAAGGCGAAAGGAAACTTGCTAACAAAAACCCGTTGTGCATCTGCAATTCAACCGCATCAAAACCTGCTTCTATCGCACGTTTTGTAGCATCTATGAATTGTTGCTTTACGACTTTCAAATCCTCAGTATCCATTGCTTTTGGCGTTGGGAACTCTGGTCTGAAAGCAATTGCGTCCGCAGAAATCAATGGCCAAGCGCTTTCTGTAAGTTGCTTGCCAAGATTAGTCGATTGACAAGAACCTTTTCTACCAGAATGTCCTAATTGTACAGCAATTTTGGAATCTGTATTTTGATGAATAAAATCTGTAATTCGTTTCCAAGCATTTACTTGATCATCATTGTATAAACCGTAACAACCTGGCGTAATTCTACCTGTTGGAGAAATCGCAGTAAGTCCAGTTGTTATCAAGCCTACACCGCCAACAGCACGAGAGGTCAAATGGACAAAATCCCAATCGCCAGCAATACCGTCAACCGATTTGTATTGTCCCATCGCACTCATCGCAATTCGGTTATTTAGTTTTAAATTCCCTAATTGATAGGTTGTAAATGCTGGTGGCGTATTAAGATCTGCAGAATGATTTCTTTTATTAAAATTCTGAATAATGCGTTGTGCATATTTTTTGTCACGACGCGCTTGGTTTTCGATGGTAATTTTTTTGCTTCGAGACATTACCGCAAAACTGAATGTGTCAAAATCCAACTTCATATGACGGTCAATATCTTCAAACCATTGTAACGAAACGTCGGCAGCATGCTGAATCATATCAACTGGCGTGCGACGACGTTCGGTATAATCTGCCAAAGCTTTTTCCATATTGTCTTGGTTCGCAACAACTGCATCGGACAATCCTATCGCGCAATCCATCGCCAATTTGGTTCCGGAACCGATAGAAAAGTGCGCCGAGGTTTTGGCATCACCAATTAAAGCTTTGTTATTAAAATACCAGTTGGCATTGTAAATTCTTGGGAAAGTTCGCCACCAAGAACGATTACCAATCAGCTTGTGACCTTGTAATTCTTCTTTGAAAAGTTCTTCTAATTTTGCTAAAGAACCAGCTTCGTCTCTTTCATCAAAACCTGCTTTATCATAAGTCTCCTGAGAGCACTCGAAAATAAAAGTACTTTTGCCTTCTTCATATTGATAAGAGTGCGCACAAAAAGCACCATAAGGTGTATTTCTGAAAAAGTAAGTAAAGGAATCCAAAGGTCTTGTCGAACCGCACCAGATAAAACGATTTTTGCGCATTTCGGTTTCGGTGCCAAATTCTTTTTCGAATTGACCACGCATCTGCGAACCAATGCCGTCCGCAAATAATACCAAATCACTATCCTCGAATTGCGACACATCATCAACTTTAGCTTCGAAATGTAGATTAACGCCTTCTTCGCGACAACGTTGCTGCAAAAGCTCTAACAAAGTTTTGCGAGAACAACCACAGAAACCATTGCCTTCAATTCTTACAACTTCGCCATCGCGGGCAACATCCAAGTTATCCCAATAAGCGAAACTGTTTCGGATCAATTCATAAGAACGTGGATCGTAAGACAAAAACTCACTAAGCGTTTCGTCCGAAAATACCACACCAAATCCGAAAGCGTCATCGGCTTTATTTTGTTCGTATATATCAATTTGTGCATTTGGAATTCTTTTCTTTGTTAAAATCGAAAAGTACATTCCGCCTGGACCTCCTCCAATTACAGTTATTTTCATGAAAAATAATTTTAAATCTAGATAGCTAGAAATTACTATCTAATGCCTCTTTCAGCTAAGATAGGCAAAACATTATCTCTAAAATATGGGAACTCTTTTACATAATCAAAAAATGATAAAGTCGTCCCTCCAAAACCTGCATCGTGCAATGCACAAATTTTATCTGCAACCTGTTGTGGCGTCCCAATCAATTGGAAACCACCATGACCAAGCGCCATACTTTCTCTAATCTGAGCTAACAAGTCATGCGGAAAGCTGTGTGCATGCGCAAATTGTAAATTAACCAAATTATCTACCGCAGCTTCATCAATATTATCGAGAACTCTTTTCTTTTCAGCTAAAGCTTCTTCTTCGGTTGGTCGGCAGATAACGTGTGAAAAAGTTAGCACGCCAATGTTTTTTCCTTCAGATTCTGCTTGTTTTTTAAGATCAGCAATTTCTGTTTTAGAACGTTCTAGATCGATAGCCGGCGTAAAAAGATAGTTCACATTATTAATTGCAAACGAACGTCCTTGTGGTGAACCAGCTGCATTAAGAATTGGTGGAATATTATCCAAAGTAGGAATTCCGTAGCTTCCTTTAGTTTTAAAATAAGTTCCGTTCCAATCGAATCTTTCTTTCGTTGTCCACAATTTTTTTACAAAATCAATCCATTCTTGTGCGTAAGCGTAACGCGTCTCGTGATCGTTTGGTAGGTCTAATCCTAAGGCATCATATTCTGGCTTGTTCCAACCAGCAACGATGTTTAATCCAATTCTGTCACCGCTCATTTGTGCCATTGTCGCAATTTGCTTTGCTATAACAAGAGGATGATTCGCCACCGTATGAACGGTTGCAAAAATTTGGATATTTTTAGTTTTCGCTAATAAAGCTGACGCCCAAGTAACAGTTTCTAAAACCTCACCATGGAAATCTGTTTCGCCGCCATAGCCAACCCAACGTGCGATTGGCAACATAAAATCTATACCTGCTTCATCTAACAAATGCGCCAATTTTTCATTGTTTTCCCAATTGGCCTTCCAACGATCTTCAAGTTTAGAAACGGTCATTCCTCCACTACAGTTAGTGGAGAAAGTACCGAGTATGAATTTATTTTTTTCTGTAAAAGGATGTGAACTCATTTATAATAAATTGAAATTTGGTTTAGAATTAATTTATTTTAATTCTCTAAATTGACCTCTATGAAAAAGAATCGGATTACCATCTTCTTCTGCCGAAAAGTCTAGCACTTCACCAATATAAAGTGTATGATCTCCCGCTAAATGCGAAGAATGAACTTTAGTAACGAAATGTGCCAAAGCATTTTTAAGCACCGGAACGCCGTCATATTCTATAAAGTCGACATTTAGTTCTGGATTATGCTTTCCAGCAAAATGATTGCAATGGTCATGATGGTCATCTTTCAAGATGCTAACACCATAGATCCCAGAGTTTTTAATCGTCTCGAACATTTTTTGATTATTCCCGATAGAAACTGCGATCAAAGGAGGATCCAAAGACACAGAAATAAATCCATTAGCGGTCATGCCGTGTACTGTTCCGTCTTCATTTTTACTTGTGATAACCGTAACACCCGTCGTAAAGGTTCCACAGGCATTACGGAAAGCTCTGCTGTCAAACTCTTTAATTTCCATAATAGTTGTTTTATACGTTTTCAGCGATTAATTCATCTGTTTTTGCAGGATCTAACCACCAAGGGAAGAATTGTCTTGGATCGTTAAAATTGTTAGCAAACAAATCTGCCAACTTTTGCGAACCAGCAGCAGCACCCAAGAATTTAAGAATATGTGGCGGCGGTGGACCAAGCAATGTATTTGTCCAAAGCGCAACATCTTTTACATTTTCCCAATATTCATTGAAAGTATCATTCATCCAAGCTTCATCAAAAGGCTGATCACCTCTTTCTAAAATTGAATCATAATAAATTTTTGTACACTTGGAAGCATTGTTAGAGCCTTGTCCTGTGATAGGATCGTTAACAACTACGACATCCGCAATACCGAAAACCTTTCTACCAGACGGCAAAGTCGCAACAGGTTTTCTAACGGTTGGCGCAAAACGCCCAGACAAAATTCCGTTATCGTCTGTCAATTCTACATTTTGGCAACGCTCATATTCCCAAGGTAAATATGTTTTTAAAATTTCTAAACTCTTTGCTAAATGCTCTTCTGGTGTTTTAATGTCTTGCCAGCAATCCATTGGACCACCAACAATACCTTCCAATACCATAATTTCGCAAGGTCCGTTAATCGTTTCACTTGGGAAAACGAAATACTCACCAACACCTGGAATTAAGTTAAACGCAACTTTAGAGAAAGGCTTATTAGGCGTCATTCCTTTAACATAAGTCAAAGCCAGAGCACGCATTGGTTTGTCGTACATGCTTTTGTCAGCATCTCTTTCGAACATCTGTACAATACTTCCTTTTCCAGCTGCAAGAATTGTCAAATCACTTTGTGCTGTAATATCTTCAAGGTCGTTTTCATCTACGTCTTTTATGATGATTTTACCACCCAATTCTTCAAATTTTTCCATCCAGAAAGGCATCTTGATACGTTGATCCACCGCGTAAGCATTTTTTTCTAACTTACCAGCAAATGTAAACAGCTTTTCACCTGGCTTTTCAGGATTCGGAACCGTTACACCAAGACCTTCAACTGGTGGACAAGTATCTTCCCAGTAATTAATGCCTAATTCTCTTTCGTTTTCCAAAGCCATATCAAACATACATTGGCTTGACATTACTTTACCATATTTGATTTGCTCTGGCGTGCGGTTACTGTAGATTGTTACGTCGTAACCTTTTTTTACCAATCCCAAACCTAATTGTAGTCCGGATTGACCTGCACCTACAATAGAAACTTTTCTTGACATATATAATATTTTGCTTATTGGTTTTTCATTAATTTTGACATCAAAGGATAGTGCTGCTCTGGTCCCATAGCACTATAACCACCGTCCACAACAATCTCTGATCCAGTCATATAACTTGCATCATCCGAAGCTACAAAGGCAACAGCATTAGCCACTTCTTCGCCATTTGCCACACGACCAAGAAGATTATAACCTTCTGTTACTTTGTCAGCATGAGCACGATCATTTTGAGTTAAACCTTCGAAAGGCGCTGACCAAACATGTCCGAGACGCACCATATTAACACGGATTCCGTCTGGCGCATATTCCACTGCTTGGGTTTTGTTAAGATGAAGCAAAGTCGCTTTTGACACTGGATAAGCCCAACGTTCGATGTGTGGGAAAACACCTGAAATAGAACCTGTATTCACAATACAACCTTTAGACGCTTTAAGATATGGACGCGCCATTTCTCCTAAAATTGCAGCTGCAACAGCATTTACGTTAAGCGTATGCAACCAAGTTTCGCGCGTTGTTTTTGCACCTTCGTCGCCATAAGAAGCAGCATTGTTTACCAACACATCTAACTTCCCGAATTTATCAATAGTTGTTTTGATGAGGTTTTCGCAATCTTCATCTTTAGTAATATCAGTATGAACAAAAAGTGAGTTCTCGCCAAGGCTGTCTTGCGCTTTCTTTCCTAGATCGTCAGCAATATCAGCAATCACGACTTTAGCACCAAGGTCAACCATTTTTTTTGCGATTTCAAAACCGATGGAAGCAACGCCACCAGTTACTATAAACACTTTATCTTTTAATTGAATCATAATAATGAATTTTCAAATTAATATTTTGTAATGTTTGTGTTTTGCTAAAGTATAAAAAAAATTCAACATTGGTAAAATAAATTCAACAATTCAATATTTTTTTTATCAAATTTTATCAATTGGCTGATTTACAAGTAAATAATATTTAAAACAAAATTTATTTTCACTTTTTTATATTTTTATTCATCATTATTGAAATCAATTTTATATTTTTGAATCAAAGTAAAAATCACCACCAAATCATGTTAGGAAAATTTAAGGCTGCAACGGTCCAGACCAGCGCAGTATATTTTGACATCGAAGCGACTATTGACAAAGCTTGCAAACTAATTGCAGAAGCAGCAAGCAATGGCGCCGAACTAGTAGCATTTCCCGAAGTTTTCATCTGCGCCTATCCTTATTGGAACTGGATTATGAATCCTGTACAAGGCAGCAAATGGTTCAAAAAACTATATGAAAATTCAATTTCTGTTGATGACCCGCGTTTGCAAAAACTTTTTGACGCTGCGAGACTTCATAACATCAATGTTGTTATTGGCATCAACGAAAAAGACAAGCGTAAAACCGGAACCATCTACAATACCAATTTGATTATTTCTAATGAAGGTCAACTTTTGGGGAGACACAGAAAACTGGTTCCGACTTGGGCGGAAAAATTAACTTGGACAGGTGGCGATGGCTCATCATTAAAGGTTTACGACACGTCTGTTGGTCCTCTGGGAACCTTAGCTTGTGGCGAAAACACCAATACTTTGGCACGTTTTGCATTAATTTCTCAAGGGGAATTAATTCATATCGCAAATTACATCAGCCTTCCCGTTGCGCCAGTGGATTACAATATGGCGGAAGCGATTAAAATCCGTGCAGCTGCGCATTCGTTCGAAGGAAAACTATATACGATTATTTCTTGCAGCACGATTAATGAAGATATCATCAAACTTTTTGAGGAAGAAAATCCAGAATGCAGAAATTTATTTAAAAGAGAAAATTCAGCATTTTCAGGCTTTATCGATCCTAACGGTCAGGTTATTGGCGAACCTTTAATCGATAAAGAAGGCATTGCTTATGCCGAAATCGATCTATCCGCTTGCATCCAACCAAAACAGATGCACGACATCTTGGGGCACTACAATAGATTTGATATCTTTGATTTTAAGGTGAATACAACGCCGCAGACGCCTGCCCATTTTTACGAAATAACCGAAGAACAAGACAATATTAAAAATCAAACTTATGGAAACTAATTACAGCGACGACATCTACGGAAGAGCGAAAGTAAAAGGCTCCGAAGAACTCGAAAAATATTACGACGAGCTAAAAGACATGGACACGGGCGCACTTTGGACCGTTGCCAACGATATCGAACCTTGGGAGCCGCACACAATTTCGGCACCGATGTTTTGGAGCTACGAAAAGCTAAGACCATTCGTTTTGGAAGCCGCTCGTTTGGTAACGCCAGGCGAGGCAGGAAGACGTGTTGTCTACCTTCAAAATAAAAACAGAATTAAAGAAAAAGCTGCGGTAGGTTTACTATACGCAGGAATCCAAATTACACAACCAGGCGAGTTCACGCCAGCACATCGACATGCAGCTTCAGCGCTTCGCTTTATTATGGAAGGCGCAAAAGGCTACACAATTGTCGATGGTAACAAAATAGAACTTGGCGTACGTGATTTTGTAATCACGCCAAACAGCGCTTGGCACGAGCACGGCGTTGAAAAAGATGGTCAAACTTGTATTTGGCTAGATGGTCTTGACATCCCAATGATTAATGCTTTCGAAGCTAATGATTATGCGGTTTTAGAAGAAGAAAAAGGCGGTCAAGATTTAGTCGTTGCTGAGAATTATTCACCCATGAGTTATTCTGGCGCTGGCGTTATTCCGATCGATAGAGAGTGGAATAAGCCTTATTCGCCGTTGTTTAAATATTCTTGGGAGAATACAAAAAATGCGATTCAGAATTTAGCAAAAGTGAGCGACGGAACACCTTACGACGGCTACATTATGCGTTATGCAAACCCATTAACAGGAGGTCATCCGATGTTAACGATGGGCGCAACAATGCAAATGTTAAAACCTGGACAAAAAACCAAAGCGCACAAACACACAGGATCTTCAGTTTTCCAAGTGGCACAAGGCGAAGGTTACGTGATTATCGATGGTGTTAAATACGATTTTAAAGAAAAAGATACATTCTGCGTGCCATCTTGGTTGTACCACGAATTCGCAAATACCTCCGAAACTGAAGAATTGTATTTATTCTCATTTAACGATTTCCCAACTGTGGAAAAATTAGGTTTTTATCAAGAAAAAGCACATCCAGAAGGACACCAGCAATTAAAATAAAATAGTAAATTATGAAGTTAGCAAGTTTTAGAAGTAGTATAGAATCAGAAATAAGATTAGGAATCATCGTTGACGACGTCATTATCGATATGGAGTCTTGGGGCATCGAGCACGAATTAGATTTACCATCTTCAATGTTAGAATTTATCGATTTGGGGCAAGCCGCTGTAGAAGCTGTTTCCGAAACTTTAAAAAATATCGATGCGAGAAGCCTTGTTGCAACGAGTATTCCCTTATCATCAGCGATTATTACTGCACCAATCCCAGCTCCTCGTAAAAATATTTTTGGAATTGGACTTAATTATACCGAACACGTTGCTGAGTCAGCAAGAACATTGGACACTTCGAAAGAACTTCCGCAGAAATGCGTTATTTTCTCAAAACCTCCAACAACGGTAATTGGACCTGGCGATTCTATAAAACATAATGACCAAGTTACCAAACAAATGGATTGGGAAGGCGAACTTGCCGTTATCATGGGAAAAAAAGCAACCTACGTTTCTAAAGAAAATGCTTTGGATTATGTATTTGGATATACCATTATTAACGACATCAGCGCAAGAGATTGCCGTCGTTCGGGACAATGGATCGTTTCTAAAGGGCAAGATACTTTTGCACCGATGGGTCCTTATGTTATAACAGCAGACGAATTAACAGATCCACATAATTTACAAATTATCACCAAAGTTAACGGTGTTGAAAAGCAAAACGGCAACACAAAATTCATGCTTTTTAATGTTAATGATATTATTGAAGATATCAGCGAAGTAATCAGCTTGGAAGCTGGAGACATTATTGCTACAGGAACTCCAGCAGGCGTTGGCGCAGGTCGCGAGCCTCAAGAATTTATGTGGCCTGGCGATGTTGTAGAAATCACAATTGATAAACTTGGAACTCTTAAAAATTACATTGTTAAAGCTTAATTAATTATGTCTAAAAAATTGAATTACCGCATTGGACAGATTGTACCAAGCTCCAATGTAACTATGGAAACCGAAATCCCCGCAATGTTCCGTGGACGCGAAAGTATTTTTCCAGAACGCTTTACATTTCATTCTGCTAGAATGCGTATGAAGCATGTTACTAAAGAAGAACTAGCGAAGATGGATGGCAATTCTGACCAATGTGCATTAGAATTATCGGATGCTCATGTTGATGTGATGGGTTATGCTTGTCTTGTTGCTATTATGTCGATGGGGAAAGGCTATCATTGTGTTTCGCAAGAACGTCTTTACAAGAAGACAGTTGAAAACGATTATCCAACGCCAATTGTAACAAGTGCTGGCGCTTTAATAGAAGGTTTGCAAACTTTGGGTGTTAAAAACATTGCGGTTGTTGCGCCATATATGAAACCACTTACGCAAATGGTAGTCGAGTATATCGAAGATCAAGGTTTTACGGTTAAAGATTGGATTGCATTGGAAGTTTCGGACAATTTGGAAGTTGCTGCTTTGGATCCAGAAAATCTAAAAACAATTTACAAAAAATTAAATTTAGAAGGTGTTGAAGCGATTGTACTTTCAGCATGTGTACAAATGCCATCTTTACCAGCAGTTCAATTTGTGGAAGACGAAGCCGGAATACCGGTTGTGACAGCAGCAATCTGTACCACTTATAGAATGTTAAAAGAGCTCGGACTTGAAGCGAAGGTGCCTAATGCAGGAACTTTACTTTCAGGGAAATATTAAAATAAAATAAGGCTTTACTCAAAATGTAGAGCCTTATTTTAATCATCAATTAAATGAAAACGAATTTCTTACTTTTGTAGGAATTTAGAAACACACATGGAGGAAGGTAAAAAGAAACGCGGTATACAGTCTATTAATGTAGGATTCTCTATCCTAAAAGCATTAATGCAATCTCAATATCCATTACCATTAAAAGAAATTTCGGAGCAAATTGGTTTGTCGCCAAGTAAAATCCACTCGTATCTTGTAAGTTTTCAGGAAGAGGAAATGGTGCAACAAAACCCCGAAACTGGCTTTTATAGTTTGGGAACATCTTGTCTTAAATTAGGACTCGCTTATCTTGATCAATTCGATCTTACCGAATTGTGCAAACCTCACATGCGCCAATTAGCCAACGACCTTGGACACACTATTTTCTTAGGCGTTTGGGGAAATCGTGGTCCA
>JAEXRP010000014.1:0-13513 GCA_023440705.1 Bacteroidota bacterium
AAAAAGCGAATGAAGATGTTGTAGAAGAAGTTGTCGAGGAAGCTCAACAAAAGGAGGTTGAAATGCCAGTTGTTGCCGCTCAAGAGGACATTAAATCTGAAAAAAGCAATGTCCGACAATTTATCAATACTTGGCAAAACTGGCTAAAGATCGATCGTACTGCGGAAATCGAAAAAGATAAAGAAGTCAAAAAACAAAAGGCGATTGATGAGTTTATCGAAAATCAACCCAAAATTACACAACTAAAAGATGAAGCTAGTTTTGTTATTAAAGAAAAGAAAGAAGATATTTCTCACTTGATGACCGAGACTTTAGCGAATCTCTATATAGAGCAAAAACTTTATTCTAAAGCGATAAAAGCATTCGAAACGCTAATCGCAAAACACCCCGAAAAAACTGACTATTTCACACAAAAAATAGAAGATATTAAAGAGCAAAGAAAATCTTAAAACGAAAAGAGAACCAATTAATTGGTTCTCTTTTTTTTCTTTTTGGAAGTTTTCTTTTTCGGCATTTTTGACTTCACAAATTTTTCTCGATTTTCCAAAAACTCGATCATATCTTTATTGTACGAAAATTTTTTCGCTTCCTTAATTGTTTTTAAAGCTTCATCGTAACGCTCCAGCTTTTCAAAATATACCGATTTCCAGTACAAAATATTCGACTTATCGATGCCTTTTGTTTTAAAACTGAAATCCAACAATTTCAAAGCTTCCTCATAATCCTCATTGTTTAAAAGTCAAGAAACATAATATTTCGGAATCGTTACATTCCCGACATCACACGCAAGCGCTTCCTGAAAATAGGTTTTTGCCTGCTCATAATTTTTCAACTGCTCGCTATAAATTCGTCCCATCAAGCAAAGCGCATCCGAATCTTCCGAATCGTAGGACAACGCGTAGTTCAAAGCTTCCAAGCAATCCGCCAAATTGTACGGATAACAATCCAAAGCTTCAAAATAATATTTGTTTTTAGTTAAGTTCATTTTTTTACATTATTAAGTTTGTTTTTTAGGAGCTTAATCCCGCTTTCCGCACTCGCTTTTGCAAGCCTTCCCAAATCCATCGCATTTGCAAAGAGCTCAAACAATTGCTTCAATCGGGGCTAAAAATCCCTCCCTTCTTATAAAGTTCTGACTTTCAAAAGTCAATTTCGTTAACGTCCCTTCGAGTAGGTTTTGAAAAAACCGTATCGAGAAGTCCACTTGAAAAATAGTTCTCGATATGTATTTTCTTCATTTCATTCCGAAAATCCTACTCGAACTGACGTTCCTTGGTAATTACTGACGGATAAAGATGTTTGTTCAAACTCTCTAGCTTCGTCCCTTCGAGTAAAAATCTGAAAGATTTTGTATCGAGAAGTTTTAGTTAAATAGTTCTCAATACGTATTTTCTTCATTTTATTCCGAAAACCCTACTCGAACTGACGTTCTTTGATAATTACTGACGGATAAAGATGTTTGTTCAAACTTTCCTGCTTCGTCCCTTCGAGTAGGTTTTGAAAAAACCGTATTGAGAAGTCCATTTGAAAAATAGTTCTCGATACACATTTTCTCCATTTCATTCCGAAAACCCTACTCGAACTGACGTTCCTTGATAATTAATTACGGATAAAGATGTTTGTTCAAACTTTCCTGCTTCGTCCCTTCGAGTAGGTTTTGAAAAAACCGTATCGAGAAGTCCTTTTAAAAATAGTTATCGATACGCTTCGCTAGTCGAACTGACGAAATGCGAAACACCATCAACGATCAACCAAAAACTGACAACCAACTTATTTATCCATTCTCACAATCCTCGGTTGAAAAGTTCCCAAGATATCCACCAAATCGCTTTGAGCGTTCATCACTTCGTTGATGTCCTTGTACGCCATTGGTGCTTCCTCGGCATTTCCGCCCATCAGAGTCACTTTTTTTAGCTTCAACTCTTTTTTAATATCGCTTTGCGTGAAAAGCTGTCGACATTCACCTCTCGAAAAAGCTCTTCCTGCACCGTGCGACGCCGAACTTAGCGATTCGGGATTTCCTTTTCCTCGAACGATATAACCTTTTGCCGTCATCGAACCCGGAATCATTCCCAACTCGTTTTCGCTGGCTGGTGTTGCGCCTTTTCGATGGACGATTATTTCTTTTCCGTTATGGATTTCTTTCCAGGCGAAGTTGTGATGATTTTCGATTTTGGCTTTTACACGACCGCCAACAGCTTTCACCAATCGACGATGAATATCATCATGACAAGCCGAAGCGTAATCTCCAGCTAGATTCATGGCTGTCCAATATTCCAATCCCATGTGCGTACTCAAATCCAGCCAAGCAAAATTCTGAGCTTCCTTTGGTAACGGGCATTGCTCTGTCGCGACTCTCGAGTAATATTGCGCAATCTCAGCACCCAAACCTCGAGAACCGCTGTGAGAAAGAATTCCCAAATATTTTCCTTTTGGAAGTCCGATTTGTGAATCTTCCTCCACGATTTCCACTTCACCAAATTCTACAAAGTGATTTCCACCGCCCGAACTTCCCATTTGTTTGATGGCTTTTCCTTTTAATCTTTTCAAAATCGGAATCAAATCAAACGTATCGCGCTCGAAAATCTCGTGGTCGATATGCGACTTGTGTGTTTCATACATTCCGAATTTGGTGTGTTCTGCCAAAGCTTTTTCAAACTTGTCTTTGGCACCATCGAGATATGAAATCGGAGTATCCAAAATGCTTAAGCTCATTCTGCAACCAATATCCATCCCCACGCCGTACGGAATTACCGCATTTTCTACCGCCAAAACGCCACCGATTGGCAAACCGTAACCGCTGTGTGCATCGGGCATTAAAGCACCACCAACCGAAATTGGAAGTTTTAATGCCGTGTACAATTGGTTTTTCGCTTCCTCGGAAATGTTGTTTCCAAAGATTTGAAAATTGGCTCTTTGTGCGTTGAGCATTCGTTTTTCGGTTTTTGTGGAAAGCAATAAAGCTTCCGCAATTTGTCCGAACTGCAAATCTTTCTCGAAGTTTTGCGGGTTTTGTAAAATATCTTTCAAGATGGATTTTACGTGATGTATATTTTTGGTGGCAAAATTCCTTTTCATGACTTCCAGAGCGATGTTGACGCTTTGGTTGTTAGGATAGCCGAGTTTTAATATATCTTTTCCTTTTAGTTTTAAATTTCCCATTGTTTTGATTTTAGATTCAAGATGCAAGAACCAAGAGCCAAGATTCTTATCTTGAAACTGGTTTTACATCGCGAATGTTTACTCCAACTAAATTTTTAGTTGATCATGTTTTAAATCTGTTAGGTTTTCGAAACCGAACAGGTTTGAAGCTTTGTTTCCTACACTTTAAACGTCGCCCCTTTGCGTAGGTTTTGAAAAAACCGTATCGAGAAGATGTTTTATAGTTCTCGATACGCTTCGCTACTCGAACTGACAACCGCCTTTTTATTTGACGGCATTTTGTCATAGCCCCGATTGAAGCGGCATCCTTTTTTTGCGTGAGCTTGAAAAAAGCGTTGGTAAAAAAAGATACAGCGGAAAGCGGGAAATAGCTTCTAATAAAAAATATTATCTGCTATTCGACGTAGCCAATAAGCTCCTAATAAAAATGATTTCGGGAAAAACTTAAGTTTGAATTTTGCGCAAAGAAAAACCCGAAATCTTACGACTTCGGGTTTTGATATTTCATTGTACTGTTCTTCTAAGAATGTACCAAACCACGAAGCCTCGCCTTTGCAAAAGGCAATCCTACTGTTGAATGTTGATTGAATCTGAACATTTTTGCTTCGTTTTTTTTGTTGGTTAAACTTGATTTTGTGATGCAAATATAGAATAATTTTTTAAAACGCAAATTTTATTGAAATTATTTTTCCTCTGGAAGATTCTTCCAATATTGGAGACTTTTGTCCACATCGAAGTAATTGGGTTTGTTGGGATGCGTTTCGAAATAAGTTTTAAATTCTTCTAATTCTGAGATGATCCATTCTCGCAATGGTATTATTTCTCCATCCCAACTGTAATGATAAATTTTTGATATATCAGTAGAAATGATGAATACAGCATCGCTTTCTTTGCTTTGATTAACATAGCCTTGAATCACATAATAAGGAAAAAAATCTCTTGGTTTTTCGGTGATTTCGAAATCGAGGAGTTGGTCTTTTTTGACGCAATTATCGCATGGTGCTAAACGTATATCGTTGATGATATCGAGATTTTTAAGACTATTCAAAACTTTTTGTTCTGTGCTGGTGTACGTATAAGGATAAGGATAATACACACCACCAACTTCGTAGTCTTTTGGATGTTTTTTTGTTTTGTAAGTTTCTACTTTTTCACCTTTTTTGTTGATGAGATAACTTTCTGATTTTTTGGAAGATGGGACAATAGACCAATGTTCGCCACCTTTTTCATATTGTTTTTTCCAACCACCAACATTGACTTTCGCATAGCCATACTGAAAAGGTTCTGCAAAATCCCATTGCGCGGGAATTGTTAGATTTCCGTCTTTGTCTGCAAAACCAACTTTGTTGCCATCGACATAACGACGAAGACCTTCTTCGAAATAGTCGATTCCGTTGTCAAACCATTGTGGATAATAAAGGAATTTTCCGTGTCGATCGTAGACTTCGCCAGCAGGCATCAAAGGTAATTTTGATGAATAGTCTTTAGTTTTTTCGGTTCCGATAAATTCTATTATGGCTTCCTCGATTGGTTCTTTGAAATCATAATTTCCATAGTTGGAAAATTTTGCGGGTACAATTATTTTTCCTGATTCTGTTTTGGCGCCTACTTTAGTACTGTCCGCAGTTGAAAAGTAATATAGCTTTTCGTTGTTTTGTGCCAGCAAAAATGTGCTTTGAAATAATATCAAAGCGAAGACTAAACGTTTTAAAAGAATATTATGAGAAATCATTTGTGCGTATTTGTAATTCAGTTTTTTGGATTTTTAAGTTTTTTCACAATGAAAATGATGCAAAATACTAGAACGGAAATTAAGGCTAAAAGTTTTAGAGCCATACCAACATAAAGATAAGCGTAGGGTGGATCTAATCCATAGAGTTTTGTTAAATATTCGCCAAGGGAAAATACTAAAATGCAGATTATGAGAATAAAAAGTGACTTTTTTAAATTCATGTTCTAAATTGTTAGTCCTTGTTTAAAAGTAAGAAATTTTGTGGCAATTTGATTTAATTAAATAAAAAAGTGCAACAATTATTTGCTGCACTCTTGTTGGTATTCGATTTGAAAAATTATTTTAATTGCTCAAAACTACGTTTGATGAAGTCTGTCAAATCCTTTCCTTTCAGTAGATTTTGAGATAGTTTTGCAAGGTCCAAAGCTTGTTGGATTTTTGCATTTTTAGTTTCCGAATTGTCCGTTTTAAGAATGTCAGAAGCCAAGTCGCTGTTTGCATTAACCACCAAATTGTACATCTCTGGGAAGTTGCCAAACATCGATGGCGCACCCATCTGCTGCATGTCTTTCATACGACGCATAAATTCTGGTTGCGTTATGCTAAATGGCGCATCGTTGCTATCCAAATCTTCTAACTGAACCGTGTAAGTCTGCGAGTTAATTGCTTCTTCGATAGATTTTTTAAGGTTTTCTTTTTCGCCGTCGTTAAGTTTTGCAATAATTGGCTCGTCTTTCTCAATCAATTTATTGATGTTATCGGCGTCAACTCTTGCAAAAGTAACTTTGTCTTTTGTGCTTTCCAATTTCTGAATTAAATGCGGTACCAAAGGCGAATCCATTAACAGAACTTCGTAGCCTTTAGCTTTCGCAGTTTGGATGTAGCTGTCTTGCAAGTCGGTGTTGGAAGCATAAAGGATAACCGTTTTTCCGTTTTTGTCGGTTTGTTTGTCTTTAATGTTTTCGATTAATTCGTCCCAAAGAAGATATTTGCCATCGGTTGTTGGATAAAGCATGAATTTGTCTGACTTCTCGTAGAACTTGTCCTCCGTCACCATTCCGTATTCGATAACCACTTTGATGTCGTTCCATTTTTGTTCGTAGTCTTCACGGTTGTTGCGGATAAGTTCTACCATTTTGTCCGCCACTTTTTTCGTGATGTAAGACGAAATTTTCTTAACCGCACCATCTGCTTGTAAGTACGATCTAGAAACATTTAGCGGAATATCTGGTGAGTCGATAACACCACGTAGCAACATCAAAAAGTCAGGAACAATGCCTTTAACTTCGTCCGTTACAAAAACTTGATTTTGATAAAGTTGAATTTTATCTTTTTCGATGTTTAAGCTGTTTGATAGTTTTGGGAAAAATAAAATCCCTGTCAAATTAAATGGATAATCAACGTTAAGATGAATATGGAACAAAGGATCTTCGAACTGCATTGGATACAACTCGCTGTAGAATTTTTTGTAATCTTCATCAGTTAAATCAGAAGGATTTTTTGTCCAAGCTGGATTTGGATTGTTGATGATGTCATCCACTTCGATTGTTTCGGGTTTTGCATCTTCGGCAGCGCCTTCTGGCAAAGGAAGTGTTTCTGTTTTTGTTCCGAATTTAATTGGAATTTGGTTGAAACGGTTGTACTTAAGAAGTAATTCTCTGATTTTGAAATCGTCCAAAAACTCGGTAGAATCTTCTGCAATGTGAAGTAGTATTTCGGTTCCGCGATCCAATTTGTCCGTTTCTTCCAAAGTGAATTCTGGACTTCCGTCACAAATCCAATGTACTGCAGGTTCGTCTTTATATGACTTTGTGAAGATTTCTACTTTTTCCGCTACCATAAAAGCAGAGTAGAACCCAAGTCCGAAATGCCCGATAATGCCAGCATCTTTTGCTGAATCTTTATATTTTTCTAAAAACTCTTCAGCGCCAGAAAATGCCACTTGGTTGATGTATTTTTCAACTTCGTCGGCTGTCATCCCAAGACCTTGGTCTTTGATGCTGATTGTTTTTGCGTCTTTGTCGATTTTGACCTCAATCATTGGGCTGCCATATTCTACTTTGGCTTCGCCGATGTTGATAAGGTGTTTTAGTTTTGTTGTTGCATCCGTCGCGTTAGAGATTAATTCTCTAAGGAATATTTCGTGGTCGCTGTAAAGAAATTTTTTAATAAGTGGGAAGATGTTTTCCACTGATACATTAATCTTTCCTGTAGACATATTTTTTTGATTTTTAAATTAAATATTATTGTTTATTTGATTCTAATTGAAGGGAATCTTGTTTTAATTTCAATTAAATATTTTTGGTTGAAATCTATAAAGGTTCAACTTTCTTAAATTTTAAAACTCAAAAAAAATACCAGTCCCGACAAAGTGACAATTTGTCTTTTTGGTGGGAAATATTGATAAGAATGTGCGCCCCGACGGAGCCGGAACTCCTTTTGCGAGAGGCTATGCCGAGCAAAAGAGTGGGAGGCAGAGGCGGAAAAGGCGCCCAAATAAAAGAAATAAAAAAGGACTCTAACTGCTTAGAATCCTTTTTTGATATAGATATGAAAAATTTAAACAATTGCTAAATCAACGACTTCGCTCATTTTGCTTACGTAGTTGACTTTCAGGTGTTTTAGATAGTCTTTGTTGATTTCTTCGACGTCTTTTCGGTTGGCTTCGCAAAGGATAACTTCCTTGATGCCAGCACGCGTTGCCGCCAAAAGTTTTTCTTTGATACCGCCCACTGGCAGAACTTTTCCACGAAGTGTGATCTCGCCAGTCATCGCCAAATGAGGTTTCACAGATTTGTTTTTGTAACTAGACACCATCGACGTCAACATTGCGATACCAGCCGAGGGTCCGTCTTTTGGCGTAGCGCCTTCTGGCACGTGGACGTGGATGTTTTTGTTTTCTAAATCTTCGGCGCTAATGCCTAGTTCTTCATAATGTGCTTTGATGTATTCTAGCGCAATCGTAGCGGATTCTTTCATCACGTTGCCGAGGTTACCCGTCATCGTCAAAGTACCCTTACCTTTTGATAAAATACTCTCGATAAACAAGATGTCACCACCGACGCTAGTCCAAGCCAAACCTGTCACAACGCCAGGAACTTTGCTGACTTCGGATAACGTGCTAGGACGAGGAACGCCCAATATCTCATCGATTTTCTCAACAGAAATTTTTGGATCGTAGTCATTTTCCATCGCGATTTGTAAAGCTACCCAACGTGCGATGGACGCAATACGCTTTTCTAAAGTACGGACGCCACTTTCTGAAGTGTGTGCATCAATGATATGTTTGATTTCAGGGTTTCCTAGTTTGAAAGCTTTTGCGTCCAAACCAGTTTCTGAAAGTTGTTTTTTGATAAGGTGACGTTTTACGATTTCGATTTTTTCTTCCAATGTATAACCAGCAATACTAATCAATTCCATACGATCCAAAAGTGGACGTTGGATTTCGCTAAGGTTGTTGGCTGTCGCAATGAACATCACTTTCGATAAATCGTAACCCATTTCTAAGAAATTATCATAGAAACTGTTGTTTTGTTCCGGATCCAAAACTTCTAACATCGCCGAACTTGGATCGCCGTGCATACCTTTACCTAGTTTGTCGATTTCGTCCAAAATAATCACAGGATTCGAAGTTCCTGATTTTTTAATAGATTGAAGAATTCGACCTGCCATCGCACCGATGTAAGTTTTTCTGTGACCACGGATTTCGGATTCGTCGTGAAGACCACCTAGAGAAACGCGAACGTATTTTCTTCCCAAAGCATCAGCAATCGACTTTCCCAGCGAGGTTTTACCAACGCCCGGAGGGCCAGAAAGACAAAGGATTGGCGACTTCATATCGCTTTTTAGTTTTAGAACTGCGATGTGCTCCAAAATTCTTTTTTTGATATCTTCTAAACCGAAATGTTCTTTGTCCAAAATCTTTTCGGCTTTCTTTAAATCGAAAACGTCTTTAGAATATTTTTCCCAAGGTAAGTCCGTGAAGAAATCCAAATAATTACGTTGTACGTTGTAATCTGGTGAATTCGGGTGTTGGCGTTGTAGACGTTGCAATTCTTTTTGGAAATGCGTCTCAACATCCGCTGGCCATTTTATTTTTGCAGCTTTGTTTTTGAACTCGTCAACATCAGAATCTGGACCGCCGCCCAATTCTTCTTGAATAGTTCTTATCTGTTGGTTAAGGAAATATTCGCGTTGTTGCTTATCAAGATCTTTGCTTGTCTTTTGATGAATAAGATTTTTTAATTCTAAAAGACGGAAATCTTCATGCATCATTTCGTAAAGAAGTTCTGCACGTTTTGCTAAAGATTTTTCTTCTAAAAGTCGTTGCTTTTTCTCAAATGTAAAGTTGCCATTAGCTGCAATAAAGTTGAGCAAATCCTCCGCTTCATTAATGTTTTTAATAGCGAAATTTGCGGCAGTTGGGATGTTAGGATCGATTTCGATAATCTTCATCGCCAAGTCTTTGATGTTTTCTATCAAAGCTTCAAATTCTTCCTTGTTGCGAGAATTAGTGTCTTTTATAAGTGTTAATTTCGCGGTTAAGTAAGGATCTCTTCCTTCAAAATTTTTGATTTTAAAACGTTTGATTCCGCGTGTTATCGCAGTGATATTGCCTTCAGGGAGTTTTATGATTTTCATAACTTTCGCTAAAGTTCCAACTGTATAAAGATCTTTATCAGCAGGATTATCCTCGTTAGGATTTTTCTGAGTCAAAATCCCAATCAGTTGGTTAGATTGCATGGCATCTTCCAATAGTTTTTTTGACTTTTCGCGTCCTGCGGTAATTGGTGTTACAACTTTTGGGAACATCACCATATTGCGCACTGGCAAAATGGCGTACATCTCTTGGTCTAATTCTTTTTCAGTCGGTTCCGAAATATTAATTTCTTCAGCAACTAATCCGAATCCGTCTTCCAAAATAGCGTCAAAGTTGATATCTTCAAATTCTGTCATAATGTATGATGATGACAAATTGTCATTTCTTTAAGGTGATAACTTATTGTCTTTCTATAAATTGCGGATAATAAGTTGATTATATATTGAGTGGTATATTTTCACAATTCCTATGCCACAACATTTTTTGTCATAGAAAGCAAAAATCCTCCACAAGTTGGGAGGATTTTCAGATTATATTTTTTAGATGTTAAGCCAACATTCGTTGCGCTTTTTTAACGCCTTCGACCAAACGGTCGATTTCTTCAAACGTATTGTAAACTGCGAAGCTTGCTCTTACCGTTCCTGCGATATCAAAATACGCCATAATCGGTTGTGCACAATGATGACCAGTTCTTACGGCAATTCCTTGTTTGTCGAGAATCATCCCTACATCCGACGAAATCCCAACACCTTCTAAGTTAAAAGAAATGGCGCCAGCACGATTGGCTTTTTCAGCATAAATTCTTAAGCCTTCGATTTCTAACAAATGTCTTTGTGCATATTCCAGTAAAGAATGCTCGTGTTGCTGGATGTTTTCGAGACCAACAGATTCCATAAAGTCAATGGCTGCACCAAGTGCGATATTGCCACCAACGTTGGGTGTTCCGGCTTCAAAACGGAAAGGTAAATCAGCGTAGGTTGTCTTTTCAAAACTACAAGTTGCAATCATCTCACCACCGCCGTGGAAAGGTTGAAGCTTATTTAATGAAGATTCTTTTCCGTACAAAATTCCGGTTCCCATTGGTGCGTACATTTTGTGTCCAGAAAAAACAAGGAAATCGCAATCCATCTTCTGAACGTCTAATCGTAAATGTGGTGAAGATTGTGCTGCATCAATTAATACAAACGCATTTGACAGTTTTCTAGTTTTTGCAATAATTTCTTCAACAGGATTAATAACACCGAGAGCATTCGAAATTTGATTTAAAGAAACAATTTTCGTTTTTTCATTTAACCAAGAATCCAAAACATCGATTTGTAAAATGCCATTTTCGTCCATCGGAATAACGCGAAGTTTCGCACCAGTTCTTTCACAAAGCATTTGCCATGGAACAATATTCGAGTGATGTTCTAAATACGAAATAATGATTTCGTCATCTTTTTTAATCAAATTCGTAATCGCATAAGCAATCAAATTGATGCCTTCGGTTGTACCTTTTGTGAAAATAACTTCGTAATCGTGCTTTGCATTAATGAATTTCTGAACCTTTTGTCTTGCCAATTCCATTTCGGTTGTAGCAAGTTGGCTCAAGGTATGGATGCCGCGATGTACGTTGGCATTAATTGTTGTATAGTATTTTTCCCAAGTCTGTAAAACCGAGATTGGCTTTTGAGAAGACGCACCGTTATCCAAGTAAACAAGAGGTTTTCCGTTGATTTCTTGGTCTAAAATTGGGAATTGATTTCTTATATTTTGAATGTCTAACATGTTCTTTATTTAGAATGCTTCAAAGTTACGGCAAATATTATTAATGAAGTTTAAATTGGTTTTAAATCATAATTTTAAAAATAGTCAAATAGAAAACTTACATTTGTTTGGAAAGCTATTTGATGCATCAAAACTATGACAGATTCTGAGAAAAAAATACAGCTGCGAAATTATAAAATGCTAGCGACAGGATTGTTCTTGTTGATGGCTATCACATTTATCATCATGACCATAATCCAAAAATCGACGCCATCACATTGGGTTGGTTACATTCGTGCTTTCTCGGAAGCGGCGATGGTTGGGGCTTTGGCGGATTGGTTTGCGGTGACGGCTTTGTTTCATCATCCGATGGGACTCAAGATTCCACACACCAATTTGATCGAGAATAGTAAAGCAAAAATTGGCGATAATCTTGGAAATTTTGTTGTTGATAATTTTTTAGCACCAGAAAATATTCGACCGTATATTCTAAAATTAAAAGTCTCAGGATTTGCTGGAGAATGGATTGGTAAAGAGAAAAATCAGGATTTGTTTGTGAATGAAGCTGCCAATATTTTGCTTGACATTTTATTAAAATTGGATGATAAAGAGGTTGTCAATTTTATTTCGAACAAGGTAAAAGACATGACGACTTCCATTAAGGTTAATAAACTTCTTGGTAATGGTTTGGAATATCTTATCCAAAAAAATGATCATGAAACTTTGATTACAAATCTAAGTGGTCAGATTAAAACTTATATTCTTCAAAACCAGCAAATGGTGGAAGAACGTGTTGAAAAAGAAAGTTATTTTTTCGTTCCTAAATCTGTTGACCGAAAAATTTCGGAGAAGATTGTTTCAGGTTTAAGTCATTATTTTGAAGAAATTGAAAATGATCTACAACATCCTTTACGAAAAGAAATTACATCGAAACTTTTGGTTTTTGCGGACGAAATAAAAACGGAAGCGAAATGGGAAAATGAATTTGATGTTATTAAAAATGAATTTTTGAATGGTGAAAAACTCAATGAATATGCGTCTGATATTTGGTTGTCTATAAAAGATTCTTTGCGAACAGAATTAACTTCTGAGACGTCAAGTTTAAAAATTTATATCAAAAAAAATCTTAGTGAGCTATCTAATAATCTTCAAAATGATGAAGTACTTCAAAATAAAATTGATAGCTGGATTCGATTAACTGCTTACAAATACATTTTGAAAAACACTAAAGAAGCGGGCAACTTAATTAGTAATACCGTTGGAAATTGGGAAGGAAAAGAACTTAGTCGAAAACTGGAACTAGAAGTCGGAAAAGACCTGCAATTTATCCGTATTAATGGGACAATTGTTGGCGGTTTGGTTGGGCTTCTAATTTATACTGTGGCGCAGTTTCTGTAGTTACATTTCTTGATTTAAAACTAAAAGCGGATCAATATATTCGCGGTCGTTACTCAATCTTGGGACTTTATTTTGTCCTCCTAATTTACCACGATTTGACATCCATTGGTAGAAAAGTTTCGGTTTTGCAATGTGGACAACAGGACGTTTTAATGTAATGTTATTGTAACGTTTTGCTTCGTAATCGGAGTTTAAAGTTTTTAAAGTTTCATCAAAAATATTAATGAAGCTATCCAAAGATTCTGGTTGAGAAGTGAATTCGAAAATCCATTCGTGTGCACCGCTTTCATTGCCCGTCATAAAAACTGGTGCACCAGTAAAATCCGATACAAAAGCATTGGTCTCGCGACAAGCTTTCGCAATCGCATATTCGACATTGTCAATCATCAATTCTTCACCAAAAGCGTTGATGTAATGTTTGGTACGACCAGCGATTTTAATTCTGAAAGGACTTAATGAAGTGAATTTCACCGTGTCGCCAATCATGTAACGCCAAAGTCCGCCGTTGGTTGTAATGACCATGGCGTAGTTTTTATGAAGTTCAACTTCCGAAAGAGGAATGGCTTTTTGCTGACTCGTCCCAAAAGTATCCATCGGAATAAATTCGTAGAAAATGCCGTAATCCAACATTAATAACATTTCGTCGCTGTCAGATCTATCTTGAATACCAAAAAATCCTTCCGAAGCATTATATATTTCGTAGTAACGAATAGGCTTTCCTGTAATTTGGTTGTATTGATCACGATAAGGTTTAAAACTAATTCCACCGTGAAAAAATACTTCCAAATTTGGCCAAAGATCGGTAATATATTGTTGGTTAGAGTCGTGTAGAACTCGCCGGAGAAGTACCAACATACAACACGGGCCGCCAGTTA
>JAEXRP010000048.1:0-7835 GCA_023440705.1 Bacteroidota bacterium
TAATATCTAAAGATGTATTTAGTGGATAATCCTAAAGATAAAATTGAGAAACAAAAGAATAAAGAAATTTTAGAATTTGCTGAAAATGTTTTAGCCATTCGAAAAACAGAATATTTGCAAGGAAAATACGAATTGAAGAATACGGTAAAGTCTAAGCGTACATTTCTTGCTTTTTTTGAAGAATTAACCGAAGAAAAGCAAAAACAAGATTCTTCCACTAATTATGGTAACTGGTTCTCAACTTTACAGCACCTGAAAAGAATTCTCTCTAAGAATCTAACTTTTGATGATGTTGATGAAAACCTTATCAAAAAAGTACGTACCTATTTTGAGAATGAAGCCTTGACTAAGAGTAATTTACCACTCTCTCAAAATTCTAAATATTCATATTTCAATAAATTCAAAGCTTCCCTTCGCAGAGCCTTTGATGAAGGTTATACCACCATAAATTTTGCGACAAAAACCAAATCCTTTGATCAAGCAGAAAGCCAAAGGGAGTATCTTACTTACAATGAATTACAAGCTTTAGTCAATACTGAATGCAAATATCCTGTTTTGAAAAGAGCTTTTATCTTCTCCTGCCTAGTTGGAATCAGATGGAGTGATCTAAACGCTTTAACTTGGTCGGAAGTCAGGGATGAGGGAGATATTTCACGAGTAAATTTTAGGCAAGAAAAAACAGATGGAGTTGAATATCTCTATATTTCAAAACAAGCTAGAGAACTTTTAGGAGAAAGGCAAGATCCTCAAGATCGTGTATTTCGTGGTTTAAAATATGGAATGACTTACAACACAGAAATTGTACGTTGGTGTAACCGTGCCGGTGTACTAAAGCATATTACTTTCCATTCAGCAAGACACACTAATGCTGTTTTGCTTTTAGAAAATGGAGCCGATATTTATACTGTTTCTAAAAGACTGGGACACAGAGAGATACGAACAACTGCTATTTATGCGAAAATTATCGATAGCAAAATGAAAGAAGCTGCGGAACTTATCCCAGAATTAAAAATTCAATTGTAAATTATAGAAAACACAAACGCAAACATTAAAACACAAATGATATGAAAAATCTAAACACAATTAACATTTTTTTATACACTTTAATTTTATCCATAATTGTTACAGCTGTAATACATATACTTCCATTAGCATTTAAGGCTCCATTTTTCAACATTTTTGTATGGATAGGAATATCCTATATTTTATGGCCATTTATTAAAATTAATGGCGCATGGATTTTATATTACTCTTTTAATAAAAACAGAGATTGGTGGAATGTTAATATTCAGAGACCTAGAATATTGTTTTATTTAATTTATTTTATAATCTTTTATTTATTAATTAAAAATAGTGGCTATATCGAAAGTAATAAACTTTTAATGATATACCACTTTTTATTGTCCTTTTATGTTGTTGCAGGGATTTTTTTATTTAGATATAAAATTTGGACCTTCGATTTTGAAAATAAGATTCTACCATTAATATCTGATATGGTAACTGTCAACAATGTAAGTTTTCGTAACCTTTCTGAACATGAGATTAATATATTGTTCAAAGAGTTTAAGAAAGATATAGATGAAAGTTCACATAATGATTTTTTGATTTTTCTTAAAAGTGGGAAATCTGAAAATAAAATTATTTGGAAAGGAACTTCAGGAAAAAAAAATGTCACATATCGTGATTTATTTTTATTGATTCATAATATATTATTAGATAATGAGATGAATTTCATAAGAAATCAACGGCGTCAATTTTTGGAAATAATCTGCAATAATTTTATGAAACTTGAAGGTAATAAACTGGAAGATATTGTCTATTTGAATATTTATTCAGCATATTCAGGTTTTAATATTAAAAAGTACTCAAAATTAATAGTCTAATAACCTTGTAAGCCTGTCTTTAAGAGTATTAGAGTATTGATATTCACTTTGCCTTTACTATACATTTGCTATCGTTAATCAAATAAAATTCAACGAAAACAAAAAATAGAATAAAGCAAATGGAAAATCAAATCATTTTACACAAGTTAGACCGCATTGAAAAATACATATTTGGTCTTAAGGAAATTCTTAATGTCGAAGAACTTTCCGATTACACTGGATTTAAGAAGTCCTACATTTATAAATTAGTACACGAAAATTTACTACCATTTAGTAAACCAAATGGGAAAACTCTATTTTTTGAACGAAAAAAAATAGATGAGTGGTTACTATCTAACAGTTCCAAATCTATTAACGAGATAAAGGACGAAGCTATCGAATTTTCACTTAAAAATAGATAAAATGGATTCGAAGCGACGTAGAACTATCGTAGATAGATATGAGTGGCATGATTTGCAAATTAATGAGATTAAAATTTCTAATAAATTTTATGACAGCTATTTTGACTCAGACTCGTACACGGAATTTCCAATAAACGCCTTGAGGATAATTTTTTATTTAATTGCTAGTGTAAGTAGAGATCAATATTTCCAACATGATGAAGTTAAGATGAGAAATTTTAAATCTAAGTATTTATCTGGAAATAACCATTATGCTGAAGTTCAAATTAGGAATAGTGTAATTTCTGAAAATATAAACTACATCAAAAATGCTTTAGAATTTTTGAATGATCATAGAAAAGAGTGGTATACTACGAAAAATGATAATGGAAATGATATTAAATCGTATGGTGGACTAATTACTATGCCTACCTATATTGATTCTTTTGGGTATTCTTCATTTATATTAAGTGCATACTGGTTAGATAAAATTTTAGATATAGAACCTTATAATAGTATTGATTTTGAAAAACTTAATGAATTAGGGATAAGATCCAGTAAGTTAATTCTGTTTACTTTATGGTTAAATAAACTACCAAAAGATACTCCATGCCCTCTTAAGTTAGACACTCTAAATAAGAAATTTGCTTTGAATTATAAAACTGCGAGAGAGTTTTCAAATAAGTTTTTAAAAAGTGTACAAAAAAGAATTAGCACATTTAATAAGTATACATTTAGTTTTAGCCACAAGTATAATAAAATTACTTTCCTTAAAAAATCCAATGAACTTGATATTTCAGTATTACATAAACCTAA
Source organism: Bacteroidota bacterium (assembly GCA_023440705.1). GTDB lineage: Bacteria > Bacteroidota > Bacteroidia > Flavobacteriales > Weeksellaceae > Soonwooa. The sequence continues at coordinate 3,080 of JAEXRP010000048.1, forward strand.
AGCTGTCAGTAAAAGAATCTATTATCTAAAAGACCATTATAAGCTAAATGGTTCTGCTTTTTCAAATTTTATTGATCAGTATAAATTGAGTAATGACTTTAGAAATGTTTTTGAGGATGCTTTTGATAATTTTAAAACTAATTGTCGTAAAAATGGTATCAAGGTTTCCAACTATTATGGAAAAGCTTTGCTTGTGGAGATTCAGAAAGAAATTGAAAAAAGTTATCTGGAAACTAGAGCTGGAAAAATTTATCCAAATGGATTTTTAAGAATTTTTTAATTAGAAATTATCGTTTTCGCACTCCCAAAAGTTCAATATTGGACTCCCATAGGTTAAAATTGTGTTAAAATATAGATCCAAATTTACTGATTAGCGATTTCGGACTCCCATTTCGATGTTTTAGCTAATTCTAAATATACTTTTTGATGCAATTTTCGATTAAAACTGTTAAAAGTCCAATTTAGCGCTCTCACAAATTTAGCATATTATCGTTTTCACACTCCCATAAGTCCAATATTGGACTCCCAAAAGTTCAATATTGGACTCCCACAAAATTAGCTGAAAGTTTTATTGTTAAAGGGTTTTGGTGCGTTTTTAAACTATTATATAAACTAATATTAAACTTTTTATATAAACATATTAGACTTTATGTGTTTGTAAAGTTGACAGAAAGAAAAAAAGGTGGAGTTCAATTTTCAGGTTGCGCGGTTTTTTCCAGAATTAACTGGTACTAATATCAAAGTTGAAGTTTAATGGTTGCCCAGTTTATTTAATCATAATTTCATAAAAATAATATGTCAACTTAGGGAAAAATATACCTAGTTGGTTTTCTGAACATGAGGATTTTTATACCCAGTAGATATTTCGAACATAGGGAAAAATATACCTAGTTAATTTTATGAACATAGGGATTTTTATACCTAGTAGATTTAAACAAAAGTTGTACAGTTCAATAAGTAATAATTTTACTTTCTGACAACTGATCCTATATTTTTTTACGAAGCTCAAGGAGGGCAAGAATCTAGATTTAACTTACGTTTCATCTAGCACTTACAACCTTGCTTTTCTCCGTTCCGTCGTAAAGTAAATTTTATAAACATAAAAATGATGACAAATAATTTTCAAACAAATTCAAAAAATAAAGGAGGCAGACCAGTCAAAAAGATTAAAAGAACGAAACAGTTAAATCTCATTTTTACTGAATCTGAATTTTCAGCAATTGTAAAGAAAGCTGAAGCGAGAGGAATGAAACCCACAACATTTTGCTACTTTCTCATTGAAGCGGTTGCAGAGGTGGTTTTAAAACCTAATTATGTAGATCCAAGACAAGATGATGAACTCACACGAAAAAAGAAAAAGAAATCTAGATAATAGATTTCTTTTCTATTTATTTTAGAAAATTAGAAATTATTTCTAATAGTAAATTAATGCTGAGAATAGTTATTTTCTTATTGGAACACTACTTCTCTTTTTCTTTCTGACAACGGGTTTATCTTTGATTAAAGAAGCTTTCTTGATTGAATCTGTTGATGCTGAATCTTTATTAATCTGAGAAATATTCTCTATTGATTTGCCACCAGATTTAGAAACTACTCTATCAAAAATGGCTTTGTCATCCACTTTTGGTACTGAAATCTTTCTTTGGGCAAATAAGGATGCAGAAAGTAAAATACTGCTGATAATTAATGTCTTTTTCATCACTATTTTTTTTTAAAGTTAGTCAATTATTTGTGGATCATTTGGAAGTGCTTTTTCGTTGTAGAAGGTTGGATCAGGTTTTAGGATGTTTGCTGATAAGACATCATTCAGATAAACTGAATTATCAACATTCAATTCTTTGTCTTGATCAATCCATATAGATCCAGTTTGCATACATAAGTCTAGTTCCAACCAAGTAATAGCATTAGTTTGAATGCTATCATCTTTATTTCTACCATTTTTTGTGTCAGTTGTTTTCATAATATTCTCTTGTGAATGGTTTTTTAATGTAATCTTCGAATAAGCTTTTGTAGTTATTTGCTTTCAAATATTGGGAGCAAAGCTCTTCGTATTGCTTTAGAGAAAATTGGATAGAATCTCGCTTTATATGATTAAACAAATAAACAAAGTGTTGATTGATGAAATCTTGAGCAAAGGGATGAATTTTATCCATTGCTAAATTCTCCATTATTACTTCGTTCTCGTTGTTATAAAGATTTGGAAAGAATGACTCCAGTAGAAAAATTTCGGGTTTGTAGTATTCAAAAATGTAGCAATAGAAGAATGTTGCCTTTTCGTCAATAGTAAGTGATTGGATATACTTTTCGGTTATTTTTCGCATTAGTTTATCCCCACGAACAGTTTTCACAATATCCTTTTCTCCTTTAGTCTTTTTAAGATACTTTAGTAAAGATGGTCCATAGGAAATGAAGTTAGATTTTCTAAAATCTGGATCATTAATTGAATCAAATAGAAACAGGTTAATAAATTTCTGAAAAACTAGAAATGCTTCAGGTGGTTTATTTGGATTAGGCTTTTTCATCATTATTGTTTTAATGAAGACCAGTTCCTAATTCTTCGATATTTAAAAGAAAAGCGTGAAACTGCAGTAATCACTCTGTTTCTGAGGTACCGCTAAGAACCCGACTTCCAGATATGAACTTACAGCCCACGCCATATAATAATGACACGGGCGTAAGTATCATTTTGGGAAGCCTTTGAAAATTAGCGGTTTTCAGAAACCCAAACGATAACTTACGCTTTGCGTTGATTTTATTTCTCGAAAACAAAAATAGAGTTTTCGACTAGAAAAACCAACTTAATGAAATTTTATTATTGGGAACTTTGGTTAAGTATAATAATTACAGTTTTATCTTTTATCCTTTGTTAGTGTTTTGTTATCTTTAACCTCTTAAAAACTGAGAGAATTAATGGCATTTAACGAAGATTCAAGAGTCAAGATACCCGCGATTTTACATTTGTGTAGGCTTGGCTATCAATATATTCCGAGAAGTCAACAAGATAGAATTGAAGAAAACAATATTTTCTCTGATTTATTCTTAAAAAGCATAAGTAAGATTAATGGGAATCTTTCTGAACAAGAAGCTCAAAAAGTTTTAGATGAAGTAAGCTTAAAACTTAAGTATAACGACCTAGGTCGTGAATTTTACAAGAGCTTAGTAAACACTTCAGGAATTAAACTTATTGACTTTGATAATTTCTATAACAATAGCTTTCATGTAACAACAGAGTTAACGTGTAAGAATGGTGACGAAGAATTTCGTCCAGATATTACGATTCTCATTAATGGAATGCCTTTAGTCTTTATCGAGGTTAAAAAACCGAATAATAAAGATGGTGTTTTAGCTGAAAGAAAGCGTATTAATAAGCGTTTTAGTTTAAAGGCTTTCAATGTTTTCACTAATATCACGCAGCTTATGATCTTCTCCAATAATATGGAGTATGAAGATGGCGTTGTAGAGCCTATTATGGGAGCTTATTATGGTACACCTTCCAAAGAAGATGTTCATTTTAATTATTTTAGAGAAGAAGAAAATTTAGATCTTACACGATTATTACAACCCGAAAATCAGGACTTAGAGAACTTAATTCTTAAGGATAATAATATTGTTGCCATTAAGCATACTGACGAGTTTATTACCAATAAGGATTATAATAAGCCGACCAATAGAATCCTAACTTCATTGCTTTCTAAGGAGAGATTAGCATTTATCCTACAATACACAATTGCCTATTTGGATGAAGAAAAGGCTGATGGTACTAAGGAAATCCAAAAGCACATCATGCGTTATCCTCAGATTTTTGCGACAAAAGCGATTGCAAGAAAATTGGATGAGGATATCAAAAAAGGAATTATTTGGCATACACAAGGTTCAGGAAAAACAGCTTTGGCCTATTATAATGTTAAATTCCTGACGGATTATTACCAAAAGAAAAATACGATTCCAAAATTCTATTTCATTGTCGATCGGTTGGATCTTGCTATTCAAGCGAATAATGAATTCTCAAAACGAGGACTTCTCGTTAAGATGGTGAATTCCCGTGCCGAATTTGTCGCGGACATGAAAAAAGTCGGTGCTCTACAGAATAATTCAGGTGAATTAGAAATTACCGTCGTTAATATTCAAAAATTCTCAGAAGATAGTACCGTTATTGAAAAGATCGATTATGATCTCAATATTCAGCGTGTATTTTTCATTGATGAAGCGCATAGAAGCTACAACCCGAAAGGCAGTTACTTGGTCAATTTATTGAAGTCCGACCAAGATTCGGTGAAGATTGCCCTTACAGGAACACCTTTGCTAAAAGAAGTTGCAAAGCAATATGACTCCAAATTAATTTTTGGCGATTATATTCACAAATACTACTATAATTCTTCTATTGCAGATGGTTATACCTTACGATTAATTCGTGAAGCTATTGCTACCAAGTATAGCATGCAGATGAAGGATATCATTGATCAAATCAAGATTTTGAAAGGTGATATTTCTAAAAGTGAAATCTTTGCTCATCCAAAATTTGCAGAGCCGATGGCGGAAAAGAAAAAATGTTTGATGATCTTAGTCAGTATATCCGAGATGCTTCGCAAAGAGATGCTTTTGCCAGAGCTTTATTGAGCAAAATTGTAGATGTCAGTTTCGAGAAAATGTTCTCAGAAAAATATGATTTTTTCTCTACGATTTTCGAATACTTAATTAAAGATTACAACTCCGATTCTGGTGGAAAGTATGCGGAATATTATACGCCGCATGCAGT